>NZ_JAUHQA010000001.1:0-690054 GCF_030418295.1 Demequina muriae
CGTTCACACCAGTCGACGTGACGGCGGGGGGGGGCGCCCGGCCCCCCCCACGTCTGGCGGACCTGGGATCGCCACCGTGCCGATGGCATCGGCCGTCGCGCTCCCGAGAACGCTAGGGACGCTCCTCCGGCTTACGGACGCTCGTCGGGCTTGAGACTCTCCGCGTGCTCCTCGGCCTCGATCTCGTCCTCGAGCCGCCCTGCATTGCGGGTCGCCACGACGCTCGCCACCGTCGAGATGGTGAGAATCACCACGATCACCGTCAGGGACAGCCCCGTGGAGATCTCGGGCACCGCGAGGCCCTCACCACCGTTGACGAACGGCAGGTTGTTCTCGTGCAGCGCATGCAGCACGAGCTTGACGCCGATGAACGCCAGGATCGCCGACAGGCCGTAGTGCAGGTACACGAGGCGCTGCAGGAGACCCTCCACCAGGAAGTACAGCTGGCGCAGGCCGAGCAGCGCGAATGCATTCGCGGTGAACACGATGAACGGGTCCTGGGTGAGCCCGAAGATGGCCGGGATCGAGTCGAGAGCGAACAGCACGTCGGTGGAGCCGATGGCGACCATGACGAGCAGCATGGGCGTCACCATGCGCGTGCCGGCCTCGCGCACCACGATCTTGCCCTCGCGATAGCCGTCGGTCACGGGGAAGAACCGGCGGACGAGCCGCACCATGCGGCCCTCCTCGTAGTCCGGGTGCCCGGCGTCGTCTTCGCTTTCGCGGGCGAGACCCCACGCCGTGTAGATCAGGAAGGCGCCGAAGACATAGAACAGAGCCGAGAATGCGTCGAGGGCCGCTGCCCCCGCCGCGATGAACACGGCGCGAAGGATGAGCGCGATCGCGATGCCCACGAGCAGCACGCGGGAGCGGTACTTGGGCGGCACTGCGAACCTGGACATGATCACGAGGAAGACGAACAGGTTGTCGACCGACAGCGACTTCTCCGTGACATAGCCCGCGAAGTACTCGACCGTGGGGAACTCGGGGTGCCACAGGTGCAATGCAAAGCCGAACATCACGGCGATCGCGATGTAGAACACCGACCACGTGGCGGCCTCGCGGAAGCTCGGCTCGTGCGGCTTGCGGATGACCACCGCGAAGTCGAACACGAAGAGGGCGATGATGAGCGCGATGGTCGCGGTCCACACGAACGGATCTGTCACCGTGCAATCCTAAGCCGCGCCGAGGTCGCTCGACGCCGGTCAGCCGGCGTCGAGCATCTGCCGGAGCTCCTTCTTGAGCTCAGCGATCTCGTCGCGCAGCCGCGCGGCGATCTCGAACTTGAGCTCGGCCGCCGCGGTGCGCATCTGGCTCGAGAGGTCCTCGATCAGTTGAGTCAGCTCGTCTGACGGCCGGCCTGCCATGGGCGACGTGCCTCCGCCTGTGCCACCGCCGGACGCGCGCTGGGCGCGCTCGAGGGTCTCGGCCGTGTCGGCGTCCTCACGCGCCAGCATCTCCGTGATGTCGCCGATGCGCTTGCGCAGCGGGGTGGGGTCGATGCCGTTCTCGGTGTTGTAGGCCACTTGCTTCTCGCGGCGTCGATCGGTCTCGTCGATCGCGAGTGCCATGGAGTCCGTGATCCTGTCCGCGTACATGTGGACCTCGCCCGAGACGTTCCGCGCCGCGCGGCCGATGGTCTGGATGAGGGAGGTGCCCGAGCGGAGGAACCCCTCCTTGTCTGCGTCGAGGATCGACACCAGCGACACCTCCGGCAGGTCGAGCCCCTCTCGCAGGAGATTGATCCCGACGAGAACGTCGAAGCGACCCATGCGCAGCTCGCGCAGCAGCTCGACCCGGCGCAGCGTGTCGACGTCCGAGTGGAGGTACTCGACCCGCACGTCGCGGTCCGCGAGGAACTCCGTGAGGTCCTCGGCCATCTTCTTGGTGAGCGTGGTGACCAGCACGCGCTCGTCACGCTCCACCCGGGCGCGGATCTGCTCGAGGAGGTCGTCGATCTGGCCCTCCGTGGGCTTCACGACGACCTTGGGGTCGACCAGGCCTGTGGGGCGGATGATCTGCTCCACAGCCCCGTCGGCACGGGTCAGCTCGTACTGGCCCGGCGTGGCCGACAGGTACACGGTCTGCCCCACGCGCTCCTGGAACTCACCCCACTTGAGAGGGCGGTTGTCGAGCGCCGACGGCAGGCGGAACCCGTGCTCCACGAGGGTGCGCTTGCGTGAGGCGTCGCCCTCGTACATCGCGCCGATCTGGGGCACGGTGACGTGGGACTCGTCGATGACCAGCAGGAAGTCATCCGGGAAGTAGTCGAGCAGGGTGTGGGGCGGCGTTCCCGTTGCGCGCTGCTCGATGTGCCGCGAGTAGTTCTCGATGCCCGAGCACGTGCCGACCGAGCGCATCATCTCGAGGTCGAAGGTGGTGCGCATCTTGAGCCGCTGGGCCTCGAGGAGCTTGTTCTGACGCTCCAGCTCCTCCAAGCGCTCGCCGAGTTCGATCTCGATGGTGGAGATCGCCTTGTTCATGCGGTCCTCACTCGCGACGTAGTGGGACGCCGGGAAGATGTGGACCTCGGTCTGGCGCTCGACGACCTCGCCCGTCAGCGGATGGAGCGTGTACACCGCCTCGATCTCGTCGCCGAACAGCTCGATCCGGATGGCGAGCTCTTCGTACACGGGGATGATCTCCACCGTGTCGCCGCGCACACGGAAGGTGCCGCGGGTGAACGCGAGGTCGTTGCGCGAGTACTGCATGTGCACGAACTCGCGCAGCAGGGTGTCCCGATCGACCGTGTCGCCGACCGCGAGCATCACCATGCCCTGGATGTACTCCTCCGGCGTGCCGAGTCCGTAGATGCAGGACACCGAGGACACCACGACGACGTCCCGCCGGGTGAGCAGCGAGTTGGTCGCGGAGTAGCGCAGCCGCTCGACCTCCTCGTTGATCGAGGAGTCCTTCTCGATGAACGTGTCCGTCTGCGGCACGTACGCCTCAGGCTGGTAGTAGTCGTAGTAGCTCACGAAGTACTCGACGGCGTTGCGCGGGAGCAGCTCGCGGAACTCGGTCGCGAGCTGAGCGGCCAGGGTCTTGTTGTGCGCCATCACCAGGGTGGGACGCTGCAGCCGCTCGATGAGCCAGGCGGTGGTGGCCGACTTGCCCGTGCCCGTGGCGCCGAGCAGCACGACGTCCTGCTCCCCCTCGGTGATGCGCCGGGCCAGCTCATCGATGGCCTTGGGCTGATCGCCCGACGGTCGGTAGTCGGACTCGACGAGGAAGGGCGCTTGGGAGCGGCGCAGGTCTGCGGTCATGGTCACTACGGTACGCGCCGGGTGTGACAGGGACGCGTCAGGCGGTGACCGGGACGCTCATCGCCCAGAACTCGTCGACCTGAGCGCGCAGCTGCTCCGCCGTGCCGTTCCCGTCGAGCACCGCATCGGCGACCGCGGCCCGCTGCTCGTCGCTCGCCTGCGACGCGATCCTGGCCCGCGCATCGGCCTCCGTCATGCCCCGCGACTCCATGAGCCGGGCGACTCGCCTCTCGACATCCGCGGCGACGGTCACCACCATGTCGAAGTCCGCCGATCCCTGGCCGCTCTCGACCAGCAGGGGGATGTCATGGACCACGACCTGCGCCTTCTGCGCGCGTGCCTGACGGTCCGCCGCCTTGGACATCGCGAAGACGTACGGGTGAACGATCTCGTCGAGCTGCGCACGCGCGGAAGGGTCGTGGAAGACGATGGCCGCCACGGCCGCGCGGTCGAGTTCGCCGTCGCGGACCGCCCGATCGCCGAACGCCCGCACGATCTCGACGAGCGCGGCGGATCCCGGAGCCACGGCTCTCCGCGCGAGGGCGTCATGGTCGATGACGGTGGCGCCGAGTTCCCCGAAGCGCGCAGAGGCGGTGGACTTGCCGGCGGCGATGCCGCCCGTGAGGCCGATGCGAAGCATGGCGAGAGTGTCGCACTCCCTCCCGGATCGCGCCAACCCGGCCGTGGCCCGGACATGCGACAGGGCCGCGACCCTCAGCGGATCGCGGCCCTGTCGACGGAACTGGTGCTAGTTGCCCGTGAGCTTCTCGCGCAGTGCGGCGAGACGCTCGTCCGAGGCGAGGGTGCCCGCATCGGCCGGCTCGTCGTGCGAGGTGTACGAAGGACCAGCCTCGCCCTTCGGTCCGCGCTTGCGAGGAGCCGCAGGCGCGTCGGAGGTCTCCGCCTCTGCTGCCTGCTCCTCCTGCTTGGTGACGAACTGCTTGTGCGCCTCCCAGCGCTCGTGCGCCTTCGCGTACTCCGCCTCCCAGGCCTCGCGCTGCTCGTCGAAGCCCTCGCGCCATTCCTGGGTCTCGGGGTCGAAGCCCTCGGGGTACTTGTAGTTGCCCTTGTCGTCGTACTCGGCCGTCATGCCGTACAGCGCGGGGTCGAAGTCCTCGCCGTTCGGGTCGACGCCCTCGTTCGCCTGCTTGATGGACAGCGAGATGCGTCGACGCTCGAGGTCGATGTCGATGATCTTGACGAAGACCTCTTCATCCGCCTGCACGACCTGCTCGGGCAGGTCGACGTGACGCACCGCGAGCTCGGAGATGTGCACGAGGCCCTCGATGCCCTCGAAGACGCGCACGAACGCGCCGAAGGGGACGAGCTTGGTGACCTTGCCCGGCACGATCTGACCGATGGCGTGAGTGCGGGCGTAGACCTCCCACGGGTCCTCCTGCGTCGCCTTCAGCGACAGGGAGACACGCTCGCGGTCCATGTCGATGTCGAGAACCTCGACCTCGACCTCCTGGCCCACGGACACGACCTCGTTGGGGTGGTCGATGTGCTTCCACGAAAGCTCGGAGACGTGCACGAGACCGTCCACGCCGCCCAGGTCGACGAACGCACCGAAGTTGACGATCGACGAGACGGTGCCCTTGCGCACCTGACCCGGCTGCAGCGCGGTGAGGAAGCTCGAGCGCACCTCGGACTGCGTCTGCTCGAGGAAGGCACGGCGCGACAGGACCACGTTGTTGCGGTTCTTGTCGAGCTCGATGATCTTCGCCTCGATCTGCTGACCGATGTACGGCGCGAGGTCACGGACCCGGCGCATCTCCACCAGCGACGCAGGCAGGAAGCCGCGCAGGCCGATGTCCACGATGAGACCGCCCTTGACCACCTCGATGACCGAGCCGGTGACGACGCCGTCCTCTTCCTTGAGCTTCTCGATCGAGCCCCAGGCACGCTCGTACTGAGCACGCTTCTTGGACAGGATCAGACGGCCTTCCTTGTCCTCCTTCTGGAGAACGAGGGCCTCGACGGTGTCACCCACGGCGACGACGTCGTCGGGGTTCGCGTCGTGACGGATCGACAGCTCGCGGACAGGGATGACGCCTTCGGTCTTGTAACCGATGTCGAGGAGGACCTCGTCACGGTCGACCTTGACGATGGTTCCTTCGACGAGATCTCCGTCGTCGAAATTCTTGATGGTCGCGTCGATGGCGGCGAGGAAGTCTTCGCTCGAGCCGATGTCGTTGAACGCGATGGCGGTGGACTCGGGGGTGGATACGGACATGTAGGGGATAGCTCCGTTGGACGGTGGATGAGTGGAATATGCATCAATCGATCGCCGCGCGCACAGGGCGCACGAGACCAACGATCATCCTACCCTGCGCGACCCCACCAGCACAAAGGCCATCCGCGCGTCGCGACGCTTCTGGCCGACCCGCGTGACTAAAGGTCGTCGCGAATGCTCTGAATGATGTCCGTGGTCGACACCTCGGCCGTGCGCGGCAGGTAGACCACGTCGCACAGCTCGCGGTAGTGATCGAACTTGCCGGCCCAGTCATCCCCCATCACGAGCACGTCCGCGCGGTGCTCGCGAATGTAGTCGCCCTTGAGTTCGAGCGACTCCTCCACGAACACCTCGTGCACGCACGCGAGCGACGCCACGATCGCCATCCGGTGCTCTTCGCGGTAGACCGGGTAGCGCCCCTTCTTGGAGAAATTCAGCGCGTCCGACGAGACGCCGACCGTGACGTGGTCGCCGAGCTCGGCGGCCCGGAGCAGCATGTTCACGTGACCGATGTGGAACAGGTCGAATGTTCCGAAGGTCAGCACGCGCGTCATGGATTCAATGTATCGGTTCGAGTTCATTGTTTGTTCACCTCTATACTTCCGGCGTGATCGGCAGACGAGTGAGGCGCACAGTCAGGCGCGCGCGGCGGTTCGCGGCGCGCGCTGTGAGGGCCGTGCAGGACCGCACCCTCGGCCGGTGGTACTACATGCGTCTGCCGCTCGACCCCCAGCTGGTGGTGTACACGACGCTCTGGCACCGTGCGCCGCGGGGCAACCCCTTGGCGATCTACCGCAAGCAGCGCGAGTTGGCCCCGCACCTGCGGGGGGTCTGGATCGTGCGCAAGCAGGACCTGGCTCTCGTCCCGGAGGGGGTCGAGTACGTGACGCCTCGCACGTTGGCCTACCTGCGCCTGATCGCCACCGCGACCTACTTCGTCGATGACGCCAACCCGCATTGGAGCCTGCCCGCCCGAGAGGGACAGAAGTACGTGCAGACGCACCACGGCACCGCCCTGAAGTACATGGGCGCCGATCGGCACTACTCGGGCAAGCGACCCTCCGACGCCACCATCGTCACCATGCACCGTCGATGCCAGCGCTGGACTCACAGCCTCACCACCAGCCCGTACCTCACCGAGGTATGGGAGAGGGCCTATCACAACGGCTGCGCCCAGCTCGAGGTCGGGTTCCCACGCAACGACGTCCTCCTCGCTGCGACGGAGCAGGACCGGGTCGCCGCCCGTGCACGTCTGGGTCTGGACGCGGACGAGACCGCGGTGCTGTACATGCCGACGTGGCGAACGCGACGGCGCCCTCGGGAGCAGGACTTCGATCTCGACGTGTTCGCGCGATCGCTGCCGGCGGGAACCCGCCTGCTGGTGCGCGACCACTACTACCACGACCGCCACGGGCGTCGCCATATCCCCGACCAGGTCATCGACGTGTCGACGGGGGGCGAGGTGGAGGATCTGTACCTCGCGGCCGACGTGCTGCTCACCGACTACTCGTCGGCGATGTTCGACTACGCACTGCTCGACAAGCCCATCGTGCTGCTGTGCGAGGACTGGGACGACTACCGCTGGTCCAGGGGCGCGTACTTCGACATCACGGCCGATGCGCCGGGGCCGGTGGCGCTCACCGCCGACGAGCTGGTGGACATCATCAGCTCGGGTTCGTACGCCGCGCCCGAGCATGTCGAACGCCGCGCGTCGTTCCGAGAGCGGTTCGCCACGTTCGAGCGTGGCAATGCGTCCGAGACCGTGGTGAGAGTCGTGCTGCTCGGAGAGGACGCCACTCCCTACACCGGCACCGGCTACGCCGATGCCCACCCCGGCGGCTGGACATCGCACCCGCGCGTGTCCCATCCCGAGAACCCCGCGATCGAGCAGCGGCTTGCTCCCCTGGGCACGCCCCGCGCGTCCACGTCGGCGCTGCCTCGGGAGCAGCAGGTGGACGAGGATGACGTGCCGTCCGCGCCGTCGGTCGAGCCTGTCTCAGAGGCGCTCCCGGTGACGCCGAACAGCCATGGGGGTCGCGACCGCTAGAGGCTCCACGCCGTGCGGAGCAGCTCCTCGGGCACGTACTTGGTCTTGCCCGACATCGCGGAGAACTCCGTCATCTCGATGCTCTCTCCGCGCAGCGCCGTGAAAGTTCCGAAGTTGCGGGTCGCGACCGCGTCGATGGCGGCCACGCCGAACCGGGTGGCGAGCAGGCGGTCAGCCGCTGTGGGCACGCCGCCACGCTGCACATAGCCGAGCACCGTGAGGCGGGACGGGAATCCCGTCACGCGTTCGATCGCCCGAGTGACCTGCGCTCCGACCTGACCGGCGATGGGGTTGCCCTTCTCGTCGAGCGTGTCCGAGGCGTTCCACTCGCTGCCCTCAGCAGGGACGGCGCCTTCGGCGACCGCGACGATCGAGAAGTCCTTGTAGCGGTGACGATGACGGATCTTCTTGCCGATGGTCTCGATGTCGAAAGGCGACTCCGGGGCGAGGATGATGTCCGCACCACCCGCGATTCCCGCCGTGACCGCGATCCAGCCGCAGTGGCGGCCCATCAGCTCCACGACCATCACCCGGTTGTGCGACTCGGCCGTCGAGTGCAGGCGGTCGATGGCCTCGGTGGCGATCGACACCGCGGTGTCGAAGCCGATCGACGCGTCGGTGCCCACCACGTCGTTGTCGATGGTCTTGGGGATGCCGACCACGGGAACGCCAGAGTCGTGGACCTTCGAGGCCGCCTTGAGCGTGCCGTCGCCGCCGATGCAGATCAGCGCGTCGAGCTTCTCGTCCTCCACGGTCTGGTGGACCGCTTCGATCCCGCCCTTGACCTTGTGGGGGTGGCACCGCGCGGTGCCCAGCATGGTGCCTCCGTGCACGAGGATTCCGCTGACGTCGTCCCTGGTCAGGGGCACGGCGTCGCCGTTGATCACGCCTTCCCAGCCGTTACGGAAGCCCACGACGGACATCCCGTGCTCGGCCGTGCCGCGCTTGACGACGGCTCGAATGGCGGCATTGAGGCCGGGGCAGTCCCCGCCTCCGGTCAGAATTCCTACGCGCATGTTCTCCAGCCCTGTTTGCTTCGGCAAGCGTGATTCGTCAGCAAGCGTGATTCGTCGGCAAGCATCATTAGTCAGCCAGCCTAGTGTCCGGCCGCGCGCCAATCCGACCCCTTGCCGACGTTGACGTCGAGGGGCACAGACAGGTCGCCGGCGGCGTGCATCTGTTCGGTCAGTATCGTCTCGACCGCGTCCTGCTCTCCGGCTGCGACCTCGACCACCAGTTCATCGTGCACCTGCAGGAGCTGCCGGGACGCAAGACCTTGGTCCCTGAGCGCCACGTCGACGCCGAGCATCGCCTTCTTGATGAGATCCGCCGCGCTGCCCTGGATGGGCGCGTTGAGCGCGACCCTCTCCGCGATGTCCCGTCGCTGCCGGTTGGTCGAGGTGAGATCGGGGATGTAGCGGCGACGGCCCAGGATGGTCTCCGTGTACCCGACCTCGCGGGCCTGGTCCACGACGGTGCGCAGGTAGTCGCGCACGCCGCCGAATCGCGCGAAGTAGTCGTCCATCATCGCCTGCGCCTCGCCCACCGGCACGGACAGCTGGCGCGCGAGGCCGAACGACGACAGCCCATAGGCGAGCCCGTAGCTCATCGCCTTGACCTTGGAGCGCATCTCGGGAGTCACATCGTCGGGATCCACGCCGAACACCCGTGCGCCCACGAACCGGTGCAGGTCCTCCCCCGCGCGGAACGCCTCAATCAGACCCTCGTCGCCGCTGAGGTGAGCCATGATGCGCATCTCGATCTGGCTGTAGTCGGCGGTGACCAGCGTCTCGTAGCCCTTGCCCACCACGAACGCCTCGCGGATCCGGTGCCCCTCCTCGGTCCGGATCGGGATGTTCTGCAGGTTGGGGTCCTTCGAGCTGAGCCGTCCGGTGGACGCCACGACCTGGGAGAACGTCGTGTGGATGCGTCCGTCCTCGCGCACGGCCTGCGCGAGAGTCTCGATGATCTGGCCCAGCTTGGCGGCGTCGCGGTGCGCCAACAGCGCCTCGAGGAACGGGTGGGGGCTCTTCGCCTGCAGGTCGGCGAGAGACGACGCATCCGTCGAGTAGCCCGTCTTGATCTTCTTGGTCTTGGGCATTCCGAGCCGCTCGAACAGCACCTCTTGGAGCTGCTTGGGCGAGCCCAGATTGACCTCGCCGCCGATGGCCTCGTAGGCCTGCGCCGCCGCGAGGTCCGCGCGTGCACGTGCACCGTCGGCGCGCTCTCCCAGCCGCTCGCGGTCGACCGCGATCCCCGCATGCTCCATGCGCGCCAGGACCCCGATCAGCGGGATCTCCACCTCGCGATACAGACTCGTCATGCCGCGCCGCTCGATCTCCGCGTCGAGCTCGGCGGCGAGACGCCCGACATGGGCGGCCGTGGAGCCGGCGGCATGCGCTGCCGAGGCGTCGAGGCCCAGATCGAGCTCGTCGCCCGCGGTGCCGCCGGTCGCCGTCACGCCCAGATACCGCTGCAGCACCGAGGCGAGGTCGAACCCGCGCTGGTCGGCGTTCACGAGGAACGCGCCCACCTGGGTGTCGCCGGTGATGCCGGCGAGGTCGATGCCACGCGCCATGAGCGCGTGCCACCCGTCCTTGGCGCCGTGGAGGGTCTTGGCCACCGCGTCGTCCTCGAGCCATGCGCGCAGCGAGGTCTCCTCCGCTGCGCTCAGGGCGGTGAGGTCGATGCCCCACGCCTGGTCACCGGTGCTGACGCCGATGGCCCAGGCATCAGCATCGGCCCCCGTGCGGCCCTCCACATGGAGCGACACCGGGCCGCTGAGGGCGGTGACGGCCGCCAGCGCGCCGTCGGTGACGACCTCGACCTCGTCCGGCTCCTCAGGCACGTGCTCGGCCGAGTCCGACGTGACGAGCGGCAGCAGGCGTTCCCTCAGCGTCCGGAACTGCAGGGCGTCGCACACCTGGTGCACTGCGACCGCATCGGCGCCGCGATACTCGAGATCCTCGACGGTCAGCGGCACCTCGAGGTCCGTCACCAGGTGATTGAGCTCCCGGTTGAGCCTCACCTGGTCGACGTGATCGCGCAGGCTCTGGCCAGCCTTGCCCGGGACGTCCTCGGCATTGTCGAGGATGCCCTCCAGCCCGCCGTAGACGCCGATCCATTTGGCCGCGGTCTTGGGTCCCACCCCCGGGACGCCAGGCAGGTTGTCGCTGGTCTCCCCGACGAGCGCCGCGAGATCGGGGTACTGATCGGATCGCACTCCGTACTTCTCCACCACCGCGTCGGGAGTGAAGCGCACCAGATCGGACACTCCCTTGCGCGGATACAGCAGGGTGACGTCCTCCGTGACGAGCTGAATCGTGTCGCGATCTCCCGAGACCACCAGCACGCGCATCCCGGCTTCCCGGCCCAGCCGTGCATACGTCGCGAGCAGGTCATCCGCCTCGTAGCGCTCCTTGTCGACCGCCGCCACCCCGAGTGCGTCGAGGACCTCGCGGATCAGCGGCACCTGCGGCTCGAACTCGGGCGGCGTCGCATCCCGTGTGCCCTTGTAGGAGGGAAGACGCTCGGTGCGGAACGTGCCGCCCGGGAGGTCGAACGCGACGGCCGCGTGGGTGGGCGCGTGCTCCTTCATGAGCGTCGCGAGCATCGACGCGAACCCATAGACGGCGTTGGTCGGCACCCCCGTCGACGTCGCGAAATTCTCGACGGGAAGGGCGAAGAAGGCGCGAAACGCCATCGAGAATCCGTCGATCAGCAGCAGTGTCGGTCGGCTGGAGTCGTTCACTGTGCCAACCTATCCCCTATGACTGACAACGACGACGTGTCATTCGAGGCTGTGGTGGCCGGCACTCTCATGGAGCGCATGGGCATCACCGTCGACTCCGTGACGGCGGATCGGGCAGAGGGGTCGATGCCTGTGGCGGGCAACACCCAGCCGTACGGTCTTCTTCACGGCGGGGCCTCGGCGGTGCTCGCCGAGACCCTGGGCTCCTTCGCCGCCATGTCGCACGCGTCACCCGCGGGCATCGCTGTCGGCATCGACCTGAACATCACTCACCACCGGTCAGCCAGGGACGGCGTCGTGCGCGGCGTCGCCACCGCGCTGCACCGTGGACGTACCATCGCCACCTACGAGATCGCAATCACGGACGAATCGGGCAGACCTGTCGCAACGGCGCGGCTGACCTGCTCCATTCGTCAACATTCCGCCACATAGCCGAAACATGCATGGCGTATGTTGATGGAATCCTGACGAGGAGGGGTCCTTGACGAAGAGAATCGACCGACGCGCGGTGTTGCGCGCTGTGATCGTGTTCGTCCTTGCTGTCGCCGCATTCTCCGCGCTGTCCGCGCTCGGCTCCGCAGCCGCTGCCGCCGACGCCACGGACGTGGCCACCACGGTGGTCACGGCCGATGCGGTGGACGTGGATGCGGTCACGGCGGACGCGGTGGTGGACGAGGAGGACGACGCCGGCGGCGGGTCCACCGGTCTCGCCACGAACCGGATCGCCCAGAACGTCTTCAACGGTGTGGTGTTCGGGCTGCTGCTCGCGCTCGCCTCCGTCGGGCTCTCCCTCATCTACGGCACGACCGGGCTGAGCAACTTCGCGCACGGCGAGCAGGTGTCACTGGGCGCGATGCTGGCGTACTTCTTCGCCACGCAGCAGCCGGTCTCGATCCCGCTCCTTCCCGTGGAGTTCACCATCGGCTGGCCGCTCTGGCTGGCGTCGATCGCCGCAATCGCCGTCGCCGGCTTCACCGGCTGGCTGCAGGACCGCTTCATGTGGTCCAAGCTGCGCAAGCGCGGCGTCAAGACGGTGCAGCAGATGATCGTCTCGATCGGCTTCTCACTCGCCCTGCTGAACTTCCTCCAGTGGTGGATCGGCCCGGACCGTCTCCGCGTCAGCACCTCCATCGAGACTCGCCGACAGATCGGCCCGATCCAGCTGGGCGACACCACCTCGATGTCGATCGGCATCGCCGTGGTGGCACTGCTCGCGGTGGGGTACTTCCTGCTGCGCACCCGGCTCGGTCGCGCCACGCGCGCCGTCTCTGACAACCCGGCATTGGCCGCGGCCTCCGGAATCAAGGTGGACGGCATCATCCGCCTCGTGTGGGTGATGGCGACCAGCCTCGCCGCCCTGGGCGGCATCCTGCTGGCGCTGTACGACTCCGGCACCAAGTTCGACACCGGCGCCAAGCTGCTGCTGCTGATGTTCGCCGCCGTCACGCTCGGTGGCCTGGGCCAGCCGTTCGGCGCGCTCGTGGGATCGCTCGTCATCGGTGTGGTGGTCGAGACCTCGACGCTGTGGCTCGGACCCGACCTCAAGTACGCGACGGCTCTCGCCATCCTCATCCTGGTGCTGCTGGTGAGACCGCAAGGAATCCTCGGACGAGCGGAAAGGGTGGGCTAGCGCATGGACATCTTGGTCAGCATCCTGCGCGAGGCGATCGCGCCGACGACCGCCGCATTCGCGCTCGCCGCGATCGGCCTCAACTTCCACTTCGGCATGACCGGCCTCCTCAACATGGGCCAGGCCGGCTTCATGCTGCTCGGCATGTACGGGTACGCGATCACCGCACGCGAGGGCGGTCCCATCTGGCTCGGCGTGCTGGTGGCGATCGCGCTGGCCGTGGTGTTCGCCGTCGTGCTCGGGTGGCCCACGTTGAAACTGAGAGGCGACTATCTCGCCATCGTGACCATCGCCGCAGCGGAGATGATCAGATACGTCGGACGCTCGCAGAACCTGAACTCGCTCACGGGCGCCTCCACAGGCATCCGCGGCAACGAGTTCAAGGGCTCCTTCGAGATGCTCTCGCCGTTCCCGGACCGCATGGTCGAGTTCGGCCCCATCGCACTGCACGGCTCCCAGTCCACCAGCTGGTGGCTGGCGCTCGTGGGGTGGAGCCTCGTGGGGCTCATGGTGCTGCTCTTCTGGCGCCTGTCCCGCTCGCCGTGGGGCCGCGTGCTCAAGGGCGTGCGCGAGGACGAGGACGCCGTGCGGTCGCTCGGCAAGAACGTCTACTCGTACAAGATGCAGGCGCTCGTGATCGGTGGCGCCATCGGTGCGATCGCCGGAATCGTGTGGGCGCTGGGCGCCTCGGTGCAGCCCGACTCCATGGGCCGGCCCACCACGTTCTGGATCTGGACGCTGCTGCTTCTCGGCGGCGCGGCGACCGTCTTCGGTCCCGTGCTCGGCTCGATCCTGTTCTGGTGCGCGCTCGTCTTCGTGAAGGGCGTGGCGTCCGCAGTGATCCCGGACACCATCCTGAACACCCAGCAGCTCGAGCCGTTCTCGCTCACCCTGGTGGGAGTGACGCTGATGTGTCTGGTGATCTTCCGACCACAAGGAATCCTGGGCGACAAGAAGGAGCTGGCTTTCCATGACTGACGACGTCTTCGCGCAGGTTCCCCGCGAGCCCGGCGCGCCCAAGCCGGACCCGATCGTGATCGCGGACAAGGTCCACCGTCACTTCGGCGGCCTCACCGCCGTCGACGTCGATCACTTCGAGGTCCAGCGTGGCGCCATCACGGCGCTCATCGGCCCCAACGGCGCCGGCAAGTCCACGTTCTTCAATCTGCTCACCGGATTCGACAAGCCGCAGCGGGGCGACTGGCTCTTCAACGGCAACTCGCTCAAGGGCGTCTCTCCGGCCAAGGTGGCGCGCGCGGGCAAGGTCCGCACGTTCCAGCTCACCAAGGCACTGAGCCGCATGACGGTGATCGAGAACATGCGTCTCGGCGCTGCGGACCAGAGCGGCGAGAACTTCTTCGTCGCGTTCGTGCCGGCGCTGTGGAAGGCGCGCGAGGAGGAGATCACGGCGAAGGCGCACGTGCTCCTCAAGCGCTTCAAGCTCTACGAGAAGAAGGACGAGTTCGCAGGGTCGCTCTCCGGCGGCCAGCGCAAGCTTCTCGAGATGGCGCGTGCCCTCATGTCCGATCCCGAGATGGTCATGCTCGACGAGCCGATGGCGGGCGTGAACCCTGCCCTCACCGAGTCCCTGCTCGACCACATCGTGAAGCTCAAGAACGAGGGCGTCACGGTGCTGTTCGTCGAGCACGACATGCACATGGTGCGCCGCATCTCCGACTGGGTGGTGGTGATGGCCCAGGGTCAGATCATCGCCGAGGGCCCGCCCGAGAGCGTGATGCTGAACCCGCAGGTCCAAGAGGCCTACCTGGGTGCGCACATGGACGAGGACCTGTCAGAGCCGGCAGTCGCCGAAGAGATCAAGAAGGAGGTATCAGAGTGACCGACACCGCACCTCTGCTGATCGCCGACGACATCGTGGCTGGCTACGTGCCAGGAGTCGACATCCTCAACGGCTGCTCGATGCGCGTCGACGAAGGCGAGCTGATCGGCATCATCGGCCCCAACGGCGCCGGCAAGTCGACGTTCCTCAAGGCGCTGTTCGGCCTCGTGACCATCACGTCCGGCACCGCGACCCTGGCCGGCGAGGACATCTCCAACAAGCGCGCGGACGAGCTCGTGCAGATGGGCGTCGGGTTCGTCCCCCAGTCCAACAACGTGTTCCCGTCCCTCACCATCCGCGAGAACCTCGAGATGGGCGCGTACCAGAACGCCAAGGGCTTCAAGGCCCAGTACGCGCGCGTCATGGACCTGTTCCCCGACCTGGCCTCGCGTGATCACCAGCGTGCCGGTTCGCTCTCGGGCGGCGAGCGTCAGATGGTCGCGATGGCTCGCGCGCTCATGATGGACCCGAAGGTGCTGCTGCTCGACGAGCCCTCCGCGGGCCTGTCCCCCGTGCGTCAGGACGAGACGTTCGTGCGCACGCGCGAGATCAACAAGTCGGGCGTGACCATCATCATGGTCGAGCAGAACGCGCGGCGCTGCCTGCAGATCTGCGACCGGGGCTACGTCCTCGACCAGGGCACGTCTGCGTACACCGCGACGGGCCAGGAGCTCCTCAAGGACCCCAAGGTCATCGAGCTGTACCTGGGGACCCTGGGCGCTTAGGGCGACCGCTCCCCCGCTTCAGGGCCCCGTCGGCAGCGATGCCGGCGGGGCCTTTTCGCATCCCCGAGCGGCCGATGCGCGGAGGCAGCGCTCAGCGCCAGCTCAGTCAGCCATCGTCGATCAGTCAGCCACCGCGTGGCGGAGCCTCCCGGGCGCCCGCGTCCTCGCCCGTCACGACTCATGCCGCCGCGCCGCGTCCGTGACGACGGCCGAGCAGCCTGCCCGCGCATCGGCCCTCGGCACGCGAAGAGGGCCCCCGGCCGAAGCCGGGAGCCCTCTCGCTGTGCGTGACGTTCAGTGAGGATCAGACCTCGCCGAACACCGCCTCGACCCAGGTCTGGACGTTGGTCTCGTCGTACTCGTAGACGCCCACGTAGGCGCTCGAGGGGTCGTTGTCTGCGTTGAACGGGCCCACACCGGAGACCGCCTGGTAGATGATGTCCTCGCCAGCCTCGATCAGCTCCGAGCACTCCACCCAGCCGGTGCACTCGGTGCCACCGTCTGCTCCGGAGACCGCGGGCAGGTTGTCCGCGACGGTCTGGCCGTCACCGGCGCCACCCTTGAGCGCCGCGAGGGCGACCAGCATGGTGGCGTCGTAGGACTCTGCGCCGTAGGCGTAGGAGTCGAGCGGGCTGCCGTTGACCTCGTCGAGCAGTGCCTTGAAGTCATCGGCGGCGTTGGCGCCAGGAATGGTTCCCTGGGCGCCGGTCATCGTGCCTTCTTCGAAGTCGGCCGAGTAGTCCGCGGTGTTGCCGTCCGTGAGGTACAGCTTGTCCGCCGGGAAGCCCGCACCCACGAGGGCCGGAATGATGGCCTTCGTCTGGTCGAAGGCGATCACGAGGATGCCGTCGGGGTTGGTCGCGAGCACGTCCTGAACGATCGACTCGAAGTTCGAGGCGTCGGTCTGGAACTCGTCGCCGGAGACGCCGTAGGTCACGGTGCCACCGGCCTCTTCGATGACGCCCTGCACCACATCGCGCAGCGAGGTGGCGTAGTCGTCGGCGAACAGCAGGATGCCGAGGTTCTCGATCCCGTCGTTCAGGATCAGGTTTCCGAGCGCGTCGCCCTGGACGGTGTCCGGCGGAGCGGTGCGGAAGAACAGCGGCGAGTAGCCGGTGAGCGCCGTCGAGGTGTTCGCGGGCGAGATCTGCACGATCCCGGCTGCCGTCACGTCGTCGACCACGTTGAGCGTCACCGCAGACGATGCCGCACCCACGATGGCTGCGACGTCCTGCGAGATGAGCTCGGTCACCGACTGCGACGCGATCTGCGGGTTGTCCGTGTCGGACGAGTCGGTGTGGATGATCTCCACGTCCGATCCCCACACGCCGCCGGCGTCGTTGATCTCCTTCTGTGCCAAGTCGACTCCTGCGACCTCGGGCGGGCCGAGGAAGGCGAGGCTGCCGGTCAGCGGCAGCAGCGAGCCGATCGTCAGGGCGTCGCCGGAGGCCTCAGAGCCGCCGCCGTCGGTCGACGAGGTCTCGGGGTCGGATTCGCTCGAGCAGGCCGCAAGGGCCAGCGAGGCCGCAGCGGCAAACGCCGCGCCCCGCGCGATGGTGTTCCATCGAGCCATGTTGTGTTCCCTCCACACTGGCGGAAGACCGCCAGACCATCCCACCAGGGACGGTCCCTGGCGGCATTAACCTCACGGTAGCGTCCGGACGTTTCAGATGGGGGTCATGTGCATCACGATTTCGTGACCTGCGACAATCGAATTGCCAGGTATTCTGCACGGCTCGCGACTGTCACGCGCCATTCCTGCGTCAGGGCGCGCCATCGCTGGCGCGGTGTGGGGGCACTGCCGGCCTAGGCCTTCGCGTCGCCCATCTGGTCGATGACGGCCTCGGCCACCTCGCGCATGGTGAGGCGCCGGTCCATGGACGTCTTCTGAATCCAGCGGAAGGCCTCGGGCTCGTTCAGGCGCATCTTCTCCATCAGCAGGCCCTTGGCGCGCTCCACCTTCTTGCGAGTGTCCATGCGCTCGGTGATGTCCGCGATCTCAGACTCGAGCGCGCGGATCTCGACGAATCGCGACGCGGCGATCTCGACGGCGGGAAGCAGGTCCGCAGGGGTGAAGGGCTTGACGACGTATGCCATCGCACCCGCATCCCGGGCGCGCTCGACGAGCTCGGTCTGGCTGAAGGCCGTGAGCAGCACGACCGGCGCGACACGCTCGGCGGCGATCTTCTCGGCCGCCGTGATGCCGTCCATCACGGGCATCTTGATGTCCATGACCACGACATCGGGCTTGTGCTCGATCGCGAGGGCGACCGCCTCCTCGCCGTTGGCCGCCTCACCGACGACGTCATAGCCGCCCTCGGTCAGCGTCTCGACGATGTCCATCCGGATCAGCGCCTCGTCCTCGGCGACGACGGCGCGACGCTTCTTGGACTGCGCCTCGGGCTGGTCTGCGGTGTCATGGGTCTCAGTCACGGTGCCCAGCCTAATATCCCTGGTGCCCATTGGCCCAACCGGCGCGGCCGATGGGCGTGAATGGGCTCGCGGCGACGCTCCGTCGCGCGGAGTCCGACCGTGCACGCGCTAGCATGTGACGCGCTGGCCCCGATAGCCCAACCGGCAGAGGCATACGGCTCAAACCCGTACCAGTGTGGGTTCGAATCCCACTCGGGGCACCCACGCGTCAGGCACGCGCCGCGAAGCGACGTGCACTCCCGCGCGTACGGTCACGCGAGTCTGGCGCTGATGAGCTCGCGCACGTGTGCGGCCGTCGGAACACGACCGGCGATGACCACTTCATCGTCGATGACCAGCCCAGGCGTGGTCATCACGCCATAGCCGGCGATGGCCGCGTAGTCCGTGACCTTCTCGATGTCAGCGGCGAGGCCCAGCTCGGCGACCGCCTCCCTTGTGACCTTCTCCAGGGTGATGCAGTTGCGGCATCCAGGGCCGAGGATCTTGATGTTCATAGTGACCTCCATGGTGTGAGTGGTGCGCCGCTAGAAGACGGCATTGACGAAGAACCCGATGATCATGATTCCTATGGCGACGGTGCCGAAGAAGAGTCCGAGGAGCGGCCCCTTGAGCACCCGCTTGAGCAGGATGAACTCCGGGATGGACAGGGCGACGGTGCCCATCATGAACGCCATCACTGTGCCGGTGGCCATGCCCTTGGCCCACAGCGCCTCCGCGATGGGGATGACGCCGGCCGCGTTCGAGTACAGAGGGATGCCCACCAGGGTCGCCACCACCACCGCCAGCGGGTTGTCGGGGCCGGCATACGTGGCGAAGAACTCAGTCGGGACCCAGCCGTGCACGCCCGCGCCGACGGCCACGCCGAGGATGACCCACGCCCACACCCGTCCGAGGATCTCGCGGGTCTCCTCCCGCGCCGCCTCGACGCGCTCACCCAGGGTGGGCCGGTGGCCGTCCGCTCCCAGTGCGGCGACGGGCGCCGCGAACACGAAGTCCTCCACCCATCGCTCGAGGCTCATCCGCGAGAACACCCACCCGGCTCCGATCGCCAGCCCCAGGCCCGCGGCCACATACGTGCCGGTGACCTCCCAGCCGAACATGTCGGCGAGCATCACTACGGCGACCTCGTTCACCAGGGGCGACGCGATGAGGAACGCGAACGTCACCCCGAGCGGCACGCCGGCGGCGACGAAGCCGATGAAGATCGGGATCGACGAGCAGGAGCAGAAGGGCGTCAACGCCCCGAGCACGGCCGCCATGGCGAGCGACAGGAACAGCGGCTTCCCCTCCAGGAACGTCCGCACCCGTTCGGGGCGCAGCGTGGTCCGCAGCAGGCCGATCACGAAGATCATTCCGACCAGCAGCAGGAGGATCTTCACCGTGTCGTAGAAGAAGAAGTGCACGGCATCGACGATGCGTTCGCTCAGGTCCAGGCCCAGCCAGTCGCCGAGAAGCACGTCCCAGGCCACCTCGTTGAGGGCGAAGAGGCCTGCCCACAGCAGCGCCAGACCGGCGAGCACCGTCACCATTCGCACCGTCGCGCCGCGCGGACCGCTGCTCACGCGCATCGGCGCGCTCATGGCTCCCCCGTCCGGTGCACGCCGGGCAGAGCATCGGCGAGCCGCGTCAGGGCGTCGCTGGCGATGGCGTAGTCGACCCAACGCCCGCGGCGGGACGCCGTCACGAGGCCAGCCTCGCGCAGGACCTTCAGGTGGTAGCTCAGCAGGTTGCCGGGGACGGGCACACGGGCCTGCAGGTCGCAGACGCACTGCGGGCCGTGCGACAGGACGTCGAGGACGGTCCACCGCACCGCGTCGGAGACGGCCTCGAGCAGGGCCACACGCTCAGTGGAGCGGGCCAGTCCCGTCTCAATCCCGATTGATACAGCCACACTTGAAGCGTATGGCGACGCGCGCGGCCGCAAGGGGGACCAAGGTCGCAGCACGGCGTGGCAGCTCAGCGTGATCGAAACGTCGTTGACGCGCCATACTGCAGAGATGAACACCACGCCAGAGCCTCCCGCGGCCCGACACATCGCTCTCGTCGCGCACGACAACAAGAAGCCCGAGCTGCTCGAGTGGGCGAGCTTCAATGCCGGGTCGCTGAAGAAGCACTATCTCTACGCCACCGGCACCACCGGCAACATGCTCGAGCACGAGCTCGGCATGCAGGTGCACCGATTCCTCTCGGGCCCGGTGGGAGGCGACCAGCAGATCGGCGCCCGCATCGCGGAGGGCGGCATCGACATGCTGATCTTCTTCTGGGATCCTCTGGAGTCGCAGCCCCACGACCCTGACGTCAGGGCGCTGCTGCGGCTGTGCACCGTGTGGAACATCCCCATGGCGAGCAACGTGGCGACCGCGGACTTCCTGATCTCCTCTCCCCTGTTCCACGAGGAGTACGAGCGCGTGGTGCCGCCGTTCGGCCCGCGAGACTACACGGAGTTCTCCGGCACCCCCTGACGCAGCCCGACACGACGACGGCCCGCTCTCTGTCGAGAGCGGGCCGTCGCGGCGTGTGAACGCTGAGTGCTACTTGCGCACAGTGCTACTTGCGCACCTGACCGACCTTGTGCACGAAGATCGAGTTGGTGGTGCCCGGGACGCCCACCGGCGTGCCGGAGACGACGACGACGTACTCGCCCTCGCTCGCCATCTTGTTCTCCGTGAGGTAGGCGTCGACGAGGTTGACCATCTCGTCGGTCGACTCCACCCGCTTCACCAGTGCGGAGCGCACGCCCCACGTGAGCGCGAGACGCTTCTGGGTCTTGGGCTCCGGGGTGAAGGCAAGCATCGGAACGCTCGGGCGCAGGCGCGCCATGCGCAGAGCCGAGTCACCGGACTGGGTGAAGGTGACGATGTACTTGATGTCGAGCACATCGGCGATCTCGGCGGCCGCATGGGTCACGGCGCCGCCGCGGGTCTTGGGCGTCGTGAGATACGGCGCGATCCGCGTGAAGCCCTTCTCCTCGGTGTTCTTGACGATGCGGGCCATGGTCTCGACCGTGACGATCGGGAACTCGCCTACGGACGTCTCGCCCGACAGCATCACCGCGTCCGTGCCGTCCAGAATGGCGTTCGCGCAGTCGGAGGTCTCGGCGCGCGTGGGGACGGGCGAGTGAGTCATGGACTCCAGCACCTGGGTCGCGACGATGACCGGCTTGGCATTCGCGCGGCACAGCTCGATGGCGCGCTTCTGCACCAGCGGGACGTCCTCGAGCGGGAGCTCGACGCCGAGGTCGCCTCGGGCGACCATAATCCCGTCGAACGCGTCGACGATCTCCTCGAGGTTGTCGACGGCCTGAGGCTTCTCGACCTTGGCGATGACGGGCACCGTGATGCCCTCTTCGGTCATGATGCGGGCGACGTCGGCATAGTCGGCTGCGGAGCGGACGAACGACAGCGCGATGAAGTCGGCGCCCATCTTGAGGCCCCAGCGCAGGTCGTCCTCATCCTTCTCCGACAGTGCGGGAACGGAGACCGCGACGCCGGGAAGGTTGATGCCCTTGTTGTTCGAGACCGGGCCGGGCACGACGACGGTTGTGACGACGTCCGTGTCCGTCACCTCGGTCACCTCGAGGCGGACCTTGCCGTCATCGATCAGCAGCGAGTCACCGGGCGAGCAGTCGGCGGGCAGACCCTCGAAGGTGGTGCCGCAGATGTCCTTGGTGCCCTCGACGTCGCGCGTCGTGATGGTGAACACGTCGCCGACGGCGAGATCGTGAGGTCCGTCGGCAAAGCGGCCGAGACGGATCTTGGGTCCCTGGAGATCGACCAGGACGGCGACGTTGCGTCCGGCCTCCTCAGCGGCCTGCCGCACGTTCCGGTACACCTGCTCGTGCTCTTCGGCGCTGCCGTGGGAGCGGTTGATCCGGGCGACATCCATTCCGGCATCCACCAACAGGCGCATGTCCTCGATGGCGGCCGTCGCGGGGCCGATGGTGCAGACAATCTTCGCGTTTCGCATGTTCTCCAACCTTACGGTGTTAAGCCCGGATGGCGGCGGTGTGCGCCGTCACCGGAGCAGGGAGCTCGGTGCTCCCCAACAGGTACTGATCAATCTCGGCGGCTGCCGCGCGGCCCTCGGCGATCGCCCACACGACAAGTGAGGCGCCGCGGCCCGCATCCCCGGCGACAAAGACGCCGTCGACATTCGTGGCGTAGTCCTCGCCACGCTGAATCGCTCCCCGCTCGGTGATCGCGAGGCCGCCCTGAGAGGACAGCTCTGCGGTCTCCGGGCCCGTGAAGCCCATCGCGATGAGCACCAGGTCAGCGGGAAGGTCCCGCTCGGTGCCTGCGGTGGGGGTGCGCGAGCCGTCCGGGTTGTACTGGGTCTCGGCTACGCGCAGGGCGGTGACGTGGCCGTCCTCGCCCACGAACTCGACGGTGGACGCCAAGTACTCTCTGGTGCCGCCTTCTTCGTGACTCGACGAGATCTCGAAGATGCGGGGGTCGGTGGGCCACGGCTCCGTCTCGGAGCGCGCCTCCGGCGGCTTCTTTCCGATCGCAAGAGTGGTCACCGACGCCGCCTTCTGACGAAGCGCGGTGCCGATGCAGTCGGAACCGGTGTCGCCGCCACCGATCACGATCACATGCTTGCCTTCAGCGTGGATCTGATCCGGCACGTCGTCGCCAGCGGCCGCCTTGTTGCCCTGGTACAGGTACGGCATCGCGTAGTGAATGCCATCGAGGTCGCGGCCGGGGATCGGCAGATCCCGAGGCTTCGGCGCGCCGGTCGCCACCAGCACCGCGTCGTAGCGGGCGCGCAGCTCGTCCCAGGCGATGTCGGTGCCGATCGCGGTGCCCGTGCGGAACCGCGTCCCCTCTGCCTCCATCTGGGCGATGCGACGGTCGATGTGCATCTTGTCCAGCTTGAAGTCCGGGACGCCGTAGCGAAGCAGACCGCCCAAGCGGTCGTCCTTCTCGTAGACGCGGACGGTGTGGCCCGCCCGGGTCAGCTGCTGCGCGGCGGCGAGACCGCCGGGGCCGGAGCCGACGACCGCGATGGTCTTGCCGGTCTGGCGCTGAGGCACGTGCGGGGTCACGTTGCCGTCTTCGAACGCGTGGTCGATGATCTCGACCTCGATGTTCTTGATGGTCACGGCCGGCTGGTTGATGCCGAGCACGCACGACGTCTCGCACGGCGCCGGACAGATGCGACCGGTGAACTCGGGGAAGTTGTTGGTGGCGTGCAGTCTCTCGATCGCATCGCTCCAGTGACCCTCGCGAACGAGGTCGTTCCACTCAGGGATGAGGTTGCCCAACGGACATCCCTGGTGACAGAACGGGATGCCGCAGTCCATGCACCGCGTCGCCTGGCGCCGCAGCGTCGGCTCGTCGCGCGTGAGCTCGTCGCGCACCTCGCTCCAGTCGAGCAGGCGCACGGGCACTGGCCGCGATGCTGGCAGCTCCCGCTCCCGATGCTTGAGGAATCCGCGAGGATCAGCCACTGGTCACCTCCAAGAACTCTGCCCACGCGCCCGGGGCACGCAGGTCACCGCCGACCGACTCGAGCTCGGCCAGAGCGTCGCGCACTCGCGCGTACTGTGCGGGGAGCACGCGCGTGAACCGCCCGCGGTACTCGTCCCAGTGGGTCAGGATGTCGCGCGCACGCGGCGACTCCGTCAGGTCGAGGTGACGCTGGATCAGCGCGCGGACGATCGTCTCGTCCTCGGGGTCCAGCGCACTCAGCGTCAGTTCGCCGGAGGCGAGGGCCTGACGGTTCACGCGCTCACGCCGCAGGTCCAGCGCGTATGCCGTTCCCCCGGACATTCCTGCACCGAGGTTGCGACCGGTGCGGCCCAGGATCACGGCCGTGCCACCGGTCATGTACTCGAGAGCGTGGTCTCCGACTCCGGCCACGACGGCCGAGGCGCCGGAGTTGCGGACCAGGAACCGCTCGCCCACCTGACCGCGCAGGAAGATCTCTCCGCTGGTGGCGCCGTATCCGATCACGTTGCCGGCGATGACGTCCTTCGAATCATCCATCATCGACTCGCGGTGCGGGCGCACGACGACGCGGCCGCCGGACAGGCCCTTGCCGACGTAGTCGTTCGCGTCCCCGAGGAGCCGCAGCGTGATGCCCTTCGGGAGGAAGGCGCCGAATGACTGGCCCGCCGACCCGGAGAACGTGATGTCGATCGTGTCGTCCGGCAGGCCGGCGCCGCGGTACCGCTTGGTGACCTCGTGGCCGAGCATCGTGCCGACGGTGCGGTTGACGTTGCGAATGGGAAGCTCGATGGAGACCTGCTCGCCGCGCTCGAGGGCCGGAGCGGCCAGCTCGATGAGCCGGCGGTCCAGCGCCTCGTCGAGGCCGTGGTCCTGAGTGGTCGAGCTCGTGATCGCACGGCCTGGCTCGGGGCGCGCAAGCACGGGCGACAGGTCGAGCCCCTTGGCCTTCCAGTGGTCGATGGCCTTGCGCGTATCGAGCGCCTCGACGTGGCCGACGGCCTCGGCGATCGTGCGGAAGCCCAGCGCCGCGAGGTGTTCACGGACCTGCTGAGCGATGAACTCGAAGAAGGTCACCACATACTCCGCCTTGCCCGAGAACCGCGACCGGAGCTCGGGGTTCTGCGTGGCGACGCCGACCGGGCACGTGTCGAGGTGGCACACGCGCATCATGATGCAGCCCTCGACCACGAGCGGGGCGGTGGCGAAGCCGAACTCCTCCGCGCCCAGCAGCGCGGCGACCACGACGTCGCGACCGGTCTTCATCTGTCCATCGACCTGGACCACGATGCGGTCGCGCAGGTCGTTGAGCACCAGGGTCTGCTGGGTGTCGGCCAGCCCGATCTCCCAAGGCGCACCGGCGTGCTTGAGAGAGTTCAACGGGCTCGCGCCCGTCCCGCCGTCCTGGCCAGAGATCAGCACGACGTCGGACTTGCACTTGGCGACTCCGGCCGCGATGGTGCCCACACCGACCTCCGACACCAGCTTGGTGTGGATGCGCGCCTGCGGGTTCGCGTTCTTGAGATCGTGGATGAGCTGCTTGAGGTCCTCGATCGAATAGATGTCGTGGTGAGGCGGCGGCGAGATGAGCCCGACGCCGGGAGTCGAATGCCGGGTGTCGGCAACCCACGGGTAGACCTTGGTGCCGGGCAGCTGGCCGCCCTCACCTGGCTTGGCTCCCTGCGCGAGCTTGATCTGAATGTCGTCCGCGTTCACCAGGTACTCGCTGGTCACGCCGAAGCGCCCTGACGCGACCTGCTTGATGGCGCTGCGGCGCTCGGGGTCGTACAGCCGTTCGACTGCCTCGCCGCCCTCGCCGGTGTTGGATCGTCCACCGAGACGGTTCATCGCGATCGCGAGGGTCTCGTGCGCCTCTGCCGAGATCGAGCCGTACGACATGGCGCCGGTGTTGAAGCGCTTGACGATGTCGCTCACGGGCTCGACCTCGTCGATCGAGATCGCGGGCCGGTCGGAGGAGAACTCGAACAGCCCGCGCAGCGTCATCAGGCGCTTGGACTGATCGTCGACGCGGTCCGTGTACTGCCGGAAGACGTCGTACTTGCGCGTCCGAGTCGAGTGCTGGAGCGCGAACACCGTATGCGGGTCGAACAGGTGCTCTTCGCCGTCACGACGCCACTGGTACTCGCCGCCGCTGTTGAGGCGGCGGTGCGGCTGAATCTCGCCCGAGGCGGGGTACGCATCGGCGTGGCGGAGCGCGACCTCCTGCGCGACGACGTCGATGCCGACGCCGTCGATCTGGCTGGGAGTGCCCACGAAGTGGCGGTTGACGAACTCACGCGACAGGCCCACGGCCTCGAAGACCTGCGCTCCGCGGTACGAGGCGATGGTCGAGATGCCCATCTTGGACATGATCTTGAGCACGCCCTTGCCAAGCGCCTTGATCAGATTCGCCACCGCAACGTCCGCCGAGGTGTCACCCAGGTAGCCGCGGCGAGCGAGGTCCTCGACCGTCTCCATCGCGAGGTAGGGGTTCACAGCGGCGCAGCCGTAGCCGATGAGGAGTGCGACGTGGTGCACCTCGCGGACGTCGCCTGCCTCCACCACGAGCGAGCAGCGGGTGCGCGTGTGGTTGCGGACCAGGTGGTGGTGCACGGCGGATGTCAGCAGCAGCGACGGGATCGGGGCGAAGTCCTGGTTCGAGTCGCGATCGGACAGCACGATGAACGACACGCCGTCCGCGACCGCGGTGTCGACCTCGTCGAAGATGTCCGCGAGCCGGCGCTCCAGGCCCTCGTGCCCGTCTGCGACTCGGTAGAGACCCCGGACGCGGCGCGACGAGAACACGCCCTCGAGACGAGGGTCGGCGTCGATGTGCAGGATCTTCGCGAGCTCATCGTTGTCGATCACGGGGAACTCGAGGAGCACCTTCCGCGCATGCTCAGGAGTCGCCTCGAGCAGGTTCGGCTCGGGTCCGATCGCACCGCCGATGGCCGTGACGATCTCTTCGCGGATCGAGTCCAGCGGCGGGTTGGTCACCTGCGCGAACATCTGGGTGAAGTAGTCGAACAGCAGTCGCGGGCGGCTCGACAGCACGGCGATCGGCGTGTCGGATCCCATCGCACCGATCGGCTCGAGGCCCTGCTGCGCCATCGGCGTGAGCAGGCGCTTGAGCTCCTCCTCGGTGTAGCCGAAGGCGCGTTGGCGACGCTTCACGGACGCACGGGAGTGGACGACGTGCTCACGGTCGGGAACATCGGCGAGGCGCACCGCGTTCTCGCGCACCCACTCCTGGTACGGGTGCTCGGCCGCGAGCTGAGACTTGATCTCTTCGTCCTCGATGATGCGGCCGGCGGCGGTGTCCACCAGCAGCATGCGGCCGGGCTGCAGTCGCCCCTTGCGCACCACCTTCGCGGGATCGATGTCGAGCAGGCCGGCCT
Source organism: Demequina muriae (assembly GCF_030418295.1). Classification (NCBI taxonomy): domain Bacteria; kingdom Bacillati; phylum Actinomycetota; class Actinomycetes; order Micrococcales; family Demequinaceae; genus Demequina; species Demequina muriae. The sequence continues at coordinate 26,774 of NZ_JAUHQA010000001.1, forward strand.
CCGAGCCGGCGACCACCAAACCGTCGTCGGTCACCCAGAAGCGACCGGGCCGCAGACCATTGCGGTCCAGCGTGGCCCCGATGAGGCTGCCGTCGGTGAAGTGGAGGGCGGCGGGGCCGTCCCATGCCTCCATCAGCGCGGAGTGGTACTCGTAGAAGGCCCGGCGGTCGGGGTCCATCTCGTCGTTGTTCTGCCATGCCTCCGGCATCATCATCAGCACGGCGTGCGGCATGGAGCGGCCTGCGAGGTGCAGCAGTTCGAGCACCTCGTCGAAGGACGCGGTGTCGGAGGCGGAGGGCGTGCAGATCGGCTTCAGGTCCGACATGTCGCCCAGGAGCTGCGAGCTCATCGTCCCCTCGCGCGCAGTGATCCAGTTGCGGTTTCCCTGCACCGTGTTGATCTCACCGTTGTGGGCGATCCCGCGCAGCGGCTGAGCGAGCGACCACGAGGGGAACGTGTTGGTCGAGAAGCGCGAGTGCACCAGCGCCAGCTCGGACGCGAACAGCTCGTGGGTGACGTCCGGGAACACCTGCTCCAGCTGATAGGTCGTCAGCATGCCCTTGTACGTCAGCGTGCGGCTCGACAGGGAGGCGAAGAACGGCCCACCCGACTTCTCGGCCCTCTTCCGCACCCGGTAGGCGCGGCGGTCGAGGGCCACTCCCTCGAGCCCATCCGCGGCGACGAACACCTGACGGAACACGGGCATGGCGGCACGCGCGGACGGGCCGAGCGGCTCGGGGTTCACGGGCACGTCGCGCCATCCGAGCACATGCATGTGCTCGGCACGGGCCGCGTCCTCGAAGGCGCGCACCTCGGCGTTCTCCTCCCCCGGCGTGAGGAAGGCGATGCCGACGGCGTAGGCCCCGTCGTCCGGCAGCGTGAAGTCGACGACCGATCGCAGGAAGGCATGCGGGATCTGCGTCAGCAGGCCCGCGCCATCGCCCGTCTCGGTCTCGGCGCCCACGGCACCGCGGTGCTCGAGGTTCTTGAGGGCCGTCAGGCCCGCGTCGACGATGTCCCGCCCGGGTGTGCCACGAAGCGTCGCCACGAAGGCGACACCGCACGCATCGTGCTCGTATGCGGGGTCGTAGAGCCCGGTAGCGGGCTGGTTGACGCGGGACTTCGCGGCCATCACACCGTCCTTAGCCGTCGTCGGCACAGGCCGAAGACTTGATTGATTGCGGGACGCCGTCGGCCCGGGAACACACGGGTGAACAGCCTACCGCGAACATGGTCAAGGTAAAGAATCGTCTATGACTTCCCCTGGCTTGTGGCCGGGTCGTCGTGGTCCGACTGATCAGCCTGGTGGGCCGGAGAGTCGACATCATCGAAGGTCATGCTGGAGTCGGCGTCATCCACAGATGCGCCCGATGCGCCGGACTCCCCTGCTGCGGCGACAGCCTGCGGAGACGCGGCGAGAAGGTGACGCGGGGTGCGCGCCTCCACGGGAGGCGTGCGCCGGCCGAGGATGACGAACATGGCGACGGCCAGCGCGAGCACCACGATCGAGACCCACACGTTGATGCGCAGGCCTCCCACGGTGACCGCGGTGTCGATCCGCACCATCTCGATCCACAGCCGACCGCTCACGTACACCATCACGTACAGCCAGAACACGCGTCCGCCCCGCAGGTCGAAGCGACGGTCGAGCCAGACGATCAGCACGGCGCCGGCGACGTTCCACAGCATCTCGTACAGGAAGGTGGGGTGGAACGTCGCGAACTGCTCGTAGCCCTCGGGCCGGAACGCCGCATCGACCTCGAGCGCCCATGGCAGCGTCGAAGGACCGCCGAACAGCTCCTGGTTGAAGTAGTTGCCGGTCCGTCCGATTGCCTGCGCCAGCAGCACGGCGGGAGCCGCGGCGTCCGCGAAGGCGGCGAACGACACCCCGTGCCGTCGGGCACCGATGTACGCGCCGAGCGCGCCGAGCGCGACCGCGCCCCAGATGCCCAGGCCGCCGTTCCAGATCTCGAAGGCCGCCCACGGATCGCCGCCTTCGCCGAAGTACGGTCCTGGAGTCGAGATGACGTGGTAGATGCGACCGCCGACGATCCCGAACGGGATGGCCCACAGGCCGATCTCCCCCGCGATCTCCGGGTCGCCGCCGCGCTCCACCCACCGGCGGGTGGTGAACCACAGCGCGAAGAAGATGCCGGCAAGCAGGCAGAGCGCGTAGAGGTGGAGGGTGAGCGGGCCCAGCGAGAACGTCTGCCACTCGACGGGCGGGGCCGGAATGAACATGGGGGTCAACGTGGGCTCCTGACGCCTTCGGCAAGCTCTGACACCTTGCGGCGCAGCGCCTCGATTCCTTCGTCGGGAGTCGCGGCCTCGGTGAGGCAGCGGACGAACGCGGTGCCCACGATCACTCCGTCAGCGAAGCGCGCGATCTCTGCGGCTTGCGCGCCGGTCGACACGCCGACTCCCACGCAGACGCGCTCGGCTCCGGCTTCGCGCGCCTCTGCCACGACCCGCTCGGCAGCGTCGCCCACCGCCGCGCGTTCGCCGGTGACTCCCATCAAGGGGGTCGCGTAGACGAAGCCTCGCGACGCCGCAGCCGTGAGGTGCATCCGCTCGCGCGTGGTCGACGGCGCGACGAGGAAGATGGTGTCGAGGTCCTTCGCGCGCGCCGCGGTGATCCACTCCTCGCCCACGTCGGGGGTGAGGTCCGGCGTGATGACTCCGGCGCCGCCCGCCTCCACCAGATCTGCGGCGAAGCGCTCCAGTCCGTACTGCAGCATGGGGTTGAAGTAGGACATCACGACGGGCGTCGCGCCCGCATCGGCGATGGCACGCACTGCGCGGAACGCGTCTGACAGACGCACCCCGCCCTCGAGCGCATGCGCAGCGGCGAGCTGAATCACGGGACCGTCGAGCACGGGGTCCGAGTACGGCGGGCCGACCTCGACGATGTCGACGCCCGATTCCACCATCGCCACCATGGCACGGATCGACGTCTCGACGTCCGGATAGCCCACGGGAAGGTAGCCGATCAGCGCGGCTCGACCCTCGCCCCTGATCTCATCGAGGCGGTCGGTGAGCGCGCTCACGCGTCCTCTCCTGGCAGCATCTCGAACCACCGTGCCGCCTGCTCCACGTCCTTGTCGCCGCGGCCGGAGAGGTTGACGAGCAGCGTCGCGTCCGGCCCCAGCTCCTGGCCGAGCTTCATGGCGCCGTACAGGGCATGGGCCGATTCGATCGCGGGCATGATCCCCTCGGTCCGGCTGAGCAGGCGGAAGGCCTCCATCGCCTGAGCATCGGTGACGGGCCAGTACTCGGCGCGCCCCAGGTCCGCCAGCCACGCATGCTGCGGGCCCACACCGGGGTAGTCGAGACCTGCCGAGATCGAGTGCGACGGATTGGTCTGACCGTCGTCATCCTGAAGGATGTACGACTTCGAACCGTGGAGGACTCCGGGACGACCGCCCGTGATAGTCGACGCGTGCCTGGTCGTCTCGACGCCATCGCCTGCGGCCTCGCAGCCGATGAGCCGCACTGCCTCGTCGTCCAGGAACGCGTCGAACGCACCGATCGCGTTGGACCCGCCGCCCACGCACGCCAGGACCGCATCGGGCAGACCGCCGCGCTCGAGCATCTGCGCCCGGGCCTCGACGCCGATCACGCGCTGGAAGTCGCGCACCATGGCCGGGAACGGGTGCGGCCCGGCAGCCGTGCCGAACACATAGTTGGTGGTCTCGACGTTCGTGACCCAGTCGCGGAACGCCTCATTGATCGCGTCCCGCAGCGTGCGAGTCCCGGTCGTGACCGGAATCACCTCCGCGCCGAGCAGCCTCATGCGAGCGACATTGAGCGCCTGGCGCTCGGTGTCCTCCTCGCCCATGTAGATCACGCACTCGAGATCCATGAGGGCTGCTGCGGTGGCGGTGGCGACGCCGTGCTGGCCCGCTCCGGTCTCAGCGATGATCCGCGACTTGCCGATGCGCTTGGTCAGCAGGGCCTGGCCCAGCACATTGTTGATCTTGTGCGAGCCGGTGTGGTTGAGGTCCTCGCGCTTGAGGATGACAGTCGCGCCGCCCGCGTGGCGCGCGAATCGCGGCACCTCGGTGATGATCGACGGACGGCCCGTGTAGTCACGCGCGAGCCGTGCGAGCTCCTCCGTGAACTGCGGGTCGATGCGCGCCTTCTCGTAGGCGTCGGTGAGCTCGTCGAGAGCCGCCGTGAGCGCTTCGGGGACATACCTGCCGCCGAAGTCTCCGAAGAACGGCCCGGGAGCCGACTGCAGGGATGAGCTCACGGACGCACCGCTCGCAGCGCGGGGTGTGCGCCGGCGGCGACCATCTCGGCCACGGCGGTACGCGGATCCTTGTCCTTGACGAGTGCCTCGCCCACGAGCACCGCATCGGCGCCCATGCGGGCGTACTCCACGACGTCGTGGCCGTCGCGGATCCCCGACTCGGCGACGCGCACGATCCCCTCGGGAATCGCGGGTGCGAGCCGCGCGAACGTGTGGCGGTCGACCTCGAGCGTCTTGAGGTTGCGGGCGTTCACGCCGATCACGCGGGCGCCGGCGTCGACGGCCCTCGACAGCTCCTCCTCGTCGTGCACTTCCACCAGCGCGCACATGCCCAGCGAATGCACGCGCTCCACGAGGCTCTCGAGAGCCATCTGGTCGAGCGCGGCGACGATCAGCAGGACGACGTCTGCGCCGTGGGCGCGCGCCTCCCACACCTGGTAGGGCGTGACGATGAAGTCTTTGCGGAGGATCGGGATGTCCACCTTCGCGCGCACTGCGTCGAGATCGGCGAGAGAGCCGCCGAAGCGCCGCTGCTCCGTCAGCACCGAGATGACGGTCGCTCCCCCGGCCTCGTACTCGGTGGCAAGCGACGCGGGGTCCGCGATCGTGGCGAGATCCCCCTTGGACGGGCTCGAGCGCTTGACCTCAGCGATCACCGACACCTCGTCAGAGGCGAGCATCGCTCGCGCGTCGATCGCACATGGGAGGCGCGACGCGCGCTCCTTCAACTGGTCCATGGAAGTTCCGGACTCTCGCTGCGCGAGGTCCTCCCTCACGCCTGCGACGATGCTCTCCAGCACGCTCATTCGCTGCCCCCTTTCCGTCGCCCCCATGCTACCGCCGGGCACGACAACTGCGGACCGTCTGCCAGAAGTGGGAACGTGCCTGCGCTCAGGGCGCGAGGTACGGCTCGAGCACCGGGATGTTGCGCACCACCCAGAAGACGAGCAGCACGGCGGGCAGCGAGATCGCCAGCCACATCGGTATCGCGGGTGGGGGCTGACCCCGCCATGCGTTGCGCACCCATGCCAGCGCCAGCACGACTCCGAGCGGGACGATGAGCAGGACGACGACGGGATTCATCGCCAGGGCGGCGCCCACGTCGCCATGCGCGAGCTCGTGCACGGCGCGCAGGCCGCCGCACCCCGGGCACCAGTGGCCGGAGGCGGACAGGAAGATGCAGGGCGGGAAGAAGCCCGCACGGTAGGGATCCGCCAACGCGGTGTACGCGGTGGCGAGGGCGAGGACGGCCAAGGCGCTCACGGGTGCCGCGAGGCGGCGGACTGGAGAGTCCGTCGCCGGCGCGGCGAGTGCCTCGGCCGTCCTCGACTGCACCTAGAACTCGGTGGTGGTGAACTCGTACGAGCCGGTCGCGATCAGGATTCCCCAGATCACGGCGCCGAGCACCGACAGCACGGTGCCGATGATGCCCAGGATGAAGCCGATCTGGCCAAGGTTGCCGTTGGTGGCGAGGCCCTGGGCCTGCGCCTGCTTCGACTTGTTGCCGACGATGATCGCCGGAATCGCCGTGAAGAAGCCACAGCACACCAGGCCGAGGATGCCGAGCACGAGCGAGATGGTGCCCAGGCTGTTCTTCGACTCATTGCCTCCCGCACCGGGGAACGGCTGCGGTGCCGAGGGCGGTGGGGGCGGGGGAACGTCCGTCATATCTGTCTCCTTGTGATTCAGCGCGGCCGAGGAAGACGACCGCTACTTCAGTGGCTGGCCATGGCCGAGGGCGCGCAACGACGCTCCGGCAGCGAGGGCGACGACGGCGAGGCCGACGCCCACCCACACCACGGGCCACACCGGGAAGGCGATCCCGATGGACGCGACCAGTGCCGCGACGACCAGTCCCACATTCGTCACCCAGCCCGCGGTGGTCTTGCCGTGGTTGCTGTGGGCCTCATCCGGGAGGTCCTCCGGGGCGATCTCGATGCTCGACATACCTTCTCCTTGCCAGTCGTGGGGACAGTCTAGCCACGGCCCACGGGGCCCAGGCGCGACGCGAGCGCGATGGCCCGCATCATCGCGGCGGCCTTGTCCTTGGTCTCTTGATCCTCGCGTGCGGGCACCGAATCGGCGACGACGCCGGCCCCCGCCTGCACGTGAGCGATGCCCGACTCGATGAGCGCGGTGCGGATGGCGATGGCCATGTCCATGTCGCCGGCGAAGTCGAAGTAGCCGACGGCGCCGCCATAGAACGCGCGGCGGGAGGGCTCGATCTCGTCGATGAGCGCGATCGCACGCGGCTTGGGCGCGCCCGACAGCGTCCCTGCGGGGAACGTCGCCGTGAAGACATCGACGGGCCCGTAGGCCGCTTCGAGGTCGCCCTCCACCGTCGAGCAGATGTGCATGATGTGGGAGTAGCGGTTGACCCGCATGAACTCCACCACCTCCACCGACGTCGGTTCGCACACCTTCACGAGGTCGTTGCGGGAGAGGTCGACGAGCATGACGTGCTCGGCGCGCTCCTTCGGGTCGGCGAGCAGATCCTCCTCGAGGCGACGGTCCTCGTCGGCCGAGTCGCCGCGGGGGCGGGAGCCCGCGATCGGGAACGTCGACACCCGGCCGCGGTGGACGCTGACGAGCGACTCGGGGCTGGCCCCGACCACCGCGAACTCGCGGCCCGCATCGTCCTGCAGCTGGAAGCAGTACATGTACGGGCTGGGGTTCAGCGTGCGCAGCACCCGGTACACATCGAGTGCGGACGCCTCACAGTCCACGTCGAAGCGCTGCGCGGGCACCATCTGGAACACCTCGCCGTCGCGGATCGCCTCCTTCGCGAACTCGACCATGCGCTCGTACTCGCCTGGACCGCTGCGGTGGCGCACGCCGGGCTCGGGCGCATCGTCCCGCAGGGCCGACACCTCGCCCACGGGCGCGTCGATGAGTGCACGCTGCATGCTGTCGAGTCGAGCGACCGCGTCCGCGTGAGCCTGCTCGATGCCGCTCGCCTGAGCGTCGGCGTTCACGGCGTTCGCGATGAGCCACACGGATCCGTCGTGGTGGTCGATCGCGGCGACGTCGGTCGCCAGCAGCAGGTGCGCGTCCGGCACATCGATGTCCTTGGGCGCCTTCTGGGGCAGGGTGGGCTCCCACTGGCGCACGATGTCCCAGCCGAGCACCCCCACCAGGCCGCCGGTGAGGGGCGGGAGACCAGGAATCGCCTCGGACCGCAGCTCGCGCAGCGCCGCGCGGATGACGTCGAGCGGGGCTCCATCCGCGAGGCCGACGGGCACGTCTCCCGACCACCGGGCCTCGTCACCGTCGACGGTGAGCGCCGCCCGGGAGTGGACCCCCACGAACGAGTAGCGGCCGCGGGTGCCGTCCGGCTCGGCGGACTCGAGGATGAACGTGCCAGGGCGCCCCGCGGCGAGGGCCCGGTACACGGCGACGGGAGTGAGCCCGTCCGCGAGCAGGCGTCGGACCACGGGCACGACGCGGTGCGTGCGCCCCAGGGCGATGAACTCGTCGAGCGCGGGCCACGTCTGCCCCCACTCGACCTTCACCGGCGCGTTCACGGAGCCGCCACGGCCGAGACGGGCAGTTCGCCGCCGGCGTCGAAGCAGCGCGTCGTGCCGGTGTGGCACGCCGGACCTTCCTGAGTGACCGTCACCAGCAGGGCGTCGCCGTCGCAATCGATCTCCACCCCGTGGACGATCTGGATGTGTCCCGACGTGTCGCCCTTGCGCCACAGCTCGCCCCGAGAGCGGCTCCAGTACACCGCGCGTCCGGTGGTCAGCGTCGCGTGGAGCGCCTCGTCGTTCATCCAGGCGACCATGAGCACGTCACGCGTGGCGCGCTCCTGAACGACGGCGCACACGAGCCCGTCGTCGGTGCGCTTGAGACGCGAGGCGATGTCGGCATCGAGAGGCATGCGCCCATCCTTCCAGATGCCACCCCGGAGGCCCTTCACTGCGCACCACTTTCGTCGGCGACACGCCGCCGACCCACGGCGCAGACGTTCGGCGCGCCGGTGCACCGGGCGCGACATGGTTCGCAGTTCACGGCCAGGCGGCCGATGCGGGGGCGTCAGTCGCGCGTCTGCGACACCCACGCGCCATAGAGGCTGGCATAGATCCCGCCGGCGGCAACGAGCTCGCGGTGCGGACCCACCTCGACGAGCTCGCCCTGCTCCATCACGGCGACGACGTCCGCGCGCTCGGCAGTCGACAGCCGGTGCGCGATCACGACCGCCGTGCGTCCCTGCATGAGCCCCTCGAGGGCGCGCGAGATGCGCACCTCGGTGGCGGGGTCGACCGCGCTGGTCGCCTCGTCGAGGATCAGCAGATCGGGGTCGCGAAGATACGCGCGGGCGATGGAGACGAGCTGTCGCTCCCCCGCGCTGAGCAGCTCTCCCCGCGGGCCGACCGGCGTGTCGAGCCCGTGCGGAAGGGCGGCGATCCACGCGTCGAGACCCAGCGATTCGAACGCGGCGAGGGCCCGGTGCTCGAGGTCCTCGTCGCTCGCCTGAGGCAGCGCGTACGCCAGGTTGGAGCGCACCGTGCCGTCGAAGAGGAAGCCCTCCTGCGGCACGACGGCGACGGATCGGCGCAGCGAGCGCATCGGCACCTCGCGCAGGTCCACGCCGCCCACGCGCACCACGCCCTCCGTCGGGTCGAAGAACCGCGACATCAGCCGGGCGAGAGAGGTCTTTCCGGAGCCGGTCTGCCCGACGAGCGCGATGCGTCGCCCCGCGGGAACTGCGAGGTCCACGCCCTTGAGCACCTCGGGACCATCGGAGTACGTCAGGCGGACGCCCTCGACGGACAGCTCGCCATGACCGTGCGGGATGGGCGTGCCATCGTCGCCCGGGTCCGCGACGGTGACCTCCTGATCCACGAGTTCGAGCACGCGCTTCCAGCCCACCACCGCGCGCTGCATCTCGGCGAGCATCTCGATGATCCACATCAGTGGTCCCGCGAACATGTACACGAGGAAGGCGAACGCCACCACGGTGCCCACGGTCAGCTCGCCGCGCACCGCGAGCATGGTGCCGCCGATGAGCGCCAGGCCTGTCGCGAGCGACTGTCCGATCACGGTCGACGAGAAGTTGGCGGATGCGAGGATCGACGCCTTCCGCTCGGCCGCGAGGATGTCGTCGATCTCGCCGTGCAGCTGATCGCGCATCCGCTGCTGCACCCCGTACGAGCGGATGGTCGCCACTCCCACGATCTGCTCCGAGGTGCGACCCATGAGGTCGGCCATCTTGGAGCGCACCACCTGGAACGCGCGCCTCACTCGTGGCTGGATCCAGAGCAGCGATCCCACCATCGGCAGGAAGGCGAGCAGCACCAGCAGCGACAGCTGCCAGGAGTACGCGAGCATCACCATGAACACCACAGTCGACTCGAGCGCGGAGATGATCATCGCGGCGCCGGTCCACTGCATCAGGTCGCGCATGGTCTCGACGTCGCCGGTGACACGCGACACGTACCGACCGCGCTGCTCCTCATTCTGGGTGAGCACCGACAGCTCGTGCACCTTCCCGAACGCGCGGATGCGCAGCGTCGCGAGGCCCTTCTCTGCAGCCGTGACCATGCGCACGCGCACCTGCCAGGCGAGGATGGCGGCGATCACCAGCACGACGGATCCCGCCACCGCGTAGGACACGACGGTGTCGACGTCGACGCCGCCGTCAGCCAGCAGGCCTTCGTCGGTCACGCGCTGCGTCAGGAACGGCACCGCCGCCCGACCCACCGCCGCGAACGCCGCGAGGATCAGGGTGACGGTGAGGCCGACGCGGAACTCGGGGCTGACCTGCAGACCGCGCTTGAACATCTGCATCACGCTCGAGTCTTCGTTCATCCGACGTACCCCGCCTCTTCGTCCGCCTGGCGCTTCGAGTCCTCCTCGTAGGCCATCACGAGCTCGCGATAGCCAGGGTCCCGCGCGATCAGGTCGAGGTGCGAGCCGGAGTCGACGACCCTTCCTGCGTCGACGTGCACCACGTGGTCGGCGAGCAGGATCGACGCGAGCCGATACGCGATGATCAGCACCGTGGGTCCCGCGCCGTCCGCGCTGAGTCCACGAAGGATCTCCTGCTCGACGCGCGGGTCGACCGCCGACGTGGCGTCGTCGAGCACGAGCACGCGGGGGTGGCGCACCAGTGCACGCGCGAGCGCGAGGCGCTGCCGCTGGCCTCCGGAGAGGTTCATCCCACGCTCGGCGAGGCGCGCATCGAGGCCGGCGTGCTCCCCGGCGCCGAGCAGCTCGACCACGTCGATGACGTTCGCGCGGCGCAGCGCATCCCACACCTGATCGTCGGAGAACGCCTCCCCGAGCGTCACGTTCTCGCGCACCGTGCCAGCGAACACGAACGCCGTCTGGGGAGCGAGGGCCACGTGCTCCCCCAGGCCGGCGATCGTGCTCAGGTCCACCTCGTCGAGCGTCACCGTGCCATCGAGCGGGCGGGCGAGCCTGGCCGCCGCGAGGGCGACCGTCGACTTGCCGGAGCCGGTGGCACCGACCAGGGCCGTCACGGTTCCCGGCGCCAGCTCGAGGGACACGTCCCGCAGGATCACGGCGAGGTTGCCGTCTCCGTCGTCCGCGCCGATGTCGGCCCCATCGAAGCGCATCGATCCTGCACCCGACTTCGCGAGCGGGGAGTGGCCGGGATCGTCGACTTCGGTGGCAGCCTGTGCGATCTCGCCCACGCGACGGAACGCGACCAGCGCCTGCGGCATCTGGCCGAGCACCCATCCGAGCCCGCGGATCGGCACGGCCATCAGCGTCACGAGGTAGATCGCAGAGACGACGTTGCCCACGGACACCGCGCCCGCATCGGCCCGGATCGCACCGACGATCATGAGCGCCACCGATCCCAGCGGGACGATGAGGTCCATCAGGGGCTCGAACCACGCGCTCGTCCGGCCCACCTTGATGTCCGCGTCCTGAAGCCCGCGTGCCGCGGCCGCGAAGCGCTCCGTCTCGCGCTCCTCCGCGCCGAGCGCCTTCACCACGGTGCCGCCCTCGAAGCTCTCGTGAGCGATGGTCGAGACGTCCGCGCGAAGAGTCTGCCCGAGGTCCCAGCGAGGAGTGATGACCTTCTCGTACGCGAGGTTGATCGCGAAGATCACCGGCACCACCGCGAGGCCCGTCACGGCGAGCCACGGATCCATGCGCCACATCGAGTAGCCCGCGGCGAACATCATCACGAACGATCCGACGGTGAAGGCGAACGGATGCAGAGTGTTCGTCGCGCTCTCGGAGTCCGAGGACATGGCCGACAGCATGCGGCCGGAGGGGTTGGCGCGGTGCCAGCCGAGCGGCAGGCTCGCCAGCGCATCGGCGACCACGCGGCGGTGACGCGCGCCGACGCCTGCCACGGCGATGCCCTGCACGCCACGTCGCAGGCCCACGAGCACAGCGTTGAGGATGCCAATGACGAGGAACACCGCGCCCGCGAGCCAGATCGCCTCGATCGGGTCCTGGGTGATCTCGCCCCACGGGCCGCCGATCGGTTCGCCCTCGACGCCGGGGATCACCACCTCGTCGGTGATCTGGCCCAGCAGGGTGCCGAACGCAACCGTGAGCAGCGAGAACGCCGCCGCGGCGGAGATCGCGAAGGCGAAGCGCTTCGGTTCGGTGCGAATGCCGTGACGCAGCAGCTGCATCGCCTTGCGGTTGAACGTTCCCGACAGCCGGTAGTCGGCCGCGTGCTGGCCTGCGGCGGTCACCGGACCTCGATCCCTGCGGCGCGCATGGCGTCCTTGACGTCGGCGATCGCGAGCGTGCCGAAGTGGAACACGCTGGCGGCGAGCACTGCATCGGCTCCGGCTCGCGCCGCCTCGACGAAGTGCTCGACCGTGCCGGCCCCTCCTGAGGCGATCAGCGGGATGGAGACGACCTCACGGACCGCACGGATCATCTCGAGGTCGAAGCCCGCGGTCGTGCCATCGGCATCCATCGAGTTCAGCAGGATCTCTCCGGCGCCCAGCGCCGCGCCGCGCCGTGCCCAGTCCACGGCGTCGATTCCGGTTCCCTGGCGGCCACCGTGCGTGGTGACCTCGAAGCCCGACGGTGTGGTGGTCTCGCCCTGACAGCGGCGGGCATCGACGGAGAGGACCAGCACCTGGCTCCCGAACCGTGCCGCGATCTCCGACACCAGCTCGGGCCGCGCGATGGCCGCGGTGTTGACGCCCACCTTGTCGGCTCCTGCGCGCAGCAGTCGGTCGACGTCATCGGTCGAGCGGACTCCCCCGCCGACGGTGAGCGGGACGAACACCTCATCGGCGGTGCGGCCGACGACGTCGAAGGTCGTGTCGCGGTTCGCGGACGACGCGGTGACGTCGAGGAAGGTGACCTCGTCCGCGCCCGCGGCTCCGTAGGCGCGCGCCAACTCGACGGGGTCGCCCGCATCCCGCAGGTCCACGAAGTTGACGCCCTTCACCACTCGTCCCGCGTCGACGTCGAGACACGGAATCACACGCACCGCTGTGCCCACTATTCCTCCGGGTTCCACACGTCGAGGATGTCCACGACGATGATCATGCTGCCGCGCTCGGGATAGCCGAGGGTGGGGGGCACCACCATGAGGACGCGCGACCCCGCACGCTGGTCGAGCAGTCCCTGCTGGAACCCGGGAACGGCGGACACCTCGTCCATCTCGACCAGCAGCGGCTCGCGCTCGGAGTCCCACGACGAGTCGAAGACGTCGCCCGCCTTCCACTCCTCATCCGCGTCTGCGGTGCTGTCGTCGTGGTGCACCATCGTGTAGTTGACGAGCACGTGCGAGGTGGATCGCACCTGCGTGCCGCCGCCGTTGATCAGGGTCGCCACCTCGAGGTCGGGGCTCGCCTCGCGATCCGGATCGATCTCGACGATGGGCTCGCCCTCGACGCCCAGCGTCACCTCCGGCATGCCTGCCACCGGCTGCTGGTCCTCGCCCTGGGCGTGGGTCGGCAGCACGTCCACCACCAGCGCGACGGGCTCGTGCTCGTCCTCGCCCTGCCCGGGAGGAGACACCACCAGCACGCGTCCGCCGACCCGCACGGTCTGCAGGGCCTCATAGATGCCTTCGCCGACGATCTCAGGGGCCATCAGGAACGACTCGGGCGACCCGTCGAACGTGTTCATCATCACGGTGCCGTCGACGAGCGATTCGCCATAGATGTCCAGCAGCAGCGGCTGGCCCTCCTGAAGCGCCTCCCCGTCGCCCTCCCACAGCACGCTGGTCTGCTCCTCGAGGTAGTCCAGGCCGGGCTGGAACTCGATGTCAGGCGCGAGCGTGTCGGACTGCACCACCGTCACCAGGTCGATGTCGCCCGAGGCCGATGCGCTCGCCTCAGCCCCGTCCTCGGTCGCCGAGCAGGCCGACAGCACGAGCGCGAGGGCGCACGCGGCTCCGGTCACGGCGATCGAGCGCATGGGTGGCCCCTTTCAGGACGAGGTGGGAGGACGTCATTCTACCGGCGCGGAAGCAGTGTGGAGCGCCTCGAGCAGAACGTCGACGCGGCCGTCGGCGTTCCTGAACGGGTCCTTCAGCAGCACTGTGCTCCTCGCGCCGCCGGCGATCTTGAGGTGCACCCAGTCCACGGTGAAGTCCTGGCCTGCGGCGAGGGCCGCGGTCACGAACTGGCCACGCAGATGGGCGCGGGTCGTGGACGGTGCCACCGTCTTGGCGTGCTCGATGCGCGCATCGTCCACCACCGTGGCTGCCAGCCCGTCGCGGACCAGACGGGTGAACAGCCCCGTCGAGGGGGAGATGTCGTGGTACGCGAGCTCGAGCCTGGCGAGCCGCGGGTCGTCCCACGCGCACGCCAGGCGGTCGCGGTAGCGCTCGAGCAGTCGCAGCTTGATGGCCCAATCGATCTCGGTGTCCACGAGACCCGGATTCTGCTCGCGCACCGCCCGGATGCCGCGCTCCCACAGGTCGAGGATGCGCGCGACCTCATCGGTCTCGACGATCGCGGTCCCCACATGGGAACGGACGGCGTCGAGGTACTCCTGCTGGATCTGGACCGCGGTCAGGCGACGGCCGTCCACGAGCTCCACCGTCGCCGCGCCCGTCATGTCGTGCGCGACGTCCCGGATGGCCTGCATCTCATTGGCGAGGGTCAGGTCAGGCAGCGCGACATGCGCCTCCATGAGGCGAAGGAGGAGATCCGTGGCCCCCATCTTCAGCAGTGTCGTGGTCTCCGACATCGACGAGTCGCCCACGATGACATGCATGCGGCGATAGAGCTCGGCGTTGGCGTGCGGCTCATCGCGCGTGTTGATCATGGGCCTGGAGCGGGTCGTCGCCGAGCTCATCCCCTCCCACATGTGGTCGGCGCGCGGAGAGAAGCTGTACGCCGCTCCACCCGACGTGCGGGTGATGGAGCCCGCCCCGGTCACGATCTGCCGGGTCACGAGGAACGGCAGGAGGGCCGATGCGAACGCACGGAAGTCCGCCCGACGCCTCACGAGGTAGTTCTCGTGGCAGCCGTATGAGTTGCCGGCCGAATCGGTGTTGTTCTTGTACAGGTGAATGGTGCCCTCGACCCCGGCATCGGCCAGCCGGCTCTCGCCTTCGGCGACGAGATCGTGCACGATCCGCTCGCCCGCCTTGTCGGAGGCGATGAGATCAGTGAGCGAATCGCATTCGGCGGTCGCGTACTCGGGGTGGGCGCCCACGTCGATGTACAGACGAGACGCGTTCGGCAGGAACACGTTCGAGGAGCGCCCCCACTTCACCACGGAGTGGAACAGGTGGCCCGCAACCTCCTCGGGGGTGACGGCACGCGCGTTCGGCGCGTCCAGGTGAAGCCCGAACTCTGTCTCGAGGCCGAAGATGCGACGCTCGGCCGGAACCTCCAGCGGCGGCGGAACCTCGGCGGAGACGCCGTCAGGGAACGCGCCCGCGGCTACTGCCCGCCCTTCTGGACGAACGAGCGCACGAACTGCTCCGCGTTGGTCTGCAGCGAGCCGTCGATCTCGTCGAGAAGGCTGTCCACGGCATCGGTGCTCTCCGCCTTGGCGGCAGGAGGACCGGGCTCGGGGGTGGGCGCGTCGTCTTCGAAGGAGCTTCCTGAGGTCTGGTGCTGAGGCATCTGTCGATCCTATCCCTGTGCCAGCTCGTCGAGGAGGGGGTGCGTGGTGGCGAGCGGGTCGTCGAGGTGCAGCACCTCCAGCTTGCCGTGGGCGGTCTCGCGATCGAGCACCACCGATGCCCACCCCGCGGCATCCACGAGGTGAGGATAGGTGCCGACGAACGCCCCGCGGACGGCGGCCCGAGTCGACGCCGGGGGCTGGCGCATCGCGCGCTCGACCTCCGCATCGTCGGTCACGCGCGTCACCGCTCCGGCGTCGGTCAGCCGGGCGGCCCAACCGTCCCCGAGCCGCCCCCACTGCAGGTCGAGTGCGGCCAGGCGCGGATCCGACCACGGCATCGGCATCGCCAGCCCGTCGGCGCCCAGCTGGGTGTGCTTGTCGCGAATCCGACCCAGCAGCTGCAGCTTCGCGACCCACTCCACGTCGCGCGCGGCCTCGAAGATGTCCCGGCCGAGCGCGTCCAGCACGGCTTCCCAGCGCGCGATCACCTGCGCGTCGTCAGCATCGGCCACATAGTCCCGGCTGATCTCGAGCAGCGCGCGCTGGATCTCGAGAGCGGTCGCGCTCTCTCCCGTCGCGAGCGGCAGCGTGGCGGCCAGGGTCAGGTCGCGGGACACGGTGCGCACCGCGGCCACCGGTTCCGCGAGCACGAGCGCGTCGAGGCGCTCGTCGTCGGCCTCGATGGCCGAGAGCACCAGCGACGTCGCACCGACCTTCAGGTAGACGGGGACGTCGAAGCAGTTCGCGTCGCCCACGATCACGTGGAGTCGGCGCCACCGGCGGCGATCCGCATGCGGCTCGTCACGAGTGTTGACGATCGGCCGGCGCAGGGTGGTCTCGAGGCCGATCTCGGTCTCGATGTAGTCCGCCCGCTGCGAGATCTGGAAGCCGGCCTGCTCCCCGCGCTGTCCGATCCCCACCCGCCCCGCGCCGGTGACCACGGGACGGGTCACGAGGTGGCTGGTGACGAGGCGCGCCAGCCGATCGAAGTCGACGTCACGCCGCACCAGGAAGTTCTCATGCGTGCCGTAGCTCGCGCCCTTGCCGTCCACATTGTTCTTGTACAGCGCGACGGTGGAGTCCTCTTCCTCCGCGTATCGCGCGGCGGCTGCGAGCGCGATCGCGTCTCCGGCGCGGTCCCAGACGACGGCCTCGCGTGCCGTCGCCACTTCGGGTCCCGAGTACTCGGGATGGGCGTGGTCGACGTAGAAGCGCGCGCCGTTGCCCAGCACCGCGTTCAGGTGGGCGGGATCCTCCCACGAGCCACGGCGCCGTCGCAGAGAGATCAGGCCGTGCTGGGGATTCCACTCGTGGGCGTCCGTGAGCATGTCGGCTCCGGCCGTCGCTCGCTCACGGCGATGTCCGCGCTGATCCTGGAGGGGATCCTCGCCGCCGTAGTCCCACGGGGCGCTGCGACCGTCCGCCCACAGCCGGCACGCGTTCACGAGTCGCGACGAGAGCAGGATCGGGTTCGCCTGGTCCCGAGCGGGATCCACGATGCCGTACTCGGTCTCGATGCCGGCGACGCGCATGCCTATCCCTCGCGCAGCGAGCTGGACGCGACGGCCTTGGCCTCCGAGAGCTCCTGGTCGCAGGCCGCGTCGACGTGCTGCGCGGAGATCCCGCGCTCCCCGCCCGCGATCACCGACTTGATGGCCCGCGTCTTGGCACGGTCGACTGCGTTGCGCACCAGCGCACCCGACATGTACTTGCCGTTCGACGGGTCGGCGTAGAGGCGGTCGACGCCGCGCTCGATGAGATCCGTGATGGCCGCCGCCCGGTCGCCTCCGGCCGCCTCGAGGGCGGAGTCGGCGAGCGGCAGGTCGGCGGTGAGGTACTTGGAGAAGATGTCGCGCGCCGAGGCCGCATCGGGCCGGCTGATCTCGATCTTGACGTCCAGGCGCCCCGGGCGCAGGATCGCGGGGTCGAGCATGTCCTCGCGGTTCGAGGCACCGATGACGATCACGTTGCCCAGCTGCTCGATGCCGTCCAGCTCCGTCAGCAGCTGCGGCACGATGGTGGTCTCCATGTCGGAGCTGACGCCGGATCCTCGCGAGCGGAAAAGGGCCTCCATCTCGTCGAAGAACACGACCACAGGCGAGCCCTCGGAAGCCTTGGCGCGGGCGCGCTCGAAGATGGTGCGGATGTACCGCTCGGTCTCGCCCACGTACTTGTTGAGCAGCTCGGGACCCTTGACCGACAGGAAGTACGAGCGGTCGGCGCCGACCGCATCGGCGAGCGAGTGTGCCACGGCCTTCGCGATCAGCGTCTTGCCACAGCCGGGAGGGCCGTACAGCAGCAGCCCGCGCGGTGGCGTCAGCGCGTGCTCGCGGTACAGGTCCGGGTGCCGCAGCGGCAGCTCGATCGCGTCCCGGATGCGCTCGATCTGCGCGGCCAGTCCACCGATCGACGCGTAGTCGACGTCCGGCACCTCCTCGAGCAGCAGCGCCTCGACTCCAGTGCGCTCGACGCGCTCGGTCGCGAAACCGGTGCGGGGATCGATGATGACCGTGTCGCCCTCGTGGAGGCGCTCGTAGGCGTCGCCGCCGACCAGGACCACGATGCGCTCGTCCTCGCCGCGCGCGACGACCAGCACGCGCTCGTCGTCGAGGACCTCGCGCACGATGGCGCCCTGGCCGGAGCGCTCGGGCTCGGCCACGCCCACCACGACGCTCATCGCGTTGAGGAGCACCTCGTCTCCCGAGGCGAGCTCGGGTCCGACCTCGGGCAGCATCGCGACGCGCATGCGACGCCCGTTGCTCACCACGTCGGCGAGCGCCCCCTCGCGCTTCACGAACGTCGCGAACGTGTGGGGCGGCTGCTGCGCCTGGGCGAGCTTGTCGCGCATGTCGCCCAGCGATTCGCGGGCCGCCTCGAGGAGGCGCTGCAGTTCGGTGTTGCGCGCCTGCAGCGCGGCCACCTTGTCCTGTCCGTCGACGACCATCAGCGGCCTCCGTCCTCGGCGCCCGTGTCGCTGTCGACAGGTGCGCCGGTCTCGATGTCTTCGGTGGTGCCTGGCATCAGGCCCATCTCCACGTCGCGGGTGCGCTCGGCATCCCTGCGCACGCGGCGCACCTTCTTGTCGCTCACGGAGCGTTCGCCCAGCTCCTCCGGCGTCCAGTCGGCATCCGTGGGATACGCGCCCTTGGACGGGCGACGCGTGCGCACGGGAGCCGTCTGTCCGGGCGCCAGGCGGCGCGACGTGATGAGGAATCCCGTGTGGCCGATCATGCGATGGTCCGGGCGCACCGCGAGTCCCTCGAGATGCCACGTGCGCACCATCGACTCCCACGCCTGCGGCTCGGTGTAGCCGCCGTGGGAGCGCAGCTCCTCGGCGACGCGCGACAGCTGAGTCGCCGTCGCGACGTAGGCGAGGAAGACGCCGCCGGGAGCGAGCGCATCGGCCGCCGCCTCGAGGTTCTCCCATGGCGCGAGCATGTCCAGCACCACGCGGTCCACGGTTCCGGGCTCCAGCTCGCGCACGCGGTCCGCGAAGTCGCCGATCTCGACGCTCCACGCGGGGTGCGGGCCACCAAAGTGGCTCTCGACGTTGGCGCGCGCGATGTCCGCGAAGTCCTCGCGCCGCTCGATGGAGACCAGGCGGCCGTGGTCGCCCACCGCGCGCAGCAGCGACATGGTCAGCGCGCCCGAGCCGACGCCAGCCTCGACCACGGTCGCGCCCGGGTAGATGTCCGCCATCTGGATGATCTGACCCGAGTCCTTGGGGTAGATGACCGCCGCGCCCCGTGGCATCGACATCACGAAGTCGCTCAGCAGGGGCCGCAGCACCAGGTAGTCGTAGCCAGCGGTGTTGGTCACCACTACGCCCTCGGGACGGCCGATGATCTCGTCGTGCGAGAACTGGCCACGGTGGGTGTGGAACGTCTTGCCCGCCTCCAGCACGATCGTGTGGTGGCGTCCCTTCGCGTCGGTGAGCTGGATTCTGTCGCCTGCGCGCAGGGGGCCGCGGCGCGCGTCGGCGCCGGCAGGAGGGGTGGGGGCAGTCATGCCTCCAGTCTAGGGCGCGCTACTGCAGCGCCTTCATGACGTCCTCGAGCCGGACGACGCCCACGATGCGGCCCGCTTCGGCGACGGTCCACACGTCCGTCCTGCCCCACCACTCGCGCAGCGCGACCTGGAGCCCCTCCCCCGTGAGGTCGGCCGGGACCGCCGCTCCCCGTGGGAGCGGCATCGTGACGCTCTGCAGGCTCGCCGCGCCGCGCTGCTCCGGTGGCACCGCGTCCGTCAGCGTCACCGGGAAGTGGCCCGCCGGAGCCCCGTCAGCGGAGATCACGACGACCTCCTGCGCGCCCGCCTGGTGCGCCTGGGTGCGGGCGTCCTCGACCGTCGCGTCGAAGCGCACCGCGATCGCGGGCACCATCACGGTGCCAGCGAACACCCCCTGGCGACGGCCCAGCGCCTGTGCGGCCCGCAGCGCGCTGGACGCCGCCGGCCACAGGATCACGAAGACCAGCACCGCCCACATGACGTCGAACAGCCCGGGGACGCGTCCCTGGGTCAACGGCAGCGCCAGCGCGACCAGGACGACGCCCACGGCGATGACGCGGCCCGCCCAGGCGGCGACCCTGACGCCGCGGTACCTGTCGCCGGTGACGCCCCACACGATCGCCTCGAGCACCCGTCCGCCGTCCATCGGGATGCCCGGCAGGGCGTTGAAGGCGGCGAGGACCAGGTTGACGTAGACGAGGTAGCGCACGATGCCCGCGGCTGTCAGATCGCCCTCGAGCATCTCCACGAAGGTGAAGTCGAGCGCTCCCGAGGCCAGCGCGAGTGCTCCGATGCCGGCCAGGGCCACGTTAGCGAGCGGGCCCGCGAGCGCGGTCACCCCGCTCACCGTGGGCGTCATGCCGCGGGCATCGAAGGTGGTGTGCCCGCCCCACAGCGTGAGGACCACCTCATGCACCTGGCGCTTGAAGGCCCGCGCGGCCGCGGCGTGCGCGATCTCGTGGACGAGCACCGAAGCGAACAGCAGCACCGCGAGCACGAGTCCCACGGTGAACGACCGGCGGTCCAGCGCGCCCCCGCCATTCGTCGCGAACACGAATGCGAGGATCGCGAGCATCACGAGCGTGGAGGGCTGAACGACGATGCGCCCACCGAACGCGCGACCCAAGGACAGTCCCCGGGTGGGGCGCGGGACGTCAGTCATGGCTCCACGGTAGACGGTCGCGGCGTCCGGGACGCACCGTTCGACGGGCCGATGCGCGCGACGGGTCGACAGGTCACGCGATCCCCCTGCGGCGGCCGGTGTCCGGGCCCGCCCCTACCCTGGTGGGCATGGCCTCTGCCCCCGGCATCTCACCCTCCCGCGCATCGGACTTCCGTCAGTGCCCGTTGATGTTCCGCCTGCGCGTGGTCGACCGCATCCCGGAGCCGCCCTCCCCCGCTGCGACGCTCGGCACGCTGGTGCACGCCGTGCTCGAGCACCTGTACGACCTGCCTGCTCCGGAGCGCACGCCGAGCGCCGCAGCGGCCATGGTGGAGCCCGAGTGGCGCGTGATGCTCGACAAGGATCAGAGTCTCGCGTTGCTCCACGACGGCGCCACCGCCGAACGCCTGTGGCTCGACGACGCTCGCGATCGTGTGGACCGCTACTTCAGGCTCGAGAATCCGCAGCGTCTCGAGCCCGCGGCGCGCGAGGAGTACGTCGAGCTGCAGCTCGAGGACGGACCGTCACTGCGTGGCGTGATCGATCGTGTGGACATCGCCCCCGACGGATCCATCCGCATCGTGGACTACAAGTCGGGCAAGGCGCCCCGCCCGCAGTACGGCCAGGCCGCGAAGTTCCAGATGAGGTTCTACGCGCTGCTGGTCGAGCGGCTGCGCGGACGGCGACCCGCGCTGCTGCAGCTGCTGTACCTGCGCGACGGCGGGACCGTGGTGATGCACCCCACCGCTCAGGACCTCGAACAGGTCGAGTACGAGATCAGGGAACTGTGGAACGACATCCTGCACGCAGCGAGGTCGGGCCACTTCCGGCCATCGCCGTCCAAGTTGTGCGCGTGGTGCAGCTTTCAGTCGCTGTGCCCCGAGTTCGGAGGTGAGCCGCCGCCACTGGTGGCCGCGAGCGTCGAACGCGCCTTCGGGGTGACGCCGGGCTCGGCTGCGCCTCAGGCCGCGGCCACTGCGGCGACGGGCGAGACGACGACCTCGGACAGTGCGGATACGGACAGCGGGTCCGCACCCCCGTCAGACGCCCGCTGACCCCTGTCCGTCGGGGCCCAGGTCGTCGAAACCCAAGTCATCGAGTCCAAGATCATCGAGCCGACGCCCCGCGGCGATCTCCCCGAGAGTCTCGACGGTGACGTTCTCCAGCGAGCGCACCCGGGACAGCCCAGGGCGGGGCTCCACGGGCACGAGCCTGCGCACCCCGATCGTGTGCGCGCCGGAGGCGAGTGCCGAGCCGATGCCGGCCGGAGAGTCCTCGATCGCGACGCACCGCGTCGGGTCGACGCCCAGCCGTGCCGCTGCGGTGAGATACGACTCGGGATCGGGCTTGCCGCGCTCGACCTCGTCGCCTGTCACCACCACCGCGAAGGCATCAGGGACCTGCGCGAGGAATGCGTCGGCGAGCCGCGTGTACGACATCGTGACGAGCGCGCACGGGATGCCCGCCGCCACGACTCGCTCCAGCAGGAGTCGAGCGTCCGCCTGCCACGGGACGTGAGCGCGCACGCGGTCCGCCACGGTGGCGACCATGGACGCGATGATCTCCTCCACGTCGAGAGCGACCCCGCGCTCCTGCAGGATCCGACCGCTGTCCACCAGCGGCCTGCCCACCAGCGACAGCCCGTCCTCGTGCGTCCACGTGACGCCGAAACGCTCCGCGAGGGCGGTCTCAGCAGCGATCCAGTAGGGCTCGGAATCGATCAGGGTGCCGTCCATGTCCCACAGGATCGCGGCCGGGGCGGGCGTATGTGCATTCACGTGTCAGGAGTCTAGGCTGGCGTGATGGACATGGACGAGAACGACGCGGCGATCCCCGCGGACGAGACCGTCATGGTCGCCGCGTTCGAGGGGTGGAACGACGCAGGCTCGTCCGCGTCGGCGGCGCTGGACCACATCGCGCAGACCTGGGGCTCGACGGAGCACACGACGCTCGACCCCGAGGAGTACCACGACTTCCAGGTGGCGCGGCCGTCGATCGCGATCCTGCCGTCGGGCGACCGCGTGGTGTCGTGGCCAGGGACCATCGTGTCGACCACGCCCGGCCCGTCGCAGGCCGCCCGGGTGGTACTCGCCCGAGGGATCGAGCCCTCGATGCGCTGGCGCCGGTTCTGCGCCGAGGTGCTCGACGCGGCCGAGGATCTGGGCGTCACCACGCTCGTGACCTGCGGTGCGCTGCTGCTCGACGTGCCGCACACCCGCCCCCTTCCGACCTTCGTGACCAGCGACGATGCTGTGGCTCGCGCCCAGTACGGACTGGAGTCCTCGGACTATGAGGGCCCCACCGGAATCGTCGGAGTGCTCGGCCACGAGGCCCGGCTGCGAGGTATCACGGTGCTGAGCCTGTGGGTGGGCGTGCCGCACTACATCGCGCACCCTCCGAGCCCCAAGGCGACGGTCACGCTGCTCGGTCAGCTCGAGCGACTGCTCGGGGCGCCGATCGACCTGGGCGACCTGCCCGACGAGGCGGAGGCCTGGCAGCGGGGAGCCGACGAGTTGACGGAGGATGACGAGGAGATCGCTGCCCACGTCGAGCAGCTCGAGTCCCTCATGGATGAGACGAGCCTCCCGGAGGCCTCCGGCGACGCCATTGCCGAGGAGTTCGAGAAGTTCCTGCGCCGTCGCGACGGCGGCGGCCCGAAGGCCCCCTGACCCCTTCCCTCGCGCGACGGACGAGGAGGCGTCACTCCGCCCACGCGGTGACGCGGCCGACGGTCGCGGCCTTGGGATACGGCCCCTCGGCTGCTCCGATCTCGAACAGGTCGACCATGAGGAACAGCGGATAGTCCGGCGCCTGCGCCACCCGACGCACCACGCGCCCTTCGCAGCCGATCACGGTCTCGCCTTCGCCCCAGATCACGGTCCACGTGTGCCGCTCACTGGCGTCGAGGGGAATCGTGACCTCCTCCATGTCGGTCACCATGCGGGGATCGTGGTGGGCCTTGACTCCGCACCTCGCCGTCGTGACCTCGTCGATTCCTGCGGCATCGATCTCGACGATGCAGATCTCTCCCGAGTGCTCGTCGGACAGGTGCTCGGTTCCGACCAGCCATGCCGCGACCATGCAGCCGTCGGCACGGGAGGCGGCGAGAGTGAGGTCGATGCGGCCGCGAGACGGCGCGAACAGCAGCTGCGACGGCGTCTCGGTCCGCACGACGAGCCCGTCATCGCGGTGACGATGCGTGCCTCGTGTCGAGCCGACGGGGCCGGAGAAGGTCCCCGTCTGGAGGTTGGAGACGCGCAGCGGCGCGTCCTCCGGCCGCCAGTCCGGCTGGTCGTCGTCGATCCGCAGCTCGAGACCCCCGGGGACGACCCCGTAGCGGGCCGCGGACCGCTCCGGCGTGGTCCAGTGCGGAAGGTAGTGCGGCACCCACCTCGTCGGGCTCAGTCCGGACGCGAAGTCGTCGTCGAAGTCGGGAGGTCGGCTCGGCTGCGGTGACAGGTGCTCCAGTGGCGGCGCCATGCGCCATTCTCCCACGGGCACACCCGCGCTGGGGCGGAGATCCGGGGCCGGCAGGCGGTCTCCCCGCTACGACATCGCGGGGATCACGCCGGCGACCAGCAGCACCACGATGGCGATGGCGAGCGCGATCCGGTACCAGACGAACGGCCAGAACGTGTGCCTCGTGATGAGCTTGAGGAACCACACGATCACCACGTAGCCCACCGCGAACGCGGCCACCGCGGCGATGACGGTGTTGGCGATGCCGGGGCCGCCGGCTGAGGTGATCTCGTCGAGGTTCGTGAGTGCCTGGAACAGACCTGAGCCCAGCACTGCGGGGATCGCCAGCAGGAACGAGTAGCGCGCCGCGGCCTCGCGTGTGAGCCCGAGGAAAAGCCCGATCGAGATGGTGCCACCGGACCGCGACACACCAGGGATCAGGGCCATCGCCTGCGCAAGTCCGAGCAGGATGGCGTCCTTGCCACGCAGTTCCGAGAGCTCACGGTTCTTGGCTCCGACGCGATCCGCGAATCCCAGGACGAGCGCGAACACCGCCAGCACGACCGCAGTGAGATAGAGATTGCGCAGGTGGCCCTCGATGGCGTCCTGGAAGAGCACGCCCAAGACCACGATGGGGATGGTGCCGAGGATCACCCACCAGCCCATGCGCGCATCGGCATTGTGAGCGCCCAGCCGCGCCGCGCGATCCCGACCGTCCTTGCCGGCGAGTGCACTCACCCACGACGTCACGATGCGGACGATGTCCTTCCAGAAGTACAGGAGGACTGCCGCCTCGGTGCCGATCTGGATGATCGCCGTGAACGCCGCGCCGGGATCTCCCCCGCTCGGCAGCAGCGGTCCCACGACACGGACGTGCGCACTCGACGAGATCGGCAGGAACTCCGTGAGTCCCTGCACCACTCCGAGCACGACGGCTTCCCACCAGTTCATGACGGCAAGGCTAGCGTCAGCGCGTCGCGCCTTCGGACTCGACGTCCCGCCCGGTAGCGTCGCGTGCATGCAGCGCAGACGGGTCGGCACGAGTGGATTGACGGTGTCGTCGCTCGCGCTCGGCACCATGACGTGGAGCCGCGACACCGGCCCGGATGAGGCTGGCGCCCAGCTCGACGCCTTCCTGAACGCGGGTGGCACGCTTCTCGACACCGCGGCCTCGTATGCCGGCGGGGGCGCGGAGTCCCTCATCGGCACGATGCTGGGCGGAACCGTCTCCCGGCGCGACGTGCAGATCTGCACCAAGGCGGGCATCCGGCGGACGGCGGACGGAGGGCTCATCGACGCGTCCCGGGACACCCTGCTCGACACTCTCGATGCCTCCCTGGAACGCATGGGCACCGACCACGTGGATCTGTGGCTTGTGCATGCGTACGATCCGGTTGCGCCGGTCGAGGAGACGCTGCACGCGCTGGAGATCGCCGTGAACTCCGGCCGCGCGCGCTACGTGGGCGTGTCGAACTACCCCGGCTGGGCGACGGCCCAGATCTCGGCGCTGGCCACTCGACCGACGATCACTGCGACGCAGGTCGAGTACTCGCTGCTGCAGCGCGGCGTCGAGCGGGAGGTGCTTCCCGCGGCCGATGCGCTCGGCATGGGAGCGCTCGCGTGGTCTCCCCTGGGTCGCGGGGTGCTGACAGGCAAGTACCGCGACGCCATCCCCGCGGACTCGCGGGCGGCATCCGAACACCTGGCGGGGTTCGTGGCTCCCTACCTCGATGACAGGTCCGCCGGCATCGTCGACGCGCTCACGACGGCAGCAGAGGGGCTCGACGAGGCTCCGCTTGCCGTGGCGCTGGCATGGGTGCTCGGGCGTCCCGGCGTCAGTGCAGCGATCGTGGGGGCGCGCACGGCGGCGCAGCTCTCGCCGTCGTTGACGGCCGCTGACCTCGATCTTCCGCCCGCGATCGCCGAGGCGCTCGACGAGATCTCTGCCCCCTCCATCGGCTACCCCGAGCGCCGGTAGCGCGATGAGGCGTCTGCGCCCCAGGCGCTATCGCAGATCGAACTCGTCGATGTCGTCGTCCATGTCGTCGTCGTCCTCGACGGCGTGGGGGTCCAGGGTCTCGTCGCCGTCCGGATCATCGCTCGACCCATCCGTGTCCTCGTCCTCGTCCTCGCCGTCGTCTGCGTCGTCGTCGCCCTCGTACTCGTCGCCCTCGGAGTCGTCGAGGACGATCGGGAGCGTCTCCC
Organism: Demequina muriae; assembly: GCF_030418295.1. NCBI lineage: Bacteria > Bacillati > Actinomycetota > Actinomycetes > Micrococcales > Demequinaceae > Demequina > Demequina muriae. The sequence continues at coordinate 52,897 of NZ_JAUHQA010000001.1, forward strand.
CGTACTCAGAGTCGAGGGCGTCCTCGTATCTCTCGAACTCCGTGGCGACCGCCTCGTACGCGTCGTCCACCGCGGCGTCCGCGTCCCCGCGTCGCATCGCGATCGCCTCGAGGTGCTCCTCAAGGGCGGCCATCAGTCGCCTCAGTGCTTCGGTCGCCTCTGCGCTCATGGTCATGACGGTACTCGCGGATCGTATTGAATGGGAGAGATCATGAAGGAAATCGCATCCGACGCCACCCACGTGGTCACCTCCACGCGCGGCCGGCCCTCAAGTTCGAGCCGCCTCGAGTGGCGCGTGATCGAGATTCCGCGCGACGTCCCCCGCGCGGACACGCGGTCGCTGCTGACGGAACAGGCCGAGTACGGACGGTGGGAGCTCGCTCGCTCCCAGATCCTCTACGGAGGCGCCCGACGGGTCTGGCTGCGTCGACGCGTCATGCGCGTCCAGCGTACGGACGCGGCCTAGCCCCTCTCCCCTGTCCGGCAGTCATTGTCGGCTACAGGCTGTCCCGGCGTCCTCTCCGGCTGTGGCTGACCCCTCGCGCGCTCAGCAGTCGCGCAGGAACCTCTCGAGCACGCGAGTGCCGAAGTGGAGGCTGTCGACGGGGATGCGTTCGTCGATGCCGTGGAAGAGCGACGGGAAGTCCAGATCCGGCGGCAGCTGCAGCGGCGCGAACCCATAGCCGGTGATCCCGAGCGCGGCCAGGTGCTTGTTGTCCGTGCCGCCCATCAGGGAGTACGGCAGCACCGGTGCGTCCGGGTCCTCGGCACCGAGTGCGGCGATCATCTTGTCCACGAGCGCCCCCTCAAAGGGAAACTCGAGGCTCCGCTCGCTGATGTACGGCTCGACCTTGACGTGGGTGCCGGCCAGTTCCTCGATCTGCCGCAGCACCTGCTCCTGTTGGCCGTGAAGATAGCGGCTGTCCACGTATCCGATGGCGGTGTCGGGGATCACATTCGTCTTGTAGCCGGCCTCGAGCATGGTCGGGTTCGACGTGTTGCGCACGGAGGCCTCGATCATCGGCGCCATGGCCCCGAGTCCCTCGACGAGCCGATTGATGCACTCGGGTGTGGGCTCGTACTCGATGCCTTCGAGTTCGGCGACGCCCTGGAGCAGTCGCTCGGCGGTGGGGGTGAGCTCGACCGGCCACTCGTGAGCGCCGATGCGCGCGAGAGCCCCGGCGAGGTGGGCGACGGCATTGTCACGGTGCACCAGCGAGCCGTGACCCTGCTTGCCGTGGGAGATGAGCTTGAGCCACTGGATGCCCTTCTCCGCCGTCTGGATCAGGTAGGCGCGGCGCCCGTTGACGTAGGCGCTGAATCCGCCGACCTCGCTGATCGCCTCGGTGGCCCCACGGAAGTCCTCCGGGTGGTGCTCGACCATCCACTTCGCTCCGCGTGCGCCGCCGTGCTCTTCGTCGGCGAAGAACGCGAGCACGATGTCACGAGGCGGCCTGGCGCCTGCGCGGATCATGCTGGCGACGGAGGCGAGGATCATCGCGTCCATGTTCTTCATGTCGACCGCGCCGCGGCCATAGATCATCCCGTCGCGGATCTCGGCGGCGAACGGGTCCACCGACCAGTCCTCCGCGAAGGCGGGGACCACGTCGAGGTGGCCGTGAACCACGAGGGGATCCCGGTCGCGGTCGGATCCCTCCCACAGGCAGGTGACACTGGCGCGACCCGGCTCGGACTCCCGAATGACGGGGTCCAGGCCCAGGTCGGACAGGAAGGCCGCCACGTACTCGGCGGCGACGCGCTCGCCGGGGCCCGGCTCGTCGCCGTAGTTCGAGGTATCGATGCGAATGAGGTCGCGACAGATCTGGACGACGTCGATGGGTGCGGTCATGCACTCAGGCTATCGCCCGCATCGGCCGTCGAGACCAGGCAGGGAGGGCCTTGGTGCACTCGGCCGGTCCTCGATGCGCCCCGGACACGCCGCCGCCCGCGGCGCCTTCCGCTCGAAGGGGGGTCACGAGCGGGGCGCACGCGGGCGGCGCGTGTCAGACGGAGAGGTCACTGCCTCTCCATCGTCAGGTGAAGAGGCTGACGCCTCCAGGTCCGACGAGCAGGGCGACGACGATGAGCACGGCGCCCATGACGAAGTCACGCTGAATCAAGCGGACGATGCCGATGATTCCGATGATCACTGCCGCGATCCACAGGATGGTATCCCACATGGCGTGGCCTCCTTCTTTGGGGTAATTCTCGTACTTCGGACGCCATCGACAACCAGGCATCAGCCCTGCACATTCCCGGTTCGTGATCGTTTCGTGATGGGCGCGGTGGGGGGAGTGACGAGAATGCGAGCCAGTCCAACTATTCCCATAGTGGGGAATGAATGGCGGGGGCTGCCATGGTGCACGCAAGAAGCGCCCGGGAGAAAGGAGAAGGGCCGGAAGCAATAAGCTTCCGGCCCTGATCGTGTCCGAGGGGGGACTTGAACCCCCACGCCCGTTAGGGCACTAGCACCTCAAGCTAGCGCGTCTGCCATTTCCGCCACCCGGACAGGGTGTCTGAAGTGCCTCATCGGCGCTTCAGCGCGACGGCAATCGTAGCATGAGGCGGAGGGCCCGATGCCACCACCGGTGCTCGCGACACGCGACCTGAGCACCGCGGCGTTCACTGGAAGTCCCTGCTCTTGGCCGGCACCTTCAGCGACAGCGGGGACATGTGCTCGGCGACCATGTTGGTGGCCCCGTCTGCCCGCTCGATGCGCCCGCGGATGACCAGCGCAGCCGACCTGCGCGCCACCGCCTGGAAGCGCCGCCACACCCCCACCGAGCAGACGACGTTGAGGAAGCCGGTCTCGTCCTCGAGCGAGATGAAGGTGACCCCCTTGGCCGTGCCGGGTCGCTGACGGTGGGTCACCACGCCCGCCACGGTGACGCGCCTCTCCGCCTCGTGGGCGAGCACCCCGGCCACGGTGAGCACTCCCTGCTGGTCGAGTCCCTCGCGCACGAACACCGTGGGATAGCTGTCGGTCGAGACCCCGGAGGCCCACACATCGGCCACAGCCTCCTCCACCGCGCTCATGCCCGGCAGCATCGGCGCGGCGACGTCGGTCGACAGATCGGGGAGCGTGTCCGGCCCCTCCCTCGCCAGCGCGCCCGAGGCCCACAGCCCCTCGCGCCGCGTCACGCCCAGCGACTCGAGCGCTCCCGCCGTCGCGAGAGCCTCCCACTGGGCCGTCGTGAGCCCCTTCTCAGGAGCCAGTCCCGACTCCCCCGTCACTCCAGAGGGCCGCACTCGCACGCGCCGGGCCATGTCCGTCACCGACACGAAGGGTCCAGCGGCGCGCGCGTCGACGATCGCCTGCGCGGCATCCTCGCCGAGCCCGCGCACCGCCGCGAGCCCCATGCGCACCGCCAGGGTGCGGTCCACCCGCGTGAGGACGGTCATGTCTGCGCGCGCCTCGTCCGGCGTCGCGAACGGCTCCGCCAACCGCTCGACCCGGGCGAGTGCGGCGGAGCGCGCCACGCACGGTCGCAGCACCACCTGGCCGTGCCTGCGGGCATCGGCCGTGAGCGACTGCGGGCTGTAGAAGCCCATGGGCTGTGCCGCGAGCAGCCCCGCGTAGAAGGCGGCGGGCTTGTGGACCTTGAGCCAGCTCGAGGCGTACACCAGGTAGGCGAAGGAGTACGAGTGCGACTCCGGGAAGCCGAAGTCGCTGAAGGCCTTGAGCTTGTCGAAGATCTGATCGGCGACGTCCGCAGTGACGCCGCGCTCGTGGGCTCCCACCATGAACCGCGCGCGCAGTGCCTCCATGCGCTCCGGCGATCGCTTGGAGCCCATCGCGCGGCGCAGCTGGTCCGCGAGTGCGCCGTCGAAGCCCGCGACGTCCATCGCCATCTGCATCAGCTGCTCCTGGAACAGCGGCACGCCGAGGGTCTTCCCCAGCGACTTCTCCAGCAACGGGTGCAGGAAGGTCACCGGCTCGCGGCCCCTGGCACGGTTGATGTACGGGTGCACCGAGCCGCCCTGGATGGGTCCGGGGCGGATGAGCGCGACCTCGATCACGATGTCGTAGAAGCGGCGCGGGCGCAGACGGGGCAGGGTCGCCATCTGCGCGCGCGACTCGACCTGGAACACGCCCACCGTGTCGGCGGCGCACAGCAGGTCATAGACCTCTGGGTCCTCCTGCGGGAGCGAGTGCAGGCCGATGTCCTCCGACTCGGTGTCGCGCACGAACCCGAAGGCATACCGCAGCGCGGAGAGCATCCCCAGCCCGAGCAGGTCGAACTTCACCAGCCCCGCGTCCGCGCAGTCGTCCTTGTCCCACTGCAGCACCGTGCGCCCAGGCATGCGCGCCCACTCCACGGGGCACACGTCGATGACGGGCCGGTCGCACAGCACCATGCCGCCGGGGTGGATGCCGAGGTGTCGCGGCAGGCGCATGAACCGGTCCGCGAGGTCGAGCACCGGCTCCGGGATGTGGTCGAGGTCGTGGGTGGGAGGCGGCTCGGGCCACATCGCGTCCCGCTGCTTGGCCGCCCACTCCTCCATCTGCGCCTGCGGCACGCGGAGCGATCCCCATCGGTCGATGCTCTTGGACCACGCGTCCTGCTGGCCCACGTCGAATCCCAGCGCCTTGGCGGCATCGCGCACGGCCGAGCGTGGCCGGTACTGGATGACGTTCGCGACCATCGCGGCGTTGATGCGGCCGAACCGCTGGAAGACGTACTGGATCACCTCCTCTCGGCGATCCGACTCGATGTCGACGTCGATGTCGGGCGGACCGTCGCGCTCGGGGGCGAGGAACCGCTCGAACAGCAGCCCGTGAGTGACGGCGTCGACCGCGGTGACGCCCAGGGCGAAGCACACCGCGGAGTTGGCGGCGGATCCCCGTCCCTGGCACAGGATGTCCTGGTCGCGGCAGAAGCTCACGATGTCGTGGACGATGAGGAAGTAGCCGGGGAAGTCGAGCGCCTCGATCACGTTGAGCTCGTGCTCGATCTGCTTCCACGCCCCCGGCACGCGCTCGGCGTGGGGCGAGCCGTAGCGGGCGTGTGCGCCGCGGCGCACCAGTTCACGCAGCCATGAGGCCTCGGTGTGGCCCTGGGGCACCGGGTACGGAGGCAGGTTCGGCGCCACGAGGTTCAGGTCGAACGCGCACTCCGCAGCGAGCCGCGCGGCTGCCGTCACGGCTTGAGGATGGCGCCGATGCCGGTGCAGCATCTCGGCGGCCGAGCGCAGGTGGCCTCCCCCACCCCCGGGCAGCCATCCGTCCATGTCGTCGAGCGACGACCGTGCCCGCACCGACGCGAGCGCTCCCGCGAGGTCAGCGTCCCGCGGCGTCGCGTAGTGCGCGTTGGACGTCGCCACCAGCGGCAGCGAGGCGTCGAAGGCAAGGTCGGCGAGGGCGGCGTTGCGCTCCGAATCGAACGGGTCGCCGGTGTCCGTGATCTCGACCGCCACGTTGTCGCGGCCGAACAGCGCGGAGAGCCGGTCGAGCTCGCGGCGTGCCGCGGCGAATCCGGCGGGCGTGACTGCGCCCGTGAGCGCGTTCGCCCCGGCGACCCCCACCCCTGACAGCGCACGCCGCACCGTTCCCTTCCGGCAGCCGGTGAGGATCAGGAACTGACCCGCCGCCGTCTCCGCCAGGTCCTCCAGCGTGTAGCGCGCGAGCCCCTTCTCGCCGGTCGCGAGGTGGGCCATGCCGATGGCGTGCGACAGCCGCGAGTACCCCTCGGGCCCGCGCGCCAACGCGAGCAGGTGGCTGCCGCGGGGATCGGGAACCCCCGTGGGCGGGTCCAGCACGGGAGGGCCTCCTGGCGTCTCGGGTGCCCCCATGTGCAGCTCCGCCCCGAACACGGTGGGCAGGTCGATCGCACGCGCGGCGTTCGCGAACCTCACGGCGCCGTAGAGCCCATCGTGGTCGGTGATCGCGAGCGCGCTGAGGCCCAGCCTCCCGGCCTCGGCCGCCATCTCCTCAGGATGGCTCGCGCCGTCCAAGAAGCTGAAGGCGCTGTGCGCGTGCAGCTCGGCATAGTCGACACAATCAGTCATCACGCACCGCCAGTCATAGGACGCCGTCAGTCATAGACCGCCTCCAGCACCCACGCCCCGGCGGTGAAGGACGCGAGCACGGCCTGACCAGGCCTCCCGTCCGGGCGCCTGAGCGCGATCTGCAGGCAGGCGCGGCGCGAGGAGTCCTGCGACCACCACCGTTCGACCACGGGCCACGGGCCGGCCCACGCCTCGACGGGCTGCGCGAGTCCCCACGTCGGCCCGTCCTCGCCACGACCCACGTGACCCGAGGACGGGTGCCGCCGGGCCGCGGCCGCGCGCTCGTCCCGCGGGTCCACCTGCAGGCGCACCCAGGTGGGAGGAGCACTCATCGCGAGCCGGCGGTCGATCCGCACAGGCGCCCCGCCTGCATCCAGGACCTGCAGCGGCTCCGGCAACGGCAACACGGTGGCGGGCGCAGGGTCGGGGATCCTTCCGGGCCACGGATGCTCGATGCGGCGCGTAGGCGTCGCCTCCTGTCCCCATGGCAGCGCCAGCACCCGGTCCCTGGGCGACCTGCCGCCCTGCTCGCGCACGGCGAGCACGGCATCGGGCCCGAGCAGAGACTGCACCCGCTCCAGGGTGCGCTGCGCACGGGAGTCGGATCCCGACACCCCTCCCCACAGGTACGCCTGCTCGCTGCCGAGCGGCACCACATCCTCAGCCGTCAGGCCCAGCGCAGTCAACGGCGCTGGCTCCGGACCGGACCCCGTGCCCGACAGCCATCCCTCGAGCTGCCACCGCACCCGGTCCGTCATGTGCCTGGAGAACGCACCCGAGCGCGAGCCGACGTCGGTGCGCCACACGCGCTCGAGCAGGTCCCCCTGCTCGGTGGCGGCGGAGATCCGCACCCGGCCACATCGCACGCCGGCCTCAAGGAGGGCGGTGTCGAGCTGCTGGGCCACGTGACCGGCGACGAGCGCGAGCTGCTCGACGCGCTGCGCCGGCTCCTCGAACTCGTATCTCACGGCGATGTCGTCCTCGGAGCGACGCAGCACCGGCGGCCGCACGTCCTCCCCGCGGCCGATGCGGTGGGCCCACCTCCCCACCGGGCCGAACCTGGCGAGCACGTCGCCTGCCGGCAGGCTCGTGAAGTCGGACAGCGACGTGAGGCCCAGCCGCACCAGCACCCCCACGAGGTCCTCGACCTGCTCGCGCTGGCGCCGCTCCATGGCGGCGAGTGGCAGCACCCCCACGGGGACGCCGGCCAGGTATTCGCGCGACGTGCCGGGTGGCACCAGCTCGGAGGCGCGCGCAGCCAGGATCGCGGCGAGCAGCCCGTCTGCGGCCCCCACGGCGCTCTCACAGCCCGCGAGCTCCGCCACGGAGTTCACCAGCGCCTCCGCGAGCGCAGCCTCGGAGCCGTGGAAACGAGCAGCGCCGTCGGCGGGGATCATCAGCAGCCCCGGCCGCGAGATCTCCACGCCGGACACGACGTCCTCGGCCGCAGCCGCGACGGTCTCGAACACCCGTGAGTCCCGGCCCTCGTCGTGAGGCAGGATCACCAGGTCGGGACATGCCCGCTGGGCGAGCCGTTTGCGCATGCCGCGCCTGACCCCCGCTGCCCGTGCCGCAGCAGAGACCGCCATCATGCCGCGCCCGTGCAGCACCGCTGCGGGGGTGTCCGCACCGATGCCGGCCTCGGACATCGCTGCGACCACCGGCCAATCCGGGACCCACAGCACCGCCCGTCGCACCGTCGCCACGGGCCCGGACTGTGCGGAGGAGGCAGCCCCCGCCCGCGCATCGGCCCGCGGAGCGCCGTCGCCGCCCGCGCGTCGCGACACCATCTCGCTCATGCGACCTCCCCGTCGACGTTCACGCGGTCCACATCGATGCGTGCACCCGGCCGTGCGAACCGCAGGCCGGGGGCGGAGTCCAAGGTGAGGCGCACGCGCCGCACGGCACCCTGTCGACGCCCGCTGACAGCGACGGTGAGCTCACGTTCGATGAGCCTCCCGTCCCCCGCGCCCAGGCCTTCCCACGAGGAGCGCTCGACCGTGAGCGTCACGTGCGCGCCCGGCCACTCACCCGCAGCGATGATCAGCCCGCCGCGCTCCTTGACCCGCGCGGCCAACCGACGCCGATCCGCGTCGGACAGCGCGAGTCTCTCGCCGAGCAGCACCACATCCATCCCGTCCACGCATGCCCCGACCGCCTGCGCCGCCTGTGCCCCCGGGTGAGGGATGAGGGCGAACCTCTCAAGCGCGATGCCCCGCCGGGCGGCCGCCACCACCCCCACCGTGGGCATGCCGATCGCCGCGGTCCAGGACCCTTCTGCCGACGCCGCGGAGGCGAGGGCGAGCATGAGCGAGGTGGCGCCGGTGACGGAGACCACCTGGCCGCGTCCCAGTCCCTCCGGCAGCAGCGGCGCGAGCTCGGAGGCGAGCGGCAGCACCGGACGATCCGACGCGGTGCGGGGTGCGCCGATGCGCGCCTCGACGCCCTTGAGCGCCGCACGCGCGCGGCTCAGCCGCCGCTGCTGCGAGGCATCCGGGTCCGTCTGGGTCGACATGGCGCTCCTGCGATCACTGCGAGAAGTCCTCGCGTTCGAACATATGTTCGATTATCGCATTGAACGCCGACATCGGCGCCGAGTCAATCCGAGCGCTGAACTCCCCGGGGACGGCTCACGGCTGGGGCCGCAGTGCCCACAGCGCGACGGCCGATGCGGCAGCCACGTTGAGCGAGTCCACTCCCCCGGCCATGGGGATGGTGAGGACCGCATCGGCCGCCTGCAGGGCCGCGCGCGACAGACCGTCGCCCTCCGCACCCATCACCAGGGCGACCCGATCGTGCCCGGCCGCCGCGAACTCGTCGAGGCCCACCGCATCGTCCGCCAGGGCGAGCGCGGCCACGACGAAGCCCCTGTCACGCAGCTCGTTCAGTGCCCCCGGCCACTCGTCTGCCCTGGTCCACGGCACCTGGAAGACCGTGCCCATCGACACCTTGACGCTGCGGCGGTACAGCGGGTCGGCGCAGGTGGGGGCGACCACGATCGCGTCAGCGCCGATGCCCGCCGCCGAGCGGAAGATCGCGCCGACGTTCGTGTGATCGACGATCCCCTCGAGGACGACGATGCGCCTGGCATCGCGCGCGATCTCCTCCAGCGAGGGGAGAACGGGGCGCTCCATCGCCGCCAGCGCGCCGCGGTGCACCTGGTAGCCGGTGACCGACTCCATCACGGACTCGGGAGCGACGTGGACGGGGGCGTCGACGCCCGCGCCCTCGAGCGCCTGCCGGATGCCCTCCAGCCACCGCTCGCTCGTGAGCACGGAACGCGGCCGATGCCCGGCAGCCAGCGCGCGTTCGATCACCTTGGCGCCCTCGGCCATGTAGAGGCCGCGCTCGGGCTCGATGCGGCGGCGCAGCGCCACGTCGGTGAGGCCGCGATAGTCGTCGAGGCGCGGGTCGGAGGGGTCGGTGATCACGGACCCATTGTGTCCGACACTCAGTGACCGCCAGGATCACGAGGAGCCGCCCAGGCGGCACTCACGCTCCACTGGGACGCTAAGGCAGTGAAGGCGGGGCGAAGGCGCTGCTCGCTGTCCGGCACTGAGTGTCGCCTACAGCACAGCAAAGCGCCCTGTCCGGCACCCATCGACGATGAGTGCCGGACAGGACGCTCGGAAGGCCGCTAGGCGACCAAGAGTGCCGGACAGGGGTGGGCTACTGCTGGCCCTTCTCGGCGTCCGGGTTGAACGGGCGACCCGAGGTGGTGCCGGCCTCGGTGGCGTCGGACGTGGCGTCCGCCACCTCCTGCTTGGCCAGGCGCAGCGCCTCTGCAGGGTCGACGAGCGCGGAGGTGATCTTGGACTTGCGGTCCTTGCCACGCTCGTGATCGCGCGTGAGAGGCTCGGCGGCCTCTTCGGCACCGAAGGCCGCGGAGATCGACTTCAGCGCGCCCGTGAACTCGGTGGGCACGAACCACACCTTGTTCGACTCGTTCTTGGCGATCTCGGGGAGCATCTGCAGGTACTGGTAGGCGAGCAGCTTGGAGTCGGCGTCGCCCTCGTGGATGGCGTCGAACACCTGAAGGATCGCGCGGGCCTCACCCTCGGCCGTGAGGATCGCGGCCTGCGCGTCACCCTCGGCCTTCAGGATCGCCGACTGCTTCTGTCCCTCGGCGGTGAGAATCTGTGACTGCTTGACGCCCTCGGCGGTCAGGATCGCGGCGCGACGGTCACGCTCGGCGCGCATCTGCTTCTCCATCGAGTCCTTGACGGACACGGGCGGGTCGATGGCCTTGAGCTCGACGCGTCCCACACGGATGCCCCACTTGCCGGTGGCCTCGTCCAGCACGGTGCGCAGCTGGCCGTTGATCTGGTCACGGCTGGTCAGCGTCTGCTCGAGGTCCATGGTGCCGATGACGTTACGGATGGTCGTCACGGTCAGCTGCTGCATGCCGACGATGTAGTTGGCGATCTCGTAGACCGCCGCGCGAGCGTCGGTGACCTGGAAGTAGATGACGGTGTCGATCTCGACGACAAGGTTGTCCGACGTGATCACGGACTGCGGGGGGAAGGACACGACCTGCTCGCGCATGTCGACCTTCTGACGCACCTGGTCGACGAACGGAATGAGGAGGTGCATGCCCGCCTGCAGTGTGCGGGCGTAGCGGCCGAGCCGCTCCACCACGCGGGTCTCTGCCTGCGGCACGATCTGAATCGCGCGGGCGATCGCCGTAATGACGAATAGGACGAGGACGACCGCCGCGGCGGCGATCGCGATCTGGACTGGATCCATAACTAGTTCCCCTTCTCGGGCGCGACGATGGCCGTCGCTCCCCTGATTTCGAGCACGACGACCTCGGCCCCCTCGGGGATCGCAGGCGCATCGTCCTGGGTACGCGCAGACCACACTTCTCCCGCCAGCTTGACGCGACCAGCGAACTCGGTGATCTCGTCCAGAGAGCGGGCTGCGGCACCTGCAAGGGCGGCCGCATTGGTCTCGATGACCGCGCCCTTGGCGCGGATCGACTTGAGCAGGTAGGGCCTGAGCGAGAACAGCAGCAGGGCGGCCACCGCGCACGCGATGATCACGCACACCCACCACGGCAGGCCCAGCAGCGCCGCTGCGCCACCGGCGATCGCGCCGCCAGCGAGCATCGCAAAGGTCAGATCCAGCGTGAAGACTTCGACGATGCCCAGCACCATCGCTCCTACGAACCACCACAGAGAGTCCACGGCTCACCTCCTTTTTCGAACCTAACAGGCACGGTTCGAGGGAAGCATCGTCCTCACGGATGAAAACGCTCCGGTTCGAATCCCCAGCGCGGCGGATCAGCCGCGACGAGCCGTCCAGCGCCCCTCGTAGGCGTGGAGCCGCACGGGCATGCCGTATGCCTCGCTCAGATTCACCGAGGTGAGGGTGTCGCGCAGCGATCCGCTGGCGACCACGGCTCCGTCACGCAGCAGCATCGCGTGCGTGAAGTTCGTGGGAATCTCTTCGACGTGGTGGGTCACCATGACCATCGCGGGCGAACGTCGGTCTCCCGCGAGTTCGGACAGCGCCGCGAGCAGCTCTTCGCGACCACCCAGGTCAAGACCGGCGGCCGGCTCATCGAGCAGCAGCAGTTCCGGGTCGGTCATCAGCGCACGGCCGATCTGGACGCGCTTGCGCTCGCCCTCCGACAACGTCCAGAACTCGCGCTCCGCGAAGCCGCTCATCCCGAACGCCGCGAGCAGGGCGTCGGCCCGCTCCTCGTCGATCGTGTCGTACTCCTCGCGCCAGCGTCCCGTGACCCCATGCGCCGCGGTCATCACCACGTCGCGCACGGTCTCGTCGTCGGGGATGCGGTCCGCGAGCGCGGCGCTCGACAGTCCCACGCGCGTGCGCAGGTCCTGCGTGTCAGCCTCGCCGAGCGTCTCCCCCAGCACCCGCACGGTGCCCTCGGTGGGATGCATGCGAGCCGACGCGATCGTGACGAGCGAGGTCTTGCCCGCACCGTTGGGCCCGAGCACCACCCAGCGCTCGTCGGCGTTCACGGTCCAGTCGATCCCGGACAGGATGGAATTGCCGTCGCGGCGCAGGCTCACACCTTCGAGAGTCAGCACCTCAGTCATGGCCACGAGCCTATCCGAGGATGTCCTTGTACAGCGCCAGCGTGCGCTCCCCGATGGTCTCCCACGAGAAGTGCTCGGCGGCGCGTTCACGGCCTGCGGCACCCATGCGACGGGCGCGTTCGGGGTCCGACACCATGTCCGCGAGAGCCGCGGCCAGGTCGTCGATGAAGGCTTCGGGGTCCGTCGGGGTGCCCGTGCCGTCCGCGACCTGGTCGATGGGCACGAGCGTGCCGGTCTCGCCCGGCACCACGACCTCAGGGATGCCGCCGGTCGCGGTGGCGACGACGGGCAGGCCCACGGCCATCGCCTCGAGGTTCACGATGCCCAGCGGCTCGTAGACGCTCGGGCATGCGAAGGCGGTGCACGCATCGAGCACAGCGACCAGCTGCGGGCGCGGCAGGTGCTCCTCGATCCAGATCACGCCGTCGCGGCGCTCCTGGAGCTTCGACACGAGCCCCGAGACCTCGGCGGCGATGTCCTTGGTGTCGGGAGCGCCGGCGCACAGCACGATCTGCACCTCGGACGGGAGCTTCTCGACGGCGCGCAGGAAGTGCGGCAGCCCCTTCTGTCGCGTGATGCGACCTACGAAGACCACGGCCGGTCGGGACGGGTCGATGCCCCAACGCGCGACGACCTCGGCGGCCGCGGCGCGCTCCTCATCGGTCGACGGCGCCGCCCAGGCGTCCACATCGATGCCGTTGTGGATGACCTGCACCTTGTCCGGGTCGATGCTCGGGTACGAGCGCAGGATGTCGTCGCGCATGCCGCCGGAGACGGCGATCACCGCATCGGCGCCGTCGTAGGCGGTCTGCTCGATCCACGACGACACACGGTAGCCGCCGCCGAGCTGCTCAGCCTTCCACGGCCGGAGCGGCTCGAGGGAGTGGGCGCTCAGGATGTGCGGGATGCCATGCAGCTGTGCGGCGAGGTGACCGGCCATGTTCGCGTACCAGGTGTGGGAGTGGACCAGGTCGGCGCCTTCGCAGTCCTTCGCCATCGGCAGGTTGTGCGCCAGGACGTCGAGCGCGGGGTCGCCTACGCCTCCACCCAGTGCCTCGTAGCCCGTCACGTGCGGATCGTCGCGTGGGCCATCGAAGGCGCGCACCTCCACGTCGATGTGCTGACCCAGGACGGCGGCCAGTTCAGTGACGTGCACTCCGGCGCCGCCGTAGATGTGGGGAGGGTATTCACGGGTGAGGATGTCGGCTCGCATGACACCACGGTAGTCCGGGTCTTCCCGCCGCGCCGCCTTACGCGCGTCGGATGTGGCGCTTATGCTGGTCGTATGTCAGCGCCGAAAGTACTTGCCATCGTCCTCGCCGGGGGTGAGGGCAAGCGCCTGATGCCCCTCACCGCCGCTCGCGCCAAGCCTGCCGTGCCGTTTGGCGGCACCTACCGACTGGTCGACTTCGCCTTGTCCAACCTGGTGAACTCGCGCTATCTGCACATCGTCGTGCTCACGCAGTACAAGTCGCACTCCATGGACCGCCACATCGCCCGCACCTGGCGCATGTCCCCGCTGCTCGGCAACTACGTGGCCCCTGTGCCCGCTCAGCAGCGCCGCGGCAAGCACTGGTACCTGGGAAGTGCGGACGCGATCTACCAGACCGTCAACATCATCGAGGATGAGCAGCCCGACATCGTCGTCATCGTGGGCGCGGACCACGTCTACCGCATGGACTTCTCGCAGATGGTCGACAAGCACATCGAGACCGGTGCGGACTTCTCCGTGGCTGGCATCCGCCAGCCCAAGGAGATGGCCGACCAGTTCGGCGTCATCGACATCGACAAGAACAACCCGGGCATGATCAAGGCCTTCCTCGAGAAGCCCACGGACCCGGAGGGTCTGCCGGACTCCCCCGGCGAGGTGCTCGCGTCGATGGGCAACTATGTGGCCTCGGTCGGGCCCCTCCTCGAGGCGCTCAAGGCGGATGCCGAGAACGAGGACTCCAAGCACGACATGGGCGGCGACATCGTGCCCTACTTCGTGGACAAGGGCACGTGCGGCTTCTACGACTTCGTCGAAAACGACGTTCCGGGATCGACCGACCGCGATCGCGACTACTGGCGTGATGTGGGAACGGTCGACTCGTACTACGACGCGCACATGGACCTCATCGCCGTCATGCCGATCTTCAACGTGTACAACCACGAGTGGCCGCTGCACCAGGGCCTCATCACCGAGCCGCCCGCGAAGTTCATCCACTCCGAGGAGGGCCGTCTGGGCCACGCCGCCGATTCGGTGGTCTCCCCCGGCGTGATCGTGTCCGGCGCGACCGTCACCGGCTCCGTACTGTCACCTGGAGTGCGCCTGCACTCATGGTCGACCGTGTCGGACTCGGTGCTGCTCGACCACGTCATCGTCAACCGCCATGCGCAGGTGCATCGCGCGATCCTCGACAAGAACGTGATCGTCGAAGAGGGCGCGCGCGTGGGCATCGACCGCCAGGCGGACATCGAGCGCGGGTACACCGTCACCGAGTCAGGCATCACCGTCGTCGCCAAGGGCACCGTGATCAAGGCATGACGGCCGCGGCATGACCGGACGGCTCATCGTCCTGGATGTCGATTCCACGCTGATCACCGCCGAGGTCATCGAGCTCATCGCCAGACGCGCGGGCACCGAGGCCGAGGTGGCCGCTGTGACCGATGCCGCCATGCGCGGAGAGATCGACTTCGCCGAGTCGCTGCGTCAGCGTGTCGCCACGCTCGAGGGAGTGCCCGACACGGTGTTCGCCGAGGTGCTCGACGAGGTGCAGTTCACTCCTGGCGCCGAGAATCTGGTGGGCACCCTCCAGTCCGAGGGCTGGACGGCCGCGCTGGTCTCGGGCGGCTTCGCCGAGGTGGTCGCACCGCTCGCCGCACGTCTGAGCATCGAGCGCTTCCGCGCGAACAGGCTCGAGACGGCCGATACGCGCCTCACCGGCCGCACGGTGGGCCCGGTCATCGACCGGGCGGCCAAGGCTCAGGCCCTGCGTGAGTTCTGCGCCGAGCTGGGGATCTCTCCGGCCGATGCGGTGGCGGTGGGCGACGGCGCGAACGACCTGGACATGATGGCAGCGGCGGGGCTGGGCATCGCGTTCAACGCGAAGCCCCTCGTCCAGAGCCAAGCAGACATCGCCGTCAACGCCCCGCGCCTGGACGCCGTCCTGGAGGTCATCGAGCGCTAGCTCGGCCCCAGCGAACGTCGAGCGCTAGCTCGGCCCCAGCGAACGTCGAGCGCTAGCTCGGCCCCAGCGAACGTCGAGCGCTAGCTCGGCACCGGCGAACGTCGAGCGTGAGTGCGACGGTAGCTCGCTGCCGTCAGACGTCGCGGCCGGACAGCACCACGGTCATGCGGGCCTGACGCGAGCCGAGGTCCGCCCAGGATCCGTCGAACTCGAGAACGGCGGCGGTGCCCGTGGGCAGGCCGTGCGCGACGCGCTTGAGCGCGGTGGTGTCGGAACCGACCCCAGCGAAGAACGCTGCGGCGGCCGAGGAGGTGGGCTCGTGTCCCACGAGGATCGCCGTGTCGACGCCCTCGATCGCATTCACGATCTCCACCAGACCCTCGACATCAGTCTCATACAGTCCGTCGACCGAGCGGCTCTCGCAGTCCGGGAGCGACGAGGACATGAGCTTCCACGTCTGCTGAGTGCGCGTGGCGGGAGACACCAGCGCGAGCGCGGGCTTCAGCCCGGCTGCGGCGATCTCCTCGCCGAGCTTCGTGGACGCCTTGCGGCCGATGAGTGCGAGGGTGCGGTCCATGTCCTGCAGACCAGGAGCGGGGGCCTCGGCCTTGGCGTGACGAGCGATGATCAGTGTGGGCATGCCCCTACTGTCCCATCGCGTGGACGCCGCCGTCGACGTGAATCATCTCGCCGGTGGTCGCGGGGAACCAATCGCTGAGCAGCGCGGTGACTGCGCGTGCGGTCGGCTCAGTCGCCTCGGAGTCCCAGCCGAGCGGTGCGCGCTCCGCCCACACGCTCTCCATCTGGTCGAAGCCAGGGATGTGGCGCGCGGCCGTGGTCTTGATCGGGCCGGCGGAGACTAGGTTGCAGCGGATCCCCTGGGGACCGAGGTCGCGCGCCAGGTACCGGCTGACGGCCTCGAACGAGGCCTTCGCCACGCCCATCCAGTCGTAGACCGGCCACGCGAAGCGACCGTCGAAGGTCAGTCCCACGATCGAGCCGCCCTGAGTCATGAGAGGCAGCGCCGCCTGCGCGAGGGCCTTGAGAGAGTACGCGGAGATGTGCATCGCGGTCGCGACGTCCTCCCACTCCCCCGACATGAAGTTCCCGCCCATGACGGACTGCGGAGCGAAGCCGATCGAGTGCACCACGCCGTCCAGGTGCGGCACGTGCTCGCGCACCTGGTCCGCGAGCGCCGCGAGGTGATCCGGATTCGTGACGTCGAGTTCGACCACGGGCGCGGCCGCCGGCAGCCGGCGACCCATCGCCTGGGTGATCTTGAGGGTGCGTCCCATGCCGGTCAGGACCACCGTCGCGCCCTGGTCCTGGCACAGCCGTGCCACCTCGAACGCGATCGACCCCTCCGTGAGGACGCCGGTCACCAGAATGTTCTTGCCATCAAGCATGCCCATGTATGTCATTCCTCCTCGCCCGAAGCCTAGCGGCTGCGCACCTGGGCGGGTGTCATGGGGCCACGGTCCCACGCCGACGGCGCTCGAGTCGCTAGATTGTGCGCGGGCCGCACGCAGGCGTGGCACGTCACCAGAGGAGAACCGATGAGCATGATGTCCTGGACCCTGCATCGCGACGGCAAGTCCATCGCCCCCGACGGCGCCGTGCGCCCACGAGAGCGCCTCACGTGGCCGCGCACCATCGGCATCGGCGCTCAGCACGTGCTCGCGATGTTCGGTTCCACGTTCATCGTGCCGGTGCTGACCGGCTTCCCTCCCACCGCGACGATCTTCTTCTCCGCAGTGGGCACCGTCATCTTCCTGCTGATCACGGGCAACAGGCTGCCGTCGTACGTCGGCTCGAGCTTCGCCTTCATCGCTCCCATCACCGCCGCGATGGGTGCGGGCGGCATGGGCGTCGCGCTGGGCGGCCTCGTGATGACCGGGCTGCTCCTGGCCCTCGTCGGCGTGGTCGTGCACGTCTCCGGGACCCGGTGGATCGAGCTCACAATGCCGCCGGTCGTCACCGGCGCGATCGTGATGCTCATCGGCCTCAACCTCGCGCCCGCCGCCTGGGGCATGGTGCAGGAGTCGTTGGGCACCGCCCTCGTGTCGGGGGTCGCCGTGGTGCTCATCACGGTGCTGTTCCGCGGCATCCTCGGCCGGCTGTCCATCCTGCTCGGCACGGCCGTCGGCTGCCTCGTCGCCGCGCTGCGGGGCGAGTACGACCTGACGGGCGTCTCGCAGGCCTCCTGGGTGGGGCTCCCCGACTTCCATGCGCCCGAGTTCGACCTGTCAGTGCTGGCGATGTTCGTGCCGGTGCTGTTCGTGCTGATCGCCGAGAACATCGGCCACGTGAAGTCCGTCGCCGCCATGACGGGCGACGACCTCGACCCGATCACCGGACGCGCGCTTCTCGCGGACGGCGTCGCGACCACCGTGGCCGGCCTCGGCGGCGGATCGGGCACCACGACGTACGCCGAGAACATCGGTGTGATGGCGGCGACCCGGGTGTACTCGACCGCCGCGTACTGGTTCGCCGCGCTGTTCGCGCTGCTGCTGAGCCTGTCGCCCAAGTTCGGCGCGCTCATCGCGGCGACCCCTCCCGGCGTGCTGGGCGGCCTCGCGACGGTCCTGTTCGGCATGATCGCGGTGCTCGGCGCCCGCATCTGGGCCCAGGGCTCCGTCGACTTCGGCAACCCGGTGAACCTGATGCCGGCCGGCATCGCGCTCATCATCGGTGCGGCGGACTACACCTGGACCGCCGGGGACATGACCTTCGGCGGCATCGTGCTGGGTACGGCGGCCGCCCTCGTGACCTATCACCTGATGGCGGCCGTGACCCGCTGGCGCGGCGCCGACCAGGCCGTGGCCTCGCCCGCCTACGTGGCGGGCGACCATGGAGCCGGCGACGCCGAGCCCGCGGAGCAGACCCGCTAGCGCGGACGCCTCGGCCCGGTCAGTGACCCATGCCCAGGCCGCCGTCGACCGGGATCACGGCCCCTGAGACGTAGCCCGCGCCGTCGGAGGCGAGGTACAGCGCGGCCGCGGCGACGTCATCGGTGCTGCCGAAGCGCTTGGCGGGGATGTTCGCCTCGTACTGCTTGACGAGGTCCGCGCCCAGGTCGTCCGTCATGTCCGTCGTGATGAAGCCGGGCGCGATCACGTTCGCGGTGATGCCGCGGGCGCCGACCTCGCGCGTGATCGACCTCGCCATGCCCACGAGTGCGGACTTGGACGCCGAGTAGTTGACCTGTCCCGGGTTGCCCATGAGGCCCACCACCGAGCCGACGAGCACGATCCGACCGAAGCGCTGGCGCACCATCGACTGCGTGGCGCGCCGCACGCACCGGAAGGTGCCCGTGAGGTTCGTGTCGAGGACCGTCTCGAAGTCCTCGTCCGACATGCGCATGAGGAGCCCGTCGCGCGTGATGCCCGCGTTGGCGACGAGCACCTCGACGCGGCCGTGGCGCTCCTCGAGCGCGTCGAAGGCGGCGTTCACGGCGTCGGTGTCGGTGATGTCCGCGATGGCGCCGTCGACGCCCTCGGGCAGTTCGCCGCTGCGATGGATCGAACTCACCGTGAAGCCGGCGGCGACGAAGGATTCGGCGATCGCGCGGCCGATGCCGCGGTTCGCCCCGGTGACGAGGACGTGTCGAGTCATGGGCGCCACGGTAGCGCGAATGGCCGGGGAGGCGAGGCACCGAAGCGTGCGCCGGTGCCGACTAGCATCGTGGGGTGCCTTCCGCCCGCCACCCCAGCGTGATGCGCATCGTCCTCACGATGGCGATCGCGCTGTCCGTCGCTGCCGTCGCCGTGATGCTCGGCTTCTGGCAGTACGGACGTCACGTCGAGAGGGCCGATGCCGTCGCGGACTTCGAGGCGGCCGCGGACCTCGGCCCGGTGGAGGTGGGCGAGGTGGCCCCCCGGGGCGCGACGGCGCTCCCGTCGGGCACGCAATGGCGGACGGTCACCGCCACCGGCATCGTCGACCCGGGCTCGCTGACCGTGCTGCGCACGCGGCCGGTGGAGAGCACTCCCGCGTGGCAGTACCTCGCATGGCTCGACACGGACGACGGCCGATCGTTCCTCGTGGACCTGGGCTGGATCCGCCAGCCGGGCCCCACCGAGGACCCCGCCGTGCCCGACCTCGACGCGACACAGCGCGTCACCGTGACGGCGGTGCTGCGCGAGTGGGAGCCCGACGACGGCAAGGGCGCAGGAGACAGCATCACGCGCATCACGCCCGCCCAGCTGCCCGAGCCCGCCGGCGATCCCGTCCCGGGCTACGGCATGCTCCGCGAGATCTGCGACGACGGCGGCTGCGCCGAGACCCCTGTGGGCGCCCCGGTGCCCCTGCCCGAACTGTCCGTGGGTCCCCACCTGTCCTACGCGTGGCAGTGGTGGCTGTTCGCCGCGATGGCCCCGGCAGGCGGCATCCTGCTGCTGCGCCGCGATCGCCTCGTCGCTGATGAACGGACGGCGGACGAGCGGATCGCGGACGGAAGCCCCCTCGCGGACGGCGCCGGTGCGCCCCTGCCGCCGCCGACCGCGGTGAGCGCGCCGCGCGAGCCCGCCCGCGCATCGGCCGCATCCCGGCGTCGCCGCAAGGGCCCCTCCGACGAGGAGATCGAGGACGCGCTCTAGAGCGCGTCGATCACGCGAGCGCGATGAGGTCCCGGTAGGCGTCGTTCCACAGGTCCTCGTCAGCATCGGGCAGCAGCAGCACGCGCTCGGGTTCGAGCGCCTCGGCGGCGCCCTCGTCGTGCGTGACGAGCACCACGGCACCCTCGTAGGAGTTCAGGGCGTGAAGGATCTCGGCTCGAGAGGCGGGATCCAGGTTGTTGGTGGGCTCGTCGAGCAGCAGCACGTTGGCCTGGCTCACCACCAGCGTGGCGAGCGCGAGTCTGGTCTTCTCGCCACCGGACAGCACCCGCGCGGGCTTGTCCGCATCGTCCCCGCTGAACAGGAACGAGCCGAGCACCTTGCGCACCTCGGTCTCGCCGAGATCGGGCGCGGCATGCGCCATGTTCTCCCCCACGGTCGCATTCATGTCGAGCATGTCGTGCTCCTGGGCGTAGTACCCGAGCTTGAGGCCGTGGCCCGCCTCGATGTAGCCGGTGTCAGGAGTCTCGACGCCACTGAGCAGGCGCAGGAGCGTGGTCTTGCCGGCGCCATTGAGTCCGAGCACCACCACCTTGGATCCACGGTCTATCGCGAGCTCGACGTCGGTGAAGACCTCGAGCGACCCGTAGTACTTGGACAGCTCGTATGCCCGCAACGGCGTCTTGCCGCACGGGGCAGGCGTGGGGAAGCGCAGCGAGGCGACCTTGTCGCTCTGGCGCGTGGCCTCGGTCTCGGAGAGCAGCCGCTCCGCACGCTTGGCCATGTTCTGCGCGGCCACGGCCTTGGAGGCCTTGGCGCGCATCTTGTCGGCCTGCGCGAGCAGCTCTCCTGCCTTCTTCTCCGCGTTGCGGCGCTCGCGGTGGCGACGCTTCTCGTCGTCCTCGCGCTGCTGAAGGTAGAGGTCCCATCCCATCGCGTATTGGTCGATGACGCCCCGGTTCGCATCCAGGTGGAAGACCTTGTTCACGGTCGCGCGCACCAGCGTCACATCGTGGGAGATCACGATCAGTCCACCCGAGTACTGCACCAGGAAGTCGCGCAGCCACGCGATCGAGTCCGCGTCCAGGTGGTTCGTCGGCTCATCGAGCAGCAGCGTCTCGGCCCCGGAGAACAGCACACGGGCGAGCTCGACACGGCGGCGCTGACCTCCGGACAGCACGCCCACCTCCTGAGCGAGGATGCGCTCGTCGAGCCCGAGGTTGGCGGCGATGCGGGAGGCCTCCGCCTCGGCGGCGTATCCCCCGGCCGCACGGAACCGCTCCTCGATCTTCGGATACCGGTCCATCGCCTTGTCCCGGACCGCGTCATCCTCGCTGGCCATCGCCTGCTCGGCCTCGCGCATCTTGGCGGCGAGACCGGCCAGGTCACGCGCCGCGAGGATCCGATCCATGGCGAGCTGCTCGAGGTCACCGGTGCGGGGGTCCTGGGGCAGGTATCCCAGGAGTCCCTTGGTCACGACCTTGCCCGAGGAGGGAAGCCCCTCCCCCGCAAGGATCTTCGTCAGGGTGGTCTTTCCCGCTCCGTTGCGGCCCACCAGGCCGATGCGGTCGCCTGCGTTCACGTGGAACGACGTGGGGTGCAGCAGCACCCGGGCGCCGATGCGCATCTCGAGCTCCTGGGCGGCAATCAACGAATGTCCTTCCGGGTGGTGACACGTGTGTTGTGGGGTGTCCACAGAGTTTCTGCACACGGCGAGAGACCGATGTCCCCGCCAGTAGCGTGTGCGCTTGGAAACCATTGTCCCAGAGGAGGGGAACCTCATGCACCGCCACCTGAACGGCCCGACCGTCGCCCTGGTCGCCGTCTTCGCCGCGTTCATCGCGGCCTCCACTGCCGTGCCAGAGGTCACGCTCGCCTTCGGAGTGCCGCTGTCGCTGCAGACCTTCGCAGTGGTGCTCGCCGCCCTCGCACTGGGCCCCTGGCGCGCGGCCGCCGCCATGTCGCTGTACCTCGTGGTGGGGCTCGCCGGCGCGCCGATCTTCGCCAACTTCCGCGGCGGCCCCAGCGTGTTCGCGGGCCCCACCGGCGGATACCTGGTGGGCATGCTGGCCGCCACCGTCGTCGTCGGCGCGCTCGTGACGTGGCGCCGCCGCCGCGGACCTCTCACGTTCCTCGCGCTGATCGGCCCCGGCCTCGTGTCCATCCCGGTCATCTACGCCGTCGGAGTGCCGTGGCTCGCCGCGCGCACCGGACTGCCCGTGCTGCCCCCCGCGGGCTGCGACAACCTCTGGAGCGTGTCGGAGGAGTGCGCGAACGCGCTGACGGTGGGCGTGGTGCCGTTCCTGCCTGGCGACCTCGTCAAGGTGGCCCTTGCCGCGCTCGCGGCCGCCGTCATCCACCGCGCCTACCCCCAGTTGATGCCGGCTCCTGCGCTCCGCGGGGCGGCAGTGAAGCGCGAAACGGCCGCGACCGCTTAGCCTTGACGCATGATCGAATTCAAGGACGCGGCCGTGGTCGCGCCCGATTCCGGCGTGCCCATCCTGGAACCGACCAGCCTCACGCTCACTGAACGGCACATCTCCATCGTCGGCGCCAACGGCGGCGGCAAGTCCACGCTGGTGCGACTCATCAATGGGCTGGTGCTGCCATCGGAGGGCTCCGTCGAGGTCGAGGGGCTCGATGTGGCCAAGCACGGGCCACGCGTGCGCCGCATGGTCGGGTTCCTGTTCACGGACCCGTCCGCGCAGCTCATCATGCCCACGGCGATCGAGGACGTGATGCTGTCGCTCCGGCGCACCATCAAGAACAAGCACGAGCGCACCGCCGCCGCCCTCGCCGCTCTCGAGGAGTTCGGCCTGGGCGACCGCGCCGACGTCTCCGTGAGCGCGCTCTCGGGCGGCCAGCGCCAGCTGCTCGCCATGGCGGGCGTGCTGGCGGTGACGCCGCGAGTGCTCGTGGCCGATGAGCCCACCACCCTGCTCGACCTGCGGTGGCGCGCACACATCGGCTCACTGCTGCGCTCACTGCCCGTCCAGCTCATCGAGGTCACCCACGATCTCGACTCCGCGGCCAGGGCCGAGCGCACGCTCGTGATCGACGAGGGCGCCGTCGCCTTCGACGGTTCGCCGGTCGAGGCTGTCGCGTACTACCGGGACCTCATGTTCGGTCGCGTGCGGAGGGACTCCGCGTGATCTCGATGCTCGGCCTGTACCGGCCGCGCCGCACGCCTCTGCACTCCGCTCCGGCGTGGTTCAAGGTGCTCATGCTCGTGACCCTCGCGATCGTGACCGTCGCCATCGGCGATCCCGTCACGTCTGTCGGCATCATGTGCGCGTGTCTCCTGCTGCTGCTCAGCACCGAGCCGCCGCCACGCGCGACCCTGCTCGCGCTGCTGGGCACGGCCATCGTCGCGGCGCTGAGCTCGAGCCTTCACCTGTGGCGCGGGGACTATGCGCGGGCGATCGACATCTCCGCGGACCTGATCGGCATCGTCGCGCTGGCGCTCGCCGTCACCTGCTCGACCTCGATGGAGGCCATGCTCGACTTCGTGTCGTGGGCCGCCCGACCGATCCGGTTCCTGCTGCCACCCGAGACGCTTGGCCTGATGTTCGCGCTGATGCTGCGGGCGCTGCCCGAGGTGGCGAGGATGTACCTGGAGTCGCGCCAGGCTGCGCGTGCGCGCGGGCTCGACCGATCGATCCGAGCGGTCGTGTTCCCCACCACCACGCGCACGGTCGGCTTCTCACTGCAGCTGGGGCAGGCGCTCCACGCACGCGGCATCGCGGAGGAGGCACGCGAGAAGCGTCAGTCGCGAGCGGCGAAGGCCGCCGAGGCGCGAGTCCTGAAGCGCGCGAAGAAGCAGGCCAAGGATTCCCCGGGCGCGAATGCTGGCGCTGCGGCACCGGCATCGGCCGGCGAGACCATGTCACGCCAGGACGCGTTCGACCTGCTGTCGGCGACGTCTCCCGGGGACGCCGGCGAGGCGGGGACCGCACCGAAGTAGCGTGGCGCGGTCCCAGCTCGGCTCGGTCTAGACGTTGAAGCCGAGCGCCCGCAGCTGATCGCGGCCGTCGTCGGTGATCTTGTCGGGGCCCCACGGCGGCATCCACACCCAGTTGATGCGGAAGCCGTCGACGATTCCCTCCAGCGCCTGGCCCGTCTGGTCCTCGAGCACGTCAGTCAGTGGGCAGGCTGCCGACGTGAGCGTCATGTCGATGACGGCGTGCTGATTCTCGTCGAGCGAGACGCCGTAGACGAGTCCCAGATCGACGACGTTGATCCCCAGCTCGGGATCGATCACGTCGCGCATGGCCTCTTCGACGTCCGCCGCGTTGGCAGGGGTCTTGGTCTCGGTCATGATTCGTCCTTTCGTGCCTGGATCACAGCGTCCTTGAACGCCATCCATCCCAGCATGGCGCACTTGATGCGTGCCGGATACTTGCCCACTCCGACGAACGCGGTGGCGTCGCCGAGCAGGTCTTCTTTGGTCTCGTCCAGGGGCTGACCCTTGGACTGCATGAGCTCGCGGAAGGCGTCCATCGTAAGATCCGCCTCGGCCAGGCTCTCGCCCTCGACGAGTTCGTGCAGCACGGACACGGACGCCTGGGAGATCGAGCAGCCCTGGCCCTCCCACGACAGCGAGGAGATGCGGTCGCCGTCGAGACCCACGCGCAGGCGGATCTCGTCTCCGCACGTGGTGTTCACCTGGTGGGACTCCCCCGTCGCAGGAAGGTCGACGTCCACCAGCCCGCGCCCATGGGGCGCACGCGCGTGGTCCATGATGACCTGCTGGTACATCTGCTCCAGTCCGCTGGAGCCGCTCGTGGTGCTCATGCTCTCACTCCAAAGAAGGCAGGGACGGTCGCGAGCGCGTCGACGAACGCGCGCGCATCATCCAGGGTGGTGTACACGTGGGCGCTGGCGCGGGTCGAGCCCGTCAGCCCGAACCGGCGGTGCAGGGGCTGGCCGCAGTGGTGCCCCACGCGCACCGCCACGCCAGCATCGTCGAGCACCTGGCCCACGTCGTGCGTGTGCACGCCGTCCACCGCCACCGCCGCGATGGCGATGACGTCGCGGGAGTCGGCGTCGCCGACCGGCCCGAGCAGGCGCACGCCGGGAATCTCGGCGACTCCTCCGCGCAGGATCGTGGCGATGTCGCGCTCGTGAGCCTCGACGCGGTCCATGCCGATGCCCATGAGGTACCGCGCGGCGGCACCCATGCCGACGGCTTGGGCGACGGGCTGCGTGCCCGCCTCGAAGCGCATCGGCGCCTCGAGCCAGGAGGTCTCCTCCATCGTGACGGTCTTCACCGCTCCACCGCCGAAGATGCTCGGCGGCAGCGCGTCCAGGAGCGCCTTGCGCCCATACAGAGCGCCGATGCCGGTGGGACCGAGCATCTTGTGCGCGCTGAGGGCCATGAAGTCCACGTCGAGCGCCTTCACGTCCACGGGGAGGTGAGGCACCGACTGGCAGCCGTCGAGCACCGTGAGTGCGCCGACCGCCTTCGCGCGCGCCACCAACGTGGCGACCGGCGAGATCACGCCGGTGATGTTCGAGACGTGCGTGAACGCGAGCACCTTGGTGCGCTCGTTCACGTGTGTCTCCAGGTGATCGAGGATCATCCGGCCGTCGTCGTCGACCGGGATCCATCTCAGGGTCGCACCCGTGCGGATCGCGAGAGCCTGCCATGGCACCAGGTTCGCGTGGTGCTCGGTCTCGGTGACGCAGATCTCGTCGCCGGGGCCGATGCGGAAGCGCTCGGCCTCGGCCCCGCCGATGCCGGCAGACGCGTTGCCGATGCCGCTGGCGACGAGGTTCAGCGCCGCAGTCGCGTTCTCGGTCCACACGATCTCGTCCTGTGCGGCGCCCACCAGCGTGGCGACGTCAGAGCGCGCGCCTTCGAAGAGGTCGGTCGCCTCCTCCGCCAGCAGGTGGGCACCACGCGCGACCGCGCCGTTGTGATGCTCGTAGAAGTCCCGCTCCGCGTCGAGCACGACACGGGGCTTCTGCGAGGTCGCTCCCGAATCCAGGTACACGAGCGGCTTCCCGTTCCTGACCGTGCGGGCCAGGAGCGGGAAGTCGTCGCGCAGATCGGGCAGCAGCATGGGGGTCCTTACGCGCTCGCCAGGAACCGGTCGTAGCCCTCGGCCTCAAGCTGCTCGGCGAGCTCGGGGCCGCCCTCTTCGGCGATGCGTCCGTCCACGAAGACGTGCACGAAGTCGGGCTTGATGTAACGGAGGATCCGCGTGTAGTGCGTGATCATCATGACGCCCAGGCCGGTGGTCTCCTTGACGCGGTTCACGCCTTCGGACACGATCCGGAGCGCATCCACGTCGAGTCCTGAGTCCGTCTCATCGAGGATCGCGATCTTGGGCTGCAGGAGCTCCATCTGGAGGATCTCGTGGCGCTTCTTCTCGCCGCCGGAGAAGCCCTCGTTGACGTTGCGCTCGGCGAACGCGGGGTCCATCCGCAGCTGCTCCATCGAGGCCTTCATGTCCTTGACCCAGTGGCGCAGCTTGGGTGCCTCGCCGTCGAGCGCGGTCTTCGCCGTCCGAAGGAAGTTGGACACCGAGACGCCGGGGACCTCGACCGGGTACTGCATCGCGAGGAACAGGCCCGCCTTGGCGCGCTCGTCGACGCTCATGTCGAGCACGTTCTCGCCGTCGAGCAGCACCTCGCCGTCGGTGATCTGGTACTTGGGGTGTCCGGCGACCGAGTAGGCCAGCGTGGACTTCCCCGAGCCGTTGGGACCCATGATGGCGTGCGTCTCACCAGAGTTGATGGTGAGGTCCACGCCCTTCAGGATCTCCTTGGTGCCCTCAGGCGTATCCACGCTCACGTGGAGGTTCTTGATTTCCAGGGTGCTCATGTGTTGCTCCAAACTCTTAAGAAGACAGGGGGTTGTCGACGTCGACGAGCACGCGCTCGCCGTCGATGCGGACGGGGTAGGTGGCGACGGGGTCGATCGCGGGCAGCTCGTCAGGGACGCCCGTGCGCACATCGAAGCGGCTCCCGTGCGCCCAGCACTCGAGGTGGCAGCCGTCGACGTCGCCCTCGCCGAGCGGAACCTCGCCGTGCGTGCACATGCCGCCGATGGCGTAGTAGTCGCCGTCATCGGTACGGACGACCGCGACCGGCGTGTCCGTGCCGTCCGCCAGCGTGAGGTCGGTCTGCAGTGCGGACCCCGGCTCGAGAGCCGTCACGTCGCACGCGAACTGCTCAGCCATGGTCGCCCTCTGACAGTTCCTCGTTGACGTGCTCCAGCTCGAGCTCGATCGCGTCCATGAGGCCCTGCTCGACCTCGGGCACACCGATCTCCTGCACCAGGTCGGCGAAGAAGCCACGGACGACGAGTTTGCGCGCGAGGTCCTCGGAGATGCCACGCGAACGCAGGTAGAACATCTGCTCGTCGTCGAACCGGCCGGTCGCGGATGCGTGGCCCGCTCCCTCGATCTCACCGGTCTCGATCTCGAGGTTCGGCACCGAGTCGGCGCGAGCGCCGTCGGAGAGCACGAGGTTGCGGTTGAGCTCGTACGTGTCGGTGCCCTCGGCCTCCTTGCGGATCAGCACGTCGCCGATCCACACGGTGCGAGCCGTGGCTCCCGCCAGCGCACCCTTGTAGGTGACGCGCGAGGTGCAGCGCGGCACCGCGTGGTCCACGAACAGCTGGTGCTCCTGGTGCTGGCCCGAGTCCGCGAAGTACAGGCCGAACAGGTCGACCCTGGCCCCCTCGCCGGCGAAGGCGACCGACGTGTTGAGACGGACCACCTTTCCGCCGAGCGTGACGACCGAGCCGCGCAGGCGCGAGTCGCGGCCCAGACGGGCGACGACCTCTCCCGCGTGCACCGCATCGGCCTCCCACATCTGGAGCAGGACGAGCTTGAGGCCGGCGTTCGCGCCGAGGTCCACCGAGACGAACTCGGAGTACGTCGCGGAGCCCTTGCGCTCGATGACGACCGCAGCCTCCGAGTTGGTGCCTGCCTCGACCAGGAGGTGGCCGCGTGCGTCGGCGCCGTTCCCGGTCACCGTGATGGTGATCGGCTTGTCGACGATGGTGCCCGGCGCGATCGCCAGCACCTTCGCTCCGCCGGAGTGAGCAGCGGCGACGGCCGATGCGCGGTCGCCTGGGGCGCGGACGGAGCGCTCACGCGCGCTCGCCACGTCCAGGTCGGTCAGCGTGACGCCCTCGGGGAGGTCGGGGACGCTCCAGTCGAGGGTGCCGCCGGCGTCGACGTCCTTCAGGACGGGTGCGAGGTCGCGGACGGCGGAGAACCGCCAGTCCTCCTCGCGCCCGGTCGGCATCGCGAACGCGTCCACGTCGAAGGACGTGGGACGGTCCGCGCGCGACGCGTCGGGGGTGGGAGCGGCGAGGCCGTGCGTGTGCGCGGCGTCGGCGGTGGCTCGGGTGTGATCAGTGACGGTCAACCGACGGATCCTTCCATCTGCAGTTCGATGAGGCGGTTCAGCTCGAGCGCGTACTCCATGGGCAGTTCGCGCGCGATGGGCTCGACGAACCCGCGCACGATCATGGCCATGGCCTCGGTCTCGGTCATGCCTCGGGACATCAGGTAGAACAGCTGGTCCTCGGACACCTTCGAGACGGACGCCTCGTGGCCCATGCTGACGTCGTCCTCGCGCACGTCGACATATGGGTAGGTGTCGGACCGGCTGATCTGGTCGACGAGCAGCGCGTCGCACAGCACGTTGGACTTGGAGCCCTTGGCGCCCTCGAGCACCTGGACGAGACCGCGGTAGCTGGTGCGACCCCCGCCGCGCGCGACCGACTTGGAGACGATCGAGCTCGACGTGTTGGGAGCGGCGTGCACCATCTTGGCGCCCGCGTCCTGGTGCTGGCCCTCGCCTGCGAAGGCGATCGACAGCGTCTCGCCGCGAGCGTGCTCGCCGAGCAGCCAGATCGCCGGGTACTTCATGGTGACCTTCGAGCCGATGTTGCCGTCGACCCACTCCATGGTGGCGCCCTCGGCGGCCGTGGCGCGCTTGGTGACGAGGTTGTACACGTTGTTCGACCAGTTCTGGATGGTCGTGTAGCGCACGCGGGCGTTCTTCTTGACGATGATCTCGACGACGGCCGAGTGCAGCGAGTCCGACGTGTAGATCGGCGCGGTGCAGCCCTCGACGTAGTGCACGTACGAACCCTCGTCCGCGATGATCAGCGTGCGCTCGAACTGGCCCATGTTCTCCGTGTTGATGCGGAAGTAGGCCTGCAGCGGGATGTCGACGTGGACGCCCGGGGGGACGTACACGAACGATCCGCCCGACCACACAGCTGTGTTGAGCGCAGCGAACTTGTTGTCGCCGGCGGGGATCACGGTGCCGAAGTACTGCTCGAACAGCTCCGGGTGCTCCTTCAGCGCGGTGTCGGTGTCCATGAAGATGACGCCCTGCTCCTCCAGGTCCTCGCGGATCTGGTGGTAGACGACCTCGGACTCGTACTGCGCCGCGACGCCGGAGACCAGGCGCTGCTTCTCCGCCTCGGGGATGCCGAGCTTGTCGTACGTGCGCTTGATGTCCTCGGGCAGGTCCTCCCAGCTGGTGGCCTGCTTCTCGGTGGAGCGCACGAAGTACTTGATGTTGTCGAAGTGAATGCCGGAGAGGTCGGATCCCCAGTGCGGCATCGGCTTCTTGCCGAAGAGCTTGTAGCCCTTGAGACGCTGGTTCAGCATCCACTCGGGCTCGTCCTTCAGCGACGAGATGTTGCGCACGACGTCTTCGGAGATGCCGCGGGCCGCGATGGCACCGGCACTGTCGGAGTCGTGCCACCCGAACTCGTATGAGCCGATCGAGTCGATGATCTCCTCATCGGTCTGCGCGGGAGCCTTGTCGGTGGGAGTGCTCATAGTCATCCTTCCTTGGCCGCCGCTGTCGCGACGGGGATGGTCGTGGTGCACACATGGGCGCCGCCTGCCAGGGTGGACAGGCGCTGGACGTGGACGTCGAGGATGCGAGAGAAGACCCGGGTCTCCGCCTCGCACCACTCGGGCGCCTCCTCGGCGATGGACTGGATGGGGCAATGCCCCTGGCACAACTGGACCGTGTAGCCGCCGGGGCCGGGCCGCACGGAGGTGGCGAAGCCCTTGTCGGCCAACGCCCGTGACAGCGCGTCGACCCTCTCCGACATGGGGGCGTCCGCCGGGACCGCCTCCTCGAGTGCAGTCTCGAGCTCGGCCATCTTGGCCTCGACGAACTGGTCGAGCTGCCCGTTCTCGCGCATGAACGACATCGCGTCGACGGCCACGGACGTGTACGCCGTCGCGAGCGACTGCTGTCCTTCCGTCGTCGCGACGTAGGACTTGGACGGGCGGCCCCGCCCGCGCGCGTGGTGACCGGCGGGCTCGTGCTCGGTGATGAGGCCGTCGAGACCGAGCGCGCCCAGGTGACGACGCACCCCAGCCGGGGTGACGCCGAGCTCATGAGCGAGGGTCGAGGCGGTGATCGGTCCAGCAGACGCGATCAGACCGAGGACGCGGTCACGCGTAGTGTCGTTGCCGATGGTGCCCTCCTTCTGGTCTCGTGCTTAGACAACAGTGTTGTTGCTGAATTCGTTCCCGGCAAGCAAGGACGACCTAACCTGAGCGTGCGGTGACGCCCCGCGGCGCCCCCGAGCGCCGTCCGATGGCGGGACCTTCGGGGTGCGCGATCTAGGATTGGGGCGTGCCATCCCGCCTCGTTCACGCCCTGCGATCCGCCCTGACATGGGTCCTCGACCTCGTCGCCCGGCACGGACGCGGCTTCACCATCGCCAACATCCTCGCGCAGGCGGGCATCATCGTCACCGGTGGCGTCGTGCGGCTCACGGGATCCGGACTGGGGTGCTCCACCTGGCCGCAGTGCGAGCCCGGGCGCTTCACCCCCGAGTTCCACAGCGAGAACTGGCTGCATCCCGCCGTCGAGTTCGGCAACCGGCTGCTGACGTTCGTGCTGGTCATCGTCGCCCTCGGGGTCGCCATCGCCGTATGGCGCAACCGTCCCGACCTCAAGTGGCTGGGGCTCGTTCCCGGCATCGGCGTGATCCTGCAGGCCGTCGTGGGCGGCATCACCGTGCTCGTCGAGCTGCACCCGCTCGTGGTAGCCCCTCACCTGCTGCTCTCCGCGCTGCTGGTCTGGTACTCGGTGTGGCTTGCGCTGAGATATCGACGCGCACCCCGGCGTGCGGGGCGGCCGATGCGGTGGTCGCTTCGCCTGTCCTCGCTCCTGCTCGTGGTGCTGCTCGTCCTCGGCGCCCTCACCACCGGAGCCGGTCCGCACTCGGGGGACGCCGATGCGACCGAGCGGCTCTCTCTTGATCCCGCGATGATCGCCAGGGCTCACGCTCTCGCGGTGTGGGCATTCGTCGCGTGCCTCGCGTGGATCGTCTGGCGGGTCCGCCGCGACGTGTCCGAGTCCGCCCACCACGCAGCAGGCGGTCGCGACGAGGTGCGCCGCGCATGGGTGGTGCTGGTCATCATCACGTTCGCCCAGGGCGGCATCGGCTACGCCCAGTACTTCACCGGTCTGCCCGAGGTGCTGGTGGGGCTCCACCTGGTCGGGGTGGGCGCGCTCACCGCTGCTCACGCCGCGATGCACTACCTGCTGAGCGCTCGGCGCTCACCGACCGCTGCGGCCTAGCAGCCGCTCACTCGCCAGTGCCGGTCGCCTATCGCTGAAGGCGCGTCGCCTCCGGACGCATCCAGGGCGCATCGGCCGCCCTCAGCGTCGCATACCCGCTGCGACGCGCGTGGTCGGCGGCGAGGAACCCCGCCACGGCCGACGAGGCGTGGATGCGTCCGTCCATGACCGCGTCGACGGCGTCGTCGAGCGCGACCCACGCGCCGAGCATGTCGCTCTCTTCGTCCGTGCGCACATGACGCTCGTCTGCGGGCACCTCGCCGATGCCACGGGCCAGGAAGATGCGCACCGCCTCCGAGCTCGACCCGCCTGACGGGTAGTAGTCGACGAGCGTGTGCCACTCGGACGCGGTGAGGTCGGCCTCCTCGTGCAGTTCGCGACGCGCCGCATCGACCGGGGACTCCCCCGAAACATCGAGCAGGCCGGCGGGGGGCTCCCAGCACTCGGCGCTGACGGGGTGGCGATATTGACGCACCAGGTAGACCCGGTCGGCGTCGTCCATCGCGATGATCACCACGGCGCCAGTGTGGCGTAGGTAATCTCGCGTCACCTCACCGGCCTCGCCCAGATCCACCTCGTCGCTGGCGACGTTCCACACTTTGCCCTCGAAGCGCTCGTGGGTCGCGAGGACCGGTCGCTCGGCACGGAGATCGGCGAGCGACGCCTCCGCCATCATGCAGTCGCGGGCTCGGTCGTCGCCTCTGCGGCGGCCTCGCGCACCTCGAGAGCAGCGCCGATGAGCCCGGCGAACAGCGGGTGCGCCTTCGTGGGCCGCGACAGGAACTCGGGGTGGGCCTGCGTCGAGATGTAATACGGGTGAGTCTCGCGCGGCAGCTCGACGAACTCGACCAGCTCGCGGTCCGGAGACTCCCCCGACACCACGAGACCGGCCTCCTCCAGCTGCTGGCGATAGGCGTTGTTGACCTCGTAGCGGTGACGGTGACGCTCGCCGACGGTGGTCGCGCCGTAGGTCTCGGCCGCGACCGACCCCTCCTTGAGGACCGCCTGGTACTCGCCCAGCCGCATGGTGCCGCCCATGTCGCCTTCACCATCGATGAACTCGTGCTGCTCCTCCATGGTGGCGACCACGGGGTGCGGCGTTCCCGGGTCGAACTCGGAGCTCGAGGCGCCCTCGAGGCCGAGCACGTTGCGGGCATACTCCATGACCATGGTCTGAAGGCCCAGGCAGATGCCGAGCGTGGGCACGCGGTTCTCGCGCGCCCAGCGCAGCGCGCCGATCTTGCCGTCGACGCCGCGCACGCCGAAGCCGCCAGGCACCAGCACGGCGTCGACGCCGCCCAGTGCCTTCTGCGCGCCCTCAGGCGTCTGGCACGTGTCGGAGGCGACCCATCGGATACTGACCTTCGCGCTGTGGTGGAAGCCGCCAGCGCGCAGCGCCTCGCCCACCGACAGGTAGGCGTCCGGCAGGTCGACGTACTTGCCGACCAACGCGACCTCGACCTGGTGCTGGGGGCGGTGGACGCGGTCCAGGACTTGCTGCCACGCGCCCCACTCGACGTCGTGGAACGGCAGGTTCAGGCGCCGGACCACGTACGCGTCCAGACCCTCAGAGTGCAGCACGCGGGGGATGTCGTAGATGCTGGGGGCGTCCTTGGCGGTCACGACCGCCTCGCCCTCGACGTCGCACATCAGGGCGATCTTGTTCTTCATCGCCTGCGGGATCTCACGATCAGCGCGGCACACGATCGCGTCGGGCTGGATGCCGATCGAACGCAGCGCCGCCACCGAGTGCTGGGTGGGCTTGGTCTTGAGCTCCCCCGACGGGCCGATGTACGGCACCAGCGAGACGTGCAGGAAGAACACATTGTCGCGGCCCACATCGTGCCGGATCTGACGTGCTGCCTCGAGGAACGGCTGCGACTCGATGTCGCCCACGGTGCCGCCCACCTCGGTGATGATGACGTCGCACTCGGGTCCCGCCTGATCGCGCATGCGGCGCTTGATCTCGTCGGTGATGTGCGGAATCACCTGGACCGTGTCGCCCAGGTACTCGCCGCGGCGCTCCTTGGCGATCACCTGCGAGTAGACCTGGCCGGTCGTGACGTTCGAGCTCGCCGACAGCTTGACGTCGAGGAAGCGTTCGTAGTGTCCGATGTCCAGGTCGGTCTCGGCACCGTCATCGGTGACGAAGACCTCGCCGTGCTGGAAGGGGTTCATCGTGCCCGGATCCACGTTGAGATAGGGATCGAGCTTCTGCATCGTGACGCGCAGTCCGCGCGAGCGCAAGAGGCGTCCCAAGGACGATGCAGTAAGGCCTTTGCCGAGGGAGGACACAACGCCTCCCGTGACAAAGATGTGACGGGTGACATGGTCCGTGCCGGACGAGAATCGCGTTCGCTCCACGGGCTTCAACACTAACAGCGATTCAGGTGGCCGACATCGCGACGAGGCCGATCGTCTGCCGATTCATCACGGCGTCGGGGGCACCAAGGTGCGCCCCTCCCCCGGTCCATAGTGGCCGACGGTGCCAGAAAAGGCCTGGGAGATCGCGAGTGGCACCGAGATCTGGCCGTAGCTGTCGGTGCCCTCCACGACCGTTGCCACGACGGCCGATGCATCGGGAGAGTTCTGCACGGCGCTTGCCAGATCGCCGGGCGCGTCGGGCCCCGAGGCGACCGCGACTCCTGCGGTGTAATCCGCCAGCACCACCGCGGTCGCGGCGAGCGAGCTCGACAGCTCGGCCCTGGCGGCATCGTCCTCGGCGCCCGGGCCGGCGATGATCGCGAAGGACTCGATCGGCGCAGTGGTGGTGCCGGAGACGAGCTCCGCCTCGACCAGCAGGTCGAGGAGCAGCGCCGAGCGTTCAGCGGCGTTGGCAGGATCGGGGAAGTCTGTTCCGGAGAGGTCGTCCTCGGTGGAGCCGGGCGGCAGGACGCCCGGCATGAGCGCCTGTGCCAGCGCGTGCGACAGCACCGTCGTGGGCGAGGTCGCGTCGTCCACCCCGACCACGTTGGGAGCCATGGTGGACGCCAGCGACGAACGGAAGGCCGTCTGGTCGGGATTCGTCCACGCCTCTTCGATGACGATCTCTGCCGCCACGGTGGCACCCGCCTGCACGAGCCGGTCGCGGACGCCGGAGGAGTCCTGCGGATCCGGCCCGGCGACCTCCACGGTGGCCACCGCCACCCCCAGCAGGGTCTCCGACAGCAGCGCTGGCGCCGCTTCGTCCGTGAACTGCTGTGCGGTGGTGGTCTGCGCCTGGGCCGCATCGGCGTCCGCACGGGCCGACTCGGCCTCCTCCTCGAGGGAGGAGATCTGGTCCGACAGGTCCCCGACGAGCGCGTCCCGCATGGGACCGGAGCCGAGCACGACGCCGACCGCGAGCGCAAGGAACACCGCGACGAGCGACACGACGTGGTAACGGAAGTCCTTCATCATGTGCCACCGATCCACGACGTCGCCGCCGTCCAGAGGTCAGCCACCCACGCCCGCCCGGCCGGGGTCGAGGCGATCGCCACGGCCAGCGCGAGGAGGCCTGAGACGACGAGCAGGACGAGCGTCCAGGCGGAGTAGCGGTGCCGGTAGACCTGCGCGACCGCAGGCGCATCGACGATGCTCGTGCCCGCCTGGAGCCGGGCCAGGAACGTGCCCGACGCATCGGCCTGCGAGGTGTCGAGGTAGTCCTGAAGCGACGACTCGACGCCGACCGTCACGATCACCGACGCCCCGCCGGCGTGTGCCAGCAGGATTGCGAGGGCCACGGACGACAGCGCCGAGTCGGAGACGCTGTGCGCGAGGCCGAGCGCGTCGACGCGTGCCTGCCCCGAGGCACCCCCACGTGGCTCGTGAAGCAGCACGCGGTCAGCAGACCGCAGTGCATCATCGCCGACGCCGTCGACGTCTCCGATGATGAGGTGAGGCGCCGAGGCCAGCGCGAGGGTCGCATCGGCCGCCTCGCCGACGGCGATGAGGATGGGGCGATGGTCGCGGACATAGCGTCGAATCGCGGTGAGCTGCTCGCGGTGGCGGAGGCCGGGCGCGACGATCACGACGTGGCGCCCGTCGAGGTCGAGTCCCAGGTCGGGCAGGCCCGCACCGTCGAGGATCGTGTCCGCCTCGCGCTCGACGTGGTCCATCGCATTCGCAGTGAACGTCGCGAGCTGGACGCGCAGACCCTCGGTGGCGCCGACCATCACCTCGGTCAGCACGTCCAGCGTGACGAGCCTTCCCTCCGCGATGACGTCGCCGCCCACCAGCACCTGAGACCCGCTGATGCTCGCCTGGGCGCCGTCCTTGGTTCCGAGGATCGCGCCGCCCACCTCGTCGATGAGCGGGATGTCCGCCTCGAGGAGGACACGAGGCCCTCCGGTCGGATACCTGCCGGAGATCGCGGCCTGGACGTCCACCACGGCGGCAGGACGACGCTCCGCGATGGCCTCGGCGGTCTGCTGATCGAGGTCGAGGATGTCGATGACGGCCACGTCTCCGGGGCGCAGGCGACGCAGCAGCGTCCTCACACTCGGTTCGATGCGCAGAGCGCCGGTGACGGTGCCGTCGTCCCCGCTGGTCGTGCGGTCGGAACGGCTCATGCCGTCATCGTGCCACGGCGGAGCCCTCCAACAGCTCAAGCGCATGGGCGCGTGCCGTCGTCGAGTCCTCCTGGCCCGACAGCAGCCGTGCGATCTCCTGCACTCGGTCCTCGCCAGTGACGGCGCCCACCTGTGCACGCGTCACCGCGCCGTCGGTGGATTTCGCCACCACCACGTGGGTGTCGGCGAAGGCGGCCACCTGGGCCAGATGCGTGACGACGATGACCTGGTGCGTGCGCGCCAGCTGAGCCAGTCGGTTTCCGACCGCCACGGCCGCCTTGCCGCCGACGCCAGCGTCCACCTCGTCGAAGATGAACGTGCGCGCCGTGTCATCGGACTCATGGTCGGCGCCGGCGAGCGACACCTCGATTGCCAGCATGATGCGCGACAACTCGCCGCCGCTCGCCGCGTCCGCGACCGGGCGGTGGGGAGCCCCCGGGTGAGACGCCAGCGTCATCGTCACCACGTCGGCGCCATGCGCCGTCGGCTCGGTGCGCTCGACCGCGATCGCGATGTCAGCATCCGGCATCGCGAGAAGCGCCAACTCGTCGCGCACCGCACGCGCGAGTCGCTCGCCGACCGCGGCGCGCGCGTCGTGGAGAGTCGTGGCTGCGGCCTCGAGCGCCGCGCGGCAGCGCGCCTCGTCCTCCCGACGGGCCACAAGAGTCTCGTCCCAGGCGTCGTCCTCCTCGACCCGCGGACGAGCGCGCTCGGCGTAGGCGAGCACGCCGTCGACATCCGGCACGCCGATGCGGCGCGTCAGCGTCGCCAGGTCGGAACGGCGCTGGTTGATCTCGTCGAGACGGCCCGGATCGGCGTCCAGGCGGTCGAGATACGAGGCGAGCTCCGCGCCGACGTCCGTCGCGCCGTACGAGTAGTCCGCGAGGCGCTCCTCGAGCGCTGCGAGCGCACTGTCATGCCTGGCCGCATCCGCGAGAGCACGCCGAGCGGCCTCGAGCGTCGCGACCACCGTGATCGCCTCGTCGCCCGCGATCGCCTCGTATGCGGCCGCGGCGCCGGTGCGCACCGCCTCGGCGTTCTCCAGCACCCCGGCCTCGGCGACGAGCGCCGCGTCCTCTCCCGCCTCGGGAGCGACAGCGTCGATCGCGGCGAGGTCGTCGCGCAGGCGAGCCACCTCTGCGCGCTCGGCGTCGGCTCCTTCCTGCATCCGGCGCAGGCGCTCCGCGGCCGTGAGCCACTCGTCCCACGCTGCGGCGTAGTCGCGACGCGCATCGGCGGTCTCGGCGCCGCCGTACGCGTCCAGGGTGTCGCGCTGGCGGGCGGGCGAGCGCAGACGCACCTGATCCGACTGACCGTGCACGGTCACCAGCTCCGCCGCGACCTCGCCCAACAGGGTCTGCGGAACGGTGCGACCGCCCATGACGGCGCGCGACCGCGTGGTCGCTCCCACCGTGCGGGCCACCACCGCCGAGCCGTCCTCCTCCACGGCGACGCCCGCGTCGGCCAGACGCTCGGCGAGCGGCCCTGCGGCCGGGACGTCGATGATCGCCTCGGCGACCGCCGCATCGGCCCCTGTGCGCACCGTGGCGGGAACGGTCTTCGCCCCCAGGATCAGACCCAGGCCCGTCAGCACCATCGTCTTGCCCGCGCCCGTCTCGCCGGTCACGCATGTCAGTCCTGGACCGAACTCGAGTCGCGCGGACTCGATCACCCCGAGATCGGAGATGGTCAGCTCATGCAGCACGGGTCACCCGTCCTCGTCGGGGCCGCCGGCACGCACCGGTTCGGCCACCGGCGCAGCGTCGTGCTCGACAGCCCAGTGCTCGGAATGGATCTCCTGACCGATCGGCGTCGGGTAGGCGCGTTCGCCCCGCCAGCCGTCGGTCGGCAGGGAGAACTTGCGCACCAGACGGGCGGTGAAGGGAGCGTCGGACATACGCGCGAGGCGCACGCTGTGCACTCCGCGGCGGATGTCGACCACGGAACCGCGGCCCGCCTCGATGCTGTGCGCGCCATCGAGCACCACCTGGCCGGACGACTCGGAGCTGGGCACCACCTGGATCGCGAACGACGATGACGGTCCCACCACGAGGGGGCGGGCGAACAGCGCGTGCGCCGCGAGAGGGACGCACAGCAGCGCATCCACGTCTGGCCACATCACCGGGCCGCCCGCGGAGAAGGCGTGAGCCGTGGACCCGGTGGCGGTCGACACCACCACGCCGTCGCATCCGAAGCTCGACAGCGGCTCGCCATCGACGGCGAGCGTCACCTCGAGCGTGCGCAGCCGGTTCGCGCGCTCGAGCGTCGCTTCGTTGAGGGCCCATCCCTCCTCGACGGTGCCGTCGGCGCTGGTGACCGTCACGCGGAGGGTGCCGCGCTCCTCGACCGTGTAGTCGCCGTCGGCGAGGCGCTGGGCGGCACGAGCGACATCGTCGCGCTCCAGCTCGGCGAGGAATCCCACCCGGCCAAGGTTCACTCCCAGCAGCGGAATGTCGGTGCCGTGCGTCATGCGGGCGGCGTGCAGCATCGTGCCGTCTCCTCCCAGGACGATCGCGGCCTCGATCGGCACGGACACGCCGGGCGTGAAGTCAGTGCAGCAGTCGATGCCCGCGTCAGCGAGCACCCGCGCGACCTCCTCGCCTGCCTCGAGGGTCTCGGGGCGGTGCGGATTGGCGACGATCAGGATCCTGCGGGTCATGAGTCTTCCTTCACCTCGCGTGCAATGGCCTGCTCGAGCAACTCTCCGTCGAGCACAGGACGCGCGTGCGCGTCGCCGCTCCTAGCCTGCCAGACGTTCGAGGCCCAGATGAAGAACTCCACGTTGCCCTGTGGGCCAGGCAGTGCGCTGCGCGCCACCCGATGCAGAGTGAGCCCCGCATCCGCCATGGCCCGGGCCACGCCACGGACGGCCGATGCGCGTGCTGCCTGGGACGTCACGACGCCTCGCGCGCTCAGCTTGCCGCGCCCCACCTCGAACTGCGGTTTGACCATGAGCAGGTGATCGGCGCCCTCGCCGGCGAAGGCCACGAGCGCGGGGATGACGAGCGGCAGCGCGATGAACGACAGGTCGGCGACGACGAGACCCACGCCCGCACCCGGGGTGCTCGCGTCGAGATCGCGTACGTTGACGCCCTCGCGCACCGTCACGCGCGCGTCGCCACGGATCGACGGGGAGAGCTGATCATGGCCCACGTCGACGGCCAGCACATGAGCGGCCCCCCGCTCGAGCAGCACCTGGGTGAAGCCACCCGTCGAGGCGCCCGCGTCGAGCGCCCGGCGTCCGTCCACGGAGAGCCCGTCCGGAGCACACGCGTCGAGAGCGCCGACGAGCTTGTGGGCGGCACGCGAGACATAGCGTCCCGCGTCGGGAGCGACGTCTAGCACGGCATCGTCCGACACCGGGTGCGCGGACTTGGTCGCCACTCTGCCGTCGACGGTGACCGCGCCTGCGGCGATCAGTTCTTGGGCATGCGAACGGGACCGAGCAAGCCCGCGTGCATGCAATGCCCGGTCGAGGCGCACCACGGCCCCTCCTGCATCGATGTCGTCACTGCTCTGAGTCGTTGCTACTGCCCTGCGTCGTCGTGACGGCTCCGCGTGGTCTGGACAGCGGTGTCTCTACTGCTCTTCGCGCAGGCGCGTCGACAGCGAGTCCTGGATCTTGTCGAAGAACTCGGCCTGCTGGTCGAGGTCATCCGGGAGCTCCGTGACGGCGTTGAGCGCTTCTCGCACCTCGGCGGGGTACTTGACTTCGCCAAGAGGCTCGCGCTGATCCTTGATCTCACCCATGGGACGAGCGTACCTCCCGGCCGGGCGTGGACTCAACCGTCACGGTGGCGCCGCCGTCTGCGGCCTCCCACGCGGCGGCGCACGCGGCGCGGGCGCCGTCGAGTCCGTCCGGGCCCGCATCGGCCTCGTCGACACGGAGAACTCCGCCCTGGATCCACGCGGTCGCGGCACGGACGCGCCACCTGGCGCCCTCGCGCTCCGGGTGAGGGTGGGGGTCGGCGAGAGCGGTCAGGTCTCGGCCGAGGAAGGACGGCCGATGCGCGGGCGGGGCCAGGATGGCCTCGCGCACTCCATCGACGCCGGTCAGCACCTGCAGACCGGGCATGTCGGCCGCGCGAGCCCCCTTGAGGTCTGTGTCGAGACGGTCGCCTACGACGAGGGGGAGTTCAGCGTCGACCTTCGCCGCTGCGAGTCGAAACATGGCAGGCTCCGGCTTGCCCGCGCCGGGAGGCTCCACGCCCGTGGCGGTCACCACCACGTTGATGAGAGCGCCGTTCCCGGGAGCCACTCCCCGCTCGTTCGGAATCGTCAGATCCTTGTTGGACGCGAAGTATCGCGCGCCCGCCCGGATGGCGTACGAAGCCTCCGCCATCTCGCGCCACGACACGTCCGGCGAGAAGCCCTGGACCACCGCATCGGGCGTGGGCTCTGCCGCGTCGACGATGCGGTAGCCCGCCTGTGTCACGGCCGTGCGCAGACCCGCACCCCCGACGACGTAGACGCTCGCACCCGCGTCGAGAGACTCGCGCATGAGTGCGGCGACTGCCTGTGCGGCCGTCATCACCTCGTCGACCTCCGCGGGCATGCCCAAGTCGGTCAAGTGGGCGGCCACGGTCTCGGGCTCGCGGGACGCGTTGTTGGTCACGAACACCACACTCATGCCGGCCTCGCGCGCTGCGGCGAGCGCCGGCGGTGCGGACGGGATCGCGTGAGGACCGCGATACGCGACACCGTCGAGGTCCACGAGCGCGGCGTCGAAGGCAGTGAAGAGCGGCTCGTCGCTTCCCCGCAGGTCCGATGCGGTCATCGGTCCTCCTCCTTCACCTCGTCGGTCTGCTGTCGCTCATCGACGGGAACGGCGAGCTCGGCAACGTCATACACCGTGACGTCGAACTCCACCTCGCCATCGTCGTCGCCCTCCGCTGTCGCGAGGCGGCTCTCGATCTCGTCGGCGTCGGCGTCGCGACCGAGTGCACGAAGCACGGGGACCGACGCCTCATCCACGCGGGCACGGAGCTCGTCGTCGGTCACGGTGATCCGTCGGAGCGCCACGAGCGCGGCCTCGGCGTCGCCAAGGTCGAGCCGCGCGCCCGCCGCGACGATCTCGAGCTCCGCACGTGCGGACGCAGGCAGCGTCGCGGCATCGTCGCTGCGGGCCAGGTCGATCGCGCGCTCCGGACGGCCCAGACCCCGCTCGCAATCCGCCATGAGCGGCAGATACTCGTGCGAACCGTTGAGACGCCTCACGGTGCGGAACTCGCGCAGCGCCTCGGTGAAGCGCCCTGTCGCATACGCCGCGAGAGCGTTGGCCTCGCGCACCACATCGACCCTGCCACCGCGCTGCAGTGCCACTTGGGCATGCCGATACGCGAGCTCGGGATCGAGCTCGATCAATGCGCCAGCCATGATCAGGTGGCGGCCCACGTCCTCAGCGTTGTCCTTGCTCAGTGTGCGCAGTCGCTGCCGCACCTCGCGGTCGAGCTGACCGAATGACACCTCATCGGGGATCTCGGGAACCTCGACGGAGGGTCGCTGCATGGACCGGTCGCCGCGACGGGAGCCGTCCTCGCGCTCTGACCGACGGTCCTCACGACGCACGGCGTCCCGACCACCCGGCCTGGCACCGGCGTTGCCGTACGACGGTCGATCGCCCCTGTCGGGACGGCCGCGTGAGTCAGGTCGACCAGCAGCGTCGGGACGGCCCCGCGAAAAACGGTCGCCAGAGCGCCCGTCCGAACGCGAGGAGTCAGGACGGCCGTAGCGGCTCGGGCCGCCCTTGCGTGAGTCGCCTCGAGGCGCCGCACCGCGGGTGTCGCGGTCGCCCCCACGTTCACGCGATCCATAGCGGTCGCCGCGGTCGGAACTGGAGCCGCGGTCGGAACTGGAGCCGCGGTCAGGTCGCGAGTCTCGCCGCGGACCACCGGAACGAGCCCCGCGGTCAGCTCCGGCGCTGCTGCCCGAGCGTTGACCGTCCGAGGCACGCCGCTGATCGGGACGGGCATCCCGTGCAGGACGCTCGCGGTCTCCACCCCGGGACGGGGCGCCGCCCTCGGTGCGGGGGCTTGCGCCACCGCGTCCGCCGAAGGGAGCACGTCCGCGGTCGTTGGCGCTGCCGCGTGGGCCGCCGATCGCCGGCGGACGTGTAGGGCCGCTCTTGCGAGGCGGCTTCGCTGCCTCGCTCGACGACGTGTCGTCGCCGCGGTCCTCTGGACGCTTCGCGCTGTCTCCGCTGTCGTCATGCTGATTCGACATGGCTCTCCGATCCCTGCTACGGGGTGGTGCTCGAGAACATTCTCCCTGAAATGACGAAGGGCCGCCCAGCATTGGGCGGCCCTTCGTAGAAAAATGTCCCGCTGCGACCTACTCTCCCACACCCTCACGAGTGCAGTACCATCGGCGCTGAGAGGCTTAGCTTCCGGGTTCGGAATGGAGCCGGGCGTTTCCCTCTCGCTATGACAGCGGAAACTCTATTGAGATGTTGGTACCCGACCGTATCTCGGGAACCGCATAGTGGACGCATAGCACATTGATAAAAGTCAAGTTATCGGCCTATTAGTACCGGTCAGCTTCAAGAGTCTTTAGTCCTCTCTTCCACATCCGGCCTATCAACCCAGTGGTCTACTGGGGGCCTCTCGAGACGAATCTCATGGAAATCTCATCTTGAGACCGGCTTCCCGCTTAGATGCTTTCAGCGGTTATCCGTTCCGAACGTAGCCAACCAGCCGTGCTCCTGGCGGAACAACTGGCACACCAGAGGTTCGTCCAACCCGGTCCTCTCGTACTAGGGTCAGATTCTCTCAAATTTCCTGCGCGCGCAGCGGATAGGGACCGAACTGTCTCACGACGTTCTAAACCCAGCTCGCGTACCGCTTTAATGGGCGAACAGCCCAACCCTTGGGACCAACTCCAGCCCCAGGATGCGACGAGCCGACATCGAGGTGCCAAACCATGCCGTCGATATGGACTCTTGGGCAGGATCAGCCTGTTATCCCCGGGGTACCTTTTATCCGTTGAGCGCTGGCGCTTCCACATGCCACCAGCGGGTCACTAGTCCCGACTTTCGTCCCTGCTCGACCTGTCAGTCTCACAGTCAAGCTCCCTTGTACACTTGCACTCGCCACCTGATTGCCAACCAGGCTGAGGGAACCTTTGGGCGCCTCCGTTACTCTTTGGGAGGCAACCGCCCCAGTTAAACTACCCACCAGGCACTGTCCCTGATCCGGATTACGGACCGAAGTTAGATATCCAGAGTGATCAGAGTGGTATTTCAACAATGACTCCACCAATACTGGCGTATCGGCTTCAAAGTCTCCCACCTATCCTACACAAACCACACCGAATACCAATACCAAGCTATAGTAAAGGTCCCGGGGTCTTTCCGTCCTGCTGCGCGTAACGAGCATCTTTACTCGTAGTGCAATTTCGCCGAGTTCACGGTTGAGACAGCGGAGAAGTCGTTACGCCATTCGTGCAGGTCGGAACTTACCCGACAAGGAATTTCGCTACCTTAGGATGGTTATAGTTACCACCGCCGTTTACTGGGGCTTAAATTTAGAGCTTCGCCTTGCGGCTGACCCTTCCTCTTAACCTTCCAGCACCGGGCAGGCGTCAGTCCGTATACATCGTCTTGCGACTTCGCACGGACCTGTGTTTTTAGTAAACAGTCGCTTCTCCCTGGTCTCTGCGGCCTTCGAACGCTCCGGAAGCAAGTTCCTTCACGCCTCAGGCCCCCCTTCTCCCGAAGTTACGGGGGCATTTTGCCGAGTTCCTTAACCGTGATTCACTCGATCGCCTTAGTATTCTCTACCTGATCACCTGAGTCGGTTTGGGGTACGGGCGGCTAGAACCTCGCGCCGAGGTTTTTCTTGGCAGCATAGGATCACCAGATTCCCGCTAGATGCGGTCACTATCAGCTCTCAGGCTATGTGAGTCGCGGATTTGCCTACGACTCGCCCTACAACCTTGGACGTGGACTACCATCGCCACGCCTGGCTACCTTCCTGCGTCACCCCTGTTAATACGCTTGCTTACTACAGACTTGGGTCGCGCGCTCCATCACGTTCCTCCGAAGAGTTCAGTGACTTTGGGCGCTTAGCATTATCTGCCTCTGCATGGGCGGTTCTTCGCCGGTACGGGAATATCAACCCGTTGTCCATCGACTACGCCTGTCGGCCTCGCCTTAGGTCCCGACTTACCCAGGGCGGATTAACCTGGCCCTGGAACCCTTGATCATTCGGCGGACGGGTTTCTCACCCGTCTTTCGCTACTCATGCCTGCATTCTCACTCGTGTGGCGTCCACCGCTGGGTCACCCCGCGACTTCACTCGCCACACGACGCTCCCCTACCCATCCACACGCTTGGATCCGAAGATCAGGCAATGTGTGAATGACACAACTTCGGCGGTGTACTTGAGCCCCGCTACATTGTCGGCGCGGAATCACTTGACCAGTGAGCTATTACGCACTCTTTCAAGGGTGGCTGCTTCTAAGCCAA
The DNA here is from genome assembly GCF_030418295.1 of Demequina muriae. Taxonomy (NCBI): domain Bacteria; kingdom Bacillati; phylum Actinomycetota; class Actinomycetes; order Micrococcales; family Demequinaceae; genus Demequina; species Demequina muriae. The sequence continues at coordinate 97,297 of NZ_JAUHQA010000001.1, forward strand.
CCTCCTGGTTGTCTGTGCAACTCCACATCCTTTCCCACTTAGCACACGCTTAGGGGCCTTAGTTGGTGTTCTGGGCTGTTTCCCTCTCGACTATGAAGCTTATCCCCCACAGTCTCACTGCTGCGCTCTGACTTACCGGCATTCGGAGTTTGGCTGACGTCAGTAACCTGGTGAGGCCCATTAGCCATCCAGTAGCTCTACCTCCGGTAAGAAACACGCAACGCTGCACCTAAATGCATTTCGGGGAGAACCAGCTATCACGAAGTTTGATTGGCCTTTCACCCCTATCCACAGCTCATCCCCTCGGTTTTCAACCCAAGTGGGTTCGGTCCTCCACGCGGTCTTACCCGCGCTTCAACCTGGCCATGGATAGATCACTTCGCTTCGGGTCTAGAGCACGCGACTGAAACGCCCTATTCGGACTCGCTTTCGCTACGGCTGCCCCTCACGGGTTAACCTTGCCACGTACCACTAACTCGCAGGCTCATTCTTCAAAAGGCACGCCGTCACCCCTGCTAGGGAGGCTCCGACGGATTGTAAGCACACGGTTTCAGGTACTATTTCACTCCCCTCTCGGGGTACTTTTCACCTTTCCCTCACGGTACTGTTCCGCTATCGGTCAGTGGGTAGTATTTAGGCTTACAGAGTGGTCTCTGCGGATTCACACGGGATTTCTCGGGCCCCGTGCTACTTGGGATGACTCTTAGGAGTCCGCGCAATTTCGTCTACGGGGGTCACACCCTCTGTGCCGGGCCTTTCAATGCCCTTCGACTATTACGCGGATTTCTGACTCCTTGAGAGAACGGCAGTTCCCTCCAAAAGGTCCCACAACCCCGTCAACGCAACGCCTGCCGGCTATCACACGCTGACGGTTTGGCCTCTTCCGCTTTCGCTCGCCACTACTCACGGAATATCTCTTCCTGTCGGTACTGAGATGTTTCACTTCCCGACGTTCCCTCCACTCGCCCTATGTGTTCAGGCGAGGGTCACTGGACATGACTCCAGCGGGGTTTCCCCATTCGGACATCCTCGGATCGAAGCTTGTTTGCCAGCTCCCCGAGGCTTATCGCAGGCTACAACGTCCTTCTTCGGCTCCCACTGCCAAGGCATCCACCATGTGCTCTTAAAAACTTGACTACAGAAATCAAAGATGCTCGCGTCCACTATGCAGTTCTCAAGGTACGGGCGGTCTCACCTACCACTGGCGCCTGCCCCGCTTCGCGAGGTGGTTCATCCAGATCCGGTGATCCGTCCAGCCGGCTTATGGCCAGCCTGAGGTGAGCTTTCGCCCGATCCCTCAGGACCCAACAGTGTGCCATGCAGCGACTTCTACTCATACTCACGCGTTCCAACCCGAAGGTGTACTAGGTGTGTGCGGTGTCTCTCGCTGCCACGTCGATGTTCCATCCATGAGCTCTCGCCGTTCTACGTATGAGAACGAAACGAGATTTGGACGCTCCGAAGAGCGCCAAGTGCTCCTTAGAAAGGAGGTGATCCAGCCGCACCTTCCGGTACGGCTACCTTGTTACGACTTAGTCCCAATCGCCAATCCCACCTTAGACGTCTCCCTCCCAAAAGGGTTAGGCCGACGTCTTCGGGTGTTACCGACTTTCGTGACTTGACGGGCGGTGTGTACAAGGCCCGGGAACGTATTCACCGCAGCGTTGCTGATCTGCGATTACTAGCGACTCCAACTTCATGAGGTCGAGTTGCAGACCTCAATCCGAACTGAGACCGGCTTTTTGGGATTCGCTCCACCTTACGGTATCGCAGCCCATTGTACCGGCCATTGTAGCATGCGTGAAGCCCAAGACATAAGGGGCATGATGATTTGACGTCATCCCCACCTTCCTCCGAGTTGACCCCGGCAGTCTCCTATGAGTCCCCACCATTACGTGCTGGCAACATAGGACGAGGGTTGCGCTCGTTGCGGGACTTAACCCAACATCTCACGACACGAGCTGACGACAACCATGCACCACCTGTATACCCCCCCGAAGGACTCCCTATCTCTAGGGATAAAGGGTATATGTCAAGCCTTGGTAAGGTTCTTCGCGTTGCATCGAATTAATCCGCATGCTCCGCCGCTTGTGCGGGCCCCCGTCAATTCCTTTGAGTTTTAGCCTTGCGGCCGTACTCCCCAGGCGGGGCACTTAATGCGTTAGCTGCGACGCGGAACTCATGGAAAGAGCCCCACATCTAGTGCCCACCGTTTACGGCATGGACTACCAGGGTATCTAATCCTGTTCGCTCCCCATGCTTTCGCTCCTCAGCGTCAGTAGTGGCCCAGAGACCTGCCTTCGCCATTGGTGTTCCTCCTGATATCTGCGCATTCCACCGCTACACCAGGAATTCCAGTCTCCCCTACCACACTCTAGTCTGCCCGTACCCACTGCAGGCCCGAGGTTGAGCCTCGGGTTTTCACAGCAGACGCGACAAACCGCCTACGAGCTCTTTACGCCCAATAATTCCGGACAACGCTTGCGCCCTACGTATTACCGCGGCTGCTGGCACGTAGTTAGCCGGCGCTTCTTCTGCAGGTACCGTCACTTTCGCTTCTTCCCTGCTGAAAGGGGTTTACAACCCGAAGGCCTTCATCCCCCACGCGGCGTCGCTGCATCAGGCTTGCGCCCATTGTGCAATATTCCCCACTGCTGCCTCCCGTAGGAGTCTGGACCGTGTCTCAGTTCCAGTGTGGCCGGTCGCCCTCTCAGGCCGGCTACCCGTCGTCGCCTTGGTGAGCCATTACCTCACCAACTAGCTGATAGGCCGCGAGTCCATCCCAGACCGAAATTCTTTCCAGACGATGACCATGCGATCTCGTCTCGTATCCGGTATTAGACCTCGTTTCCAAGGCTTATCCCAGAGTCTGGGGCAGGTTACTCACGTGTTACTCACCCGTTCGCCACTGATCCGCGAGAGCAAGCTCTCACTTCACCGTTCGACTTGCATGTGTTAAGCACGCCGCCAGCGTTCGTCCTGAGCCAGGATCAAACTCTCCGTGAATGTTTATTAGCAATCCGGCAAGCCGGTTTACTTACATAACGAAGTGGTTCCGAAGAACCGTTTAATCTCTAGCTTCGAACAAAATGTCACTGACATTTCGTTGTCTACCAAAGGAATCCAACATCACGTTGCTAGAGCAAAGCTCTGACGCCGTGATGCCGGAGGTTTTTGGCATCGACTATGTGGCACACTGTTGAGTTCTCAAGGTTCGGACGCGCACCGCTCTCGGCCTTCTGAGCCGGTCTCGGGGCAACCCTTATAAGTTACACACATGTTTCCGCGCTGTCAAATCGCTCTGTGAGCGACCGCCATGCTTCATTCTGCTGTGGCAACTCGATTAAGTTACTTGCCTGTCATTTGTCTGTCAAATCGCTTATCAGCGTTTCGCAGTTCACATCTGTCAGGCAACTCGGTTAAGTTACTCGGCCGTATTCAGTGTGTCAAATCCAGCTCTCTGAGCGGCTGACTTCCCTGAGCCCGTCCGGGCAACCCTTCCAACTTACCCCCTTGTTTTCGCTCTGTCAACTCGCCGTGTCGGCGGGTTTTCAGGTCCGATCCCGTGGGGGGCTCTCCATCGTACATCACCTCGGTCGCTCTTGCGACCGCGGCTGTGACTTGATGGGGTGGCTGTCAAGTGGGGCCTCTCGTGGCCTTGTGCAGTCCTCCGAGAAGCGCTTCCGTCTTTGGCAGCGAGCAAGACATTACGGCTCCGTGAACATCAAGTCAAATCCAAGCGTCTGCGGCGTGTCGCGGCGCCAAGCCCGGCGTTCGGCCTGGCAGACCGGCATCTGGCCGTGGCACGTGCGTCTGGCGTCAGGCGCCCGTCCGCACAAGTCCCACGGACTTCTTGCCTCTCCTCAGCACGAACCAGCCGCCGGCGAGTGGAGAGGACTCTGCGATCGTCGCATCGATGGACTCCACCTTGACGTTGTTGACGTAGGCCCCGCCATCCTGAACGGCCCGACGGGCATCCGAGCGAGAGCCCACCAGTCCTGACTCCACCAGCGCGTCGACCACCGTGGCGCCCTCCCCCACGTCGACGCCGCCGAGTGCGGACGCGCATCCGGCGAGCGTCACCTCATCCAGCCCGGCGAGCTCACCTCGGCCGAAGATCGCCTGAGACGCCTCCACGACAGCATCGGTCGCATCGGCCCCATGGACGAGCGCGGTGACCTCCCACGCGAGAGTGCGCTGGGCCTCTCGTCGGAATGGCTCGTCTGCGACGGCGTGCTCGAGCCTGTCGATCTCGGCACGGTCGAGGAAGGTGAAGATCTTGAGGAACCGGACAGCGTCCGCATCGTCGGTGTTCAACCAGAACTGGTAGAAGGCATACGGGCTCATCAGATCGGGGGCGAGCCACACGGCTCCGCCCTCGGACTTGCCGAACTTGGTGCCGTCCGCCTTGGTGATGAGAGGCGTGGTCATCGCGTGCACCTGCGCACCGTCCGCCTTGCGCGCCAGCTCGACACCGCTCAGCAGGTTGCCCCACTGGTCATTGCCACCGGTCTGCAGCGTGCACCCATGCCGCCGGTACAGCTGAAGGAAGTCGTGGCCCTGCAGCACCTGGTAGCTGAACTCGGTGTAGCTGATGCCCTCGTCGGAGTTCAGTCGTCTCGCGACCGTGTCCTTGGCTAGCATCGTGCCGAGCCGGAAGTGCTTGCCGACCTCGCGCAACAGGTCAATCGCGGTGAGCTCCCCTGTCCAATCGAGGTTGTTCACCATCTGGGCAGGGTTGTCGCCATCGAAGTCGAGGAACCGCGAGATCTGGGACTGGAGCCTGTCCACCCATTCCGCGACCGTCTCCTTGGTGTTCAGCACCCGCTCGCCGGACATGCGGGGGTCGCCGATCATGCCGGTCGCGCCACCCACGAGTGGCAGCACGCGGTGTCCAGCGCGCTGGAGATGGCGCAGCACCACCAGCTGCACGAGGTGTCCGTGGTGCAGGCTCGGTGCCGTCGGGTCGAACCCGCAGTAGAGCGTCACGGGCCCCTGGTCGAGGTGAGTGCGGAGGTCGTCGAGGCCGGTCGTCTGTGCGATCAGCCCGCGCCACGCGAGTTCGTCGAGAATGTGCTCAGTCATGATGGGGCCATTGTGCCAGCCCGGGAGTGCGGTCCTGAGGCGTCGTTGACCCAGGACACGAAAGTGCCGCTGGGCACGCGGAGCGGATCCACGAATCGGCGCTGAGGGGTGGACGTCTTGCGAGGGGTCCTACCGACTCGAGTGTCGCATGCCCAGCGACACCATCGACGCTAATCCCGTCAATCTGAGAGGGCTCTCAGAGTGAGGCCGCGGCACAGGCGCGCGAGCTCGGGTCAGTTCGGAAGCGCGCGGTTCCCGTCGACCCGCACGTGAGCCGCGGCACGCGTGCCCTGGCGCGCGAACTCCTCGAGTTCGGCGCGCTGCCAACGCACCCAGTCGTCGCGGGTGGCCTCTCCGTCACGCTCGATGCCGCGCCGCAGCCTCTCGTCCGGGTCCGCTTCCACCCAGACCACCAGACTCGCAAGGGAGCGAGCGCCACGCATTGCGACACCCACGCCTTCGATGATGAGGACATCTCGCGCCGTCACCACGACCTCGCGGGCACGCTCACCGCGATGCCAGTCCCACACCCGGAACCTGCCGGTCTCGCCACGGGCCATCGGGGTGAGCACCTGATCCATCACGATGTCTCCCAGCGAGGGGAGGCCGCCCCACCCCTCGTACATGTCATCGGCATGGAGCACCTGCACTGCCGCACCCTCGTCCGAGTGATCGCCGGGCGGGACGCCGTCCGGACCCTGACCCGATGCGCCCCCGAGAGTCACCGCCAGCCTGCCTGCGAGCGTGGTCTTGCCCGACCCCCCTGGCCCGTCGACGAGCACCAGCCGGGTGGTGCCGAGCGTGGGCGGCTGAGCACGGACAAGGTCGGCGATGCGGCCGATGCTCGCCACGTCCGCCAGCATTCGGCCCGCTTTCGTCTCGTGCAGGGTCACCAGGCCAGGCTACGGTAGCGGTATGCATCCGAACGTGCAGAAGGTCAAGACGTTCCTCGACGAGGCGGGACTCCACGGGCGCGTGCGGGAGCTCACCGAAGGCACCCATACTGCGGCCCAGGCGGCCGCGCTGCTGGGCTGCGAGGTGGGCGCGATCGCGAACTCTCTCATCTTCATGACGGAGAAGGGGCCCATTCTGGTGCTCACGTCCGGCGCACATCGTGTCGACACGGACGTGGTCGCAGCCGCGATCGGCGCCGAGGCCGTGAGCCGTGCGACTCCCGACCAGGTGCGGGCCGCGACGGGCCAGCCCATCGGGGGCGTCGCGCCGATCGGCCATCCGGCACCGCTGCCCACCTATCTCGATGTCGAGCTCGCGGAGCATGGGGAGCTGTGGGCGGCCGCGGGGGTGCCTGCGAGCGTGTTCGAGATCTCCTACGCGGACCTCAAGGCGCTGACTGGCGCCGTCGAGATCGCGGTGGAGTAGCCGCACCCGCGCCACCGCAGGACGAGGGCGGCGCCTGACCGCATGTCTGGGCCGGCACTCAGGCCGGCGACACCTCGCGCACCTCGGTGCTGAACTCTGCGAGCGCATCGGCCTCGGGCTGTTCGCACAGCCCCGGGAACGTGGGCACGGCGATCGATCCGTTCTCGATGACGTACGGGGTCGTGAGATCGCGAGCGTAGAAGCGCGACGATGCGGAGATGTCGCCCGGCAGGGTGAATCCGGGAAGCCCGGCAAGGGCCGCGTTGGCGCCGCGCGCGAGACCGGTCTCCAGCATGCCGCCGCACCACACGGCGATGCCCGATGCGCGCGCGACGTCGTGAATGCGCCGCGCCTCGAGGTAGCCGCCCACGCGCGAGGGCTTGATGTTGATCACGGCGGCGGCCCCCAGTTGGATGGCGTCTGCGGCCGATGCGGCGGAGACGACGGACTCGTCGAGACACATCGGCGTGGCCATGGCGCGGGCGAGTTCGGCGTGCTGACGGAGGTCGTCCTCGGCGAGCGGCTGCTCGATGAGCAGGAGGTCGAACTCGTCGAGACGGCGCAGGTGGGCGGCATCCACCAGGGTGTACGCGGCGTTGGCATCGACTTGCAGCGCCACGTCCGGGTGCGCCTCGCGCACCGCGCGCACGGGCTCGACGTCCCACCCCGGCTGGATCTTGAGCTTGATGCGCTGGTAGCCCTCGTCCAGGTAGCCCGCCACCGCATCGAGCAGCGCCCGGATCGAGTCCTGGATCCCCACCGAGACGCCGGACGGGACCCTGTCGCGCGTCACGCCCAAGTAGGTGGCGAAGCTGGTCCCGGCCGCCTTCAGCTGCGCATCGAGGATCGCGGCCTCGAGGGCGGCCTTGGCCATCCGGTGCCCGACGACGGGCTCGAGCAGCTCGCCGACGGTCTCCGCCGTCAGGACGGTGTCGGCAGAGGCCGCCGCGAGGCGTGGAAGGAGGAAGCGTTCGATGACGTCCGCGGCCCCGGCCGCATACTCGTCCGAGTACACCGGCTCGGCGAGCGCACCGCACTCTCCCCAGCCCGTCACCTCGCGTCCCGCCACCCGGGCGGAGACCTCGACCGTGAGCACCGTGCGCGCGGTCTGAGTCGAGAACGACGTGGTGAAGGGCGTGACGAGCGGGATGCGCAGGGTGCGCAGGGTCACGTGATCGATCTGCATCAGCGAGTCTCCAAGAGGTAGCGGTGGTCATGGAAGCCGGCGACGCGACGGCCGCTCTGAATCATGGGAGCCATCGCACCACGGACGGCACCGCGCCACTGGGCGGCGGCCCGAGGATCGGTGCGGCGCAGCGCCTCCACATCGGGGGGAACGGCCACCGAGAGGAAGCGGGCGGCGGGGTCCGGGACGTGAGGATGAGGACGGCCATCGGCGGTGGTCGTCAGCAGCGCCGACGCCTCGAGGTCGCGGTCGGTAGGAGGCTCCTCCGACGCGTGCGACGAGGGACCGGGCAGGTCGCGGTCGAGCGGCCAGCTCGCGAGCAGCCGGTCGCTCCCCTGTCCCGCATTGACGCCGTCGCTCATCTCACCGTAGAAGTCCACCAGGTACTCCTGGATCTCGACGCCCAGACGGTTGAGGTTGAACGCCGCGTTGCGCGACACCAAGGGGTCGAACGTCCAGGTGACGCGGGACAGGCCCCGTTCCAGGCACCACGCACGCTGGTGCAGCTTGAGAGCCATGCCGACACCGCGCCGGCCGGTTCCCGGCTCGACTCCGGCGACGTGAGAGTGGAGTGCGACGCCCAACGGCATGGAGAAGTATCCCACGCATACGCCGCGGAGCCGGTGCCCCTCGAACGCCCCGACCACGTAGGCGCCGGCATGCGAGAGCGCCACCATGAGCGGCGGTTCGACGGCGGCGGTCCCCCAGATCGACTCCAGCAGACGCGCGGCTTCCCCCACCTCGACTGTCGCGAGCGAACGCACCGTCACGCCCGCGCGTTCGGCCGCCGCGCGGGCATCCTCAGTGGCGCGAGGCAGCCAATCGCGTGTCGCAACAGACAACCCAGGGGCGGCCGATGCGCGGGCGGGGTCCGGGGTCACTGCGCGCCTGCGCTGAGGCGTGGGCTGGCGAGGATGTCGTGCACGAGCAGTGCCAGCAGAGCGGTGCGATGCGGCACGTGCGCGACCTCGACGTGTTCGTCGGCCGCGTGAGCACCGCCGCCCACCCCACCGAGACCGTCGAGGGTGGGGACGCCGAGGCCGGCGGTGAGGTTGCCGTCGGAGGCTCCGCCCACCGAGCACTGCCGCAGGTCGTCGATTCCTGCCGTCGGTGCGAGCTGGAGCGCGCGGCTGAAGAGATCGTCGGCGAGCGCCAGCTCGAGCGGCGGCCGGTTGACCCCGCCGTCGATGCTCAGGCGAGCACCGTCGAGGACGGGGGCGAGCGCGCGGATCTCCGTGTCGACGCGGTGCTGCTCCGCGGCGGTGGTGGCCCGCACGTCGACGTCGACCCGCGCCTGCGCCGGCACCGTGTTGACGGTGGTGCCGATGCTTCCTCGGGTCGGGGTGACGGTCGTGGAGCCGTCGGCGATGGCGGCGATCGCCGGAAGCTGGTGGGCGAGTTCGAGGCCGGCGTTGACGCCGCGCTCGGGGTTGAGGCCCGCGTGCGCGGCGCGGCCAAGCGCCGTCACCGTGTAGAGCGAGACGCCCTTGCGCTCGGTCTTGAGCGCCCCTCCGGGTCCGGACGCCTCGAGGACGAGCACCGCATCGGCCCCGCGAGCCTCGTCTTCGAGGAGCGCACGCGACGATGTCGAGCCCACCTCCTCGTCTCCGGTGACCAGGATGGTGACCCCGGCGAGCGCATCGGCCCCATGGACGGTCACGAGCGATGCGGCCGCGTGCGCCGCCTGGACGAGTCCGATGGCCATGTCGTAGCAGCCGGGACCGGTGAGGACGCCGTCGGTGACGACCGCGGGGTGCGTCGCGAGGGTGCCGTGCGGCCAGACCGTGTCGTGGTGCCCGAGCAGGAGCACGCGGGTCGGTCCGCCCAGCCGCCAACGCAGGTGAGTGACGCCGTCGACGATGATGCGCTCGGGCTCCGCCGGGAGGCCCGCCGCGCCGAGCCGGGCGCCGAGCACCTCCGCGACCACGTCCGCGCTGCGCACCACCGCGTCGAGATCGCTCGACGGCGACTCGCACTCGATCAGGCGCACGGCGTCGTCGAGCATCGCGGGCAAGCGTGCGCGGGCGTCGGTCAGCAGGTCGGTCATCGTGCCCATCCTGCCAGGTGCGCGCGTGGCCGGACCCTGTCCGGCAATGGTTGACCCCTCCAGGCGATGGCGTCATCCTGTCCGGCACCCGGTGGACACCAGTGCCGGACAGCGATCCGCGAGGGCCGCTAGCCGACCACTAGTGCCGGACAGGAGTGGGGGCGGGTCAGTGGGAGGCGGAGGCCCAGGGGCGGAAGTGCTTGACGCGTGCACGCGCCGCCTTGCCCTGCTCGAGCACTCGCGCCGGTGCCGTGCCACCCGCGCCGTCACGCGCCGCGAGGGACCCCTCGACCGTGAGCACCTCGAGGACGCGCTCGTTCAGCCGAGGATGGATCGCGGCGAGCTCGTCAGGAGTGAGCTCGTGCAGCTCCTTGTCGCGCTTCTCGCACAGTCGCACGCACGCGCCGGCGACCTCGTGAGCCTCCCGGAACGGCACGCCCTCCTTGACCATCCACTCGGCGATGTCGGTGGCGAGCGAGAAGCCGGCGGGCGCGAGCTCGGCCAGGCGGTCCTCGTGGAACACCAGGGTGCGGACCATCCCGGAGAAGGCCGGCAGCAGGGTCTCGAGCGTCTCGACCGCATCGAATGCCGGCTCGTGCGTCTCCTGGATGTCGCGGTTGTACGCCAGCGGCAGGCCCTTGAGCGTCGCCAGCAGGCCCGTCAGGTCGCCGATGAGCCGGCCAGCCTTGCCGCGCGCGAGCTCGGCGATGTCCGGATTCTTCTTCTGCGGCATGATGCTCGAGCCCGTCGAGTACGCATCGTCGAGGCTGGCGAAGCCGAACTCCACCGTCGCCCAGGCGATGACCTCCTCGGACAGTCGCGACAGGTCGATGCCGATCATCGTGGCGACCCACGCGAACTCCGCCACGACGTCGCGCGAGGCGGTCGCATCGATCGAGTTCTCGCTCGCACCCACGAACCCGAGCTCGTCCGCGACCCGCTGCGGGTCGAGACCGAGGGTCGACCCCGCGAGGGCCCCGGCGCCGTACGGCGAATACGCCGCGCGGGCGTCCCAATCCGTGAGCCGCTCGACGTCACGCAGCAGCGGCCAGGCGTGCGCCAGCAGGTGGTGGCCGAGCGTCACGGGCTGCGCGTGCTGGAAGTGCGTTCGACCCGGCATGGGCGCGTCGAGGTGACGATCCGCCTGCTCGAGAAGAGCCTCGACCACATCGAGCACGCCGGAGGCGACGATGCGGGCGTGGCGGCGCAGGTACATGCGTGCCAGGGTCGCGATCTGGTCGTTGCGGGACCGGCCGGCGCGGAGCTTGCCGCCCAGGTCGGTGCCGATGCGTGCGATGAGGAGGCGTTCGAGCGCGCCGTGCACGTCCTCGTCCGACTCCGCGGCACCAACCTTGCCGGCGGCGACGTCCTGGCGCAGCGCGTCCAGTCCGGCGACCATCCGGTCCGTCTCGTCGTCGGTCAGCAGCCCGGCCCGCTGCAGAGCGTGGGCGTGCGCGATCGAGCCGCGCAGGTCGTCGTCCGCGTAGCGCCAGTCGAAGTGCGTCGACTTCGACAGTGTGGCGAGAGCGTCGGCAGGGCCGCCGGCGAACCGGCCGCCCCACAGGGCGCCCTCGTTCGTCCCCTGCTCGCCGCTTCTCGGAGCGGGACCGGACTGCTGATCGGACATGACTACCCCTTCAGGCGGGCCTCGCGCGCGGCGGCCTGCTTGGCGGCGAGACCGTAGATCTCGATGAACCCGCGTGCGGCCGACTGGTCGAACGCGTCGCCCTCATCGTAGGTGGCCATGTTGAAGTCATACAGCCCCGTGTCCGAGCGACGTCCGGTCACGGTCGCGCGTCCGCCGTGCAGCACCATCCGCACGTCGCCGTTCACGTGCTCCTGGGTGTCCTCGATGAACACGTCCAGCGAGCGCTTGAGCGGCGAGGACCACATGCCGTCGTAGACGAGCTCGCCCCACTTCTGCTCGACGCCGCGCTTGAAGCGCGCCTGCTCGCGCTCGATCGTCACGTTCTCGAGCTCGCGGTGCGCCTCGATGAGCGCGATCGCGCCGGGCGCCTCGTAGACCTCGCGGGACTTGATGCCCACCAGTCGGTCCTCGACGATGTCGATGCGGCCCACCCCGTGCGCTCCGGCGCGGCGGTTGAGCTGCTCGATCGCCTGCAGCGGCGTCACCGCCTGGCCGTCGATCGCCACCGGGATGCCGCGGGCGAAGGTGATGACCAGTTCGTCGGGCACCGGCGGGAAGGCCGGGTCGTCGGTGTAGCTGTAGACGTCCTTGGTGGGGGCGTTCCAGATGTCCTCGAGGAAGCCGGTCTCGATCGCACGGCCCCACACGTTCTGGTCGATCGAGAACGGGTTGGACTTGGTGGTCTCGATGGGCAGCTCGTGACGGCCCGCGTACTCGATCGCCTTGTCGCGGGTCAGCGCGAGGTCACGCACCGGGGCAATGCACTTGAGGTCGGGAGCGATCGACGTGATGCCCACCTCGAAGCGCACCTGATCGTTGCCCTTGCCCGTGCAGCCGTGCGCCACCGTGGTCGCGCCGAACTCCTGCGCGGCGGCGACGAGGTGCTTGACGATGACGGGGCGCGACAGCCCCGACACCAGGGGGTACTTGTCCTGGTACAGGCCGTTCGCCTTGAGCGCCGGCATGCAGTACTCCTCCGCGAACTCGTCGCGGGCATCGGCCACGTAGGCCTCGACGGCACCGCAGTCCAGCGCACGCTGGCGGATGAGCTCGAGGTCCTCGCCTCCCTGACCCACGTCCACCGCCACCGCGATGACCTCGGCCCCGGTCGCATCGGCGATCCATCCGATCGCCACCGACGTGTCCAGCCCGCCTGAATAGGCAAGCACCACTCTGTCGCTCATGTTCGCTCGTTTCCTTCACTTCTCGATTGCGTATGTCAGATCCTGCTGGGAGCGCCGCCGTGGTGGCGGCGCACGTCGTTCGGCGGGCGCGCGCCCTAGTGGACGGCGCCCGCGGCTCGCTCGAGGAAGCGCTGCGCCAGTCGCCGCCCGCCGTCCGTCTCGCGCGAGATCACCATGAGCGTGTCATCGCCCGCCACCGTGCCCACGATGTCGGGGTCCTCATGGGCGTCGATGGCGCTCGCCAGGTACTGCGCCGCCCCAGACGGGGTGCGGATCACGGCGAGGTTCGCCGAGCCGTCGGCGCTGAACAGCAGCTCGCCGCACAGCCGTGTCAGGCGCTGATTCGTGTCCTCGCCCGCGGACATGGTGTCGGCGGTGGCGTACACGTGGTGCCCGTCGATGCCTCGGACCTTGACGGCTCCGACGTCCACGAGATCGCGTGACAGCGTCGCCTGGGTCACGGTGATGCCCTGCACCTCGAGGCGCACGGCGAGTTCCCCCTGCGAGTGGATGGGCTCGGCCTCGATCAGACGCCTGATGAGCGCCTGGCGTGCGGCCTTGGTAGCCGGGATCGTGTACGGGCTCACCGGTCCACCAGCCAGCTCAGCAACGCCTTCTGTGCGTGCAGCCGGTACTCGGCCTCGAGCCACACGAGCGACTGGTCGCCATCGATGACCGATGCGGTGATCTCGTGACCGCGGTACGCCGGCAGGCAGTGCAGCACGTGCGCACCAGGCGCTGCGAGCTCGAGGGTCCGATCGTTCACCTGGTACGGCAGGAACACCTCCATCCGCTCGGCCTTCTGCGCCTCATCGCCCATCGACACCCAGGTGTCGGTCGCGACGATGTCGGCGCCGGTCACGGCGGCGTCGCAGTCGGAGGTCACGGTCACGGAGCCGCCGGTGGACTCGGCGATCTCCTCGGCGCGCGCGACTACGGCCGGGTCAGGCAGGTAGGAGTCGGGGGTGCCGATGCGCACGTGCATGCCTGCGGTGGCCCCGCCCAGCAGGTAGGAGTGCGCCATGTTGTTGGCACCGTCTCCCACATAGGCGAGGTCGAGGCCGGCGAGCGCGCCCACTCCCCCACGCTCGTCCGCGATCGCGGCGAGATCCGCGAGGATCTGGCACGGATGGAACTGGTCCGTGAGCGCGTTCACGACGGGCACGGAGGAGTGCGCCGCCATCTCGTCGATGCGGTCCTGTCCGTACGTGCGCCACACGATCGCACTGACCTGCCGCTCCAGCACACGAGCCGTGTCGGCGACGGACTCGCCCCGTCCCATGTGCGAGTTCTGCGCATCGATGACGAGCGGGTAGCCGCCCAGCTCCGCCACCCCCGTGGAGAACGACACTCGCGTGCGTGTCGAGTGCTTGTCGAACAGGATGGCGACGGCCTTGGGCCCCACGAAGGGCTGCACCTTGTACCGGTCGCGGCGCAGCTCGAGCGCGAGCTCGAGCACCTCGCGCTGCTCGGAGGGCGTGAGGTCGTCGTCGCGGAGAAAGTGGCGTCCCATCAGCGGTCCCCTTCCGGGACGAACGGGTGGCGCGCGGCGTAGCCCGCGAACCACTCGAGGAATGTGTCCGCCTCGGCGGTGGTGAGGTTCAGGGCGGGCACGAGTCGCACCGTGTCGGGCGACGGCGGGTTCACGATGAAGGCTGCGGACAGCGCCGCCTGGGCGACATCCGGTGCCGCCGGCGCCGCGAGGCCGATGCCGAGCAGCAGCCCCTCGCCTCGCACCTCGATCACGCCGGGGATCGATTCGAGACGCTCCCTCAGGTGCTGGCCCACCGACTTCGCGTTGGCGAGCAGGCCCTCGTCCTCGATCGCCTGCAGCGTCGCGAGAGCGGTCGCCGCCCCCATGGGGTTGCCGCCGAACGTGGTGCCGTGCTCTCCCTTGCCCAGCAGCGTGCCCGCGCGCTCGCCGAACGCCACGACCGCGCCGATAGGGAAGCCCCCGCCCAGCCCCTTCGCGAGGGTCATCACGTCGGGCTGGATGCCGTGCAGCTGATGGGCGAACCAGGCGCCGGTGCGCGCGACGCCGCACTGGACCTCATCGAGGATCATCAGCGCGCCGGTGCGGTGCGTGAGGGTGCGGATGAGCGCGAGGTACTCGTGATCGAGCGGACGGATGCCCGCCTCTCCCAGAATGGGCTCCGCGATGATCGCGGCGAGGTCGTCGCCCGCCGCCGTCACGGCGGCGCGCAGCGCGTCCGCGTCATTCACGGGGACGAACACCACGCCAGCGGGCATCGGGGCGAACTGTTCTCTGATCGCGGGCTTGTGAGTCATGGCGAGCGCGCCCATGGTGCGGCCGTGGAAGCCGCCCTCCAGGGCGATCACCGTGCCGCGCCCCGTCTTGCGAGACATCTTGAACGCGGCCTCGTTGGCCTCCGCCCCAGAGTTCGAGAAGAACACGCGCGAGCCGGACGGAGCGTGCGCCAGATCGAGGAGGCGCTCGGCGAGCGCGATCTGCGGCTCGGTCGCGAAGAAGTTCGACACGTGGGCAAGCGTGCTGGCCTGCTGGGTGAGCGCGTTCACCCAGGCGGGGTGGCCGTGGCCCAGGGCGTTGACGGCGATGCCGCCCAGGAGGTCAAGGTACTTGTTGCCGTCAGCGTCCCAGACGTATGAGCCCTCGCCGCGCACGAGCGCGCGCATCGGCGTTCCGTAGGTGGCCATGAGCGCGTGCTCGTAGCGCTGGGTCTCGACCCGGCCCTTCTCGAGGCCGGCCTCACCGTGGCTGCTCAGCTCTCCCATATTCCGCTCCGTCATGTCATGCCCACAGATCGACGTCGTCGGGGCGCACCATGGTGCCGATGCCGCGAGAGGTGAAGATCTCGGTGAGGATCGAGTGAGGCTCGCGCCCGTCGATGATGTGCGCCTGGGGCACGCCGCCGCGCACCGCGCGCAGGCACGCCTCCATCTTGGGCACCATTCCGGACGCGAGGGTGGGCAGCAGCTTCTCGACGTCGGTGGCGTGGATGCGGCGCACCAGCGAGCTCTGATCGGGCCAGTTCGCGTACAGACCCTCCACGTCGGTGAGCATGATCAGCTTGCGCGCGCGCAGGGCCACGGCGATGGCGGCCGCTGCGGTGTCGGCGTTCACATTCAGGACAGTGGTCGGGTCGTCGATGTCGGGAGCGACCGTGCTCACCACGGGGATCCGTCCCGCGTGGATGATGTCCTCCACCGCTGCCGGGTTGACCTTGACGACGTCGCCCACCTGGCCCACGTCGACTTTCTTCCCGTCGATGTCGGCGTGACGGCGCTTGGCCTGCAGGAGACCGGCGTCCTCGCCGGACAGTCCCACCGCCAGCGGTCCGTGGTCGTTGATGAGGCCGACGAGCTCACGTGAGACGGAGCCCGTCAGCACCATGCGCACCACGTCCATCGCCTCGGGCGTCGTGACGCGAAGCCCGCCCTTGAACTCGGACTCGATCCCCAGCTTGTTCAGCATCTCGGAGATCTGCGGGCCGCCGCCGTGGACGACGACGGGGTACAGGCCGAGCAGGCGCAGATGCACCACGTCCTGGGCGAACGCCCTCTTGAGGGTCTCGTCGATCATGGCGTTGCCGCCGTACTTGATCACCACGGTCGCGCCCTTGAAGGACTCGATCCACGGCATGCCGTCGATGAGGACGCCCACCTTCTGCTGGGGCGTGAGGTCCGGAGTGTCGATGTCGTGGCTCATGAGGAGTATGCGCTGTTCTCGTGGACGTAGTCGTGGGTGAGGTCGTTGGTCCAGACGGTCGCTGTGGCGTCACCTGCGTGCAGGTCGACGACCACGGTCACCTCGCGGCCGGTCAGGTCAACGAGATCGCGGTCGTCGCCGACGCCTGCCGCCCTACACACCTGGACGCCGTTGATCGAGACGTCGATGAGCGTGGGGTCGAACGGGGCGACCTCCTCCGGCACCGTGCCGGCAGCCGAGATCACGCGGCCCCAGTTCGGGTCGTTGCCGAAGATCGCGGCCTTGAACAGGTTCGACCGGGTGATGGCGCGCGCGACCTCCTCTGCGGCGTGCTCGGTGGTGGCATTCACGACAGTGACGGCGATGTCGTGGCTCGCGCCCTCGGCGTCGGCGACCAGCTGACGGGAGAGGCTGGCGAGCACCTCGGTGAGAGCCGCTTCGAACTGGCTCGGATCCGGGGTCTGGCCCGAGGCGCCGCTCGCCATCAGCAGCACGGTGTCGTTGGTGGACATGCAGCCGTCCGAATCGACCCGGTTGAGCGTCCGTGCGACGGCCGATGCGAGAGCCGCCTTCGCGGTCGCCGCATCGATCCCGGCGTCCGTGGTGACGACGCACAGCATGGTCGCCATGCCGGGCGCCAGCATGCCCGCGCCCTTGGCCATGCCGCCGACGGTCCAGCCGTCGCGGCCCGCCACAGCGGTCTTGGGCTTGGAGTCGGTCGTCATGATGGCCTCGGCCGCGGCGTCACCGCCGTCGTGCGAGAGGCCGGTGATCGCCGCATCGGCGCCCGCGAGCAGCGTGTCCATGGGGAGGCGCAGTCCGATCAGACCGGTCGAGCAGACGGCGACGTCTCCGGCACCGACCTCGCGGCCCGTCTGGCTCAGGGCATGAGCCACGTGCTCCGCGGTGCGGTGCGTGTCGGCGAAGCCCTCGGGGCCGGTGCAGGCGTTCGCGCCGCCCGAGTTGAGGATCACGGCGTCGGCGCGACCGTCGGACACGACCTCGCGCGACCAGGTGACCGGAGCGGCCTCGATGCGGTTCGTGGTGAACACGCCCGCCGCGACCTTGGACGGCCCCTCGTTGACGACGACGGACACGTCCTTGGCTCCCGTCGACTTGATGCCGGCCACGACGCCTGATGCGACGAAGCCCTGTGCTGCGGTGACGCTCACGGTGCCACTCCCCTCAGCTGAAGTCCGGTGGTCTCAGGCTGGCCCAGCGCGAGGTTCATTGACTGCAGCGCCGCGCCTGCCGTGCCCTTGACGAGGTTGTCGATCGCGCTGATCACCACCACGCGTCCGGCCTTCTCGTCGACGGCGACCTGCACGAGGCAGGTGTTCGCGCCGAGAGTGGCGGCGGTGGTGGGCCATTGGCCCTCGGGCAGCAGGTGCACGAACGGCTCGTCGGCGTACGCGGACTCCCACGCAGCGCGGACCTCGTCGGCTGTGACGCCCTGCGCGAGCGGTGCCGTCACCGTCGCCAGGATGCCGCGCGCCATGGGGACCAGCGTGGGGGTGAAGCTGATGCGGACATCCTCACCGCCTGCGGATCCGAGGTTCTGCACGATCTCCGGGATGTGGCGGTGCACGCCGCCGACGCCATACGCGGAGGCGGCTCCCAGGCCCTCCGAGGCGAGCAGATTCGTGGCGAGCTTCTTGCCGGCACCCGAGTAGCCGTTGGCCAGCACCGCGACGATGTCCGTGGGGTCCACAACGCCTGCGGCAACTCCGGGCTGAAGAGCGAGCGTCACCGCGGTCACGTTGCAGCCGGGAACGGCGATGCGCTTGACGCCCGCAAGGGAATCGCGCTGGTGGCCGTCGGCCGTGATCAGCTCGGGCATGCCATAGGGCCAGGTGCCGGAGTGCTCGCCGCCGTAATACTCGGCCCACGCCTCGGCACTGGCCAGGCGATGGTCGGCGCCGCAGTCGATCACCAGGGTCTCGGGCGGCAGCTGGGCCGCGATCGCTCCCGAGGCCCCGTGAGGCAGGGCCAGGACGACGACGTCGTGACCCGCGAGGGTCTCCGCGCTGGTCTCGACGATCGTGCGGTCCGCGAGCGTGCGCAGGTGCGGCTGATGCACCCCCAGCAGATCGCCCGCCGACGAGTGGGCCGTCAAGGCACCGAACTCCACCTCGGGATGCTCGCTGAAGACACGCAGCACCTCGCCCCCTACGTACCCGGACGCGCCGGAGACTGCCACTGAAATCGCCATGCGCATAACTATACATCAGTCTGAATAGTCCGAGGCCGCGCCCGCCGTGGCCGGTGCGAGGATGGGACGCATGAAGGCGATCCAGGCAGATGTCCCCGGCGGTCCCGACGTGATGCGCGTCGTGGACGCCCCCTCGCCCACCCCCGGCACGGGTCAGGTGCTCGTCGACGTGGCCGCGAGCGGCGTCAACTTCATCGACACGTACCAGCGCTCGGGCGTCTACGACGTCGCACGTCCGTTCCGGCCGGGCCTCGAGGGCGCAGGCGTGGTCACCGCCGTCGGCGAGCACGTCGACTGGGCTGCGCCGGGCGACCGCCTCGCGTGGGCGGGCACCGCTGGCTCGTATGCCGAGCAGGTGGTGCTCTCCCGGCACGATGCCTACCGGGTTCCCGCCAGCGTGAGCCTCGACACCGCCGCAGCGCTCATGCTGCAAGGACTCACCGCCCACTTCCTGAGCGCATCGGCCTTCCCGCTGGGGCCCGAGCACACCGCGCTGGTGCATGCCGGCGCCGGCGGAGTGGGCCTGCTGCTCACCCAGCTCGCCGCGGCGCGCGGCGCGCGCGTGATCACGACCGTGTCGCGCGGCGACAAGGAGGAGCTGTCCCGGGCCGCCGGCGCGTCCGAGGTGATCCGCTACGAGGACTTCGCCGACATGAGCGAGGACCTCCCGCGAGCGGTGCGCGGGCTGACGGACGGCGCGGGCGTTGATGTCGTGTACGACGGGGTGGGCGCGGCGACCTTCGATGGCTCGCTCGCGTCGCTCGCGATGAGGGGAACACTCGTGGTGTTCGGCGGCGCCTCTGGCCAGGTGCCCGCGTTCGACCTGCAGCGCCTCAACCACGGGGGCTCCCTGTCCGTGACGCGCCCCTCGATGGTGCACTACCTGCGCACGGACGAGGAGCGGTCCTGGCGAGCCGGTGACCTGTTCACTGCCGTGGCCGCCGGCGAGCTCGACGTGCGCATCGGCGCCTCGTACCCGCTGTCCGATGCGCCCTCGGCTCATCGCGCTCTGGAGTCACGCGGCACCACCGGCAAGGTGCTGCTGCACCCTTAGCGCGGGCGACATGCCCGAGACCCCGCCGCGACACACGCCCGTGACATCGACACGGCACAATGTGGACATGCAGAACCTGCGCATGCGTGTGATGAGAGAGTCCGACCTGCCCGCCGTTCTCGCGCTCAACACCGCGGCCGTCCCAGCGGTCACGCTGCTGTCGGACGAGGAGCTGCGAGAGCTCATCGACTGGTGCGACGTGTCGCTCGTGGCGCTCAACCGCACCGGCGAGGTGATCGCGTTCCTGCTGAGCCTCGGACACGGCACCCCCTACGCCTCGGAGAACTACCGCTGGTTCGAGGACCGCGGGGTGCGCCACCAGTACATCGACCGGATCGTCGTCGCCGCGACCGCGCGGGGCACCGGCGTGGGTCACGCGCTGTACGAGTCGGTGTTCGAGCGTGCGCGCGAGCGCGGCGCCACCGAAGTCACCGCCGAGGTCAATCTGGACCCGCCCAACCCGCGCTCGATGGACTTCCACGAACGCATGGGCTTCCGCCAGCTCGGCGAGCAGACCACCAAGGGCGGGGCGATACGCGTCGCGCTGCTGTCTCGACCCGTCGACTGACGACCGTTGACTGGCTGGGGTCCGGGCGGCCGATGCGCGTGCCCGTACCATCGGGAGCATGCGCATCCTCATCGTCGGCGGCACGGGACTGATCTCATCGGAGCTCGCGGCCCTCGCGGCCGACCGTGGCGACTCCCTCACCCTCATCAACCGCGGCAACTCCCCTGTCGCTCCCCCGCCTGAGGGCGCCGAGGTCATCCACGCCGATGCGACCGACGCGGCCGCGATGCGTGCGGCGCTGCGCGGGCGGCAGCTGCGCGGCGAGCGTTTCGATGCCGTGGTGCAGTGCGTGGCCTTCACCCCGGAGCACGTCGCGGAGGACGCCGAGACCTTCGCGCGCCTGACGGACCAGTACGTCCTCATCGCCACCGGCGCGTCCTACCGGACGGCCGAGCGCTTCCAGTTCCTGACCGAGGAGACCGGTCAGGAGAACCTCCACTGGGAGTACGCGCGCCTCAAGCTCAAGGCCGAGCAGGTCCTGCGCGCCTCCGAGGGGCTGCCGTGGACGATCGTGCGCCCCGCGCACACCTACGGCCCGTCGAAGATCCCGGCGTACACCGGCAACTCCCGCCACCCGTGGACGATCGTCGATCGCATGCGTCGCGGAGCCGACATCCTGATCCCCGGCGACGGGACGGCCCTGTGGACCATCACGCACGCTCGCGACGTCGCCGCCGGCATCCTGGGGCTGCTGGGGAACGCCGATGCGATCGGCACCGCCGTGCACATCACGTCCGACGAGGCGCTCACCTGGACCGGCCTCTACCGCGAGATCGCCCGCGCCGCCGGTCTCAGCGACGAGCAGTTCGAGTCCCAGAAGGTCTGCGTGCCGTCCGATGCGCTGGTGGCGGCGGCTCCCTCGCAGGCCGGTTCGATCTACGGCGACAAGATGCACTCCGCGGTCTACGACACGTCCCGCATCGCGGCCCTGGTGCCCGGCTGGAGCGCTCGCATCCCCTTCGACGAGGGCGTCGCCGAGGCCATCTCGTGGTTCGAGGCACACCCGGACCGGCAGACCGTCGACGAGAACGCGAACGCGATGTTCGACAGGCTCGGCGCGATCTACCGGCGCGCCTTGGCGGACGCTGGCGCCTAGCCGCGTTCGCGCATCGGCCGCGCCGCCCGCATCGTCCGCCCTTGCGACGCGCGCCGGTGCCTTGGTCCCGGCGCGCGATGCGAGCGGGGTCGTACCCTGGACAGGTGAGACTTCCCCGCTTCCACCGCGCCCGTCCCGGGAACGCCGTGGTCGTGTCCGACGACGATGTGCTCGAGGCGGCGGTCCGGGTGTTCGTCGCGTCGCCGGAGGCGTCGCTCGCGGATGTCGGTCGCCACGCGAGGGTCGAGCTGCGTGAGATGCGGGCCAGGTTCGGCACGCGCGAGGCAGTGATCGATCGCGTGATCATGCGCGGCGCCCGCCGGATCGCGCGCGGCGCCGTCCTCGAGGACGGCACTCCTGCGGAGCAGATCGCCCTGCTGGTCGCGCGACTGTGGGACGACCAGGAGCCGGTCGCCCCCTTCATCACCTTGGGCGTGCGCGCCCACCTGCGGGTCCCCGTCGAAGAGACCCTCGCGCCGGCTCGCGCACTGTTCGCCGATGCGGTGGCCAGGGGCGCTCACGACGGCACGCTGCGGGCCGACGTCTCCCCGCGCGCCGTGGCATGGCTGATCGAGCAGTCGGTGCTCGACTGCCTCGAGGCGCTCGCCCGCGGTCTCATGGAGGACGAGGACGGCCGCACCTTCGTGATGCGCCAGGCGCTCGCGACGGCCGGACTGGGATGGACCGATGCGGCAGCGGTGACTGACGCGGTGACGAGGCGGATCTCGTGACCACCATGCACGATCTCAGGAGCGTGGCCGGGACGGTCACGCGGACAGGAGCCACCAGATGCACGCAATCGTGAGCGATGAGGGACTCCCCCTCGACGACCCTCGGGCGCTGCACGATGCGGACGTGCCCGAGCCGGAGCCCGGCCCGCTCGACGTGCTGGTGCGTGTCGAGGCGGTGTCGGTCAACCCCGTCGACGTCAAGAAGCGACGCTCACACAAGGCAGGGCGCGGTCCGCTCATCGCGGGCTACGACGGCGCCGGCGTGGTGATCGGCACGGGAAGCGACGTCCATGGGCTCAAGGAGGGCGACGAGGTCTGGTGGTCGGGCGACGCGACCCGGCCGGGGTCCAACGCCGAGCGGCAGGCCGTCGATCACCGCATCGTCGCCCGCAAGCCCGAGTCGGCGACGTTCGCGGACGCCGCGTCGCTGCCGCTCACCGCACTCACCGCGTGGGAGTCGCTGTTCGACCACCTGCGCCTGAACCGTGAGGACCACGGCACCATGGTGATCGTCGGCGGCGCTGGCGGAGTGGGCTCGATCCTGACCCAGCTCGCCAAGCGGCTCACCGCGCTCCGCGTGATCGCGACCGCGTCCCGCCACGAGTCCGAGGCGTGGGCGCTGCGCATGGGCGCCGATGCGGTGGCGGACCATCGCTCCCTCGTGTCCGCAGTGACGGACCTCGCTCCCGATGGCGTCGACTACATCTTCTCGTCGTACACCCGCGGAAACGTCGAGGCCTTCGCGAAGGTGCTCAAGCCGTTCGGGCACGTGGTGTCGATCGACGGTACCGACGAGTCGCTCCTGCCGCTCTTCGCCAAGTCCGCGAGCATGCACTGGGAGTACATGTTCACGCGGTCGCGCTACGGCACGTGGGACATCGCGGAGCAGTCCCGGATCCTGAGCGCGGTGGCCGACCTGGTGGATCGTGGTGAGGTGATGCCGACCGCCACGCACTACATCGACGACTTCAATGCAGACGGGATGCGTGAGGCGCACCGCCTGGTCGAGTCTCAGGCGATGATCGGCAAGGTCGTGGTCCACCGCTGACCTCGCCGGGGTACCGCGCGGGTGGCATCTGGGCCATACTCAGGCACCATGCGGCTCAGACACGTCCTGACGATGCTCGCGTCCACATCTGCGCTCGCGCTCGCGCTGACGGCGTGCGCCGGAGACGCGGCACCCGATCCGGCGCCCGTCGACGCGACACCGAGCGGCGGCGTGGACGGCACAGGCACGCCGGTGCCGACCGAGAGTGGGCAGGGCTCGTCCGATGCACCGGCACCGCCAGGTGCGGATCCCTACTGCGATGCGGCCGACGAGGGCTACCTTGCCCTGACCGACCTGCTCGACGCGACCGACCTGAAGAGCGCCCAGACGGGTGTCGAGGACAACGGCGGCGACGTGGATCTCATGAACGACGCCGCAGACGACATGCTCGCGGCGATGGATCGGGTGGTGGCCGCATGGACCGCCGCTCAGGAGCGCGTGGGCGACTCGCCATGGGACGACACGAGCTCCGCGGTACCGAACGACGAGGCCGCAGAATCGTTCACGGCGTACTTCGAGTACCTCGACGCGTTCGCGCGCCCCGAGGCCCAGGCCGCCGCGGGCGCGGCGACGATGGAGGAGTACACGAACGCCACGATCACGCTTCTCAGCGCACCGGGGGTGGCGCAGACGGCCGCGGAGGGTGCGGGCGCGATCGGCACGATCCTGGAGTACACGCTCGAGCGCTGCGGCGATCTGCCCTCGACCTGACCCGGCTCTCGACCGGACGCGTCTCTCGACCTGACCGACGCGCACCTGCTCACGCA
This sequence comes from Demequina muriae, assembly GCF_030418295.1. Taxonomy (NCBI): domain Bacteria; kingdom Bacillati; phylum Actinomycetota; class Actinomycetes; order Micrococcales; family Demequinaceae; genus Demequina; species Demequina muriae. The sequence continues at coordinate 120,991 of NZ_JAUHQA010000001.1, forward strand.
GGGCTGACGGTCAGGCGCCCATCTGCGTCTTCACCGTCGCCAGCAGCTCCTCCCACGAGGCCACGAACTTCTCGATGCCCTCGTCCTCCAGCTGCGCCGTCACGTCGTCGATATCGACGCCCGCATCGGCCAGACGAGCGAAGTCGGCCCGTGCCTGCTCGTAGGAACCGCGCACCGTGTCCCAGTCCCCGTCCTTTGCCACGCCGTGGTCGGCGAACGCGTCGATGGTCGCCTGGGGCATGGTGTTGACGGTGCCAGCCGTCACGAGCTCGTCGACGTACAAGGTGTCGGCGTAGGCGTCGTCCTTCACGGACGTGGATGCCCACAGCGGGCGCTGGGGGTGCGCGCCGGCCTCCGCGAGCGCGGCCCAGCGGTCCGAGGCCAGCACCTGCTCGTGGTGTTCGAACGCCAACCGCGCGTTCGCGAGGGCGGCGGTGCCGCGGGCCGGCGAGTCGGGACCGATCGCATCCAGCCGTCCGTCGACCTCGGCGTCGACGCGGCTGATGAAGAACGAGGCCACAGAGCCGATCCGCGACAGGTCATGGCCGTTGTCCCGGGCCTGCTCGAGCCCGGCGAGGAAGGCGTCGACCACCTCGCGGTAGCGCTCGAGCGAGAAGATGAGGGTCACGTTGACCGAGATTCCGAGCGCGATCGCCTGCGTGATGGCGGGAAGGCCCTCGACCGTGCCCGGAATCTTGATCATCACATTGGGCCGGTCCACGAGCCACCACAGCTGCTTCGCCTCGGCGATCGTCGCGTCGGTGTCGCGCGCGAACCGCGGGTCCACCTCGATCGACACGCGTCCGTCGACGCCGTCCGTGGCCTCGTACACCGGCCGCAGCACGTCGCACGCCTCGCGCACGTCGGCGGTGGTGATCATTCGCACCGCCTCGTCGACCTCCACGCCACGAGCCGCGAGGTCGGCGATCTGGGAGTCGTACTGGTCGGAGCCCGCGACCGCAGCCGCAAAGATCGACGGGTTGGTGGTGACGCCGACGATCGAACTGTCCTCGATGTCGCGTTCCAGGGTGCCGGAGCGGAGTCGCTCGCGGCTCAGGTCGTCGAGCCAGATCGACACTCCCGCCTGAGACAGGGCGGCCAGGGAAGAGGGGTGGGCGGTCTCGGACATGGCACAGGCTCCTTCGCGTCGGGGTGAGGTCTGCCGTCGTCAACGTGTTGCCCGGGGCCGCGCATTCCGTAGAGGGCGTGGGGCGCACGCGCGGCGAGGCGCACGTAGGGTGGTGAGTGGAATCGTCCCTGCTCCTGAAAGGAGCCCCCATGCCCGGCGCCGCCCCCGAGACCCGGTCCGATTCGCTCGTCTTCTTCGGCGCGAGCGGAGACCTCGCACGCAAGTCGATCTTCCCGTCGCTGTACCGGATGGTGAAGTCAGGAGACCTCGACGTGCCGGTGGTGGGAGTCGCGTTCTCGCAGTGGGACGTCGACGACCTCAAGGAGCGCGCGCGCGAGTCGGTCGCCGCGTCCGAGGGCGGCATCGACGACGAGGAGGCGATGGACCGCCTGCTCGGCCTGCTCCGCTACGTCGACGGCGACTACAACGACCCGTCCACCTTCGCCGTCCTGCGCGACGAGCTCGCGGAGTGCGCGGCCCCCACGCACTACCTGGCGATCCCTCCCGTGCTGTTCGGCACGGTGGTCGAGGGCCTGCGGGCGGTGGGACTGCACGAGAACGGGCGGGTCGTGGTCGAGAAGCCCTTCGGCCGCGACCTGGCCAGTGCGCAGGAGCTCGACGCGGTGATCACCCAGGCGTTCGATCAGCCGGCGATCTTCCGCATCGACCACTTCCTCGGCAAGGAGGAGATCATGAACCTCCTCTACTTCCGGTTCGCCAACGCCATGTTCGAGCCGCTGTGGAACCGCACATACATCGAGTCGATCCAGGTGACGCTCGCCGAGGACTTCGGGGTCAGCGGCCGCGGCGGGTTCTACGAGTCGGCCGGCGCCCTGCGGGACGTCATTCAGAACCACCTGTTCCAGGTGGTCGCGCTGCTCACCATGGACGCCCCCGCTTATCAGGGCTACGGCGCCGTGCAGTCCGCCAAGGTGAATGTCTTCAAGGCCATGCGCCCCCTCACCCGGCACGACTACGTCAGAGGCCAGTTCCGCGGCTATCGCGACGAGCCCGACGTCGCCGCGAACTCCGACGTCGAGACCTACGCCGCCGTCAAGATCCACATCGACTCGTGGCGGTGGGCGGGCGTGCCCATCTACATTCGCACCGGCAAGTCTCTGGCCGTCTCCGCCGGCGAGGTGGTGGTCAACTTCAAGCGTCCCCCGCAGGCCCTGTTCCAGGACGCCCTCGACCCCGATCAGCATCCGAACCGCCTGAGGTTCCGGCTGTCGCCCGTCAGCGAGATCGGCCTGGGCGTACGCGTCAAGCGTCCCGGCGAGGAGTTCGTGGGCCACGAGCAGGAGCTGCGGCTGCCCACCGAGAGCCCCCTCGAGGTCGAGCCCTACGAGCGGCTCCTCGCCGACGCGCTGCGGGGCGACAGCGCCCTGTTCACCCACGAGGACTCCGTCGAGGCCGCGTGGCGGGTGGTCGATGCGATCCTCACCGACCACACTCCGGCGATCCCGTACGAGCCAGGCAGCTGGGGCCCCGAGGAGGCCGCTGGCCGACTCATCGGCCAGGACGGCCCGTGGCTCAACCCACGCGTCGACCCCCATCCCGCCTGACCACCGCGCGCACCGCCTTCGCAGGACCCGGACACGACGAGGAGACGATATGACCACCACGACCCCGATGCAGATCGGCATGGTAGGACTCGGACGCATGGGCGCGGGACTCAGTCGCCGCCTGATGGCGGACGGCCACACCGTCGCCGCCCACGACGTGACCCCCGCGGCGATCGACGCGCTCGCCGCCGACGGTGCGGTGCCGGTCCACGACATCGCGGACTTCGTGACCGCGCTCGAGGCACCGCGCGCGGTGTGGGTGATGGTGCCGGCCGGCGAGATCACTCACGGCGTGATCGCAGCGCTCGCGGCGGCGCTGGAGCCCGGCGACACCGTCATCGACGGCGGCAACAGCTACTACCGCGACGACATCGGACACGCGGCGACGCTCGCCGAGTCCGGCATCCACCTCGTCGACTGCGGCACGTCCGGCGGAGTGTGGGGGCTCGACCGCGGCTTCTGCCTGATGATCGGTGGAGACAAGGAGCCGGTCGATCGCCTGCGCCCCATCTGGGACACCATCGCTCCCGGCGTCGACGCGGCGCCACGGTCGCCCGGACGGGACGGCGAACCGTCCAGCGAAGAGCGCGGGTGGCTGCACTGCGGCCCCAGCGGCGCCGGGCACTTCGTCAAGATGGTCCACAACGGCATCGAGTACGGGATGATGGCCGCGTATGCCGAGGGCTTCAACCTGCTGCGCAATGCAGACGTCGGCACGCCCGAGCGTCAGGCGGAGGGCCAGTCCGCGCCCCTCGCGAATCCGGAGTTCTACCAGTACGACATCGACACCGCCGCCGTCGCGGAGGTGTGGCGTCGCGGCTCCGTGGTCGGATCGTGGCTGCTGGATCTCACGGCCGAGGCGCTCCACCAGGACCCCGACCTCGACGAGTTCACGGGCCATGTGTCGGACTCCGGTGAAGGCCGGTGGACCTCGATCGCGGCGATCGACGAGGGCGTGCCCACGCCCGTCCTCACCACCGCGCTGTACTCGAGGTTCGCGTCGCGCGACCAGGATCTCTACGCCGAGAAGGTGCTGTCCGCGATGCGCAAGGGCTTCGGCGGCCACGTCGAGCGCCCCACGGGCGAGTAGCCGCGGCGGGCGGACTCCGCCCCACTCCCGCCACCGCGCCGATGCGCGGGCGCCTCAGGCGCCGATGCGGGCCCTCAGCACGTCGAGCAGCGCGGCTTCGTCGTCGACGCCGAGATAGACCTCACCGCCGCCGCGCACCGTCAGGACGACGGCAGAGTCACCGCGCGTGGTGTACGCGACCGCGTTCGGGAGCCGGTGGCTCCATCTCCATCCCCACCCGCCGAAGTCCTTGATCGGCCGGTATGCGCGCTGCTCCACCGCGGTGATGTCATCCAGAGCGATCTCCTTCCTCACCAGGCCCGCGAGAGAGACGCGCACGTGGGTGTGATCCACGGTGACGGTGAGCGACGCCCAGAACAGCGAAGTCATCGCGGCGACGACCACCGCGCCGGTCGCCCACGCCGTCGCCGACTCCCCCTGCTCGCCCCACATCCCACCCGCCGCGAACGCGACCGCGCAGAGCAGCACGGCGCCCCCGAGCATCCAGCGGGCGGCGGGGTTCTGGTGAAGATACTCGCGCGAGCGGAAGGCGACCATGGCGACCACCCTGCCACGCGCATCGGCCGGCGCCACTCCTCCCCGGGAAGGAATCCTTCGCGTGGCGAGGCGGTTGTCCCCCACGACAGGGGCGTGCCGCCACCTCGGCGCGCCCGCACCGCACCCGCAACCACCGGAGGCACCCATGTCTTTCGACCAGCTCACGTTCGACAACCCGGCCGAGCGCTACTCGCACCTCAAGGGGAAGAAGCAGAAGCAGCCGCTGCCCGGCCTCGACCGTGACCTCGACCCGCAAGCGGACCATGGCGAGGAGAGTTACCGCGGCACCGGACGCCTCCAGGGCCGGAAGGCGCTCATCACCGGCGGCGACTCCGGGATCGGGGCGGCCGTCGCCATCGCCTACGCCCGCGAAGGCGCCGACGTGGTGATCAACTATCTCGAGTCGGAGCGCACGGACGCCGAGCGCATCGGCGGGCTGATCGAGCACGAGGGCGGCAAGGCCGTGCTGATCGCGGGCGACATCCGGCACCGCGACTTCTGTCGCGAGCTCGTCGCCAAGGCGGTGGACGCGCTCGGCGGCCTCGACATCCTCGTCAATAATGCGGGGCACCAGGTGTTCCACGAAGACTTCACCGACATCAGCGAGGACGACCTGGACCGGACCATGAAGACCAACGTCTACGCGATGTTCTGGATCACGCAGGACGCGCTCCAGCACATGGGTCCGGGGTCGACCATCATCAACACCAGCTCGGTGCAGTCCTACAAGCCGTCGCCGGTGATCATCGACTACGCGACGACGAAGGCGGCGATCGTGGGCTTCACCAAGGGCCTCGCGATGCAGCTCGCGGAGCAGGGCATCCGGGTCAACACCGTGGCGCCCGGACCCGTGTGGACCCCGCTGCAGGTGACGGAGGGGCAGCCCCAGGAGAAGCTGGAGAGCTTCGGCGAGGTCACCGCGCTGGGGCGCATGGGCCAGCCGGTCGAGATGGCTCCGGCATACGTCTTCCTGGCGTCGCCCGAGTCCAGCTACGTCGTCGGCGAGACCATCAACGTGAACGGCGGCATGCCCGTCCCGTGACATCGAGCACGGCCCCGTGACGTCGAACACGGCCCGGTGACGTCAAGCACGGCCCAGTGACATCGAGCACGGCGCTGTGACGTCGAGCACGGCGCCCAGCCGCGCCGCCCCTCACGGGGCGACGCGGCTGGACAGGGTCAGCACGCTGCGCGCAGCGCGCATGCGGCGCACCGCGCGGACGTACGCACGGCGCACCAGACGGGAACGGCGCGCCCGACGGCGACGCGCGTACTGCGCGTCGGCGACGAGTTCGCGGTGGTCCGCGCGATGCAGGGCCATCAGCGAGACGGGATCCTGGAGATACATGATTCACCTCCCCTCGCGCTCGATGAGCGAGGGTGTTCCGGCCCGCAGGCGCGTGTCGATGAACGACGGCGGGCATGCGGGTGGACGTCAGGGGACGCCCGGTGGCGCTGCGCTCGGGCGCGGCGGGACGGGCGTGATCACGCGGTGAGGCGTGGAGGAATCACATCCGTGAGGATGGATCGGGGGCAGTCAGCGCGGGCGGCTCGGCGCCGCAGCAGCGGACTCAGCCGAGGTCAGCCTGCAGGCGCGAGCGACCTCGCGAGCTGCCGGCCGCCGCGGTCATGATCTGACCGCGGGCGTGGAAGGACAGCACACGAGCGCGCGCGACAGTGCGCGGCGTGATGGCGATATTCATCATCATGGCGTTCTCCTTCCTGGGGTGAATCGGCCCCGGAGCCAGCGGCTCCGCGGTGCAACCCGGACGACGTTACCCCTCGAAGCGATCGAGGGGAAGGACATTTTGCCGATTCGTGACATTGGCGCGCAACGACGGCGCCACCAGCGCAACGGCGACGGCCACCGCGACGCCTCCCCACGCCAGCGCGGCGAAGCTCGAGCCCGCGACAATGACACCAGACGCTCCCCCGCCGGCAGCACTCGAGGCCGCGATGAAGAAGTCCGCCCTGCCCTGGAGCCGGGCACGGTTCGCCAGCGGAGGCGCCGTGGACAGCACCTGCGTGCCCGCCACGATCCCCAGGCTCCACCCCAGTCCCAGCAGCGTGAGGCCGATCGCGATGGGCACCAGCGACTCTCCAGGGGCGAGCGCCAGGGTGGCGGCGGCAGCGGCCAGGGTCACGCTCGCGGCAACGACGGTCGGCACCACTCCCCACCGGTCGACCACGAACCCCGACAGCGGCGCCGGCAGGTACATCGCCGCGACGTGGAGAGAGATCACGGTGGCGGCCGCCGAGAGCGTGTGGCCGTGCGCCGTCATGTGGACCGGCGTCATCGTCATGACGCCCACCATCACTGCCTGCGTGCCCACCATGGCAGCGATCGCGCCCACCACGCGCGGCCGCCACCGGGGTTCGCCCAGGTCGCCGTCCTCGTCTGCATCGACGGGCGGCGCATCGGCCGGCCGTGCGCCGAGGCGGAGCGCGAGCAGCAGCGGGTCAGGGCGGAGCCACAGCGCGAGGACGGCCGCGCCCACGCCGTAGGCGAGCGCCGCGACCGCGAAGGGGCCCGTCAGTGCGCTCAGTCCCCAGGGCTCGACGAGCGAGCCCGAGGCCTCCGCGAGTTGCGGCCCCAGGACGGCGCCCACGGTCGTCGCGACCAGGACCACGGCCGATGCGCGGGCGCGCCGGGAGGGCGGAGCGAGGTCGGCGCCTGCGTAGCGCGCCTGAAGGTTGGCGGCGGATCCCGCTCCATAGACGAGGAGGGACGCGAACAGCACGGGCACCGAGTCGATGGCGGCGGCCATCACCACGCCGACCGCGCCGAGGGCGCCCGCCGCATAGCCCCACGCGAGCCCCACACGGCGTCCGCGCCGCTGAGACATCGCGCCGATCGCCACGGCGGACCCGCCCGCGCCGAGGGCAAAGAGCAGCGCCGGCACCCCCGCGGCGGACGTCGACTCGAGCATCTCGGCCGCCAGCAGCGCTCCCACGGTGACGCCTGCCGCCAGTCCAGCGCCGGACAGCACCTGAGCGATGATCAGCGTGCGCAGCACGGCGCGCTGGGCGATCTCGCGCTCGGTGGGGCCTCCCGTGGGCGCCGCCTCTGACGGGGCCGTCACGAGGCCGACACCCGGTCGAGCGCGCGCCACTCCAGGACGCCCACGTCGGTGACGCGGGCCGTGCGCCCGTGCGCGCGCAGGATCTCGACGGCATCGTGCGAGAGCGAGCAGAACCTGCCGCGGCAGTACACGACGTACGGCACGTCCTCGGGCAGCTCGCGCACCCGCGTCTCGAGCTCATCGAGGGGAACGTTGACCGCACCGTCGTAGTGATCGTGAGCGAACTCCTGCGGTGGACGCACGTCGAGCACCACTTCGCGGCCGGTCTCGGCCGGGGACTGCGCGCCCGGCTCGGTCAACGGTGCGACCACGTCGTAGAGCCGCAGCAGCAGCGCGGTCACATGATCGCCGGCGAGAGCGTAGACGACGGTCGTGCCGTCGCGCCTGGTCTCGACCAGACCGGCGTCCTTGAGGATCTGGAGGTGGGCCGATGCGGTGGTCAGCTTGACGCCCGCGAGGTCGGCGAGCTCGCCCACGCTCCGATCGGCCTGGGCCAGTCGATCGAGCATCGTGACCCGGGTGCCGTGGGCGAGGCACTTGCCGACGCGCGCGACGGCGTCGAGGGAGTCGGCGGTGGCGGCTCGCACCCGCTCCTCCCTATTCCATGAATTCATGGAATAGACCGTACCTCGTCGCGGCGCCCGGTGCGACCGGTCACCCTCCGGTGGCAGTGATGACGATGAGCGCGACGTTCAGCGCGACGATCGCCGCGACCACGGCCCACCCCGTCATGCGCAGCGGAAGACCGGACACGTGCTCGCCCATCACCGCGCGATCGTTGGTGAGCCGGACCAGCGGGATCAGCGCGAACGGGATGCCGAGGCTCAGCACGACCTGACTCAGCACCAGCGCCCACGTGGGATCGGCCCCCAGGGCGATCACCACCAGGGCGGGAATGAGGGTGACGAGCCGGCGCGTCAGCAGCGGGATGCGCCGGTGCAGGAGGCCGCCCATGATCACGGCGCCCGCATAGGCGCCCACGGACGTCGCGGCCAGTCCGGACGCGAGCAGACCCACCGCGAACACCACCCCGATGATCGGGCCGAGGTTCGCCTCGATCGCGGCATGAGCGCCGGCGATGGTGTCGGTGCCGCCGACTCCCCGCAATGAGGCGGCGGCGAGCAGCAGCATCGCGATGTTCACCGAGCCTGCGATCACCAGGGACCACAGCACGTCGACCTTGGTCGCGCGCAGCAGCACGGGCAGGCGCGCGGTCGTGGCTCCCCCGCCAGGGCCCGTCTGGGTCGTCGTGTCTGATCGATCAGACTCCGTCGCCGCCGATGAGTCGGGCGCGGCGATCGCGGTGGCATCGGTCTCGCCCGCAAGGCGGCTCGGGACGCTCGCCTCCGGCACAGCGGTGCGCTCGACCGCCGCCGTGACGTCGCGGGGCTCGACCCTGACGGCGGCGACGTCCGCGCCCGCCTGACCGGGCAGGTGGCGATCCCGCGCCAGCGCCGAGTGCAGGTAGATCGCGTGCGGCATCACGGTCGCACCGAGCATCGAGGCGGCGAGCAGGACCGTGCCGGAGTCCGCGAAGCGCGGCACCAGACCGCCCGCGGTCTGCGCCCAGTCCACGGGCGACACGAACAGTCCCGCGAGGAAGCCCACCGCGATGATGGCCAGGAAGCCCATGATGACGAACTCGAACGGTCGCTGGCCCTTCCGGGAGTGGACGGCGAGCAGCGCCATCGACACGGCGCCGGTGATGAGGCCGCCCCACACGAGCGGGAGCCCGAAGAGCAGATTCAGGGCGATCGCCCCGCCGATGACCTCGGCCAGGTCGGTGGCGGCGGCCACCACCTCGGCCTGCCCCCAGTAGGACAGCCGGGTGCCGCGACCCAGCCGTGCGCCCATCAGCTCGGGAAGGGACCGGCCGGTCACGAGACCCAGCTTGGCGCTGAGGTACTGGATCAGCACGGCCATCGCGTTCGAGACCACGAGCACCCACACCAGGAGATAGCCATACTCCGCGCCCGCCGTGAGGTTGGCCGCGACGTTGCCGGGATCGACGTAGGCGACGGCCGCGACGAACGCGGGTCCGAGCAGCATCCACAGGCGCCGCTCAGGGCGGCGCACCGGTGCGCGTTCCGAGGCCTCCACGTGAGGCGAGGCGGAGGGGGTGAGAGGCATGCTTCTCAACTTAGCATCGAGATTTCGGTACACCGAACTTCTGCCCGCAGACCCATCATCGGACCAGTCACGTCAGATTCGGGTGCGCGTGCAGGAGGATGCGGTGCCGAAGGCTGCGCTGTCGCAGGTCAGCGGGGAGCGAGCATCATCACGCCTGCCCCGATCAGGCACAGCGTCGCTCCGGTCCAGTCCCACGCGTCGGGCCTGAAGCGGTCGACCACGATGCCCCAGGCGAGCGACCCGGCGACGAAGATGCCGCCGTAGGCCGCGAGGATCCGCCCGAAGTGCGGGTCGGGTTGGAAGGTGGCGATCACGCCGTACAGCGCCAGCGACACGACGCCAAGCCCCACGAACAGCGCACCGCGGTGCTCGCGCAGCCCCTGCCACACGAGCCAGGCGCCGCCGATCTCCGCGAGCGCGGCGGCGACGAACAGGAGGAGGACGCGCGCCACATGCATGGGCGAGACGCTATCAGCGAGTCAGGAGCTCAGGCGGTCCATGTACAGCTCGTACTCGTAGTCGGAGTACGTGCAGAAGATCACGGCCTCGATCGAAGGGTGCTCCTGCACCGCCTCCCGCACCGTCGCGATGGCGACGTCGGCCGCGCGGTCCTGCGGGAACCCGTACGTCCCGGTCGCGATGCACGGGAACGCGATGATCGACAGTCCGTGGCCTGCAGCCAATGCGATCGAGTTGCGGTAGCACGCGGCGAGCACCTCCTCCTCACCGTGACCGCCGCCCCGCCAGAACGGCCCCACGGTGTGGATCACGTGGGTGGCGGGCAGCTTGTACCCGCCCGTCATCTTCGCCTCGCCGGGCTCACACCCGCCGAGCTCACGGCATTCGTCGTGCAGCCCTCGGCCGGCCACCCGATGGATCGCTCCGTCGACGCCGCCCCCACCCAGCAGGGTCTCGTTGGCGGCATTCACGATCGCATCCACGGCGAGCGTGGTGATGTCATCACGAAGGACGGAGAGCTCGGTCATGCCCTCTAGTGTCGCCCGAATCGGGCCCGGCCGCAGACCCGGGCGTCCGACTCACCCCGCGGGACGTGCCGTGATGATCCCGGCATACGGTCCGGACAGCGCTCCCGGGGCCCCCATGCCCGTCACCCACACGTCGGAGATCTGACCGTCCAGGTACAGGGCGTCATCCACGCCGAGCTCGTCGCGAAACAGCGTGGCGAAGTCCCACAGATTCGTCACGCCCCACGACATCGCGAGCGTCACCGTGGTCCCGTCCGGACTGACCCCCACGCCGGAGCGCAGGGCCAGGTTGTCCGATCCCTCACGGAACTCGGGGTGCACCTCTCCGCCGAGCACGAGCGCGGGCCCCGACTGGGTCGCATGGGCCACGCCATCTCCCGAATACTCCGTGCTGTCCACCACCGAGGCGGTGCCGTCCTCATGCACGGCGAACACGCCGTTCGGCATCAGGTGGAAGTTGCCGGCGCCGTCCGCGAGATTCAATCCCACCAGCTCCTCGCCGTCGCTCACCAGCAGCCCACCGGGCACCACCTCGGGCGTGAAGATGCCCGCGTTGGTGGCCGCCGCGATCGTCGGGTCCGCCGCGATCACGTCTGCCAGCATGGTGCCGCCGGGCTCCCAGTCGACGCGCACGTCCCACTCGTCGAGAGGCAGCGTCACCACCAGGTAGTTGCGGTCGGCGTGCGCCACGATCTCGGCGTCCACCGCCCCGGGAAACTCGGCCGATGCGCCGGTCGGGTCAGGCACAGGCGTCGCGCCGGGCACCCCCGAAGGCGTCGCGGTCGGCGACTCATCAGCGGTGACCGTGACGCGGGGCGGGGTGGGCGCATCGGCCGTCGTGCACGCCGCGAGGGAAGTCGATGCCAGCGCGATGCCGCCGAGCGCGGCCACCACCCGCACCGTCGCACGGCCACGTGATCTCGAGCCCGCGCGCGCGACGGTCACAGCTCCAGCCGAATCTGCTCGGCGTCCAGCTGCGCCAGCGCGGCGGCGAGCGACGCGGAGCTGAAGGCGCCGAGCGCGCGCACGTCCAGCAGCGCTTCGCGTTCGGCCTTGATGAGCGCGATGCGGTGGTCGCGGTCCTCGTCCGCGGCGGACGCCTCGGAGGACACGGGGAATCCGTGGTCGTCGGTGGGACTGAGGGTGCGAGGATCCGCACGGTCGTCCGCCTCCGCGGCGCGACGGCCCTTCGACTTCTGGCGTACGGCGCGCAGGTGCTCGCGCTCGTCCTCGACGGCGGCGTCGAGCACCTCGGTGAGTCCCGCGGATTCGACCGCGAGCTCCTCGGGGGTGGCCGCGCGCGCCGGCTTCAGCAGCGTGAGAGCCCATGACATCGTGCCGCCCTGAATTGCGAGCGAGCCGATCGCGACCAGGTAGGCGATGAGCACCAGCAGTGACCGGCCGGGAGTGTCGCTCGGGAGCGTCTGGGCCGCGGCGACGGTCACGACGCCACGCATGCCCGCCCACACCATCACGCCGCCCTCACGAGGGCCGAGCTTGGAACGCAGCAGGTAGCCGTGGTCGGCGTTCATGCGTGCGAGCCTGCGCTTGACCGCCTCCACGCGCGTGCGGCGCGTGGCGTCCGGGTGCCCTCTCCGCACCAGGCGACGCGCCGTGCGGGCGACACCTGTGGCGGTGCCCGACCTGTTGACGGCCTTGCGCAGCCGCGGTCTCACCTGCTGTGACCGCTGGGCCGCGTGACGCTGGATGACGAGCAGGGGCGCGACGAATGCGGCCCGCGTCAGCAGCACGGCGACCAGCACCATCGCTGCGGCCTCGAAGGCGAAGAGCACCCCGAGGTCGTCCTGGCTCACGTCCTCGATGGTCTGGAGCAGCTCGAGGCCGAGGATGAGGTAGATCGCCCCCTCGAGCACGAGCTCGGCGGTGTGCCAGTTCTGCTGGTGGGAGCGGCGCACCTGAGGCGAGAGCCGACGGGCGGCGCCGTTGCCGCTCACCAGGCCCGCGACCACGGCGGCCACCAGGCCGGACGCGCCGAGCGCATCCGTCGGCAGCGAGGCGATGAAGGGCACCGCGAAGGAGAACGCGGTGGCGGCGGCCACGTCGGTCATCCGGGAGCGCACCCACAGGCTGATGCGGCCCACGATCCACCCGATGATGACCGCGAGGACCATCGACACCACGAACTCGGCCGCGACGGTCCAGAGGCTCACGGCCGATGCGGTGGCGGCGATGGCGGCCCGGAGCAGCACGAGCGCCGCGGCGTCGTTGAACAGGCTCTCTCCCTCGAGCAGCGCCACCAGGCGCGGCGAGACTCCCTGGCGCTTGACGATCGCCGTCGCGACCGCGTCGGTGGGGCTGACGATCGCGCCGAGCGCGAAGGCCCACGGCCACGACAGCGCCGGGAACATCCAGTAGAAGACCGCACCCATGAGCACGGTGGTCACAATCGTGAGCGCGACGGACAGTGCGCCGATCGAGCGGAAGTCGCGCCTGAAGTCCGTGGCGGGAACGGCCACCCCGGCTGCGTACAGGAGCGGCGGGAGCACACCGGCCAGAATGAACTGCGGATCGATCGAGAGGTCTGGGCCGAAAGGCACCAGGCTCGCCCCCACGCCCAGCGCCACCAGCACCAACGGTGAGGCGATGCCGAGCCGGGGGCTCAGGACCGTGGCGAAGGCGATCGCGACGAGCGCGATGACGCCGACGACCAGGAGTTCCACCCGCCCATCGTAGGCAACGCGCGAAGCCCCGAACTGCGATGGGGTTCACCGTTTCTCCAGCGAGAACCGCACCGACGCCGCGTGTCAGAACAGCGTGGGCTCCGGCTGCAGTTCAGCGAGGTTGGCGTGCGCGCCCTTCGCGTCCCCACGGGGAGAGTTCGCGGTGCGCCGCCACTCTCCCTGGTCGTCGCGGGCATCGACGCGCCGCGCCGGCTCGTTACCCGCGGAGGTCGAGCCCATGGACCCGGTGTTCGGGTCCTCCGGCGCTCGCTCCAGTCCGTGGGCCTCGATCAGCGGCTTGAGGCGGGCGGCGAGCCAGCGGCGGTACTCCTTGGGGGCGTACGCGCCTTCGCCGTACAGCTCCCGGTAGCGCGGGGTGAGATCCGGCCGATGCGTGTTCAGCCATCGTGCGTACCACTCCTTCACGCCGGGGCGCAGGTGCAGAGCGGTGTACGTGACAGAGGTGGCGCCCGCGGCCTTGATGCGCGCGAGCGCATTGTCGAGGTGCTCCTCGGAGTCGGTCAGGAACGGCAGGATCGGCATCATGAAGACGGCGACGTCGAAGCCCGCCTCCGCCGCGGCCGTGACCGTCGCGAGCCGTGCCTGGGTGGTGGGGGTGCCCGGTTCCATGGACTGCTGCAGCTCGTCGTCGGCGATCGCGATCGACAGCGCCAGGTCGACGGGCACCTGCGTGGCTGCCGCGGCGAGGCGCGGCAGGTCCCGGCGCAGCAGGGAGCCCTTGGTGAGGATCGATAGTGGCGTGCCTGACTGGGCGAGAGCGTCGATGATCCCCGGCATGAGCTGATACCGGCCCTCGGCCCGCTGGTACGGATCCGTGTTGGTGCCGAGCGCCACATGCTCGCGGGTCCAGGACTTCTTGGCAAGGTCCTTCTTCAGGGCTTCGACGATGTTGATCTTGACGATCAGCTGGCTGTCGAAGTCCTTGCCCTCGTCGAGATCCAGGTACTTGTGGCTGGGCCGCGCGAAGCAGTAGACACACGCATGGGAGCACCCGCGATACGGGTTGATGGTCCATGTGAACGGGACGGCGCTGGACTGCCCCACCTTGTTGAGGGCGCTCTTGGCGAGCACCTCATGGAACACGATTCCCTCGAACTCGGGGGTGCGCACGGAGCGCACGAGGTTGCCCATGCGCGCCAGGCCGGGCAGCGCATCGGCGCTCTCCGCCGTGACCGCCTGACCCTCCCATCGCATGCGACCATTCGAACACGCGTTCGATCCGCCGTCAAACACCACGGCGCGCGCGTCGCTCCAGCGCTGTGCTCGCCAAGGGCCGGGCCGCGGCGGGGTCAGCCCTCGATGTCGGCCTGACGCACGGCGAGCGAGAACGCCGGCACCTCGCCCTCGGGCACTGCGACGTCGAGCATCATCGCCGTCGCATCGTGTGCCTGCGGAGCGATGACGCTCCAGGTCACGTGGCTCAGGTCGGCCTCGGGCTGGCCGATGACGGCGGCGTCGCGTGCGCAGATTCCTTCTGCGCCCGGCGGCACCAGACCGGGCAGGTGGCGGGTCTCGCCGGCCCCATCGGCACTGCACTCCCCCAGCGACACCCACTCGGTCTGCCAGGAGTTGTCCAAGGATGCGGGACTCCACGACAGCTCGACCCAGACCTCACCGGCAGGCTCGCCGCGCGCCTGCCACGGCCACTGCGTCGCGCGGGATTGCGTGGTCCACGCGCCGCTCGCGACGGCGCGGTAGTAGTCCTTCGCCGGATCCTCGTCCGGGAGGCGATACACGTCGATGCACACCTCGGCCTGGCCGCTGGCGGTCACGGCTGCCACGAACGCAGGACGCACGTCCGTCGCGGCCCACGTCATGGGTTCAGCGCACACGGTCTGGACGGGACCGGTGAGCCCCGAGCCTTCGGCCGGCGCGACCACGGGCATGGACTGAGCTCCGGGCTCCGCCTCCGGCGGCCCATCGTCGAGGGTCGCTCGCAGCACCAGCCACAGGGCGACCAGCGCCAGCACCCCCGTCACGAGCGTCGCCGTCAGGAGCCACGCTCTCGCGCCCCGGCGCGCGGAACCGGTGGGCGCGTCGCCCTGAATGCCGTGGCCCGTGGTGCCGGACATGTCGCCTCCTTGCAGGCGTGTCGTCGCCGATGCGGTGATGGGGCAGCACGGCCTGGCGTGAGCATAGGGCCGCCAGCCTCGCGGAGGGAAGAGGCAGTCGCCATGACCTCGCCCCAGCATCGGCCGGGGGCCCTCAGTGGCGCAGACGCCCCCTGGCCTCCCCCGCATCGGCCCTCCACCATGTGCACTGGGACGTAGGTCCCTTGACCCGTTCTTGACGAACGCCATACTCGATGCAGGGCGACCCCGCGCTCCGGACCGTGACTGACCACACCCTCACCGCAGAGACCGTGACACCGCGCCGCTGCACGACCCACCCTCGCGAGGAGCCATCATGACCACTGCCCGCACCGCAGCCGCCCTGAGCGATGTCGCCCTCGCCCCTGACGTCAGGCGCATGCTCGCGACCGCTCCCTCCGTGACCGTCCCGGCCACGCGGGCCGAGCTGTATGCGATCGCGCTCGGCCCCGACGGCGGCCCCGAGTTCTCCGTCGACTACGACGTCGACGGCGAGTCGATCACCGAGGCGACTGTGACGCGCTGCCGCAACGGCCTTGCGGTCAACTACCCCGAGGACTACATGCGCCGGCGCGACCCGCAGTGCATGGTCATCGCGGACTCGCGCCCCACCGACAAGACGCGCTTCGCCGACAGATTCGGCCACGGCTTCGGCGACACGCGCGCGGACACCCTCGCGTGGATGGCGCGCCAGGACCTGGTGGTGGTGCCGTTCAAGGCCGGAGGGCCCATCCACGGATCGCCGTCGCTCGCGATCGTGCCGGTCAACGCCGCGTTCTTCGCGCTCGCCCTCGTGGACCTGCAGGGCTGGGTGACGCTCGACGAGCTCGGGCCGTTCGACCCGCGCTCGATCCTGTACGTCGCTCCCCCATTCCGCCACAGTCATTTCGAGGGCCGCCAGGTGGTGGTCCACGACCGCTCCGAGACGCTGCACGAGATCTTCGCGTACAACCTGTACCCCGGGCCGAGCGCCAAGAAGGGCGTCTTCTCCGTGCTGCTCGACATCGGCGAGGCCGAGGGGTGGATCACGGCGCACGCCTCGTCGGTGCGCGTCACCACGCCGTACGACAACGAGACCGTGGTGATGCACGAGGGCGCCTCCGGCGGCGGCAAGTCGGAGATGTGCCAGGAGCTGCGGCGCGAGGACGACGGTCGCATCCTGCTGGGGGCCAACGTCGTCACCGAGGAGCCGTACTACATCACGCTGTCCGAGACGTCGGACCTGTCCCCCGTGACCGACGACATGACCCTGTGCCACCCCGCGGTCCAGGACGGCAGCGGACGCATGGTGGTCGCGGACGCGGAGGACGGCTGGTTCGTGCGCGTCGACAACCTGCGCACCTACGGCGAGGACCCGCACCTCGAGCGCGCCGTGATCCACCCGGACACGCCGCTGGTGTTCTTCAACATCCAGGGCGTCGCCGATGCCACGGTGCTGCCGTGGGAGCACACGCTCGACTCGACCGGAGAGCCCTGCCCCAACCCCCGCGTGGTGATCCCGCGGCGCATGATCGAAGACATCGTCAACGAGCCCCAGCCCGTGGACGTGCGGACGTTCGGCGTGCGCATGCCCGCGTGCACTCGCGACCATCCCAGCTACGGAATCATGGGGCTGGCGCACTTCGTGCCGCCTGCCATCGCCTGGCTGTGGCGACTGGTGGCGCCGCGCGGCGACAAGAACCCCTCGATCGGCGAGGCGGCCGATGCGCTCTCGACCCTTGAGCACGGCGGCATGGTCTCGGAAGGCGTGGGCTCATACTGGCCGTTCTCGACCGGCACCAAGGTCGCGGCCGCGAACCTGCTCCTCGAGCAGCTCGTCACGTACGACCACACCCGCTACGTGCTCACCCCGAACCAGCACATCGGCGCCTATCACGTGGGCTTCTCCGCCGAGTGGCTCACCCGGGAGTGGCTCGCGCGCAAGGGCGGGGGCCGCATGCGCGCCGAGCAGCTCGAGCCCGCGCGGTGCGCACTGTTCGGCTACACCCCGCACGAGATCACCCTGGACGGGCAACCGGTCCGGCGCACGCTGCTGCGGCCCGAGATGCAGTCGCAGGTGGGCGTCGAGGCGTACGACGAGGGCTGCCGCATCCTCACGGGCTTCTTCAAGTCCGAGCTCGCGCAGTTCGTGACGCCGGACCTGTCCGACCTGGGCCGGCGCATCATCGAGACCTGTCTCGCCGACGGCACCGTGGAAGACTACGAGGCGCTCACGCCCACCTATCTCTAGCCGGGCGCTCTCGCCGTGCGCACGCCCACGCGCGGTCGCAGCCTCGAGGGATGGCCGATGCGCGCGCCCAGAGACCGCTCGAGGCGGCGGCAGCGACGCGGGTCGCGTCGGTCGACGACGCGGCAGTGCTCGCGCGGCTGCTGTGGGACTTCAACACCGAGTTCGAGGCCCCGATCGACGCCGTCGAGGTGCTCGAGGCGCGGCTCCGGAGGGTGCTCGCGGGCGATCGCTTCTGGGCGCTCCTCGCGGGCGACCCCGCGGCGGGATTCGTGACGCTCGCGATGAGGGACTCGGCGCTCACCGCGGGTCCGGTCGCCTACCTCGAGGACTTCTACGTCGTTCCCGAACTCCGTGGCCGCGGCATCGGCTCCGCGCTGATGGGCCTGCTGCTCGAGGAGGTGTCGCGCCGCGGCATCGCCATGGTCGAGATCGGGGTGGACGAGCCCGACGATGGCGCGCTGCGCTTCTATGAGCGTCACGCGTTCGTCCACCGCGACCCGGAGACGGGCGACCGCGCCTTCTACCTCTACCGCGAGTTCGGCTGACCCCAGCCCAGGCGCGTCGCCTAGTGGCCGCCGCCCAGGTTGCCCGCGAGCCGATCGAGGCGGGTCTGGGTGTCCTCGTTCGCGCCCACAATGGTGACGGACTTGCCCTTCTTGGCGTACTTGTGACGCACGGCGTCGAGAGCGGCCACGGTCGAGGCATCCCAGACGTGTGCGCCGGAGATGTCGATCACGATGTTGTGCGGGTCCCCCGAGTACTCGAACTGGTAGATCAGGTCGTTGGAGGAGGCGAAGAACAGCTCCCCCTCGACGGCGTAGACGCGCTGGTCGTCCTCGTCCGTCGCGTCC
Source organism: Demequina muriae (assembly GCF_030418295.1). Classification (NCBI taxonomy): domain Bacteria; kingdom Bacillati; phylum Actinomycetota; class Actinomycetes; order Micrococcales; family Demequinaceae; genus Demequina; species Demequina muriae. Next base: position 139,384 of record NZ_JAUHQA010000001.1, read on the forward strand.
AGACGGGTCACCGTGGTGAGGTGCGCGATCCGGCGGGCGAACAGCACCATCGCGGTGAGCACGCCCACGCCCACGCCGATCGCGAGGTTGTGGGTCCACACCGTGATGATCACGGTGACGAGCATCACCGCGGTCTCCGACTTGGGCATCATCTTCAGCGTGCCCGGGTGGACCGAGTGCCAGTCGAAGGTGCCGACGGCCACCATGATCATCACGGCCACGAGCGCTGCCATGGGGATGGTCGCGACGGTGTCGCCCAGGCCCACCACCAGGATCAGCAGGAACACTCCGGCCAGGAAGGTCGAGATGCGGGTGCGGGCGCCGGAGGCCTTCACGTTGATCATGGTCTGACCGATCATCGCGCAGCCTCCCATGCCGCCGAAGAAGCCGGTGACGATGTTCGCGGTGCCCTGGCCCCACGTCTCGCGCGTCTTGTTCGAGTGGGTGTCGGTGACGTCGTCCACGAGTTTGGCGGTCAGCAGGGACTCGATGATGCCCACCAGCGCCATCGCGAGCGCGTAGGGCGCGATGATCTGCAGCGTCTCGAGGTTGAGCGGGACGTCCGGGATGAACAGCGTGGGCAGCGAGTCGGGCAGCTCGCCCTCGTCGCCCACGGTCGGGACGTTGATGACGGCGATGATGGCGGCGGCGGTGAGGAAGACGATGGCCACGAGGGGCGCGGGGACGACCGTGGTCCAGCGCGGCATCAGCACCATGATCACGATGCCGACGGCGACCATGGGGTACACGGCCCACGGCACGTCGGTGAGGTGCGGGATCTGCGACATGAAGATCAGGATCGCCAGGGCGTTGACGAAGCCCACCATGACGGAGCGCGGGATGAACCGCATCATCTTGGCGACGCCGAGCAGGCTCAGCACCACCTGGAGCACGCCCGCCAGGATGACGGTGGCGATGAAGTAGTCCATGCCGTACTCGCGCACCACCGGCGCGATCACTAGCGCGACCGCACCCGTGGCCGCCGAGATCATCGCGGGCCGGCCGCCCACGAAGGCGATGGTGACGGCCATGGTGAACGAGGCGAACAGGCCCACGCGCGGGTCGACGCCGGCGATGATCGAGAACGCGATCGCCTCGGGGATGAGCGCGAGCGCGACGACCAGTCCCGCGAAGACCTCGGTGCGGAGGCGGCGCGGCGACTTGAGTGCCTGCATCACGGAGAAGGACTCGTCGGCCTCGGGCGCGCCCTTCACGGGCTGCGGCGTAGGAGCGGGATCGGACAGGTATGGGCGGGCGTTATCGGACACGCGTCATTCCTTCGTGTGTTGCGGGCGCGCACGCCCGAGGGACATCGCCATGACGACGCGGACCCTGGTGGGGACTGGACTGGAGTGCGCAACGCTGCGCCACGATTCGCGATGCCGAGCGACGGCTATCGATGCAGGACCGGGGGCTTGCACGTGGCGGCCGCCTGGCCGCGCACCACCCTACCCTAACGTGACGGGAGACTTGCCCCTGAGGGGCCAGCGACCGCCTCGTCGTCATCCGCATCGGGCTCGGGTGCCCGCCCAGGCTCGCCCCGCATCGGCGCAGGCTCGGGGGCGACGAGCGCCCACACCGCGATCACGAGCGGAATCGCGGAGCTCGCCACGAGCACCGGCGAGTACGAGCCGATGCGGTCGAACACCGCCGCGAAGAGGAGCGGCCCCAGTGCGGTCCCGCCCACGCTGATGGACGCCACGAGCCCACGGATCGCGCCGATGTGACGCGTGCCGAAGTAGCGCGGCAGGGTCGCCGCCTCGACCGCGCGGATCATGTTGCTCGCCGTGCCGAGCAGGATGCCGAAGATGATCGCGGACACCCCCGGGCCCACCTGCGCTCCCCACACGAGTGCGAGCGCGAGCGACACCATCGAGCCGACCGTCATCCACCGCGGCGCGAACCGGTCGATGAGGTACCCCGTGACGAGCGTGGCCGCGAGGCCCGCGACCGTCTGGGGGATGAAGTTCGCGGCCGCCTCCGTCGCGGTCAGCCCGCGTGCGGTCAGGAGGCTGATCTGGTGGAACGCGACGGCCGTGGTCAGCAGCCCGGCGACGGCGACGGCCGCGGCGACGAGCCAGAAGTACTGGTGACGCAGCACCTGCGAGCGGGTGAGTCCCGGCTCCGGGATGACCGGCGCATCGGGGTGTGGCGCGGCGTCGCCATCGGGCCGCTGCCCCAGGGCCGCCGGTCGATCGCGCATGGCGACGAGCCCGAGCGGGATGACGACGGCCCACACCACGAGGCCCTCGATGAGCCACGCCGTACGCCACCCGTGCTGAGAGATCAGGCCCTCGAGCAGCAGCGGCGTCATGGAGATGCCCACGGCGCCGACGGCGGAGACGATGCCCGTCGCGAGACCGCGCCGACGCTCGAACCACAACGCGGCCGCCGTGGTGGCAGTGAGCCCCAACGCCCCTTGGCCCGCCATGCGCACGCCCACGAAGCCCGCGGTCAGGCCCACGATCGAACTCACGAACGACAGTGCGATGAGCAGTGCGCCGAACGCGAGCCCGATCACGGCCATGGTGCGGCGCACGCCGTAGCGGTCAAGCGCCCGGCCGATGAAGGGCAGCGCGACCGCTCCCCCGAGGGTCCCGATCAGATACGCGGTGGCGATCGCCGAACGTGAGACTCCCAAGTCCTCGATCAGCGGATCGATGAACAGCGAGATGCCCACCGTCTGGCCCGGCCCGGTCGCGGCGAGCGCGATCGAGGCGAAGACGACGATGTGCCAGCCGTAGAAGCCCTGCGACGAGAGCGCGCGGACCCGAGAGGCCGACGAGTGCGGTGGGGTGCTCCGCATCCCGTCAGTCGTCGCTGGCTTCGAGCGAGGTCAGGGGGACGTCGGGATGCGCGCGCTCAAAGGACCGCGCGTGCCAGATGTCACGCAGGAGCGCGAGGATCACGCCGTCGGCACGCCGCACGATCTCGATGCCGGGATACCGCGCCACGACGGGGAGGTCGTCGGGTGCGACCTGGCGCGCGAGCGAGAATCCCATCGTGTCGAGGTGCATCGGCGCGGAGAACTCGTGCTCCATGCGGAACGCCGCGACCTCGAACTGGAGCGGCCCCACGGCCGCGAGCACGGGGTTCGCGTCTCCGCGCGCCTCCGAGATGAGCACCTGGACCACTCCCTCCTGCTGCAGCTGGCCGATTCCCTTGCGGAACTGCTTGGAGCGGCCGGGGTCCTTGGCGCGGCCCACCGCGAAGTGCTCGGGAGCGAACGCGGGCATCGGCGGGTACGAGACGTGCTTGCCGGAGGGGTCGTAGATGGTGTCCCCCACCGCGAGGGAGCTGGCGTTGACCAGGCCGACCACGTCTCCGGGGTAGGCGCGTTCGACCGTCGAGCGCTCACGGCCGAACACGGACAGCGCGTACTTGGTGGCGAACGGTCGCTTGGTGCGCGCGTGCGTGACGACCATGCCGCGTTCGAAGACCCCCGAGCACACGCGGATGAACGCGACGTGGTCGCGGTGCTGCTTGTCCATCCCGGCCTGCATCTTGAACACGAAGCCGCTGAAGGGCGTGTCGACGGGCCGGTCCTCACCGGACTCGTCGGGACGCGGCAGGGCCGACGGAGCGAGGTCGATCACCACGTCGAGCAGCTGCTTGACCCCGATGTTGCTGAGCGCGGCGCCGAACATCAGCGGTGTCGACTCGCCGCGGCGGAACGCCTCGCGGTCCACGGGTTCGAGCAGCTGCGCCTCCTCGTGGGCGGCCACGTACTCGTCGCCGAGCTCACGGGCGGCCTCGTCGGCGTCGAGGACCGTCTCGACGGCGACGGCGGCGCCGCCGGGTGCGCGCTGGTACGTGCGCACGGTGCCGTCCGTCGGATCCAGCAGCCCGGCGAACTGGCCAGCGACGCCGATGGGCCACGTCACGGGCGCAGGGCGAAGGCCGATGCGCTGCTCGAGCTCATCGCACAGGTCTAGGACCTCGCGGCCGGGGCGGTCCCACTTGTTCACGAAGGTGATGACGGGAACGCCGCGGCGCCGGCACACGTCGAAGAGCTTCAGGGTCTGCGGCTCCAGACCCTTGGCCGCGTCCAGGAGCATCACGGCAGCATCGACGGCCGTCAGCACCCGGTACGTGTCCTCGGAGAAGTCGGCGTGTCCCGGAGTGTCGACCAGGTTCACGATGTGGTCGCCGTACGCGAACTGCAGCGCCGCGGACGTGATCGAGATGCCGCGCTTCTGCTCGACCTCCATCCAGTCCGACACCGTGCCCGCGCGGTCGCCCTTGCCGTGGACCGCGCCCGCCGATTCGATCGCGTGGGCGTGCAGCGCGAGGGCCTCGGTCAGGGTCGACTTTCCGGCGTCGGGGTGCGAGATGACCGCGATGCTGCGCCGGCGCTCCGACTCCTGGGCCACGCTTCCCGCGTGGAGGACGGGCGCGGTCACTGGTCCTGACCTGCGCTCTCGTGGTGGCGGGCCTGCTGGCGAGACTCGCGCCGCAGGCTGTGCGCGAACTCCTCCGCGGTCTCGAGCTGCGATCGCAGGCTCGCGCACCGCTCGTCGGCCGCGGCCTCGAACATCCCGAGTCGCTCGTGCGCGCTGGCGCGCGCCGCCGGCTCGAGGTCCGCGCGGTCCAGCTCGTCGAGCACGCTCAGCAGGTCGCGCATCTCGTCCAGGCTGAAGCCCAGCGGCTTCATGCGCTTGACGAGCATCAGGCGCGCGATGTCCGAGTCGGTGTACAGCCGGAACCCGCCGTGCGACCGGGCGGAGGGCGTGATCAGGCCCACCTCTTCGTAGTAGCGGATGGTGCGCAGCGACAGCCCCGTGCGCTCCGCCGCCTCGCCAATCTGCTTGTGGTCGTCCATGCTCATCCCTGTCGTCGACCCACTAGCCTATCCGCGACCGGCGGCCCGGCTGATCGCGCTCAACGCGAGACGACGCACCTCGCTCGCCCCGCGAGGGGCACAGCGGGCTTCGCCGCCGGGCGGCGGGCAGGCACAGTCGGCGAGGGTGAGAACTCGCAGCAGCGCCGATGCGCGGGCCGGGGCCAGCGTTGGCCTCGCCGTCGCATTCACTCCCCCTCGGTGACGTCGGACGACCAGGAACCGGCTGTCAGGGCCGCGAGCGCGGCCATCGCATCGGCTGCCCGCTCGCGCGGGACGAACACGTGATCGTGATGGAAGCCGGCGACGACGTTGGCGGCGATGCCGGCGTCGGCGAGCGCTCGGGCGACCGCCGCGGTGAGGCCGACCGCCTCCAGCGCGGACTCGACCGTCAGCGTGAGGCGCGCGCTCGGGAAGCTGAAGTCGAGGCCGTGACGCGACGCGGCGTCGATGGGCAGCACCAGGCTCCAGCCCTCGGCCTCACGCACCGTCGCGACGGCGTCGATCAGCGCTCCGGCGGCCGCCAGCCCCTGCATGGAGGCCCATACGTACGTCACGGGATCGAGCTCGGGACGCATGGTCGCGATGAGGGTGTCGAGGTCGCTCTCGCCTGCCATGTCTCGAGCGTACCGACTGAGCCGGCCGCGGGGCCTACGGACCGAAACGCTGGATGCCCGCCTGAGGTCCCAGGCGACGCGCCAGGTGTGGGCCTAGGTTGTGGGGATCGACCACCTGGAGGAACCGTGACCGACCGAGCCGACATGCGAGCGAAGATGGCGGAGATCCCCGTCGAGGATGCCGCGCGCACCGAGTACGAGAAGCTCGCCCACGACGAGTGGTTCCGGTACCGTGCCGGCCCCGAACTGGCCGACATGCAGCGCGCGACGATCGCCCGGCTGCGCGAGCTCGGGGGCCTGTACTTCGAGGACCCGGCGGCGGCGACGCGCATGCTCGAGGAGCTCGTGGGCGAGTGCGGGCCGGGGCTCGACTTCCGTCCGCCGATCTACCTCGAGTACAAGGAGCGCGTGCGGTTCGGCACCAACGTCTTCATCAACGCGAACCTGATGATCCTCGGCAGCGGCATCGTGACCATCGGCGACAACGCGCTGATCGGACCCGAGACCCGCTTCTACACCGTGAACCACGCCTTCGACGTGGAACTGCGCCGCGAGGGGTGGGAGCGCGCGTTCCCGATCACTCTCGAGCCTGACGTCTGGCTGGGCGGGTCCGTGGTGGTGTGTCCGGGCGTGACCATCGGCCGCGGCGCGGTCGTCGCGGCGGGCGCCGTGGTCACCAAGGATGTGCCACCGGGCACCCTCGTGGCCGGCAACCCCGCCCGCGTGGTGCGCGACCTGTAGACACCGGCCGTTCCGGTCTCAGCTGCCGGTCGCCTGCCGATACTGGGCGCCGTCCTCCGTGCGGGTCCGCTCCCACCGCGAGCGCATCGCCCCGTCGACGGAGGGCATGGTCGCGCGCCAGGCGTAGCTGGTGGGCCATCGCCGGAACACCGGGATCACGGTGGTGACCACGCGCATGAGCCATGGCAGCCCCCGCGGCCGCCACCGGCGGGTGACGATCAGGTGAACCTCGGCGCGGTCGGCGGCTCCGGCGACCGTCCATGTTCCGCCGGTGAGCGTGCGCCCGTCCACGCCGATGCGCCACTCACCAGCGCGTTCGTCACCGGCGTCGACACGGCGCAGGTCAGGGAAGGCCGGAGTGAAGGCCACCTGGGCGACGGAGCCCCCGGACGTGGCGGAGACGGCGCTCACCGCCCGGCCGTCCTGCGTGAGCTCGACGGAGCCGGGGCCACCCGCCGTCGCGGGGGCGTCCAGGTCGCGGTTGAACTCGACGATGCGCAGCCCCGCGGCGTACTTGATGAGGTGGCGATGGTGCACTCCGGCCCCCGGCAGCCGACCCACAGCGGCCACTTCACCATCGATGCGGATCATCGGCTCGCGATCGCGGACGTCGCGCACGAGGTCGAACTGAGGCATCCACACCAGCATCAGCGACACCGGCCGGTCGATGCCTGCGCCCACCGGCGCGAGCAGCGCACCGCGTCGGCGCGGCGTGCCGTCGCGGTCGTCGATGGCGATGTCGATCGGGTGACCGTCGACGTCCGTGAACGCCACGTGTACCGCGACCCCGTCCTCGGCCACATCGAGGCTGGCGGCATCGAAGACCGTCTCGTTCCACGAGCGCAGGCCACCACCGATGCCGTACATCCTGCGGTCGAGACGCAGACCAGGCTCGACGTAGCAGTCGACCGTGCGATCGGCGCGGCGGCTCAGGAACGCCATCATGCCGGTGCCGTGCTCGGCGTCGTCGAAGCGTTGGATCTCGAAGCCGTCGTAGAGAAGATGGTCGGCGAGCTCGGCGTTGAGCATCGCCGCCATCTCGTTCATGCGGAGCGACACGGGGCATACCGGGACGGCGTGGGGTGGGGGCGCGGTCTCGCGCTCACCCACGCTGTCGTGGTCACTCCTGGCGGTCACGGCGCTCCCTCGGACTGCGACTCCCTCTCGACGCTAGCGTCTCGCAGCGGAGCAGCACAGGACTTAGGTCACGCCTGACTGGCGACCCCCTCCCGCTCGCCCCGATGCCGCACGGGCGGCACCATTTCACGTACAATCCCTGCATGCCCGACGGCCATAGTCCTGAGCGCCGGCTCGCAGTGTCGCCCCTGGCGAGCACTCGCGGCCCGGCGCCTACTCCCGACCATTCCCGCGCTGTGCGCCTCGCTCTGGCGAGCGTCGCCCCCGCAGGGAACGACCGCATCGGCCCGGTGTCATGATCGAAGCGTGGCTGCTCCTGCTGCTCGTGATCGTGCTGATCGGTCTCAACGCATTGTTCGTCGCCGCTGAGTTCGCCTTCGTCACGGTGGACCGTCCCGCGGTCGATAAGGCTGCCGCCTCCGGCGACAAGCACGCTGCGTCGCTCAAGGCGGCGCTGAAGAAGCTCTCGACCGAGCTCTCCGGCGCCCAGCTGGGCATCACCGTGACGAGCCTTCTCGTGGGATTCATCGCGGAGCCGTCCATCGCGACGCTGCTGCGGGGGCCCATCGAGACCCTGGGCGTCCCCGAGGGGTCGGCACTCGCGGTGTCGTTCACCATCGCGTTCATCATCGCGACCTCGACCCAGATGATCTTCGGCGAGCTCGTGCCCAAGAACTGGGCCATCGCCGAGCCGATGCGCATCGGCCGCGCGGTCGCCGGCGCCAACCGTGGGTTCACCTGGTTCATGGGACCGCTGATCCGCGTGCTGAACGGCAGCGCCAACCGCATCGTGCGCGCCCTCGGCATCGAGCCGCGTGAGGAGCTCGCCTCGGCACGGTCGGCGCAGGAGCTCGAGTCGCTCGCGGAGCGCTCGGCGGCGCAGGGCACGCTCGAGCCCCGCGTGGCCCGCCGCCTCGCGCGCGCCTCCGAGATGAAGGACACCACCGCATCGGACGCCATGACGCCGCGCACGCGCGTGCAGTTCCTGGACGCCGATGACACCGTGGTCGACCTGCTGCAGCTCGCGTCCAAGACGGGACACGCGCGCTTCCCCGTCATCGGCGAGAACGTCGACGACATCATCGGCGTAGCCCACTTCAAGGCCGGCCTCGCCGTGCCGGTGCGACAGCGCAAGTCGACGACCATGCGGGACATCTGCCTGCCGGTCGACTCGGTGCCGTCCACGATGCCCCTCAGCTCGGTGCTCGACGCCCTGCGCAAGGGTTCGCAGGTGGCGCTCGTGGTCGACGAGTACGGCGGCACCGACGGCGTCGTCACGCTCGAGGACCTGGTCGAAGAGATCGTGGGCGAGATCGAGGACGAGCAGGACCGGCCGGTGTCGCGTTTCCGCCGCATCGGCGAGCGTCGCTGGTCGCTGTCCGGGCTGCTGCGGCCCGACGAGGCGGGCGACATCATGCACCTCGACATGCCCGATGCGCGTGAGTCCGACACGCTGGGCGGCCTCATCACGGAGCACCTCGAGCGGTTCCCGCGCGTAGGCGACGAGATCGAGGTCGAGGCGCGCGACGAGGACCACCGCGACGAGGACGACATTCCCACTCAGGTGGTGGTGCGCATGACGGTCACCCGTCTCGACGGCCACCGCGTGGACCGCCTGATCGTCGAGGCCCTCCCCCCGGAGGACGGCGACGAGGACGGCAACGGCGGCGGGCGTGGACGCGAGGGCCTGCGCGACAGCATGCGCGGCCGCCGCGGCGAGGATCGCCACGACGACGACGGGCACCCCGAGGCCGATGCCGACGGAGCGCGTGCCACCCCAGGAGCCAGCTCGGAGGGCACCCATGTCTGACTACGTCGCGATTCTCATCGCCATCGCGCTGCTGGCAGGCAACGCGTTCTTCGTCGGCGCCGAGTTCGCGCTGATCTCGGCGCGGCGCACGCAGATCGAGCCGCGCGCGGCCGAGGGCTCCTACCCTGCTCGCATCACGGTGCGAGCCATGGAGAAGGTGTCGCTCATGATGGCCGGCGCTCAGCTGGGCATCACCATGTGCTCGCTGGGCCTCGGTGCCATCGGCGAGCCGGCCGTGGCGCACCAGCTCGAGAAGCCCCTGGCCGCGATCGGCGTGACGGGACCGTGGCTGCACGGCATCGCGTTCACGATCGCGCTCGCCATCGTGGTCTCGCTGCACATGGTCCTGGGCGAGATGGTGCCCAAGAACATCGCGATCGCGGGACCGGAGCGGTCCGCCATCCTGCTGGGCCCCCCGCTGTACCTCATCGTGACCATCCTCAAGCCGCTGATCTGGACGCTGAACGCGGTGTCCAACATGGTGCTGAGGATGCTCAAGGTGGATCCGACGGAGGAGGTCGCGTCGGCATTCAACGCGGACCAGGTCGCCGCCTTCGTGGCGCAGTCCCGTCAGGAGGGGCTGCTGGACGAGGAGTCGCACCGCGTCATGACGGGTTCGATCTCGTTGTCGTTCGAGACCGTGCGCGACGTGCTGACGCCGCGCTCCGAGCTCGTGACTCTGCCGGTCGACGTCACGCCGCAGCGCGCCCAGAAGGAGTGCGTGAAGACCGGCTTCTCACGCTTCCCGCTGGTGGACGACGACGGCGAATACGTGGGCTACCTGCACCTCAAGGACTTCGTGAACGTCGAGCGCGGCCACGCCACCAAGCCGATCCCCGACGACGCCGTGAGGCCCTTGTCCTTCATCCCCGCCGATGCGTCGCTCGAGGAGGCGCTCACCGCCATGCAGGCGCGAGGCACCCACATCGCGCTGGTGCGTGACGACGACGGCGACGTGGTGGGAGCGGCAATGCTCGAGGACGTCATCGAGCGTCTCGTGGGCGAGGTCGTGGACGCCGGGCAGGTCGTCGCCTCCGAGGTGTAGCGGCCTGGCGCAGTGACCCCGTGTAGCGGCCAGGTGCCGTGGCGCGCGTCAGCAGACCGGTGCAGCAGCCGCAAGGGGCGCCGCGCTGAGCGCGTAGCAAACTTGTGCCCATTGAGCGCTGCCTCCCCCGCTGAGTAGCCTCGCCCACGTTCGTACGAGCGTGGGAATCGAGGAGGGGCGGCATGGTGAATCAGTCGAGGGACGAGAGCACGGCGGTCGACGACAGCGGCGCGATCGGGCGTGGCCACGCACGGGGCGCGGTCCCCGTGGTGACCTCGGCACCGGGATTCTCGCGCCGACTGCGCACCGTCGCGGCTGTGGCCGTGTGCGCTGGCCTCTTGGCGGCGTGCTCGAGCGACTCTGACGCCGACGCCTCCGCGGATGACGCCGACGCCTCCCCTATCGCGGCGGAGTCATCCGGGGCAGACGAGGCTTCTGATGGCGCTGGCGACGACTCACGCGACGACTCGAGCGAGGACTCCGGCGCCGATGCTGCGGAGGAGTCGAGCGGCGGCGTGGCCTCGGGCACGGCGCAGTGGGACGGCGAGACCTACGAGTACGACAGCGTGATGTGCCAGGACCAGTCACAGTTCGGCCAGTTCACCATCGTCGCCAACGGGCCGGATGCGCCCACGCTCGGGGTGAAGATCGAATTCGATCCGCTCGAGGAGCCCGACTACTCGCAGCCCTCGTCCGTGGAGCTGTTCTTCGGCGAGGGCGGCGCCACCGTCGGGGAGGGCGAGGGATACGAGACTCCGTACGGCCCCGTCGAGGGTGCCACGTCGAGCACCGACGGCGCCTCCGGCTCGGTCCGGCTCGATCCCGACGAGAGCACCACGGCGCCCGACGTCAACCCTGACGGCGGTCAGCTCGACTTCGAGGTGACCTGCGGCTGAGTCGTCCGCCACCGGGCGCGTCGAGGGGGGCGCCCGGTGGTGGTCAGCCCTTGGAGCGCTTGAACGCCCCGCGGCCCGCGGACGTGAGCACCACGCGATCCACCTTGCGGTTCGCCAGGCGGTAGATCACGTAGATGAGCCACAGACCGCCCGTGAGCAGCACCAGGATCGAGTTCCAGAACCACCCCATGCGGCGGGTGCGCACCAGCACCACCTGCGAACGGGTGCGGGACTCGACGCCGTAACCGCGTGAGACATAGCTCGCGACCTCGGCGTCCATCGCCTGGTTCGTCATGATGCCTCCTCGTCGTCGGCGGGCATCGGATTGCCGCGATGCCGTCCCAACCACACTACCGACGTCACGAGCCCGCCCCAGATCACGGTCGCGGAGACGACCAGCAGTGCCCACGCATCGGCGCTCATGACTCTCCCCCGTCCTTGGCGCGATCACGCTCAGGCGGCGCGCCTGTCGCGGCGCCGACTCTCTCGGGGACTCCCAGCTGGGCACGAGTGGGCCAGGCGACGAACTCGTGGTCGTCTCCGCGCTTCCACCGGACGAGCGGCATCACGAGAGCGGCGACCAGCAGCACGGCGACCGCTCCCCACCCGAAGACCACCAGGAACCAGCCGGGATAGCCGTCGTATCCCTCGGTGGCGAGACGCACCGTCGTGTCGACGAGCATATACAGCAGCAGCACGGCGACCGCGTTGACGACGACCAGCCACACGCGGCCCACCTTGACGCTCGACAGCACGGTGAGGTGGCGCGCGAGTTCGCGCCCGCGCCGTCCGAACCACAGTGTCGCGGCGATCATCGCGACGGCACCCACCACGATGCCCACCTGGTTGGCCCACTGGTCCACGACGTCGAGGACGTACAGCGCGGTGGTGGTGCCGAACAGCAGCATCGAGAGCGTCGCCGAGGTGAGTCCCACGGTCAGCGCCCCGCGGCGCGGCGTCCACCCGAACTTGTCCTGGAGCGCCGAACTCACGGACTGCAGCACCGAGATCAGCGACGTCAGCCCCGCGATCACCAGCGACGCGAAGAACAGCGCGCCGAACCATTGGCCGCCGGGCATCTGTGCGATCACTGCCGGGAACGTCACGAACGACAGTTGCACCCCGGCGATCCCCTCGAGGTCCGCCACCGCGACGCCCTCGCGGGCCGCCAGGAAGCCCAGGGTCGCGAAGACTCCCAATCCGGCGAGAAGCGAGAACGAGCTGTTGCCGAACGCCACCACCAGCGCGGGGCCGGTGAGGTTCGAGCGCCGCTCCCGATACGAGGCGTACGTGAGCATCACGCCGTACGCGAGGGACAGGGAGAAGAACACCTGACCGTAGGCGGCGATCCACACGTCGGGGTTCGTGAGCGCGGAGAAGTCGGGGGTGAACAGCGCCTCGACCCCTTGGGCGGCGCCGTCCAGCATCAAGGCCCGCACGACCAGGACGCCGAACGTGGCGACCAGCAGAGGGATGCCGATGACGTTGAGCTTCTCGACGCCGTGCGCGACGCCCAGCGCGAGCACCACGATCGCGACGGCCCAGATGGCCGCCAGCGGGATCAGCACGCCGGGCACGAAGTCCAGCCCCACCCCCACCTCGCCGAGCTGCAGGAACTCGTCGTTGAAGAAGCCGGCCGGGTCACCCGCCCATGCGAGGTCGAAGCTGAAGAAGAAGTAGCTCAGCGCCCACGCGATGATCACCGTGTAATACAGCCCGATCACGAAGCAGATCGCGACGTGCCACCACCCCACGCCTTCGGCACGGCGGGAGATGCGCCGGAACGCCAGCGGCGCCGAGCCGCGGAAGCGGTGCCCGATGGCGTTCTCGAGGAACAGGATGGGGATTCCGGCCGTGATGAGCGCCACCAGGTAGGGGATCATGAAGGCTCCCCCGCCGTTGTCGTAGGCCTCGCCGGGGAATCGCCAGATGTTGCCCAGCCCCACCGCAGAGCCGATCGCCGCCAGAATGAATGCGGTCTGGCCGGACCAGTGCTCGCGCTTGCTGCCGGTCGACGGCGCGGTGGGCTCGCCGCTCGACGGCGTGCTTGCGGCTGATGCGGGGGTGGGGTCTGCGGGCATGCTCACCTCATGAGTCTCACGGGGCGGGTCGTGCGGCAGCGGCGCGTGTCACGGCTACACCCGACACGGCTGCCCACGGAAACCACCGGCGGTCAGCGAACGGCTCCACGGTACGGCAAGCAGGGCCGACGCGTGGAAGCCGAGGTCCTGGGCGGCGCCTGGCCCGCTGACAGCAGGCTTGCTCCGGGCCAGGGAGTCCGCCCACGCCCTCCCCCAATCGCGCCTTCCCCCATCGCGAGCGGCGTTCCGCTACCGTGATCCCAGTCGGCGGGACTCCGCTGCGAGCACGAGGGGGACTCGGGTGATCTTCTACCCCGACGGCGCTGCAGAACCGGCAGCCGACCAGGAGCTGCCTGGGGCGGGCTGGTACCCGGATCCGCACACCCCCGGATGCGATCGCTACTGGGATGGGTCGCGATGGACGCATCACGTTCGGCACACAGGCGTCCCGACCGTCGCGACACCGGTTCCGACGCCGTCTCCCGTCACCGTCGACCCTCATCCGCGCCACTCATATCCACGCGACCCTCATCCGCGTGGCCCCCATGCGCGCGTTCGCCGGTCTCGCGTCTTGCCGCTGCTCGCGCTCATGGCCGTGGGCCTGGTGGCGGCGTTCCAGTTCGGTCCCGTAGGCGAGCACCTGCCCGACCTCGGCCCTTCGGAACGGTCCGTCAGCTCGCTCGGCCGTCAGCCGGTGCTGAGCGAGGAGTATCCCGTGTTCGGATCCACCGAACTGGTCACCCATCTTGAGCGCGGGATGCTGGCGCACGAGGAGCACATCGAGGTCTCGTCATGGGCACAGGACATGGACCCGGAGCAGATTCTCGACGCGGCACAGGAGGCCGGGACGCAGAACCCCTACATCTTCACCCGAGGCTGGCGAGTGCAGACCTTCGGCTCGCGAACAACCGTCATACCGACGTACGTCTATGCCGAGGAGCAGTCGGCGCAGCGCCGGGTCGAGACACGGGAGGCCGTCGCACGCGGCATCGCCTCGGCCGACGTCTTGCGCGCCACCACCGATGCTGAGAAGGCGGCGCGCATCCACGACTTCATCGTCACCTACGCAGACTACGACGAGTCCGCGCTCACCGCGATCGATCGGGACCTCGACTTCTCACTCGTCGCCCAGTCTCAAGAAGCACATGGGATCCTCGTCGCCGGCACGGCCGTCTGCACGGGATACGCCCAGGCGTTCGTCGCGATGGCCGAGGAGGCCGGCCTTGACGCGGTGACCGTCACCGGCACGGACTCGCTCGGCCTCACCGGCGAGCTGCATGCCTGGAACAAGGTGCTCATCGAGGGCCGCTGGCTCGTGGTCGACGCCACGTGGGACGATCCGATCGGTGGCCCCGACGAGCCCCTCCGCGACTACTTCCTCCTCGACGCCAGCGACCCGCTTCTCGCCACCCGTCAGGCCGACACCGAATGGGCCGTGGCCGAGAGCCTCGACAGCTTCGGCTCATGACACGCGCGCCGCTGACGGCCCGATCGCAGGCGTCTCCCGGCCGATGCACGCGCCAGACATGAGCGATGGGCGCGAATCCGCGGGGGCCTCGTGGGCCGTGACCGCCGCGCGCGGTGACGTGCCGCTCGTTCCCCTCGCTGATCCGCAGCACCGGGCCTACGCTGAGAGTCCGTGCGATTCCTCGTGGAGGTGCTCTCGTGTCCGAAGTGCAGAAGCTCACGATCCCGGTGGTCTCGCTCGCTCGCGAGAACGACCAGTTCCGACACGTGATCTGGACAGGCGACAACGCGCAGCTGGTACTGATGGCGATTCCCGAGGGCGGGGAGATCGGTGGCGAGGTGCACGAGGGCCACGATCAGCTGCTCTACTTCGTGGCCGGCACCGGCGTCGCGAAGATCGGCGAGGTCGAGGCCGACGTGGCCGATGGCGACGTGAGCATCGTGCCATCGGGCACGTTCCACAACTTCCGCAACACGGGCACGGGGATGCTCAAGCTGTTCACCACGTACAGCCCACCCGAGCACGACGCGGGAACCGAGCAGTCCACCAAGGCCGAGGCGGACGCCGACTGAGTCGTCCCAGGTCAGACCGATCCACGGCGTGAGTCGCGACCCACGCCGGGACCAGGTCAGGCGCTGTACGGCCGCGCACCCGATGGCTCCGCCCGCACCCACCTGCGATCGTGGTGCGCCGTGAGAAACTCGGGCCATGCCGTCGACCCCCCGCGCGCCCGAGCGCGGCGACCTCATCCTCAGCGTCGTCGTCACGGCGATCGCCCTCGCGATGCTGGCCCTCCTTCCTGCGATCTCCAGCGTGGACCCGGACGTCACGGTCGAGATGCCGGGCCCCTCCGACTGGCAGTGGTGGGTCGTCGCCGCGGCAGTCCTGGCGCAGGGCGCCCGGCTGGCGTGGATCTCGACCGCCCCGCGCCACGTCCTCGTGGCCATGCCCGCGCTCGCGCTGCTCGTCTCTCTCGTCCCGCTCGGGGAGGCATCGGGCATCCCACTGGTCGCCGTGATCGCCGCCGCCTATGTCGCCACCCGCAAGCGCGCATCGGCCGCATCGTGGACCCCGTGGATCATCGCCACCGTGCTGACCGCAGGTGCTGGCGTCATCTCCAATCTCCGTCTGGATGACGGTCTGATGGTCCCCGTGGCCGCTGCCGTGGGGCAGGCAGTGGTGGTGGTCGGCGTCCCGACCGCCATCGCGGCGGCGGCGTCGGCGCGTCACGCGATGGCCACCTCCCGCGAGCGCGAGGCCCTGGCTCGAGCCGGAGAGCTCGAGGCTCGAATGGACGCGGCGCTGGCGGCCGAGCGCACCGCGATCGCCCGCGAGCTGCACGACATCGCGGCCCACCACCTGTCCGGCATCGCGCTGATGTCCTCCGCCATCTCGCAGCAGATCGACATGGACCCCGCGACGGCGAAGGCCGGGCTCGCAGATGTTCGTGCCCAGACCCGCAGCCTCCTCGACGAGCTGCGCGGTCTCGTCGCGCTGCTGCGCAGCGACGATGGTGTCTCGGTCGACGGTGCGTCCGTCGACGGCGCCCCCGTGGACGTGCAGTCGCTCGCCGGGCTCGAGACGCTGATCCCGGCCGCCAGGGCACGTGGGCTCGACGTGACTCTCGCCATCCCCGACGGGGCTTCCATGCGCGACCTGTCCCGGGGCATCGGCCCGCTGGGCCAGTTCGCCGCCTACCGGACGGTGCAGGAGGCGCTCGCCAACGCGGCGCGCCATGCGCCAGGCGGCCGATGCACGGTCGAGCTTCGAGACTCCGGTGACGACCACGCAGGCGACAGCGACCACGCGGCTGACAGCCTGGAGATCCTCGTCAGCAACGGTCCAGGCACGGCCGATGCGGCGGTCCCGGCCGGTGCACACCACCAGGGCGGATTCGGTCTGCGCGGCATGGAGGAGCGCGCCGCTCTCACCCGGTCGAGCCTCACCTACGGCCCCACCGACGATGGCGGCTGGCGGGTGCTCCTCTGGGTGCCACGCGAGGCCGGCCACGACGGTGACCCGATCACCACCTCGACCCCGCCGGATGGAGCGCAGCCATGATCCGCGTGCTCATCGCCGACGACCAGGGCCTGGTGCGCGCCGGCCTCACCGCCCTGCTGGGCGCCGCGCCGGACATCGAGGTGGTCGGAGCCGCCGCGGACGGCGACCAGGCCGTCGCGATGGCCAAGGACCTCCAGCCGGACGTCGCCTGCGTGGACGTGCGCATGCCCGGCCGTGACGGCATCAGCGTCACGCGCGAGCTGTGCTCTCCCGACGCCGAGCACCCGATCCCCGTCCTCATCCTCACCACCTTCGCGATCGACGACTACGTCTTCGCGGCGCTGGAGGCGGGCGCATCGGGCTTCATGCTCAAGGACTCGGAGCCGGAGGACATCGTGGCGGCGGCGCGGTCGGTCGCGGCGGGCAACGGCACGCTCGACGGCTCTCTCACCCGGTCGGTGATTCGCGAGTTCGCGCGCCGCCGCCAGACGCAGCCCGTCACGGTGGCGGACGGCTCGGACCTGCTGTCGCCCCGTGAACTCGACATCCTGCTGCTGCTCGCGCAGGGCATGTCGAACGAGGACATCGCTCGCGAGCTGGTGCTCGAGGTGTCGACGGTGAAATCGCACGTCTCGCGCATGCTGCCCAAGATCGGCGTGCGGTCCCGACTGCAGGCGGTGGTCTGGGCCTACCAGCACCGCGTGGTCGAGGTGGATCGCTAGCGCAAGACCCCCTCGCGCTCGGGGCTACCTGGCCATCTGCCGACGCAGTGCTTACGGTAGGGGCATGGATCACGCCGAGCAGGGCCTTGACCGCACCGACCTCGACTGGTTCAAGTCGGCGGTGTTCTACGAGGTGCTCATCCGTTCGTTCCGGGACTCGTCCGGCGACGGAGTGGGCGATCTCAAGGGCCTCACCGAGAAGCTCGACTACCTCGAGTGGCTGGGCGTCGACTGCCTGTGGCTGCCACCGTTCTTCCCGTCTCCGCTCAAGGACGGCGGCTACGACGTCGCGGACTACACCGCCGTCGCCGAGGACATCGGGACCATCGAGGACTTCCAGGAGTTCCTCGATCAGGCGCACGCGCGCGGCATCCGCGTGATCATCGACGTCGTCATGAACCACACCTCGGACCAGCACCCGTGGTTCCAGGCCTCGCGGTCCGACCCCGAGGGCCCGTACGGCGACTTCTACGTGTGGAACGACTCCGACGAGCCGTACTCCGAGGCACGGATCATCTTCGTCGACACCGAGAGTTCGAACTGGACCTGGGACCCGGTGCGCCAGCAGTACTTCTGGCACCGCTTCTACGGCCACCAGCCGGACCTCAACTTCGAGAACCCCGCGGTTCACCAGGCCATGATCGACGTGCTGAAGTTCTGGCTCGACCGGGGCGTCGACGGGTTCCGCCTGGACGCGGTCCCGTACCTCTACGAAGAGGAGGGCACCAACGGCGAGAACCTGCCCCGCACGCACGACTTCCTGAAGACGGTGCGCTCGTACGTAGACGAGAACTACCCGGGCCGCGTGCTGCTCGCCGAGGCGAACCAGTGGCCCGCGGACGTGGTCGACTACTTCGGCGATCCCGCCAAGGGCGGCGACGAGTGCCACATGTGCTTCCACTTCCCCGTCATGCCGCGCATCTTCATGGCGGTACGACGCGAGTCGCGCTACCCCATCAGCGAGATCCTCGACCAGACTCCGGCCATCCCCGAGCACTGCCAGTGGGGCATCTTCCTGCGCAACCACGACGAGCTCACTCTCGAGATGGTCACCGACGAGGATCGCGACTACATGTGGAAGGAGTACGCCACCGACCCGCGGATGAAGGCCAACATCGGCATCCGGCGGCGGCTCGCTCCCCTGCTCGACAACGACACCAATCAGATGGAGCTGTTCACGGCGCTGCTGCTCAGCCTGCCGGGATCTCCGGTGCTGTACTACGGCGACGAGATCGGCATGGGCGACAACATCTGGCTGGGCGACCGCGACGGCGTGCGCACGCCGATGCAGTGGACCCCCGACCGCAACGCCGGCTTCTCGCAGGCGAACCCTGGCAAGCTGTCGCTCCCGCCGGTGATGGACCCCGTGTTCGGCTACCAGTCGGTCAACGTGGAGGCGCAGCAGGAGAGCACCTCGTCGCTGCTGCAGTGGACCCGTCGGATGATCCACGTGCGGCGCCAGCACTCCGCGTTCGGTCGCGGCAGCTTCTTCGACCTGGGCGGGTCCAACCCGTCGGTCTTCTCATACCTGCGGGAGGACGGTGACGACGTGATGCTGTGCGTCAACAACCTCTCCCGCTTCCCGCAGCCGGTCGAACTCGACCTGCACCAGTTCAGCGGTTCGCAGCCCGTGGAGATGCTCGGTGGCGTGGAGTTCCCCGCCATCGGCGAACTGCCCTATCTGCTGACCCTCGCCGGATACGGCTTCTACTGGTTCCGGATAAGCCGGTCGGCTCTCTCGGAAGGAACCTTGCCATGAGTCAGTGGACAGAACGCCCCGAACTGAGCGCCTACTTGGCGCGCCAACGGTGGTTCGGCCAGGGCCAGGTCGAGGTCCCGATCACCGAGGTCCGCGAGCTCGCGTGGCTGAGCGACCCGGCCGAGGGCCTGGGCGTCCGCTTCGAACTGGTCACCGCCGGCTCGATGTTCAACGTGCCGCTGTCGTACCGTCAGCATCCCCGTGAGGACCTCTCGTACGGGTTCATCGGCGCCGCGACGCTCGATGGCGAGGTGTTCTACGTCTACGACGCGCTCCACGACCCGGAGGCGCGCGGCCTCCTGCTGCGCGGCTTCGCCGACGGCGAGCCGAGCCCTGGTGACATCGAGTACTCGCGCATCGACGGCTTCGTGCTGGAGTCCCACGAGGACAACGTGCTGCTGTCCGCGGAGCAGAGCAACACCTCCGTCATCGTGGGCGAGAGCCTCATCAAGTTCTTCCGCAAGCTCGCCCCGGGGCGCAACCCCGACATCGAGATCCAGGCGGCGCTCACCGAGCTCGGGTCCGAGGAGATCTCGCCGCTCGAGGGCTGGATCAGCGCGGGCGACATCGACCTCGCGATGATCGGGGTCTTCCAGCGGTCCGCCACCGACGGCTGGGACACCGCCCGCACGAGCGTGCGCGCTCTTCAGGACGATGCCGTGCGTGCCCGCGAGGCCGGCGGAGACTTCGCCGGCGAGTCCGAGCGGCTGGGGCGCACTCTCGCGGTTGTGCACGAGCAGATGCGTCAGACCCTTCCCACGGCGACGTGGGGGTCCGAGGAGGTCGCCGCGCTCGTCGGCCGCCTCACCTCCCGCCTGGACGAGGCGGTGGCGATGCACGAGTCCGTGGGCGCCTACGCCGACCGGGCGCGGGCGGCCTACGCCGCAGTCGCCTCGGGTGAACCCGTCGAGGTGCAGCGCGTGCACGGCGACTTCCACCTGGGACAGACGCTCCGCACCACGTCCGGGTGGAAGATCATCGACTTCGAGGGCGAGCCCGCACAGCCGCTGGCTGACCGGGTGCGCCTGGACTCGGTCGCCCGTGATGTGGCCGGCCAGCTGCGTTCGCTGGACTACGCGGCGCACTCGGTCGCGATCGTCACCGGCGTCGAGGAGACTGAATACATCGACGACTGGGTGCGACGCAACCGCATCGCGTTCCTGCGCGGGTACGGCTACGAGGACTCGGAGACGGCGGCGGCTCTGCTCCACGCCTACGAGATCGACAAGGCGCTCTACGAGGTGGTCTACGAGTCGAACTACCGGCCGGACTGGGTGCAGATTCCGCTGCGCGCACTGGAGCGGCTGCTGTAGTCCAGCCGGCAGTCGAGCCAGCAGTCCAGCCGGCAGTTCGGGAGCCACCTCACCTGCCATCTCAGACGGCACGTACACGGGTCCTCAAACGGCCGATGCGCGGGAGAAGCCCGCGGCCTCGCGGGCTCAGCGGGTGGCTCAGCGGGTTGGCTCTGCCTGTGGCTACGCCGACACCGCGTCGCCCGCCCCGCGTGAGTGATCGGTGTGCAGCAGGCGGCGGGCGCGCTCGATGGCGCTCGGGGTGTCGGCGAAGACGTGGTCTCCTGCCACGAGGTGGGCCGCGACGCCCAGGTTCGCCATCACCGCATCGTGTCCGGGCTTGATGCCCGAGAGCATCACCACGATCCCCCGCTTCTCGAGCCGCGTGATCGCGTCCCCGAGCACCTGGGCGCCGGTCGCATCGAGAGTCGTCACCCGCGACATGCGCAGGATGACCACCCTGACGTCTGCGATCTCTGACAGTTCCAGCAGGAACCGGTGCGCCGCCGCGAAGAACAGTGGCCCGTCCAGCCGGTAGGCGACGATGTGCTCGCTGAGCAGCGCGTGCTCCTCCTCGGTGTAGTCGCCCACCTCGAGGGGCACCTGCTGGACCCGGGCGCTGCGGGCCACGGCGCGCAGCGCGAGCAGTCCGGCCACCGCGATGCCGATGATGACCGCGGTCACCAGGTCGATCGCGACGGTCGCCGCGAAGGTCAGGACCAGGATGACGGCGTCGCCCCTGGTCGCTCGGGCGAGCGCCCTGAGCGAGGCGAACTCGACCATCCGCACGGTCGTGGCGAACAGCACGCCGGCCAGCGCTGCGAGCGGAATCTGGCTCACCAGCGTCGAGGCCACGAGGATGACCAGCAGCAGCACCACGGCGTGCGTCAGCGCGGCGAGCTTGGAGCTGGCGCCGGCGCGCACATTCACGGCGGTCCGGGCGATGGCAGCCGTCGCGGGGATGCCGCCGAACAGCGGCGCGGCGATGTTCGCCAGTCCCTGACCGAACAGCTCCTTTTCGGGATCGTGGCGCTCGTTGACACTCATGCCGTCCGCCACGGTCGCGCTCAGCAGGCTCTCGAGGGCAGCGAGCGCGGCGACCGCCACGGCTGCGGTCGCGAGGGTGCCCATCGCTCCGATGTCCAGGAAGGCCAGTGATGGCGCGGGCAGCCCCGCCGGGAGGTCGCCCAGCGGCGCGAGATCCAGGGGCGTCAGCACCGCCACGAGCGTGGCGATGACGACCGCCACCAGCGAGAACGGCAGCGCCGGCTTCCAGCGGGCGCCCACCAGGATCATCGCGGCGACGGCGATCGACATCAGGAGCGGGGCGGGGTTCGGGTAGGTCACGAAGTCCCCCACGGCTTCGGCCGCCAGTGCCCACACCTTCTCGCCTTCGAGACCCTCGATTCCCAGCGCGACGGGCACCTGCTGAAGAGCGATCACCACGGCGATGCCGGCGGTGAAGCCCTCGATGACCGGGGCCGGCAGGTAGCGCACGTAGCGGCCCAGGCCCGCGACGGCCATCACGATGAGCGCGACGCCGGCCATCAGGCCCACCATCAGCACGCCTGACGATCCGAACTGCGCCACCACGGGCACCAGCACCACGGTCATCGCGCCGGTGGGGCCAGAGACCTGCAGATTGGAGCCTCCGAAGATGGCGGCGACGGCGCCCGCGACCACAGCCGTGGCCAGGCCAGCCTGCGCGCCCAGGCCCGATGCGACACCGAACGCCAGTGCAAGCGGCAGCGCGACGATGGCGACCGTCACGCCGGCGATCAGGTTGCGGCGGGGGTCGCGGCGCACCTCGCGCCAGTCCTCGCGGCCGGGCAGCAGAGATACGACCTTGCCCCACACGGTGTGTGCAGGACGGGCGGCTCCTGGCCAGGCGACGCTCACGTGCGGTTCGGCTCGGTGGGCGTCTGGCCAGCCGTCGCTGCGAGGGTTCCGCCAGGCGTCTCGGCCGGCTCCCCACCGGGGGTGCCGCCGGGCATGGCGTCAGGAATGGCGACAGGAGTCTCCGTGGGCATCTCGGTGCGAAGCTCGGCGAGGAGGTCTTCCTGGCTCGTGAGCATCGAGGCAAGAATTCTGCGCGCGGAGCCCATGAGCTCGGCCACGTCTGGAGTGCTCAGGCGGTACATCACGGTGGCGCCCTCGCGATACGAGCTGACGATGCCGGACCTGCGCAGCACGGCCAACTGCTGCGAGAGGTTCGAGGCTTCGACCTCGATCTCGCCCAAGAGCTCCCGGACCTGCTTGGGCTCCTCGAGCAGGAGCTCCAGCACGCGGATGCGCACGGGGTGTCCCAAGGTGCGGAACAGCTCGGCCTTGGCCTGATGCAGCGGAACAGCCATCGTCAACACGCGCTTTCGTCGGCAGGTGCTGGCGGTGGAGTACGCGCCGCGGTGCGGCCGACCAGCGATCCGATCATCTCACGACTTGAAGACTTCTTCAACTGCGCACATCGCGAAATGGCCGTGAGCACGGCCGCCGACCACCGGGCGCACTACACCCATAAGTCCTGCGACCCGTATGCGCGCGGATCGTGGGCGTGCAGGTCATCAGCATGTGGCCCGTAGGCATCGAACTCGGCTCCCGGCTCGCGGGCACGGTCGGCGGCGGCCCAGGCGCGGACCATCGCCTCATCCTCGGGCGTGATGCGAGGCCAGGCGTCCTCCGGGGGTGGCGGGATGTCGATATCGAGGGCCGCCGAGCCGCCCGGGGACGGAGTTCTCCCCCGATCGATGTGTGGCGGTGGAATGAAGCTCACCGACGACCCCGTCGCGTGGATCTCCCAGCCCTGACGGTGAATGTCGTGGTGGCACCGCGTGCACAACATCACCCCGTTCGACAGATCGGTTCGACCGCCGTGCTCCCACCACCTGATGTGGTGGGCCTCGCAGTGCTCGGGCGGCGCATGGCACTTGGCGCACCCGCCATCCCTCTCGAGCAGCGCGATCCTCTGCCGCCTCGTGAACGCCCGCGTCCGGCGACCCAAGTCGAGCACCTTGCCATCACGGGCCAGCACCTCGGGGATGATCCCGGCGTCACCCGAGAGCCGGCGCAGCTCAGCGACCGAGACGGGCTGGTCGATCCCGTCGACGCTGCCGAGGCCGTCGCCGCTCATCAGGTCCGACAGACTCATCCGCACCACGATCGTGGTGCGCACCCCGGAACGGTCGGTCCGCGTGCACCCCAACGAGTGCCGCGCGAGCTCATGCAGCGCATCGACGCGCATCTGCCCCACGGTCCGGGTGTCCTCGCTCTCCGGCTCGCCGTTGCCACCCGTTCCACGCCCCTGGCGCCGCACGTCGCGCGTGGTCATCTGCTCGAGAACGTTGATGATCGGCGCCGCCGTCACCGCGTCCATCACGCCGTGGATGACCACGGTGCCCTCGTG
Source organism: Demequina muriae (assembly GCF_030418295.1). NCBI lineage: Bacteria > Bacillati > Actinomycetota > Actinomycetes > Micrococcales > Demequinaceae > Demequina > Demequina muriae. The sequence goes on from NZ_JAUHQA010000001.1 coordinate 163,193, forward strand.
ATCCTGCTTCCACCACAGGTACCGGGCATCATGGTTCTCGCGCTCGCGCCGCTCATGCTCCACACGGTCGAGCCGCGCCACGGCACGCGCGACCATCTTCCGCACGTCGTGCGCCGCCATGGAGACCGCCTTGGACACCAGGCGCTCCTCCACCGCAGCCAGCGACTCCGGGTCCACGCGATCCCGCACCCTGTTCAGTCCGCCGACGATCAGCGCCGCCGCGTCGACCGACAACTCGCCTGCCGCCGACGCCTTCGCCACCTCGGGATACTTAGGGCCCCTCGCCTGTCCAACACCTTGCGACGACCCAGCACCCTCCGCAGACCCCGCCCCCGCATCGGCCGCCTCGCCATCGCCCTCGACGAGCGGGCGCGGAGCGAAGGCGTCCCCGGCAGTGATCGCCTGCTTGGCCCCGTTGACGGAGCCGCCCCGCACCTTCGACAGCAGCGTCGCGGCGTTGCCCTGCCCTTCGCGCCGCGCGAGCCCGCCACCGGGCAGCTCGGGCGCGGAGAGCCGGGCGATCTCCCCCGCGCATCGGGCCCCCATCGCGCCCACAAGCCGCTCCAAAGTCGCGACCGCGGCGTTCAACTCCAGCAGCTGATCCTTCGACTGCCCCGAGACCTCACGAGACGCGAGCACACGCACCACCGCGTTCACTCGCTCCACGTCCGCCGCCTCGAGGAAAGGTGCCTCAAGATCAGGTGCCTCATCAGCCATGACTCCACTCAAGCACCAGGGTCTGACATCGACGCCGCGAGGGTTCCCCCCGGCACATGCACCCACCGGGGAGCATCCGGACATCACGGGAGCATTCGACGATAGTGGGACAGCCGTGGTGGAATGACAAGGAACCAGCACCCCGAGATCAATGGAGACTCTGTATGGACGACTGGACTCAGACCCTGTCAGCGGGACCGCTACTAGGCATCGCGGCAGGTGCCATCGCACTGATCCTCGTCCTGGTCATCAAGTTCAAGCTTCACGCGTTCCTGACGCTCATCGTGGTGTCGCTGTTGACCGCGCTGGCCACGGGCATCCCCGTCGGCGGCATCTTCGACACCCTTGTCGACGGCTTCGGCAGCACACTCGGCGGCGTCGCACTGCTCATCGGACTCGGCGCCATGCTCGGCAAACTCGTCGAGCACAGCGGCGGAGCCCGGGTGCTCGCCGAGAAGCTCGTCGATGTCTTCGGAGAGAAGCGCGCGCCATTCGCACTCGGCGTCGCGTCGCTCATCATGGGCTTCCCGATCTTCTTCGACGCGGGCCTGATCGTCATGCTCCCGGTGATCTTCGCGGTCGCCCGTCGCCTGGGAGGCAAGGACGTGCTGCGCTACGGCCTGCCCGCCGCGGCCGCCTTCTCCGTCATGCACGTGTTCCTGCCGCCCCACCCCGGGCCCGTCGCGGCGACCGAGCTCTACGAGGCCAACCTCGGCATCGTGCTCATCGTGGGCCTCATCCTCGCCTTCCCGGTCTGGTACCTCTCCGGCTACCTGTGGGGCACATTCGTGGGCCGCCGCTTCCCGATCGCCGTGCCCACGCTCTTCGGCGACGTCGACGACGACCAGCCCGAGAACCCCCCTCGCGCGCGCACCGTGCTCGCCGTCCTCGCGCTCCCGATCGTGCTCATCTTCATGAACACGGGCGTCGACGCGCTCGGCACCGCAGGCGTTCTGGATGAGGAGGCCACCTGGGCCCAGGCCATGACGCTGATCGGCACCTCGGGCGTCGCGCTCCTCATCTCGGTGATCGTCGCGATGCTGGTGCTGGGAACGCGGCGCGGCGTGCGCGGGACCGCTCTGGAGAAGGTCCTCGACTCGTCGCTCGGGCCCGTCGCCTCCGTGATCCTCATCACCGGCGCCGGTGGAATGTTCGGCGGTGTGCTGCAGGCCTCCGGCATCGGCGACGCGCTCTCCGACTCGCTCTCTGACATCGGCCTGCCCGTGATCCTCGCGGCGTACCTGGTGGCGGTCATCCTCCGCTTGGCGCAGGGCTCCGCGACCGTGGCGCTCGTCACGGCCGCCGGCCTCATGGCGCCTGCGGTCATCTCGGGCGACTTCAACGCGATTCAGGTCGCGTGCGTGGTCCTCGCGACCGCCGCCGGATCCGTGTTCGGCAGCCACGTCAACGACTCCGGCTTCTGGCTCGTGGGACGTCTCATGGGCATGGACGTGAAGACCACGCTCAAGACGTGGACCGTGCAGCAGGCGCTGCAGTCAGTCGCCGGCTTCGCCATCGTCGCGACCGTCTACGTGATCGCATGACCACTGCACAGCACGTCATCGTGATGGGGGTGGCCGGCTCCGGGAAGTCGTCCGTCGCCACTCTGCTCGCTGAGCAGCTGGGCTGGGTCCTCGCCGAGGGCGACGAGTTCCACCCACAGGCCAACATCGACAAGATGAGCGCCGGCCAGCCGCTCGACGACGATGACCGGCAACCCTTCCTGGAGGCCATCCGCGACTGGGTCAGGGCCAAGGGAGCGGAGGGCGTCTCCACCATCGTGACGTGCTCGGCGCTCAAGCGCTCCTACCGGGACGTGCTGCGCGAGGCCGGACCCGTGAGATTCGCCCACCTCACGGGCGACGTGGACACGATCAGCGAGCGCATGGAGAAGCGCACCGATCACTTCATGCCGCCCAGCCTGCTCGCCAGCCAGTTCGCGACCCTCGAGCAGCTCGACGACGACGAGGACGGGATGGCGGTGTCGATCGATGGCACCCTCGAGGAGATCACGGGGACCATCGTCGAGTCCTTGCGGCTCGAGGCAAGCCCAGCGGCCGATGCGCGGGAGTCCTGAACTCTCGTCCCACCCCGAGAGACACTGAAGGCGAGCACGATGCAGTGGTTGCCATCGCGCTCGCCTTCAGTTCCATGCCACTACTGACCGGGCGAGAAGAACTCGCCTCTCGGATCAGAAGAAGTGCTTGCGGCCACCGACGCTCCGGCCAGCGCGACCGAGGATGGCCAGGATGAGGCCGACGACCAAGAGGATGCCGCCGATGGTCGTGAGGATCGGGATCGAGGCCACGAGGCCGATCACGAGGAGAATGAGGCCAAGAATGATCATGGTGATTCCAATCTGTCGCGGCCCCGAGTGGGGCCGTGGTGTTGCGGTCGTGAGCGTCAACACGCGAATGGGCACGTAAAGTCCCTCGTGCTCCAGGTCGGTCCTCTGTTGAGCACGCCAGAGAGGACCACGAAGCACCTGCGGTACGGTGCGGCGGGACACCTCAGAAGGTGCGCGGGGTGACGCCGGCTTCCATCCCTGAGGCCGCGCGCTCACGAGCGAGATCGGCGATTGAAGTGGCGACGTACGCGAGGTCGGAGGATCACAACGTCGAGTTCTCGGTCACGATGCACGGGTGCTCAACTGCTCACGTCGGAGACAGTTCTTCGCCGGGCGGCCCCACAACCTCGGCGATCGCCCGGTAGAGGGCGGTCGACTCCGCCTCGACGACTTCGTAGCGGTACTCATGGTCAAGCCACGCGAAGCCGTCCGGCGAGGAGAACAAGGCCCGCAGTTGTCGCAGCGACACGAACTCCTCAGACTCGGCTGCACGAGTGCGGCGCCGCTCGTTGCCCATCACATAGCTGTCGTAGTGCATCAGGACGTTGCGGAGATCCCGGAGGCCCGGAAGAGCAGAGTCGAATGCCTCGAGCGCCCCGGCAACGGAGCCGGGACGCAACTGCTCACACATCTCTGCGGCCATCCGGAGGCGCCACAGCGCGATCACGAGGAACGGCGCATCGGCCGTGCGGCGTGCACCTTGCCAAGGATCGCGCCCATCGACCGCTCTGAGCCGCTCAACCTGGGTCCTCACGGCATAGGCGTCCTCGAAGGATGAGTAGGCGCAATAGCGCTCACGCGACCGTTGGAGTGCGTCGTCCGTCATGGGCCAAGAGTTCCATACCGCGACCTGCCCGGCCGATGCGCGTTCCACCCAAAGATGGAACGTCCCGAATGGGCACTTTCGCCGCTAGAGGCGCACCCCGTCGGGTTCCTACCGTGGCCACAGCCGGCGCACCCCGCGCCGCCAGAGCCACGGGAGAGATCCATGCCCACCCCAGCACCCACCACGGCGCCAACCAGCACGGCACCGACCACGACGGCCGTCAGCCTCACCGACGTCCGCAAGACCTACAGCTCCGGCCCGCAACCGGTCCACGCCCTGCGCGGCGTGAGCCTCGCGGTCACCAAGGGTTCGTTCACCGCCGTCATGGGGCCCTCGGGCTCCGGCAAGTCCACGCTGCTCAACGTCGCCGCTGGCCTCGACCAACCGTCCTCGGGCCGCATCGTCATCGGCGACACCGACATCAGCCACCTCAGCGCCGAGAAGCTCACCACGTTCCGTCGCCGCCGCGTGGGCTTCATCTTCCAGTCCTACAACCTGCTCCCCCACCTCAGCGTCTCGGAGAACCTGCGGCTGCCGTGGTGGCTCGACAACCAGACGCCCGACCCCTCCCGCGAGGCCGAGCTCCTGCACGCAGTCGGCCTGCAGGACATGGCCCACCGCCTCCCCACGGAGTTGTCGGGCGGCCAGGCCCAGCGCGTCGCGATCGCCCGTGCCCTCGCCACCCAGCCCGACGTGATCTTCGCGGACGAGCCCACCGGCGCCCTCGACTCCCACACGGGCGCCACCATCCTCGCCACTCTCCGCGACGCGGTCGCCACCTACCAACAGACGCTCGTCATGGTGACGCACGACCCCCAGGTCGCCGCCGCGGCGGACGAGGTCGTGTTTCTCGCCGATGGTGCCGTCGTCGACCGCGCAGTAAGCGCATCAGCCGCCCAGATCTCCCAGCGCGTGCTCGAACTGGGGCGGTGAACGAGATGCGGCAAATCTCCCTGCGCGCACTGCGCGCCCACTGGCCCAGCGCGGCCGGCGTCTTCCTCACGATGGTGCTCGCCTCGGCGCTGATCTTCGCCTCGGGAGTCCTCATCGAATCGGGACTCCGCGAGAGCGACCCCTTCTCCCCCACGGCCACGATGCTCCCCGCAGTCATGGGGTCCTTTGGTGGCGTCGCGATCATGCTCGCAGTGTTCGTGGTGTCCTCGGCCTTCGCCGCCTCCCTGCGCGATCGACGCCGCGAGTTCGCGCTGCTGCGCGCGGTCGGCGCCACGGGCCGCCAGGTGCGCTCGCTCATCTCCACCGAGGTCATGGCGATCTCGCTCGCCGCGCTGGTGGTCGGCAGCGTCGCGGGGTTCTTCGGCGCCACGGCGCTGGTGCCGCTGCTGCGCTCGAGCGGCATCGTCGAGGAGGGCTTCGCGCCCGTCGTGTCCGTCTGGCCGATGCTCGGGACGGCAGCTCTGTTGCTCCCCGCCGCATGGCTCGCCGGCCGCTTGGCGGCTCGCGAGATGTCGAGCCTCAGCCCCACCTCCGCAGTGAGCACGAGTGCGGCCGATGCGCGCACGCTCAGCAAGGGACGCATCACGGCGGCGTGGGTCTGCTTGGCAGGTGGCCTGGCGGCCACCACGACGCCCATCTTCGTGCCGGGAGCGATGGGTGGTGCCACGGGTGCCGCATCGGCGCTGCTGTTCACCACCGCCGTCGCGCTAGCCGGTCCCGCGCTCGTGCTGCACGGCGCGACGTGGCTGGCGGGTCGCCGGTTGCTGCGCGCGCGGGCGGCCAGCGTCTTGGCCACGGCCAACGCGCGAGGCTACTCCCGTCGCCTCACGGCCGCAGTGGTGCCGCTCGCGCTGCTGGTGTCGCTCGGCTCGGTCCAGACGGGCGTCAACCGGACAGTCGCTGAGGCCGGTGCTCAGCAGCTGGGCGACGCGATCGCGGGCGACTTCGTGTGGCAGGGCTCACCCGAGCAGGCGGCCGATGCGCGCGCGACTCTCGCTGGCCTGCCCGGCGTCACTGCGGTCGCGGAGATGGAGACGGCAATGGTGCAGGTCAAGGTCGAGGCCACCGACGAGGACGCGCCCTTCCAGGACGGGCTGTCGTGGGAGGCGGGGTCGGTGCTGATGCTCGACGACCCCTCCGGCCTGGTGGATCCGAAAGTGACCGAGGGCGACCTGGGTGCGCTTGATGGGCCCGATGCGATCGCCGTGGACTCGGATGGCCTGACCCTGACGGGCAAGGGCGTCGGCGACCGGATCGACCTGCGCCACCCGGACGGGTCGGAGTCGAGGCCGACCATCGTCGCGGTCTACGACCGCGGGCTCGGCCTGGGCGGGCTGATCGTGGGGCCCGACGGTCTCGAGCCATCTGGAGCCGCCGAGTCCCCGGCGGTGATCGTCGAGACGGCTGCCAACGCGCAGGCGACCGTGCTTCGCGCGGCCGACGAGGCCGGGCTCGCGCTCACCCCCGTCGAGGACTCCGTGAATGCCGCGACCGAGGGGGGCAGTTCCGACAGCCGGCTGTCCAATGTGCTGCTGATGGTGCTGCTGGCATTCATCGGGATCGCAGCCGGCAACGCTCTCGTGATCGCGACCCGATCGCGCGCGGGCGAGTTCGCGCTCCTCGGCCGCCTGGGCGCGACCGGTCGGCAGATGCGCGCGATGCTCGGCATCGAGGCGGCGCTCGTGGCCGTCGCGGCGGTCGCCCTCGGCACGCTCACCGCACTTCCGGGTCTGGTGGCCGCCTCGCTGGCGATGGTCCGGGGCTTCAGCTTGGGGCTCGATCCCGTGTTCTGGGCGGGCCTCGCCACGGCCGCCGTCGTGATCGCGTTCGCCGGGGCGGCAGGCGCGAGGCTGCGCGTGCGGACGTGAGGCACATGGAGGGCGGCACCCCGCGACACTGCATGGCTTCAGCACGGAGGGCATACGACAGCGGTGTGCGTGCGTTGCCCCCAGCATGGCCATCGCAGTCCGTCGACCCGCCGCGGCAATCGGAGCCGCGCTGCTAGGCGCGCTCACCCTCACGACGGCCGCGACCGCGAGCGCCGACGAAGACTCCCCCGTCACCGACACTGTGCTGACCGTCGGCGCCGACGAGACCCAGCGCAACGTCGCCTGGTACACCCCGCAGGAGGTGACGGGAAGCGTGCAGTGGGCGCCCGCATCGGCCGTAGAGGGCGACTCGTTCCCGGCCGCAGATGCCAACGAGGCCGAGACCACCAGCAACGGCGAGACCCACGACGGCCGCTACTACCACCACGCCACCATGGAGGGCCTCGAGGAGTCGACCGACTACGTCTACCGCGTGGGCGGCGGCGACGACTGGTCGCCCACGTATGAGTTCTCGACGGGCGCCTTCGACTCGCGGGACCTGGAGTTCCTGGTGGTGGGCGATCCGCAGATGGGCAGTTCGGGCGACGTCGCCGCAGACCAGGAGGGCTGGAACGCCACTCTCGACACCGCGCTCGAGATGTTCCCGGACGCCGCGTGGGTTCACTCCATGGGCGACCAAGTCGAGGAGCCGTCCAACGAGGACGAGTACCGCGCACTGCTGGCCCCCGGCGCACTCCGGTCGGTGCCGTTCGCCTTCAACCGGGGCAATCACGATGCGGACTCCACCGCATACGCCACGCACTTCAACCTGCCCGGTGGCGAGGAGGCCGACGGCTACCACTGGTACCGCCACGGCGAGGTGCTGGTGATCGGGGTGGACTCGAACTCGTTCGACGTCGAGGCGCACGACGACTTTATCGCGAAAGTCCTGGCCGAGCAGGGCGAGGACGCCGCCTGGCACATCGTCACGTTCCACCACCCGGCCTTTGGGCTCACCGAGCACTCCAACACGGAGGAGATGGTGGAGTTCCGCGAGACGATCGCGCCGGTCCTCAGCGCCCACGGCATCGACCTCGCGTTGATGGGCCACGACCACACCTACGCGCGCTCGCCGTTGATGGAGGGCCGTGACCCAGTCGAGTCCGAAGACCCCGGCGACCTCCACCCCGAGGAGGGCCAGACGCTGTACCTGACGGTCAACTCCTCGTCCGGCTCCAAGTACTACCCGTTCGCCACCGAGGATTTCATCGACGCCGCCGACTCCCAGGGCTTCGACTTCGCCCAGGTCACGTGGCAGGAGGAGGTCCCGAGCTTCTCGCACGTGGTGGTCTCCGGGGACGAGATGACCATCGAGACTTATCGCACCGACTCGGGCGAGGCCTACGACGAGGTGGTGCTGCATCGGGCGGGCGCGCCCGAGCCATCCGCGTCTACGTCTCCCAGCCCGAGCCCGTCAGGCAGCGCACTCAGCCCGAGCCCCACGGCGGAGGCGAGCGCCGATGCGGGCGCCGAGGACGGCGGCTTGCCCGCCGGCGCGATCGCCGCCGTCGCGGTCGGGGCGCTCGCCCTCGCGGGCGGCGGAGTGGCGCTCTGGCGCAGGCGCAGCGGGGGCCAGGAGGGCTGACGCACACTGCGGCTGGCCGATGCGCGGGCCGAGTGGCCTGTCGACCCACCGAGGTGCGGATGCGGCCCACGCCGCTGTCATGCCTCACTGATACGGTCGTACCGGATCAAGAAGTCTGGCCGTCAAGCCTTCCAGCTGGCCAGCTGGCAACCGCGTTCCGACACGGTGCCCCTGGAAGAAGATCCGCCCCGCGTGACACCCACGCGGGGAAGAACGGATTCTCAAGGAGAGAACCATGGCTGATGCCAACCCTGTCCGCTGCCGCTACTCCGCTTCGGGCCACATGACGCACCCCATCCAGTACAAGCTCGCGTTTCGGGCAAGCGAACCAGAGATCATGCAGATCGTCGGCGAGCACCCCGACGGCATCACGGTCGCACCTGTCGGAACTCTCGATCACATTGCGGTGTGGTGCATGCATCAGGAGTGGCGCGACGTAGTCCGAGCCGCTCGCGCCAACCGGATCACCACGGTCTTGAGTTATGAGCACGGGCTTGCGAGGGTCGGTGACGAGTTCATCTCCCACACCTCACCAGAGCACTGGACTGAATGCCCCGCGCCGGACCAACTGCAGCCGTGGCAGACGGGCTTCTTCACCCGAGCGCAGGTCGAGAAGGCTGCCGATGCGCCCCCTGGGGATGATCCGGACCTCACCTAAGTAGTCGGGAGGCTCGGGCAGCCGATGCTGCCCGAGCCTCTGGGCGGTCAGGCAACGATTCCACTGGGAGAGGGCGGCCGACCGCTCAGCGGGCACCCAGTCCCCAGCACTCAGATGCGGGGGCCCGAGGGGCACACGGGGACTCCATTGGGAGCATGTCTGTGCCAACGTGTCCGACTCAGGCGGTCGCGTTCGGGCGATCCGCTGAGTCTCGGTAGCCGCGAGTGCATCGGCCAGCTTGCAGCCGATGCACTCACGGACGAGGCTCGCTGGGACTTAGCCGAGCCACCGGATCGCGAACTCGGTCAAGAACCCGAACAGCACGCCCCAGGCCACGATCGAGATCCCCATCCAGAAGTACACACTGCGCGCCGAGGCGCCGAGCGCGACCATGGTGGGTCCGGTGAACTGGCTGGGAAGGGCGAGCGGGCCCAGCAGCGAGACTCCGGGAACGCCGAAGCGCTCCATGTACTTGGAGATCTTCTGCCGGCGCTTGGACGGCACCCCCGCATCGCCGCCCTTGCGTCCGTTGAGAACGGCGGCGCGAGCGCGGCTGGCACCTGCAATCAGCAGGAAGGTCGCAATCGCATTGCCCACCGACGCCACCGAGACGGCGACGACCGGCTGCATCTCGACCAGGATACCGATGAAGCTGCCCGAATAGGACTCGATGAAGGGGATGGCGCTCACAAGAAGCAGAGCCCCGATCTGCTGCCACGACTCAAGGTCGGACACAAACTCGAGCATTTGGAGGAAGAAGTCTCCGATTCCGTCAAACAACATGATTGATCCTTCACTGACGTAGGGCCGCGGCACTCTCGGTCGAGAGCCCCGCGGAACTGGACGGCATCAGAATCCCTGGATTCACGTCTCCGCAGAAGTGTCGCCACGTCACCACCTGGACGTGACACAGCGTCACTAGTGCAAGGTCGCTTGACAGGCGAGGATGGGTGTCACCACCCAACGAACACGCCACCCCGAAGGGATCGCGACCACTCCCATGACCACCCCGGAAGTGCGCCCGCTCACACGCATGCGGAACATCACCACCGCCGTGATGGTGGGCACCGTGGGCGTCGTCGGCGGCCTGGCGCTGATCCTGGGTGCGACAGCGTGGTGGCATGTCGTGCTCGTCGCGCCGAGCTTCGTCCTCGCCGTGTGGGTCGCAAGCAGGTGGCATGACCGCCCCCGGCGCTCCGTTCTCGTCGCCGCCTTGCTGTTCGCAGAGGTCACGTGGGCCGTCGCGGTTCTCGTGGGCGCGGGCATCCCGGCGTCGCTCCCCGTCGCCACCATCGGCGGGATAGCCGTCGCGACTTCCGCTGGCTCTCGGCTTCCCAAGGCCGTCGCGCTCCTCGCGATGATTGGCGCCACTGCGTTCCTGAGCCTGGTGAACTCTCCTGAGTCGACCGCGAGCAACGTCTTCGGCTCGCTGTTCTACGGCGTGATCTTCGTCTCCACCTTCTGGATCAACGACATCGCCTGGCGGCTGTTCACCGAGCTCGACGAGATGCGCGCGTCGGATGCAGAGCTTGCCGTGGTCAAGGAGCGCATGCGCTTCGCGGCCGACCTCCACGACATCCAGGGCCACACCCTCCACGTCATCAAGCTCAAGGCGGCCGTCGCGGCGCGACTCCAGCACACCGACCCCGAGCGCGTGGCAGCCGAACTGGCCGAGATCGAGCGACTCACCGGAGAGACCATCGATCAGGCGCAGCAGCTGGTGAACTCGACCCGGCAACTGTCTTTCGCGTCTGAGTTGGTGAACGCGACCGCGCTCATGACGGCGGCCGGCATGGAGGTCGACGTCACCGGTGGGGACACGCGGATCACGGCCAACGAGGATCTGTTCGCGCTCGTGCTGCGCGAGGGGACCACCAACATCCTGCGGCACCCGGTCGCGCGCAACGTCGACATCTCCATTACGGCCGATGCGCTCACCATCAGCAACGACGGCGCCACCGGCACGGTTCGGCCTGAGCGGGGCCTCGCGGCCCTGCGCGAGCGGGTGGCCCAGTCTGGGGGCACCTTGGAGGTTTCGCATGAGGCCGATGCGTTCACGCTCAACCTCACGTGCGGCCGGGTGACGGCATGACCATCCGGGTGGTGCTGGCCGACGACGAGGGCCTAATCCGCACCGCCCTTGCCACTCTGCTCCCGCTTGAGGGAGACATCGAGGTCGTCGCGGAGGCATCAGACGGATACCAGGCACTGGCTGCGTTCAAAGAACACCTGCCCGATGTGCTGGTGCTCGACCTCGAGATGCCCGGACTGGACGGGCTCGACGTCGCAGGCGCCGTCCTCTCGGAGCACCCCGATCAGTCGATCCTCATGCTCACGCGCCATGCTCGCCCCGGCATGCTCCGCAGCGCGCTGAAGCTGGGAGTGCGGGGATTCCTCGGCAAGCACTCCGCACCGGACACCATCGCGGAGGCGATCGCGCACGTCGCCGGCGGCGGTCGCCATGTCGACCCGAGCGTCTCCGCTCAAGCGCTGATCGACGACTCGCCCCTCACTGAGCGCGAGAAGGACGTGCTGCGAGTCGCGAGCGACGGCTACTCGGTGACCGACATCTCGAAGAGCCTTCACCTCGCGCCTGGCACCGTCCGCAACTACCTGTCGAGCGCGATCGGCAAGACGCACACCACTACACGTCACGATGCCGCGCGGTATGCGCGTGAGCAGGGGTGGATCTAGGCCGACGCCAGGGAGTTTGCCACTGCTAGCAGGCTTGGAGGAGCTCGAGCCACATGGTTCGCGCAAGACTCCGTGCATTCAGATGCGTGAACCAGTAAGTTAAACGCATGCCGGAAACAGCCTCAACTTCCTCAGCCACTGCAAGAGAGGACCCGCTCACTCGAATCACCGTCTCGGGGTTCAAGTCAATTGGTGACGAGCAGACAATCGAGATTGCGCCCTTGACTGTTCTGGCGGGAGCCAATAGCGCCGGCAAGTCGAGTTTCTTGCAGCCACTGTTGCTCATGAAGCAGACACTAGAATCCACCTTCGATCCTGGCCCGCTACTCCTCCATGGACCCAACGCACGGTTTACGCAAGTCGACCAACTCTTCTCCAAACGGCTAGGCGGTAGCCCCCGAGTTCAGTTCGCCGTTTCATTCGCGCGCGGTAACGACACACGCTCGGTCACCTACGGTAGGGATGATGGGGCACTTGAGATTCGTGGCGATGTCGTGAAGACAAATTCTGCGACCTATGCGCTCGGCCCGGAACTCTCGAAGACTGCGAAGAAGAATCTCGAGGATCGCTTCCTAGAGTTCTTGGGCGGGAACGATGATAAGGATCTTGGACCGCTATGGACACCCAGGGCGACGACGCGCAGGAACCGGTGCTTCATGGAAGCCGAGATGCACATTTCTCTGGGGGAGAACGGGGACGAACGCTTCGAACACACTCTCGCGGGCCCTCCACTCGGCTTCGACTGGCCGGGTATGCTGCAAAATCTGATACACGTACCCGGTCTGCGCGGTAATCCCGAACGGGAGTACCCAAGAACGGCGGTCTCGACTCGATTCCCCGGTGCGTTCGACGACTACGTCGCGAGCATCATCTACGACTGGTCCGAACGGCACGACATCCGCCTGAGGGAACTTGGCGAAGACCTCCAGACACTGGGCCTGACGTGGAAGGTCACTGCGGACCAGCTCGACGACGTGCGACTTGCACTGCGAGTGGGACGCACCTTGCAGTCGGGTCGGGGTGGGGCTCAGGACCTTGTGAGCCTCGCAGACGTCGGTTTCGGCGTGAGCCAAGTCTTGCCCGTCCTGGTCGCGTTGCGTGCCGCGAAGAAAGGTCAGCACGTTCTACTCGAGCAACCCGAACTCCACCTTCATCCGCGGGCTCAGTATGCACTTGGAAGTATCCTGATGGAAGCGGCTTCACGAGGCGTGCTTGTCATTATTGAGACACATAGCTCGCTGCTGTTACGAAGCATTCAAACCGAGATTGCCCGTACGGACATTGACCCTCGGAAAGTGTCGATGAACTGGTTCGAACGCGACACCGACAGCGGCTTTGCGCGGGTGAGCACAGCAGACGTTGGTCACGATGGTTCCGTGGGAGAGTGGCCTGTCGACTTTGACGACGTCGCGGCGGCGGCGGACTGGCAGTACCTCGAGGCCGCAAGTGAGGGAGAGTCAGGGTGAGACCCAGCGTCATTGTCGATGCAAGCATCGGCAGGACAGCCTCTACGACGGCACTAACAGCAGACGCCACAACCTGCGTGCGCATACTCACGGAGATATCTAGCAAGTCGCCCGAAAAGAGTGTGGTACTCGTTGCGACTCCCACGTGGCAGATCGAATGGGAGGACGTCTGTCGTGGCCTGATCGCCACGAGGTTCCTGGCGACGATGAAGTCCAAGCGACGCATCGACTCACGAGGAGACGTTCGATGTGCGAGTCTCCGCGCCGCTGTGGAAAGCGCTTCAAGGGAGGTCGCCCACGAAGTCACGAAAGACTTTCACCTGTCCGAAACGGCTATAGCGTCAGGCGCCCCAGTCGTGTCACGAGATGACAAGCAGCGTGACCTGCTGGCGCAGCTACAAGGTGAGGTACCAGAGCTCAGGACTGTGTCTTGGGTAAGCGCATCGCATCGGCGACACGAAGTGATTAAATGGGTAGAAGATGGGTGTCAAACTCCTTTCCGCACGCTAGGCTGAGTATCCCAGATTGCTAATTCCCATTCGGTCTTGATGCCGCGATCCAACGTGCTGCACGGACACCACCTGAGACTCCACGGGCTCGGCCTGCGGTCGTGGACGATCACCGTTGGACCCTGACACACGAAGATAGGTGCACAGATCTGTGCGGTGCACACGCAAGAGATTTGTAAGTTGGGATATCCGACAATCCGATAGCCAGCGCCCTGTGTTACGCGTCGAGAGTGAAAGCGATCAGCGCCCCCAGCACACCACCAAACAGGCCGAAGCCTCCACCGATCATGGCGGTCCGCAGATCATGGCGACGCTCGGCGATAACATCGCGACCCGAGCGCTCGATAACGGAAACTCGAGACTTCCTAGCGAGCCACTTCCACTTCGACTTGGAGATTCGGTGCCGTATTCCAAGCGGTCGAGAGTTGCTCTCTACGACTCCAACGAGACTGCGAAGCGGGCTTGCAAAGGCGTCGCCTCCGGGCGCATCGACCCATGTTTGCCCACCGGCCCAGGAGGTCAGTCTCACAACCATATGCGGGTCTTCATTGTGCTGGAGATGGAAGACAGTCACGTACTTCGGAAAGATATTGACAAGTTCGTCGAAAGGAAGTGTGGAGTCGAAATCCTCTTCGTTGGCTGACACCATGAACTCATTGGTGCCGGCGAACCTCTCAAACATGCGTAGCAGCGCCAGGAGCGCTTCACGATCATTGAGCCGCACCGGCTTTCGGCGGTGATGCGAGTTCGAGTACCCCTGGTGTTCCCACTGCTCGAGAAGCTCGTAGTCGACTCCGGTCACCGCAGCACAGCCCCGAAGTCGCTCTCCGCCTTCGCGATGATTGCCTCGCGCACGCCCAGTACCTCGTCGGCGCTCAGGGTGTGGTCCGCGGCACGCATCACGACGTTCACGGCCAGCGACTTCTTGCCCTCGCCCACCTGCTCGCCCGTGTAGACGTCGAAGACGCGCGCGGACTCGACCAGGTCTCCTCCGGCGTCGCGCACCGCGCTGACCAGGTCGCCCGCGGCCACGTCCTCGGCCACCACGAACGCGAAGTCTTCCTTCGCAAGCACCTGCTGCGACACGGCCTCGGCCGCGTAGATCGCGCCTTCGGTCGCCTCGATCAGCGGGTCGAGCACGATCTCGAACGCCACCGTGCGGGGCGGCAGGCCCAGCGTCTCGAGCACCTTGGGGTGCATCTCCCCCGCTACCCCGAGCAGGTTGTCACCCAAGTAGTACGTGGCGCATCGGCCGGGGTGCCAGGGCTCGACCGCATCGGCCACGACGCGGACCTCGACACCGGCGACGCCGATGATCCGCTCGACCGCCGCGAGCGCATCGGTCCAGTCCCAGGACGTCGCGTGGCCGTTCCAGCCCGCACGTACCCGGTGACCCGTCATGATGCCCGCCGCACGCCGGGGCTGTTCGCCCAGCGCCGCGTCAAGGGCCTGAACGTCGTCCGGGGTGATCGTGTCACCAGTGAAGCCCTTGGGGATCTCCGACATGCGCGAGGCGCGGTAGGCGCGACCAAGCTCGTACACGGCCACGTCCTGAGCGCCGCGCGCCAGGTTGACCTTCACCGAGTCCACCAGCGTGGCCATCAGCGTGGTGCGCAGCAGCGGGTACTCCGCGCTCAGCGGGTTCGCCAGGCGCACCGAGTCGCGACGGATGTCGCCCTCCGGCACGCGCATCTCGTCCAGCCGCGTCTCCGACATGAACGGGTACGTCAGCACCTCGGTCAGGCCCGACTCCGCAAGGGTCCTGGCCACCGAGCGGCGCAGACGCTGGCCGTGGGTGTAGCCACGCCCGGGGGGCGCGACGGGCAAGACGGAAGGCAGGTCGTCGTAGCCCTGCAGGCGCGCGACCTCCTCGACCAGGTTGATCGGCAGCTCCAGGTCCGGGCGCCAGGTGGGCGGCGTCACCGACAGTTGATCGCCTTCGCGCGTCACCGCACAGCCCACGATCTCGAGGGCCTCAACCACCGCATCGGCCGTGTACTCGACGCCCACGATGCGCGACGGATAACCGGCGTCCATCGCGATCGGCGTGGGGGCGACCGTCAGGTCCAGGTCGGTCCAGAGCTCGTCGAGCTCGCCGCCGCCGAACTCCTGCATGAGCCGCAGCGCGCGCTCGACCGCAATCGGCGCGAGCGCAGTGTCGACGCCGCGCTCGAAGCGGCGCGACGCCTCCGAGCCGAGCTTGTGACGGCGGGCGGTGCGCGCGACGGTGATCGGGTCGAAGTGCGCGCCCTCCAGGAGGATGTCCACGGTCGACGCCGACACCTCGGTGAGCGCTCCACCCATGACTCCGGCCATGCCGATGGGTCGGTAGCCCTCGCCACCGGCCGAGTCTGTGATGAGAAGGTCCTCCGGGTCGAGCTTGCGCTCCACGTCGTCCAGAGTCTCCAGTACCTCGCCCTTCACTGCGCGGCGCACAACAATCGGTTCCACGACCTTCTCGAGGTCGTAGGCGTGCAGCGGCTGGCCCAGTTCGAGCATCACGTAGTTGGTGACGTCCACCGCGAGCGAGATCGAGCGCATGCCCGACTGCTCGAGGCGGCGCTTCATCCACGACGGGCTGGGCGCGGCCGGGTTGAAGCCGCGCAGCACGCGCGTCGCGAACCGGTCGCAGCCGACCGTGCCGCGCACGGGCGCCTTGTCGTCGATGGTGACCTCGAAGGCGTCAGTCCGTGCCGCATCGGCCACTCGACTTCCCGTGACCTCAATGGCCGCGGGGTCCGTGAACGTCTGACCGGTGGCGTGGCAGTACTCACGCGCGACTCCGCGCACGGAGAAGCTGTAGCCGCGGTCGGGCGTGACGTTGATCTCGAGCACCTGCTCGTCGAGTCCCAGCAGCGGGATCGCGTCCTTGCCGGGGACCAGGTCCTCGTCGGCCACGACGCCGGGCATGGTGACCTCGGACGCGCCGGAGGGCGAGGCGAGCACCACGATGCCGCCCGACTCCTCCCCCAGGCCCAGCTCCTTGGCCGAGCAGATCATGCCGTCGGACCAGTGCCCGTACGTCTTGCGCCCGCCGATGGGGAACGGCCCGGGCAGCACGCCGCCGGGCAGGATGCACACCACGTAGTCGCCTTCAGCGAAGTTGTGCGCGCCGCACACGATGCCCTTGGACTCCGGGTACTCGTCCTTGTTGTCGGGCTTATGACCGGGGCCGGCGGGGTCGTTGTGGCCGCCTACGTCGACGCGGCAGTAGTTGATGGTCTTGCCGTTGGAGGCGACCTCGGGGGTCACGGACAGCACGCGGCCGATGACCAGCGGACCGGTGACGCCACCGCCCTCGATGCCCTCTTCTTCGAGCCCCACCTTCGCGAGCGCGGCGGCGACATCCTCGGCGGAGTGTCCGGGAGCGAGGTCCACGGACTCCGCGAGCCAATTGAGCGGAATCTTGGGCATTACAACTCCATCCCGAACTGCTGTGAGAAGCGCACATCGCCCTCGACCATGTCGCGCATGTCCTTCACCCCGTGGCGGAACATCAGCGTGCGCTCGATCCCCATGCCGAACGCGAACGCCGTGTACTCCTCCGGGTCGATCCCCGCGGCGATGAGCACGTTGGGGTGCGTCATTCCACAGCCGCCCCACTCGATCCAGCCGGTGCCGGAGCACGTGCGGCAGTTCGTGTCCTCGCCCTGGCACACGAAACAGCGCAGGTCCATCTCCGCGCTCGGCTCCGTGAAGGGGAAGAAGCTCGGCCGCAGTCGCGTGACCGCATCGGGCCCGAACAGGCTCCGGGCGAAGGCGTCGAGCGTGCCCTTGAGGTGAGCCATCGTGAGGCCCTTGTCGACCGCGAGGCCCTCGATCTGATGAAAGACAGGCGTGTGGGTGGCGTCGAGCTCATCGGTGCGGAACGTCTTGCCCGGGCACACCACGTAGATGCCGCGGCCCTCATCGACCAGGGCGTCGCGGCGCTCGATGGCGGCGCGCACCTGGACGGGCGACGTGTGGGTGCGCAGCAGCAGCCCGGACTCGGGCGGGTCGATGAAGAACGTGTCCTGCATCTCGCGCGCCGGGTGGTCCGGGTCGAAGTTGAGGGCGTCGAAGTTGAACCACTCCGCCTCCATCTCGGGCCCCTCGGCGACCTCCCAGCCCATTGCGACGAACGTGTCGCACATGCGCTCCTGCATGGTCTCCAGCGGGTGGCGGGCGCCGGTGAGCGCGCGGTTCACGGGGAGCGTGACGTCCACGGTCTCCTCGACCAGCACGCGCGCGTCGCGCTCGGCCTCGAGCTCCTCCTGGCGCTGCGCGATGGCCTGCTGCACGCGACCGCGCGCCTGGCCCATCGTCTTGCCGGCCGTCGCCTTGTCCGCGGGCTCCAGGTCCTTGATGCCGCGGTTCGCGAGGCTCAGCGCGGCCTTGTCGCCCGTGTGGGCCAGCCGCGCCTCCTTGAGCTCCTCGAGCGTGGTGGCGGCGGCGATCGCGCTCAGCGCGTCGGCAACGGCCGCGTCGACGCCAGCGGCGTCGAGGGGAGACAGGTCAGTCATGAGTGCCATTCCAGGGGGTTCGGGTGTCCGTCGGGAAGTCTACCGGCGCGTGGCGGGCCCCCAGCCGATGCGGGGGCGGGCTTGCGCGCGTGGGCCCAGGGGTTCTCCCTGGGCCTAGATAAACGGCGAAGGTGCCGGGCGGATTGCCGCCTCGGGCTCCCGTGGCAGGCGTGCATCGACCGCGATGGCGGGACGCTCGCTCGTGCTCATGGTGACCACTGTAGCCCTGAGCGTGCGGATGGGCCCAGCCCCCGCATCGGCCGCCCGTCGCCCTCGCCACCTCGCGCCGCGGTGCAGGTGTCGATTCCTGCTCGGTCTCCGGCCCCAGAGCGCACGGATGTCGACACTTGCGCGGATGGGGACCCGGAGTGGGGCGCGGGGGGCGGACGGGAGGTGCCTGGGTTAGCGTGGGGAGCATGATCGATGTCGGATACGTGGTCGTCAGCTCCTCCGCACCGCCGGAGGCCTTCTTCGAGCGCTGGATCGCTCCCGAGACGCACGCCGAGTGGGCGTCGAGCCGGGAGTGGATGCACCTCGACGAGCCCATCGCGATCGGCGCGCGCGGCAAGGTGAAGTCGACCACCGGCGAGCCGCTGCCCGTGCGCATCACCGGACTGGAACGCCCCTACGTCTACTCGGAGACCACCGAGCTGGACGGGGCCGAGCTCACGGTGCACCACGAGGCTCGGCCCCACGACGGCGGCTCCCGCGTGGAGCTGCGCGCATGGCTCGAGGGCCCGCGCGCCGCCGACCTGGAGCGGGAGTTCCGCGCCAACGTGCAGCGCGCGCTCGAGGCGGACATCGCGGCGCTGGTCGCGCTGGTCGAGGGCACGCCCGCGGACCTCAACGCCTCCGACGCCGTCACCGACGGCACCGTGATCGACAGCGAAGTCGCCGACGGAAAGGCCGACTAGCCGACGACGCTGGGCAGCAGCAGCAGGATGAACGCGCCCGCGAGGGTGTTCGCGATCGGGAGGCCGATGCGCACGGCCTTGGGCATCAGCGGGTTCTTGACCGCCATCACGTTCATGAAGAACAGCAGGAGCCCCAGCACCAGGCCGGGGAACCGGAAGATGACCAGCAGCAGCGGCATGAACATCGCCATGCGCTCCGCGAGCCCCACGTGGCCACCCATGCGCAGCAGCTCGCGGTCGCCCGTGTACAGCGTCTGAAAGCCGGGGATGAACCCCCGGGCCTGCACCTTGATCGCGTCGCCGTTGCGCAGCGGGATCTCCCAGCCGCCGCGACTGCGCTTGATGGGCTCGCCGTCGATCAGCACCTTGTAGAAGATGCGGTCCGCACCGGTCACGGTGACGTTGCCGCGCGCTCCCGGGATGTCCAGCGCCACAGTGTCGTTGATCTGGGCCTTGCCGTCGCTCATGATGCTCCTTCAGGTGTCTGGCGCGAGGCTACCAGTGCATGCGTGTCGGGCATGTGAACGGCGGGGACGCGACCCGCGTGCGGCCGATGCGCGCTCGGCCGCCCTTTCAGGTCAACCGCGGTGCACGGTCCCCTTCGCGTTGCGCTTGCCTTCCAGGAGGGCGGCATCCGCGAGCGCGACCATCCCCTTGAGGTCCATGCCGGGCCGGCTCAGGGCGTAGCCCACGGTGACGCCCGCGTTGACTCCCTCGGCCGGCAGCCAGGCCAGCTGACGCGCCACCGTCTCTCGCAGGCGCTCGACGATCGCGTGAGGATCGTCCTGCGGACCCAGAGGCTGAAGCACCACGAACTCGTCGCCGCCCAGCCGGGCCGCGACGTCCTCGGCGCGCACGCAGGACTTGATCGCCTCGCCCGTCGCGGCGAGCGCCGCGTCGCCCACGTCGTGGCCCAGCGCATCGTTGATCGCCTTGAAGCCGTCGAGGTCGAGCACGACGGCGAGCACGCGCTCGCCCCGGATGGCCGCCTGGAGCAGCATGCTGCGCCCGGCGCGCTCGTACTCGTGACGGTTGGCGAGCCCGGTGAGCTGGTCGGTGCTGGCTCGCACACGCATGCGCCTCATCGAGTGGTTGACGTTCCACGCGACGATGGCTGCGATGGCGCTGAGCACGATCGACAGTCCGGAGACCCACCACAGCGCCGATCCCACGCGGCTGAGACCGGCGGAGAGCTGCGACGTCTCGGCGGTGAGGTGGATGCGCCAGTCCACCGATGCGGTCGCCGGCAGGGACTGATCCAGCACCATCATGCTGTCGGACCGGGTGAAGAGCGCATCGCCGGGATCGAGCGCCGCCGAGCCCACGTCGATGCCGAGGTCCGCGGCCGTCGGCACGCCCCCGGACTCCTCCGCGAGAGTCTCGAGACGTTCGGTGTAGCGCGAGGGAGCGCCGATCACCTCGAGGCTCGGCGACAGCACGAAGGCCTCGGCGCCGGCGCCATAGGGAAGGTCATCGAGGATGGACCGCAGCGTCGGCAGGTCCAGGTCCGCCGCGACCACTCCCAACGTCGAGCCCTCCGTGCGCACGGCGGCGACGGGAGACACGAGCGTGGTGTGCTTGCCGTAGTCCAAGTACGCCTGAGTCCACGCGCCCGCGTTCGCGGAGGTCGCCGTGACGTACCAGGGGCGAGTGCGGGGGTCGTAGTCGCTGGCCAAGGTCGACTGATCGATGAGCACCATCTGCGCGTCGTAGCGCGTCACCACCTCGCTGGCGCTCTCCTGCTCGATCCACTGCGACTGGTAGCCGTCCTCGGTGCGGCTGACCGCGAGGAATCGGCCGTCCTCCCACCCCACGTATAGGGTCCGGACGCTGTCCGCGCGCGACAGTCGCTCCACCATCGAGGCCGTCAGGGCCTCGCGGTCGAGGTCGCTCGCGTACGTGAGGAACAGCGCGGTGTCGTCCACGAGGTCGCGGCCGGAATCGGCATAGTGCGCGACGCGTGCGGCGGTGAGGTCGCCCACGTAGCTGTAGGTGTCTCCGGCGGCCTCGTTGACCTGCCGTCCAGCGAAGCCGGCCGCCACCACGATCGCAGTGAGCTGGATCAGCACCACTCCCACGATGAGCCCCGACGCAACGGTGTAGCCGCGCGCGCCAAGATGGCGAGGGATGCGGGTACGTGACGACACAGGGCTGACTCTAGAGAACTGATGGGTCCTTTTACGAGGGGTGTGTGTGATTTATGACACAACGCGTGTCATCCCCGTCTGTGCGGGCCAAGAAACTGCCTCCGTCGGCATCAGCGAGGTCGGCTTGCGGACCTTGAGCGCCCCTCATCCACCTCGGCGCCCGGAGCAGTTCGGCGCCTGTCGACGTCGATGTCGTCCTCTCCCGAGGCGTGGACTCTGCCTTTGGCGACGCGCTTTCCCGCGACCAGCGCGTTGTCCGCGTGAGCCACCAACGCGTCGAAGTCGTCCGCACCGACTCCCGACGTCGCGAAGCCAGCGGTGACGCCCACGCCACCCGAACCCTCGACTCGCACGTGGATCTCGTGCTCGACCGCGTCCCGCACCCGCTGGACCACCCGCAGCGGGCGGTCGTCCGCGCGCAGGACGTGGAGCATCGCGAACTCATCGCCGCCGATGCGTGCCGCAAGGTCGCCCGTACGCGCCGAGCGGGTGAGTCCCGCAGCGGCCGCCTCGAGGCATCGGTCTCCGACGCCATGGCCGTGCGTGTCATTGAGGTCCTTGAACTCATCCAGGTCGAGCACCGTGACCGTCAGCACGTCGCCCCGCTCGCTGGCGCGCCGCGCGATCTGGCGCCCTTGCCGATAGAACTCGCGGTAGTTCAGCAGCCCGGTGAGCGGATCCGTCATCGCCCGTTCCCTCAGCCTGCCGAGCGGGCGCCTCACCCGCCACAGCACGATGGCGGCGATCGTGACCATCACCAACGAGCCCACGTTGAACCACAGCACGACCGATCCCAAGGTGCCCAACCCGGCCGAGAGATCATCGTCCGACGCGACGATGTGCAGCCGCCACGGCAGACCCTCGTCGACGGAGAAGCCACGGTCCAGCACCACCATGTCGCGTTCTCGGGTGAAGAGCACCGTGCCCAGCCCCACCGAGGTGGGATCGACGTCGATGCCAAGGTCCGCCGCTCGCGCCACGTTCCCACTGGACTCCGCCTGTGCCAGGATCCGCTCGTGATGCGAGGACGGCGCCGCGATGACCTTCAGGTCCTGAGTCAGGACGAACGCCTCCGCGCCGTCGCCATAGGGGATGCCGTCCAGCACGGTGGCGAGCTCATCCAGGTTGAGGTCAGCACCGACGACGGCCGTCACCTCCCCGGACTCTCGTGCCGCGTGCGCTGCCGAGACCAAGGTCTCATGTGAATCGAAGGCCACGTAAGGATCGCTCCAGCGGGTCTCCGCCGTCGCCGTACCGGTCGAATACCACGGCCGAGTGCGCGGGTCGTAGTCCGTCTCTTCGGTGGCCTGGGACTCGAGCGCGAACTCGGCGTCATAGAGTCGGTTGCTGAGCTGATTCCCGTAGGCACCGCCGCCACTCTGGGATTGGAAACCGTCTCCCATGCGGCGCAGCACCAGGAACTCCCCATCCGGCCATCCCACGTACACGGCCCGGACTGCACCCTCGCGCACGAGGCGCTGATAGAGCGACGCCTCCACCACGGCACGGTCGGCGTCCGCACCCACGAGTTCCAGCTCGTTCGCCGTACCCTCGGCGACATCAGTGGCAGCTTCAGCGAAGCGGGACACCCGCTCGGCGGTGAGCTCCCCCACATACTCGAAGGTGTCGATCGAGACCCGTTCGAACTGTCCACTCGCCACCGTCAGTCCGATCGCACTGGTGAGCATCTGGAGCACGATCATGGCCGCCACCGCCCACACGGCGAACGTGTACGCGCGAGAACGCGTCAGCGTCCCGTCCTTGGGGCTCCGGAGCATGGGTCCAGCGTACGGACGAGCGGCGGCGGCCACCCGATCCGTTCATGACGACTTGGTCACTCCTGAGCCACGCTTGTGGCTGCTCAGTCACCGCGACTGTCGGGGTCGGCGTCCGGTGCGGCCAGTCGCCTGTCGACGTCGCCTCCGCCCTCCGCCGCTGCGTAGACACGGCCCTTCTGAATCCGCTTGCCCTCGACCAAAGCCTTGTCCGCGTAGGCCACGAGCAGCTCGACATCCGCCGCATCCGGGCCGCCGGTCGTGTAGCCGGCGGTGACACCCACGCCGTCCGAGCCTTCGACGCGGGTGTGGATCTCGTGCTCGATTGCGTCACGCACTCGCTGGGCCACGCGCAGCGGCTGATCTCCCGCGCGAAGCACGTGCAGCACCGCGAACTCGTCCCCGCCGGTGCGTGCCGTCAGGTCGCCAGCGCGGGCGGCACCTGTCATGCCGGCCGCGACGGCGGTCAGCGCCTGGTCCCCCGCACCGTGCCCGTGGTCGTCATTGAGGCTCTTGAACGCGTCAAGGTCCAGCACCGTCACCATCAGCACGTCTCCGCGATCGACGGCTCGTGCCGCTATCAGCGCGCCGCGACGGAAGAACTCGCGGCGGTTGAGCAGGCCCGTCAGCGGGTCGGTCATCGCGCGCTCGCGCATCCTGCTCAAGGGCCGTCTCACCCACCACACGACTCCCGCGGCGATCACGACGATGGCGAACGAGAACCCGGTGATCCACAGCACGATCGTGCCGAGGGCGCCCAGACCTGCGGACAGTTCGTCGTCCGAGGCACGTATGTGGAGGCGCCAGGGCAGTGTCTCCTCGGTCGTGAACGAGCGGTCGAGCACGATCTCATCAAAGTCGCGACTGAACCGGGCATTGCCGGGCGCGACGAGCACGGGATCGATCCCCAGCCCGATGTCCGGGGCGCGCGCCACGGTTCCCTTCGCCTCGACGACGGCTGCGATCTGCGCCCGATAGTCGCTCGGCGCCCCGATGATCTGCAGTTGCTGCGTCAGCACGAAGGCCTCCGCACCGTCGCCATATGGCAGGCCATCGAGCACGTCGCCGAGCCCGTTGAGGTCGAGATCGGCGCCGACCACAGCCACTACCTCGTTCGCCTCGCGAGCGGCACGGGCCGTCGACACCAGCGTCTCTCCACTGAAGTAGTCCACGAACGGGTGGCTCCATCGGGTCTCGTGCGCCGTCAGTCCCGTCACGTACCACGGCCGGGTACGGGGTTCATAGTCCGAGGACACCGTGTGGCTCGACAGCAGAGTGTACGAACCGTCGTAGACCCGAGTGGTCATCTCGGGGCCGAGGCCACCGCCACCTCGCTGCGAGCGGAAGGAGCCGCCCTCGCGGCGCAGCACCAGGAACTCACCGTCGACCCATCCCGCGTAGACGGCCCGAACCGAAGGCTCGCGCATCAGCCGCTGGTACATCGAGAACTCCAACGCAGCGCGGTCCACGTCGGCGCCGAGGATCTCGATCTCGCTGGCCGTGCCTTCGGAGACGTCCCGCGCGCCCTCTGCGAACCGCGCGACCCGCTCGGCCGTCAGCTCGCCCACGTACTCGAAGGTGTCGATTGACACGCGCTCGAACTGTCGGCCCGCCACGATGGCACCGGTCACGGTGGTGATCATCTGCAGCACGATGATGGTGACGATCAGCCCGACTGCCAACCCGTACGCACGCGACCGTGCGAAGGACGTGTCCTTGGGCCGTCGGAGCATCCGACAAGGCTACGGAAGGACGGTCGTCTCCTACGAGACCTGCGGTGTGGGCTTCGTCACGCCTGGCGATGCGCGGCTGCAGAGGCGTACAGACAGACGGACGCCGCGGTGGCCAGGTTCAGGCTCTCGGCGCGGCCATAGATGGGGATGCGCACCACCTCGTCGGCGAGGTCTCGCTCGTCGGCAGACAGGCCCCAGGCCTCGTTGCCCAGCACCCATGCGGTGGGAACCGCCAGCGCCTCGGCATCCGCTCCCGGGCCACCGAGGGTGACAGTGCCCGCGCCGTCAGCGGCGAGGACGCGCAATCCCGCATCCTGCAGCTCGACGATCGCGTCGAGCAGCGGAAGCGCGCGCACGACGGGCAGATGGAACAGGCTCCCGGCGGCGCTGCGCACCACCTTGGGATTCGACGGGTCCACGCACTCGCCGGCAAGGATCACGGCGTCGGCGCCAGCGGCATCGGCGGCGCGGATCGCGGCACCGGCGTTGCCGGGATCACGAACGTTGCTGAGGACGGCGATCAGACGCGGGCTCTGCGCGAGCACGTCGTCCAGCGCGACGCCCGTCTCGTCGACGACGGCCAGGATCCCCTGGGCGTCGCCACTCATCGCGTGGAGGACGGCATCCGTGCCCAGGTGAACCCACCGCTCGGCGGCAAGCGCCTCGGCGACGATCTCGCGGTGACGCTCGAGCGCATCGGCGCTCACGTACAGGTCACGGACGCGTTCGGGCGCGAAGCGCACCACCTCGCGCACGGACTGCGGCCCTTCGACCAGCAGCACTCCGGCGCGGGAACGCGCAGAACGCCCCGCCAGCGCGGCGACCTTCTTGACCCGTTCCGCTCGAGGGTTCTCGAGCGTCAGGGTCAGGTCGTCGGGGCCGGCGGGGCGTCCTGTCATGCGACGTGCGCTTACGCGGCGGGCGCGTTCACGTCCTCGGGGAGCGCCTTCTTGGCGGTCTCCACGAGAACGGCGAAGGCGGCTCCGTCGTGCACCGCGAGCTCAGCGAGCATGCGGCGGTCCACCTCGACACCAGCGGCCTTGAGGCCCTGGATGAGGCGGTTGTAGGTCATGCCGTTGGCGCGAGCCGCGGCGTTGATGCGCTGGATCCACAGCTTGCGGAAGTCGCCCTTGCGCTTGCGACGGTCGTTGTAGCTGTAGACCATCGAGTGGGTGACCTGCTCCTTCGCCTTACGGTAAAGGCGCGAGCGCTGGCCCCGGTATCCCTGGGCCCTCTCGAGGGTACTGCGGCGCTTCTTCTGGGCGTTGACCGCCCGCTTGACGCGTGCCATGTTCTACTCCTTGATTCTCGGGCGCTTACTTGCCCAGCAGCTTCTTGATCTTCTTCGAGTCCGAATCCGACAGGATTGCGGGGACGGCGACACGACGCTTGCGCGACGACGTCTTCTCCTCGAACTTGTGCACGTTCATCGCGTGCGCGTGCTTCACCTTGCCGGTGCCGGTGAGCTTGAAGCGCTTCTTGGCGCCCGAGTGGGTCTTGTTCTTCGGCATGACTGCCCTTCCTTACGTGATGCTCGCCCCACGTGGAGCGAACGGATAGTTCCCGGGCTACTCGCCGGACGTCTCGGTGTCGGTCTTCTTCGGTGCTGCAGGCTTGGCAGGCTTCGCAGCCGGCTTCGCCGTCGCCTTGGGCTTTGGAGCGGCCTTGGGCTTCGGGGCCGCCTTCGGCTTGGGAGCTGCCTTCGGCTCAGCAGGCTCCACGGGCTCCGTGGGCGCCTTGGGCTCCGCAGCCGCTTCCGGCTCCGCCGCCTCTTCGATCGTGGCAGCCTCGTCCACCTCTGCGGTGTCGTCGACCTTCGCAGCGTTGTCAGCCTGCGCAGTGTCGTCGACCTTCGCAGCCGCCTGGGGCTCCGGAGCCTCGGCGACTGCCGGGGCCTCGTCGGCCTGAGGAGACTTCTCAGCCTTGGCAGCCGCCCGCTCAGCACGATCCGCCTTGTCGGCGGCCTTGCGCTCCTCGCGGGCCTTGCGCTGCTCCTCCATGGCCTCGGCCTTCTTCTTCAGAGGGCCGAGCACGAGCGACATGTTGCGCCCCTCCTGGGACGGCATGTTCTCCACCACGCTGAGATCCTGTAGCTCGTCCGCCAGCTTCAGCAGCAGACGGCGACCCATCTCAGGACGCGACTGCTCGCGACCACGGAACATGATCGTGACCTTGACCTTGTCACCGCCCTTGAGGAAGCGGATGATGTGGCCCTTCTTGGTCTCGTAGTCGTGCTCATCGATCTTGAGACGGAACCGCATCTCCTTGATCTCAGTGTTCGCCTGGTTGCGCCGGGACTCGCGAGCCTTGACCGCCGCCTCATACTTGAACTTGCCGTAGTCCATGAGCTTGACGACGGGCGGGCGCGAGTTGGGCGCCACCTCGACGAGGTCGAGGTCCGACTCCTGCGCGAGGCGGGTCGCGTCCTCGATCCGGACGATTCCGACCTGCTCACCGTTCGGTCCG
Source organism: Demequina muriae (assembly GCF_030418295.1). Classification (NCBI taxonomy): domain Bacteria; kingdom Bacillati; phylum Actinomycetota; class Actinomycetes; order Micrococcales; family Demequinaceae; genus Demequina; species Demequina muriae. Next base: position 190,354 of record NZ_JAUHQA010000001.1, read on the forward strand.
ACCAAGCGGACCTCAGGAACGCGGATGCGCTCATTGATACGGGGCTCGTTGATGGGTGGCTCCTTCTGTCGAATCTGCTGCCGCCGGGCAAGAAAAAAGGCCCCTGCTCGAACACGAGCGGAGGCCACCGGGTCCACGACCGCCGCGTTGCGCAAGAAGCGCTGCGACTGCCGTGACCAGACCCTGGCCCATATGCTGGCCCGAGGGTGGGAGGTGGACTCCACTTGTGCGCTGGGAAGTGATCCCCAGCCGGTCAGTCACCTAGGGTACCACCATGAGCGACAATCGTGCAGGAACGGACTCCGACCCCCCGGGCCTGGCGTCGACATCGGCGGCCAGGGACATGGCGGAGGTCAGCGCCGTCGAGCTGATCACCACTGTAGGCGTGCATCTGATGAGCGCTGCCGCCCTCCGATGTGGGCTCGCCGAGGACGGCGAGGAGCACCAGGACCTCGACGAGGCGCGCAAGCTGATCGAGGCGCTGGCCGGCCTCATCACTGCATCGGCACCCGACCTGGGCAACACCCACGCGCGCGCGCTGCGTGACGGACTGCGGAGCGTACAGTTGGCATTCCGGGAGGCGTCGGCCATTCCGGACGCGCCCGGCGAGGGCCCGGGCGAGAAGTACACGGGGGCGGTCACGTAGGGAATGAGCACCGATACCGATGACTACGGGCACGGGCGTCGCAGAAGCGACCGCGCGGGCGCGGAGCCTGCGGTAGACGAGGCCCCCCGCACCGCCGCGCGGCCCGACCCTGACATCGACGACTCGACTCTCCTGGATCCCGAGCAGATCCGCGTCCGCAGTGACGGCCCGGCCCCCGCATCGGCCCCGTGGCGCACCGGTCTCGAGGACAGCGACGACGGCACCCCGGAGGGCGAGGACGAGTCCGACGCCTCCGAGGCCGACGAGACGGACGACCCCGCGACCACCCCGATCGCCCTCCCTGTCTCACCCCCCACGCGCAGCCGCAAGCGGATCGACGGCGGCGTCCGCGAGGTCGCGAATGCGCAGCGACGCCGACGCTCGGATGGATTGGTCGACCGCGAGCCCGCCCCACGCCGCACGCCGGGCCGGCGCGGGTGGATCGCCGCCACGATCGTGTTCGTGCTGCTCTTCGGCGGCGCGGCCGCCCTCGACTGGTACCTGTGGAACACCTCCGACGAGTGGGAGGAGCGCGCCGAGATGCTCACGGCCGTCAACTATGACCTGGGCGAACGCCTCTCGTCGGAGCAGCAGACCACGCTTCAGCTGACGTCCGAGATCGACCTGCTCACCCAGCAGCTCGCGACCTCGAACCAGAAGGTCACGGACCTGAGCTCGGAGAAGGCCAGCGCCGTCGACGAGTCGGCGGTCTACCAGCAGGAGATCGACGCGCTCGAGACCAGCGTCTCGAGCGCAGCGGGCGTGGCGAACGCCCTGCACCGCTGCGTCGACGGGCAGCAGGAGCTCGTGACCTACCTGCGCGACGCCGAGAACTACGAGCCGGAGGAGCTCGAGGACTTCTCGGAGAGCGTCCGCGACCTGTGCGCCGAGGCCGAAGGCGCGAACGACCGGCTCCAGGAAGCGCTGAACGAATGACCGGCCGTCCCCTCGCCGCCGCACGCCGCGGGCTCGCCCTGGCGGTCGCATCGGCCCTCGCCCTGAGCGGCTGCGCCGCGCTCCCCCACCCGCCGGCGCCCATGCCGTCCGACTGGGTGCCCGCCCCCACCGCGACCCCCGTCACCTCGAGCGTGGGCCTGTCCCCCGACGGCTTCTCGGCCGCGCAGCGCATGACCGTGCGCGTGCGCAACATCGGATGCGGATTCGTGAAGACCGGCACCGGCTTCGCTCTCGACGCGTTCACGCTGGTCACCAACCGCCACGTGATCGACGACTCTCAGAACATCCAGGTCTCGACGCACGACGGCCGGTCCATCGATGCCACCGCCGCGTCGAGCACCACCGTCGCGGATATCGCGATCATCACCACTCAGGAGTCCCTGGGCGGGGCCTTCGCCGCGCGCGCCGAGGAGGACCCCCAGGAGGGCGACGTCATCACGGTGGTGGGCTACCCCAACGGCGGCAAGCTCACGACCGTCTCCGGCGTGGTGCTGGGCCCGGTGCAGGACCCGCTCGGCTCCGCCGTCGACACGGTGCTCGCCACCACGGCCGTCGTCGAGCCCGGATCCTCCGGTTCGCCGGTACTGAACGACGCCGGTGACGTGGTGGGCGTGGTCTACGCGAAGAACGACTCCAACCAGAGCTTCATCGTGCCGGTCTCCGTGCTCAACACCCTGCTGGCGCAGCCCGCGCTGCTGGTGCCCGAGCCCGTCGACTGCGACGCGTAGAAGCGCTCGCGCTACTATCACCGCCTGACAGCCGGCCCTGTCCGAGGAGGAGCGACCGTGGAGCATCCGGACCAGTGGGATTCGAGAGAGATCGAGACCACCGATTCCACGGCGCCAGCCGAGACCGTTCCCGCGCGACCCCGCCGCACACGCCGCGCCGCGCGAGCGATCGCGTGGACCGTCGCCGGGGCCGGAGTCGCGGCGCTGACCGGGCTGAGCGGCTACCTCTGGATCACTCAGTCCCAGTGGCAGGACCAGAACGACGAGCTCCGGGCGGAGGCGCTCGAGCTGGGCGCTCAGCTCGCCACCGCCACCGCAGAGCTCGAGAGCACGGCGGCTGAGCTGAGCACCGCCCAGTCGCACCTCATCGTCGCGAAGGAGAAGGTCTCGACGCTCGCGGACCAGGACGCCAACGCGACCGACGACCTGACGTACGCGGAGGACATGGTCGAGCAGTTCCGGTCCTGCGCGGACGAGCGCGAGGAGCTCATCGGCTACCTCAAGCAGTCGTCCCGCTACACCGCGTCGAGCCTGCGCGAGGCCGAACGCAGCATCGACGAGTTCTGCGACGGCCTCGACAGCGCGTGGACCGAGCACCTGGACGCGCAGGAGTGACCGGACGGTCCCGCACGCGCGTGGCCGCGGCCGCCGCCGTCGCCGCCCTCACGCTGAGCGCCTGCGCCGCACTGCCGACGGCCCCGCCGCCGCTCCCCGACACCTTCGTCCCCGAGGTCGCGGCGGCGACGCCCGGGCCCGCGATCCCCGTGGGAGACGACGGCTTCACCTCCGTCGAGCGGATCGCGCTGCGCGTGTCCGTCATGACCTGCGAGAAGTACGGCAACGGCTCGGCGTGGGTGCTCGACGAGAACACCGCGGTGACGAACCGGCACGTGATCGAAGGCGCGCTCGAGATCGGTCTCACCAGCTACGACGGGCGTCACTACACCGCCACGTCGTCCGTGCTGTCCGAGACCGCCGACCTGGCGCTGGTCCACATCGACGGCACGTTCCCGGAGACCGCGAGCATCGCGGACAGCGGCCCCGCTGCCCGTGATGTGCTTCACGTGGTCGGCTACCCCGAGGGTGGCCGGCTCACCAGCACGGCCGGTTCCTACACGGGCACGACGCCGGAGACCATCGAGACGGGCCAGGACGACGTCTACGAGCTCGACGCCCCCATCGAGCCAGGCAACTCCGGCTCCCCCGTGGTCGACGAGGTGGGGGACGTGGTGGGAGTGGCGTACGCCGCCGGCGCGGCAGGGTGGTCGTATGCGGTCACGCTGGACTCTCTCACCCACTTCCTCGAGACCGAGTCGGCGCAGGTGCCCAACGAGGCCGAATGCGAGTGGTGACCGGCTGACATCGCTGCGCGCCGGCGCCTATGCCGTCGCGAGCCGGAGTTCGAGGCTGTCGACGCGCTGCGCCACGACGTCCGCGTGGGCGATCTCCCGCTGAACGCGCTGGACGACGTCGTCGACCTCGGGCTGCGTGAGCCCCGGCGTGAGCCGCAGCACCACGGCCACCTCGGCCCCGTTGCCCGCGACCGCCTCGACCCCACGCAGGGCCGCATCCGTGGTCACCGCGCTGGTGACGGCGTCGCGCACCTCTGCGCTCACCTGACCGTCCACGACGGCGGGTCGCCAGGTCAGCCCCTGACCCAGTGCCCACACGGCCGGCCGCGGGATGACCACGGTCTCCATGCCGGGGTTGATGACGAGGCTCGCCCAGCTCTCCGCGATCGCGGCCAGCGCCGCACGCGGGCCCTCCGCGGGGATGGGACGCGCCTTCTCGTTCCATGCCTTGACCGCATCGACGTCCGTAAAGACGGGCAGGGCGGCGCGGCCGTCGGGCATCTGCACCGCGACGACTCCGGTGGAGGCGACCTCGTCCTTCTCCACGCCGTAGTCGCCCATCACGCGCTGCTCGCCGCTCGCCATCACGGGGATGAGCACGCGTGCATACGCCAGCGCGTCCACCACCTCGGTGAGCGGAGTCTTCGCGTGGGAGTAGCGGATCAGCGCCTGGGCGAGGCGCGCATCGGCGCTGCCGTCGTCGTCCGCGAAGACGGACTCCGGGATCTCCTTGAAAGGCTCGGCCCCACCGGTGTCGCTCATGGTCACGATGCTACGCGCCGGCCCTGACGTGGCCCGGGCGACCCTACGGGCGGCCGGCGACGTCCAGGGCCTGCGGCAGCGTGAAGTTGCGGTTGTACAGCGCCTTGCCCACGATCGCGCCCTCGACGCCACGGTCCACGATGGCCCGCAGCGCCGCGATGTCCTCGAGAGAGCTGATGCCGCCGGAGGCGACCACCGCCGCATCGGTCGCCTCGCACACGTCCATCAGCAGGCCCGTGTTGGGACCGGACAGCATGCCGTCCTTCTTGACGTCGGTGACGACGTAGCGGCTGCAGCCCTCGCGGTCCAGTCGCGCGAGCACGTCCCACAGGTCGCCGCCGTCGCGGGTCCAGCCGCGCCCGGACAGCGTGGTGCCGCGCACGTCCAGCCCCACGGCCACGCGGTCGCCGTGCTTGGCGATCGCCGCGGCAGTCCACTCGGGGTTCTCGAGCGCCGCAGTGCCGATATTCACGCGGGCGCACCCGGTCGCGAGCGCGCGCTCCAGCGACTCGTCGTCGCGGATGCCACCGCTCATCTCGACCTTGATGTCGACGGACTTCACCACGCGCTCGAGGAGCTCGGCGTTGGAGCCACGCCCGAACGCTGCGTCGAGGTCCACGAGGTGGATCCACTCGGCGCCGCCGTTGACCCAGTCCTGCGCCGCGGACAGCGGGTCGCCGTAACCCGTCTCCGTGCCTGCCTCTCCCTGGGTGAGGCGGACGGCCTGGCCGTCGGCGACGTCGACGGCGGGCAGCAGCTCGAGGCGCGGGGAGTCAGTCATGATCTCGCTTTCGTATGAGACGGCCGATGCGCGGGCCCGGCCCAGTGCGCCGGGCGCCTGCGCGCGGGCACCAGGCTACCGCGCCGCGACTGCGCCACCCGTTCCCCCACGAGCAGGCGACAGTACAGCAAACGATGTACTACGCTCGAGACATGACAGTTTCGACCGAGGCCGCGCGCGCATCGGCCCCCGCCCCCGCATCGGCCCTCACCACTGCGACACCGCGCACGGCGACGCCCACGCACACCGCCGCGCTCGCCCACCTGGGCCACGCGCTGTCCGACGCGACGCGATCCGCGATCCTGCTCTCCCTCAGGGGAGGCGCGAAGTGCCCGGCGGACCTCGCCGCCGAGCAGGGCGTGAGCCGCCAGTCGATGTCGAATCACCTCACGACGTTGCGCAGCTGCGGGCTGGTGGTGGCCGAGAAGTCGGGCCGTCACGCGCACTACTCGCTGGCGCACACGGACGTGGCCGCCGCGCTCGACGCGATGCTCGGCCTCGCGCTCGCGCTTGACCCGGACTGCTGCTCTGGACAGGAGTGCACCTGCTGATGACCACCGCCATCCTCACCGGCGCCCGAGCGGCGACCCTGCGCCGACGCATCCGCATCATCGTGTCGCTCACCATCGCCTACAACGTGGTCGAGGCCGCCGTCGCCCTGGTGGCGGGCGCCGCGGCGTCCTCCAGCGCGCTGCTCGGGTTCGGACTGGACTCCGTGGTGGAGGTCGCCTCGGCGGCCTTTGTGGCGTGGCAATTCTCCGCGCCCGACCCGCGCCAGCGCGAGCGGATCACGCTGCGCCTGATCGCGGGGGCCTTCTTCGCGCTGGCCCTCGTCGTGACGGCCGATGCGACCCGTGCCCTGATCTCAGGCGACGCCCCGGGGCATTCGAGCGTAGGGATCGTGCTGGCAGCGCTTTCCCTCGCCATCATGCCCACCGTCGCGTGGTTCGAGCGTCGCACGGGTCGGGAGCTCGGCTCGGCCACCGCGGTCGCCGACGCCCGCCAGCTCGTGATCTGCTCCTACCTCTCGGCCGCGCTGCTCGTGGGCCTCGCGCTCAACGCCCTGCTCGGATGGTGGTGGGCGGATCCTCTGGCGGCGCTGGTCATCGCAGGCTTCGCCGTACGCGAGGGCCTCGAGGCCTGGCGCGGCGACGGATGCGCCACCACCTCGGGAGCGCTGTTGCACGGCCAGGAGTCCTGCGATTGCGAGGACGGCTGCGCGTGAAGGCTGCCCGCCGCTCCTCGCCTGACGCGCGCTAGAGCGACGCGACCCAGTTGCGCAGCAGCTGGAGGCCGGCCTCGCCGGACTTCTCGGGGTGGAACTGCGTGGCGGTCAGCGCGCCGTTCTCGACGGCCGCGACGAACCTGTCCGCAGCGTGGGCCGGTCCGGCCTCCGACCACGTGACGAGCGGCGGCTGGAAGCGGCCCGTGTCCTCGGTCGTCCCCAGCGGGAACGCGCGTGCGCCATACGAGTGGACGAAGTAGAACCGCTCGTCGGCGATGCCGTCGAACAGCACGGAGCCCTCGGGCGCCTCGACGGTCGCCCAGCCCATGTTGGGCACCACGGGGGCCTGCAGCTTCTCGACGGTGCCCGGCCACTGGTCGAGCCCCTCGGTCTCCACGCCGTGCTCGACGCCGCGCTCGAACATCACCTGCATGCCCACGCAGATCCCCAGCACGGGGCGCCCGCCCGCGAGCCTGCGGCCGATGATCTGGTCGCCCCGCACCTCGCGGAGTCCGTTCATGACGGCCTCGAACGCGCCCACGCCAGGGACGATGAGTCCGTCGGAGTGCTCCGCGATCGTGCGGTCCGCCGTCAGGGACACGCGTGCGCCGACGTGCTCGACCGCGCGCACTGCGGAGCGCACGTTGCCGAAGCCGTAGTCGAGGACGGTCACGAGGGGGGAGGTCACGCGACCCAGTCTAGACGCGACAGCATGCGGTCGCTCCTGGCCACGTGCGCCTGCTCTGTCCACCGCAAGTGTCGAGATCCGTGCAGTCCTGGGTGCCAGAGCACACAGAAATCGACACTCGGCAGGAGCGGCGTGGGGAGCGCACGCGTGTGGCGGGGCGGCCGATGCGGGCGCTCAGTCCCCGCTCGGGTCCGGGTTCGAGTCACGTGTGTTCTGCTCGCGCGCCTTCAACTGACGCTTGGCGTCCTTCGCGGCGCGACGCAGCTCACGGAACGCCTTCATGCGCGACATGCGTGCCTGGAAGACCTTGCCCGGGTGCGTGAGGGCGATCTCGTCGATGGTCTGCGTGCCGGTCATCAGCGTCGTGATGACGCCCGGCGCCTCGTCGAGCGCGAAGCCCGGAGGAACCGTGTCGCCCTTGACGCCCTCGAACCAGCGGCGCACGGTGATCTGTCCCGCTCGCCGCTCCATCGCCAAGATCGCCTGGGTCTTGACGAATGCGCTCACCACTTCGCCAGCCGTGTCGACGGCACCGGGACTGGTGTCGTCGAGCACCGCGAAGGCGCCGGCCGAGGTCTCGATGGTCTGACCCCGCACGCCGTTGAGCGCGCACACCGCGGCGAGCACCCGGCCGTTCTGGATGGGGGTGAACAGCGCGACGGTGTCCTTCTCGACGTGAGGCCCTGTCTCCCCCATCGGCTTCGCATCAGCGAGGCTCGAGAGGTCGTCCGGGATGTCGACGTCGCCGTCGTCCGTCACAGCGCACCCTTCGTGGAGGGAATGCCCTTCACCCGAGCATCGGCCGTCACCGCGGCGCGCAGCGCACGCGCGAGCGCCTTGAACTGCGCCTCGACGATGTGGTGAGGGTCGCGGCCAGCAAGCACGCGCATGTGCACGCAGATGCCCGCGTGGTGAGCGATCGACTCGAGCACGTGGCCCGTGAGCGATCCTGCGAAGTTGCCGCCGATCAGGTGGGTCGCCTGCCCCACGGGCTCGCCGATGTGCACGCAGTACGGACGTCCCGAGACGTCGACCACGCACTGCGCGAGCGCCTCGTCGAGCGGCACCATGGCATCGCCGAACCGCGAGATGCCGGCCTTGTCGCCCAGCGCCTGCTTGAGCGCCTCACCGATGCAGATCGCGACGTCCTCGACGGTGTGGTGGCTGTCGATGTGGACGTCGCCCGTCGCCTTGACCGTGAGGTCCATCAGCGAGTGCTTGCCCAGCGCGGTCAGCATGTGGTCGTAGAACGGCACGCCCGTGTCGATGTCGGTGGCGCCCGAGCCATCAAGGTCGAGCTCGACGAGCACCTGCGACTCGCTCGTGGCGCGCTCGATGCGTCCGGTGCGGCTCATGCGGTGACCTCCAGTAGCGCGCTGCGGAACAGCGCCATCTCCTGCGGAGTGCCGATCGACACCCGCAGCCAACCTTCGGGACCCGTGACGCGGATCAGCACGCCGCGCTCGAGCAGCCCCTCGAACACTCGTTCCCGATCCTCGAACGGGCCGAAGAGCGCGAAGTTCGCGTCCGTCTCCGCCACCGTATAGCCCTGATCGGTGAGCCACGCGACGGTGTCATCGCGCTCGGCTCGAATCTCGTCCACCTGCGCCTGCAGCTCACGGTGGTGGGCCAGCGCGGCGCGGGCAGTCGCCTGCGTGACGGCGCTGAGGTGGTACGGCAGCCGCACCACGCGCAGGGCATCGATCACGGGCTCGTGGGCCACCAGGTAGCCCAGGCGCCCGCCCGCGAGCGCGAAGGCCTTGGACATCGTGCGACTCACCGCGAGGTTCTGGTGCTCCGGGATGATCGTGGCGGCGCTCGGCACGCCCGCGCGTCGGAACTCCGCGTATGCCTCGTCGATCACCACCACGCAGCCGCCTTCGACGTCGTCAGCCGCGGCCATGAGCCCGTGCACGTCGTCGAGGCTCAGCGCGGTGCCGGTGGGGTTGTTCGGGCTCGCGACCAGCACCAGGCTGGGCCCCATCTCGCGGATCGCGGCCTGAGCGGCGGCGATGTCCAGCGTGAAGTCGTCGCGGCGCGGCAGCGTCACGTAGTCCGTGACGGTGTCGCGCGCATACTCCGGGTACATCGAGTACGTCGGAGCGAAGCTCAGCACCCGCCGACCGGGCCCACCGAAGGCCTGGTGCAGGTGCAGCATGACCTCGTTCGAGCCGTTCGCGGCCCAGATGTTGCGCACCTCGACGAAGTCGACGTTGCTCTCGACCTCGAGGTAGTGCGCGAGGTCGGCGCGCAGCGCGGTGAAGTCGCGGTCCGGGTAGCGGTTGAGACCCTCGGCGGCCTTGCGGACGGCCTGGGCGATCGCGTCGACGACGCTGGGCGGTGGCGCGTACGGGTTCTCGTTGACGTTGAGGCGTGCGGTCACGTCCAGCTGAGGGGCGCCGTATGGCTCCAGCCCGATCAGTTCCGGGCGCAGGGGCAGAGTCATGGCAGGAAGTCTAGTGGCGCTGACGGCCGGCGCCGGCGATGGGACTACCCGCGCGGGTAGCGGTGAAACCACATGAACGTGGACTCATACCCGGACGCACGGAACGCGACCTTCGCTGTCACGCGCGCGCCGATGTCGGCACGGGTGAGCCTGTATGCCGACCCCCTCGCGCCCGGGATCGGCACTCCGTTCCGCTGCCACTGGATCGTGCGCGTCGCGGACGTCGGCGCGACGGTGGGCGTGCTCACTCTGAGGACGGAACCGACGGATGTCGCCGTGGAGACCTTCGCGCCGGTGACCCTGATCTCGCCCTTGCGGATCGGTCCCACGGGAGGCGAGTACTGCGCGCGCGTGGCGTAGCCGGCGCGCTTTCCCGTGACCTTCAGGGTGATCCGGTGCCCAGCGTCCGCAGGAGTCACCATGTACGTGGAGCGGGTGGCACCCGTGATGTTCCTGCCGTCGCGGCGCCACTGATAGCTGAGCGTCACCGAGGAGGTCCACGTCCCCGGCCTCGCGGTGAGCTTCCGTCCCACCTGCGCCGCGCCCGCGATGGTGGGCTTGGGGGCGACGGTGATCGTCTTGAGCGAGGAGCTCGCTGCGGCGAGCCGCACCGTGGACGGGTAGCCCGCGAAGACCTGCACGCCCCACGAACAGCCGCGCGCGTCAGTGGCCCACCCGACGCCGAGGTGCGTGAAGGCGGAGTTCAGCATGTTCCGGTTGTGGCCGGCCGACGTCTTCCACTGCGACATCATGCGGGTCACGGGCGAAGCGTCGCAGTTGTAAGCGATGTTCTCGCCCGCGCTGCGCCAACCGCTCGGGATCTGCGACGAGTACTGCGGGTTGTGCCTCAGCGATCCCGACGCCGCCAGCTGCCTGGCCCACGCCTGGGCGACCTCGTTGAGCCTGGTCGCGTTGGTGAGAGCGGAGCGGCTGTTCACGGCCCGGTGCGTGTTGGTCTGCTGGGCGATCGAGGGAACCGCCTTCGACGTGCTCACCGTGGCCGCGCCCGCCGGAGCCGCGAGTCCTCCCGCAAGCACCGTGATCGCGATCGCCGCTGTCAGCGCCGACCCCCACGTCCGCACGCGCCTCATGATCGCTCTGCTCACGGCCCGACCTCCACTCATCTGGTGCGGTCCTGAGGTTCCGCGACACAAGTATCGGCATCGTGGGGCCCCGGCTCGATCCCCAGCACGTCGACTCGGCGACCGTGGCACTGTCGTCGCTGATATTCGGCACTGCGCAGGAGCGGTGAGTTTTCTCACATCGCGCCGGAAGCCGGCGAGAACGGGTCGCGCGGCTGCCCCGCGTCGAACGGCCGTGTCAGCGTGCGCCCCTACGGTGGGGTCATGGCTTCTCACCCCGCTCCTCCGTCCGCGTCCGAGACCGAGCCGGCCACCGCATCGGCCGGGTCCACCGAGCTGCGGGCCGAGGGCGAGGCCGCGCTGCGGGCGCTGGTGGGCCGCGACGACGCCGCGCTGCGAGACGACCAGTGGCGAGCGATCGAGGCACTCGTCGACCGGCACGCGAGGGCGCTCGTGGTGCAACGGACCGGCTGGGGCAAGTCCGCCGTGTACTTCGTGGCGACGATGCTGCTGCGTGCGCGGGGCGCGGGGCCGACCATCATCGTGTCGCCGCTGCTGGCACTCATGCGCGACCAGATCCAGGCGGCGTCGCGGGCCGGGATCCGGGCCGCCACGGTGAACTCCGCGAACGTGACCGAGTGGGACCAGGTGCATGCGTCGATCGCGGCCGGCGAGATCGACGTGCTGCTGTGCTCGCCGGAGCGCCTCAACAATCCGCAGTTCCGCGACGAGGTGCTGCCCAGGCTTGCGGCCGATGCGGGACTCGTCGTCATCGACGAGGCGCACTGCATCTCGGACTGGGGACACGACTTCCGGCCCGACTATCGCCGCATCCGCACCCTGCTCTCGGAGCTGCCGGACGGCATCCCCGTGCTCGCGACCACGGCGACCGCGAACTCCCGAGTGACGGCCGACGTCGCGGAGCAGTTGGGCGTGCGCCGGGCGGACGCGGAGGCGGGCGGCCTGGATCGGCACGACGACGTGCTGGTGCTGCGAGGGGCGCTGGATCGCGAGTCGCTGCACCTGGGTGTGGTGCAGCTGCCGGATCCCGCTGCGCGCGTGGCGTGGCTCGCATCGGCGCTGCGCGAGATCGACGGCTCCGGGATCATCTACTGCCTGACGGTGTCGGCGGCCGAGGAGGTGGCGTCCCAGCTGCGCGCCGCGGGCCACACCGTGGGCGCGTACACGGGTCGCACCGACCCGGCCGAGCGCGAACAGCTCGAGGAGGACCTCAAGTCCAACCGCGTGAAGGCACTGGTGGCGACGTCCGCTCTCGGCATGGGCTTCGACAAGCCGGATCTGGCGTTCGTGATCCACCTGGGGGCGCCGTCGTCCCCCATCGCCTACTACCAGCAGGTGGGACGCGCGGGCCGTGGCGTGGATCGCGCGCTCGTGGTGTTGCTGCCTGGCACGGAGGATCGCGCCATCTGGGAGTGGTTCGGCTCGCAGGCGTTCCCGCCCGAGGACCAGGTGCGGGCAGCGCTTGGCGCTTTGGGGACGGCGCAGCCCACGTCGGTCGCGGCCCTCGAGACGCAGGTGGACCTGCGGCGCGGCCGCCTCGAGTCGATGCTCAAGGTGCTCGACGTCGACGGAGCGGTGCGGCGCGTCAAGGGCGGCTGGATGGCCACCGGCGAGGAGTGGGCGTACGACGCCGACCGCTATGCCCGGGTCGCCGAGACTCGCGCCGCTGAGCAGGGCACCATGCTCGAGTACGAGCGGCTGGAGACGTGCCGCATGGCGTTCCTGCGCCGCGTGCTCGACGACCCGGACCTGACCGAGGAGTGGCGCTGCGGGCGCTGCGACGTGTGCGGCGGAGTGGACCTGCCCGCGGTGCCGGATGGCTCGGCCGTGGAGGCGGCGCGCGACGGGATGGACCGCGTGGGCGTGGAGATCGTGCCGCGTCGGCAGTGGCCGAGCGGCATGGATGCGCTCGGCGTGGACCTGCGAGGGAAGATCCCCGCGGACGAGCAGGCTGCGGCGGGCCGCGCGATCGCCCGCCTCGACGGGCTCGGGTGGTCGGGGGCGCTGCGAGACCTGTTCGAGTCGCGCGACGAGTCGGGTGCCCCCGTCGACGGCGAGACGCCCCCTCCCCTGCGCGAGGCGGCCGTGCGCACGCTCGAGGACTGGAAGGAGCTGTGGGGAGGCGTGACGGGGCCGTCGCCGTCGCTCGCGGTGCACGGCGTGGTGTCGGTGCGGTCGGCGACCAGGCCGCAGCTCATGGATCACCTGGGCCCGGGACTCGCGCGGTACTTGAAGGTGCCATTCGTAGGGTCCCTGGGCCCCGCGTCCTCGCGACCTGAGCCGGACAGGCACGACGTCAACTCGGCTCAGCGTCTCGCATCGGTGTCGCGACGCCTGACCCTCGAGCTCGAGGACGCCGCGCTCGAGGGGCTTCGCGGGAAGTCGGTGCTGCTGGTGGACGACTACACGGACTCCGGGTGGACGCTCACCGTCGCCTCACGGCTGCTCCTGCGCGCGGGGGCCGCCGCGGTCCACCCGTTCGTGCTGGGCGTCCGATGAGGCCGCGAGTGCGGTGGCGAGTCTCGAGGGCGGCCGTGAGCGTCGAAGCATGACGATTCGCCGCCTAGAGAACATCGGGATCGTGGTCGAGGACCTCAAGGCCGCTGTCGACTTCTTCCAGCAGCTGGGGCTCACGCTGCTGGGTGAGGCCACCGTCGAGGGCGACTGGGTGGACCGCGTGGTGGGTCTCGATCAGGTGCGCTCCGAGATCGCGATGCTGCAGACGGCCGACGGTCACGGACGGCTCGAACTCATGCGGTTCGCCCGACCCACGGCTCACCCGGGCGAGGGCGCCGCTCCGGCGAACACCCTCGGGATCCGCCGCATCGCGTTCGCCGTCGACGATATCGACGCGAGCGTGGCGGGGCTGACAGCGCGCGGCATAGCACTGGTCGGTGACGTCGTCACCTTCCAGGACGCGTACCGGCTCTGCTACGTGCGCGGCCCCGAGGGCATCATCGTGATGCTGTCGGAGGAACTCGTCGACCCCGCATCGGGCGATCGCGCCTCTGACGCGCCACCACCGGACTGACCCGCTTCGGGTCTCAGCCCTCGAACCGCGCCCGGATCGCCTCGCCGTGAGCCGGAAGGTCCTCGGCGTTCGCGAGCGCGACCGCACTGTCCCCCACCGCTGCGAGCGCATCGGCCGTGTAGTGGATGGTCGAGACGGCCTTGAGGAAGCTCGCGGTGTTGAGCCCGCTGGCGAAGCGCGCCGTGCCGCCGGTGGGCAGCACGTGGTTCGACCCCGCGATGTAGTCGCCCAATGACACGGGGCTGTGGGGTCCCACGAAGATCGCGCCGGCGTTGCGGATGCGCTCCGCCACCGCCGCCGCATCCCGGGTGTGAATCTCGAGGTGCTCGGCGCCGTAGGCATCCGCGGCCTGCACCGACTGGTCGATGCCGGTCGTGAGGATGACCGCGCTCTGACGACCCGTGAGGGCCTCCTTGGCGCGCGCGAGGTGCTTAGTCGCATCGGCCCTTCGCTGTAGCGCCTGCTCGACCCGCTCGGCCAGGTCCTCGGAATCCGTGATGAGCACGGAGCCGGCCATGGGGTCGTGCTCGGCCTGGCTGAGGAGGTCGGCGGCCACGAAGTCGGCGTCCGCGCTGTCGTCGGCGATGATCGCGATCTCCGTGGGGCCGGCCTCGGAGTCGATGCCCACCACGCCGTTCACCGCCCGCTTGGCAGCCGCGACATAGACGTTGCCCGGGCCCGTGATGACGTCCACCGGGTCGCACAGTCCGTCGACGCCGTACGCGAGCATGCCGATGGCCTGGGCGCCGCCCACCGCGTAGACCTCGTCCACGCCCAGGAGTGCGCACGCCGCAAGAATCGTCGGGTGCGGTTCGCCGCCGAACGCCTTCTGCGGAGGAGTCGTGACCGCGATGGACTCGACGCCAGCTGCCTGGGCGGCGACCACGTTCATCACGACCGAGCTGGGGTACACCGCGAGGCCGCCGGGGACATACAGCCCCACGCGTCCCACGGGGATCCACCGCTGCGACACCGTCGCTCCGGGAGCCACCTCGACCGAGACTGGCGGCGGCACGGTCGCCTCATGGAACGTCCGCACCCTGGCGATCGCCTCGCGCAGCGCGTCGAGCACGGCATCGTCCTGAGTCGCGACGGCAGCCTCGATGCGCTCGGCGGGAACGCGCAGAAACTCGGGGTTGACGCCATCGAAGCGCTCGCCGAGCTCTCGAATCGCGTCGAGACCGCGCTCGCGCACGGCGTGGAGGATCGGCTCGACGACGGCGCGCGCATCGGCGACGTTGACGTCGGCTCGGGGGACGATCGCGAGCAGCTCGCGAGCAGTCAGGTCACGGTCACGCAGGTCGATTCGGCTCAGCACGCCCACCAGCCTATCCCCGCCGGGCGCCCTCGCTGCTAGGCCATCGCGGCGCGCAGTCCGTCCTCGAGCGGAGTCGTGGCGCGTCCCGCCAGTCGCTCGAGATCGCCGCCCTTGGTGTCCAGCTCCCCGGCGCGCACGGCCTGGTCGATCGCAACCGTCAGTTCCGCCATGGGCTGCGCCATCCCCGCGCCCAGCAGTGCCTCGAGATGCGACGGCGCATCCACCTGGCGCACGTGCACCTGCCTGGCCCCGATGCGGCCGATCACTTCGGCGAGATCATGCATGGTCCACCCCGTCCCACCTGCGAGCTCGTAGCGCTGACCCTCGTGGCCCGGAGTGGTGAGCACGGCGGCCGCAGCGGCGGCGAAGTCCCTGCGCGAGGCCGATGCGGTGCGCCCCTCCCCCGCACTCGTCAGCAGCTCGCCGGACGCAAGCACCCGACGAGCCTGAGGCACGTAGTTCTCTGTGTAGAAGCCGTTGCGAAGCATGACGAAGGGAACGCCGCTGGCTTCGAGGTATCGCTCGGTCCCCACGTGCTCCTCGAGGAGCGGATTGAGGGTCGCCTCCCCAGCGCGCAGGACCGACGTGTACGCGATCAGGCCCACGCCCGCGGCGCGCGCCGCGTCGATCGCATTGGCATGCTGTACGACCCGCCGCCCCCGCTCGGTGCCCGAGATGACCAGCACACGGCTCACGCCCTCGAGCGCGGCGACCAGGCTCGGCGGGTTGTCGTAGTTCCCCTGACGGACGGTCACGCCCTGGGCCGCCATCTGCTCCGCCCGGCCCAAATCGCGGACCACCGCGACGAGCTGGCTGGGTCGCACGCCGCGCGCGAGCAACTCGTCGATGACGAGTGGCCCCAGGCTCCCGGACGCGGCGGTGACGGCGATGGTCATGGAGATCTCCTTCGATGTCCTGCCAGGAAGAACCGTGCCGCGATGGGCGTCATTCCCCCGCCCGGGACCTGCCGATCCACCCCAGGTGGGTGTGCTGGAAGGAGTCCGCGTGCTTGAGCCCGTACCCGAGCGCCCGGTCCACGCCGACGTGGAACGCCCACGCCGCCGCTACCAGGGCGGCGACCCGTCCACCGGGCGCGCCGAAGCCCCAGCTCGCGAGCGCCCAGCCCGCCATCAGGCTCGGCCCCACGAGCGAGTGCCCGGCGTTGTACGCGATGGCGCCGATGCGGGTGCCGGCCACATACCCCAGCGCGCTGAGGTCGAACACGAGGAACAGTGCCAGCGGCCACCACCAGCCCTCCAGCATCGCGGCGGCCGCCAGCGCCACGAGGGCGAGGGCCGCTCCCTCCAGGCGCTGCCACGTCACGGGAGTCATGGGGCGATCGTACGACCGGCGCTGATAGGTTGTCCCGCATGAAGACCCTGTGACCCGTGCTCGCGGCTCCGTTCGCGACCCCTCCTCGGTAGCCGACGCGCCAGGACCTCATTCGTCACGACCACCCTGAGGACTCTTCATGACTCATTCTCTTCCGCTCGCCGGCCAGACCGCTCTGGTGACTGGCGTCTCCCGCCGCAAGGGCATCGGCTTCGCGACGGCCACTCGGCTGCTCGAGCTGGGCGCCAGCGTCTTCGTCCAGCACTTCTCTCCCCACGACACCGCCCAGCCCTGGGGCGGCGACGACATCGAGGCGGTGCTTGCCGCACTCGAGTCCTCGCGCACGGAGGGCGCCCGCCTGGGCAGCGCGCACGCTGACCTGCGAGCGGCCGATGCGCCCGCCGCATTGGTGCGCGACGCCGCCTCGCTCACGGGCGGGCTCGACATCCTGGTGTGCAACCACGCCAAGAGCGGGGACGACGGCGCGATCCTCGACATGACCGCGGAGCGGCTGAGCGCGATGTGGGAGACCAACACTCGCGCCACGATCCTGCTCACGCGCGCGTTCGCGGCGCTCGTCGCCGTCCCCAATGACGCGGCCGTCCCCGATGACGCGGCCGCCCCCGGCGCCTCGGCCAGCCGGCCCGGCGAACGCGCCAGTGACCGCGAGCCCTTCGCGGCCCCGGTGGGCCGCGTGTTCTGGATGACCTCCGGCCAGGGCGACGGGCCGATGCGCGGGGAGGTGGCGTACGCAGCCTCCAAGGCGGCGCTCTCCGGCATCACCGCGACCGTCGCGGCCGAGCTGCTCGACCTCGGGATCATCCTCAACACCATCAACCCGGGACCGGTGAACACCGGCTACCTCGACCCCGAGGGCACCGACCGGGACCTCACCGAGATCGACGAGTGGCGTCGCCGCACACCCTTCGGACGGTTCGGCGAGCCCGCCGACCCCGCCCGGCTGATCGGCTGGCTTGCCACCGACGACGGCGCGTGGGTGGTCGGCCAGGTCATCAAGTCCGACGGCGGGCTCAGCCTGTACTGAGCGCTGTGGGCCCTACGCGCAGCCGGTGGCGACCGCGATGACGTAGGGCGTGAGGATCGCGAGTCCCAGCAGTCCATACGCGACACTCACGCCCGCGACCGTGGCGGCCGACACGCCGCCCCCACGGGTGGTGACAGCGCCGACCAGGCGGCCGATGCGCTCGGGGCCGGCCGCGTGAAGGACGGGCATCGCGGGGCGGCCCGCCGGAGTCCCGGCGATGGTCGCGGGCGGACCCAGCGCCAGCAGCGCGCTCGCGAGCGCGGGTGTCCCTGCGACCCGTTGGGCGTGTGCGTCCGCGGCGATCTCGAGATAATGCGGCAGGGCTTCCGTCGCGCTCCGCACGTACGGCACCCACCCGAGCGTGCGGCGCAGCCCCGCCGCGAGTGCGGCGGCCGCGTGGTGGCCCTGCCGCAGATGCGCGTGCTCGTGCGCCAGCACCGCGCTAATCTCGCTCCCGGTGAGCGCGGCGATCGCGCCTGACGAGACCACCACGCCGCCGTGGCGCGAGGGGAGCGTCCATGCGAACGGCGCATCGTCCTGCACCACCAGCACCCGGTGCCCGCCGACGGTCGCTGGAGTCGCGGCCACCTGTAGCCACTGCGCTGCGCCGCGTCCCTCCCTGTGACGTCGAAGGAGCTCCGCCCCGACCGCTCCAGCGACGGCGAGCGCAGCAAGAGCCGCGAAAACGATCGGGACCACGGCGGGGAGCGCGAAGGACGATGCGGTGCCGGAGAAGGGGTTGGCCGAGGCTAGGCAGCGTTGGCACACCTCCCCTGCTCCGCCGCCGAGCAGCGCCGGGCCCGCCGCGGCCCACGCGACCATGGGGCCGAGTGCCAGAAGCGCGGCCGTCCAGGCGACGACGCCGCCGGCCACGATCGCGACGGCGGTGCGGGGCGTGCGCAT
The DNA here is from genome assembly GCF_030418295.1 of Demequina muriae. NCBI lineage: Bacteria > Bacillati > Actinomycetota > Actinomycetes > Micrococcales > Demequinaceae > Demequina > Demequina muriae. The sequence goes on from NZ_JAUHQA010000001.1 coordinate 208,671, forward strand.
CAGCGCAGGGGCGGAACGCTGCAGGAGGTGCGGACCCAGGACGGCGGTGCCCGCCAGGCCGACCGCGAGCGCGAGAGAGGCCGTCATCGGGCTCATCGCTGTGCCTCTCCTCCACGCTGCTGCAGGTAGTCGCGCAGGAGCGCCATGTCGCGCTCATTCATCGACTCGACGAAGTGGAGCATGGATGCCGCCCTGTTCGGGCTGGACTCGAGAGCGTGGGCCATGACGGCAGCCGTGTGCTCCTCGCGCGCCACACGCGCGGCGAAGTGCACGGCGCGGCCCGAGCGCTCCGGCACCACCAGGCACTTGCGCTGGAGATTGCCCAGCACGGTCGCGATCGTCGTATAGGCGAAGTCCTGCGGCAGCACGTCGATGATGTCGCGGATCCGGGCGGGCCCCTGGTCCCACAGCACATCCATCACCTGCGCCTCGAGGGCGCCCAGGCGCGGCGGCTCGCAGGACGGGTCGGTCGTGGCGTCGGTCATGCGGACACCTGCGCTCGGACGGTGGGAACGGCGCACGCGATCTCGCCGCGCAGTCGCGCGATCAGCGCTCCGCCGGTGAGCACCAGCGCTGCGACCGCGAGCACCGGCTGGAACGGAGCGAACCACGTGAGCGCACCCGAGTACCCGAGCGCGATGAGCGCGATCTTGTTGCAGACCGGGCACCCCACCGCGAACCAGGCGATGACGGCTCCCGCCATGCCGAGACGCCCAGTGCGCTCGGCCTGCGCATCGTCGACCTCCGCCACTCCATCGCTGCCGCCGCGGACGTAGGTGGCGAGCAGCATCCCGGACAGCGCTGAGGTGACGAGCCAGACCGGATAGTTCCACCACACCGGCGCGATCTCGCGCCCGAAGACGGGGTTCGGGATCAGCACGGTCGCGGCACCGACGACGAGCGCCACCAGCACGCCGGCCACGATGGCCACTGTCCATGTCCGTGCGGTCCACTCGCGCAGCGCCTGGGAGGCCAGCCGAATCGACTCGAGCGGGGCAGTCCGCAGTGAGGTGGAGAGCATCGCCCCATTATGCATCACGATTACTATGAGGCATAGTCGACTAAGAAAGATAGTAATGACCCCGGTGACACCTCCCCGAGTGCCGCCGCATCATCCCTGCAAGGAGAGCCATGACCGCGTCCCCGTCCCCACACCGTCGCACCCCGGCCTGGTGGGTGCCCGTGATGATCGTGGCGATCGCCGCGGTCGCCATCGTGCTGGTGCTCGTGGTCCAGCGTCCCGAGAGCCCATCCGGGACTGCCGCGCCGCCGCCGGCGAGCGCGACCCCGACCGCCACGGAGGTCGCGGACCCGCCCACGGCTGAGGACGCCCCCACGGCGGTGGGCGGCGAGGACGCGCCGGACCTGTCGGCGGCCGAACGTCGTGACCCGGAAGACCTGCTCGCCTACGGGGACGTGGATGCCCCCGTCGTCCTGGTCGTGTTCTCGGACTATCAGTGCCCCTACTGCGCCAAGTGGAGCGCGGACACCCTCCCGACGCTGCGCGAGTACGCCGAGGCCGGGGACCTGCGCATCGAGTTCCGCGACGTCAACGTGTTCGGCGATGCCTCTGTGCGGGGCTCGCGTGCCGCCTACGCCGCCGCGATGCAGGGAGAGTTCACGGCGATGCACGATGCGCTGTTCGCAGACGGCATGGCGCGTGCCGGCACCCAGCTGACCGACGACGCGCTCCTGACGCTGGCGGCGGACCTCGGTCTCGACGCTTCACAGTTCGAGGAGGACTACCGCTCGCAGGCCACCGCGGACGAGGTGGCGCGCAACCAGCAGCTCGGGCTCGATCTCGGCGTGTACTCGACGCCCGCCTTCGTTCTCGACGGGCAGCCGATCGTCGGGGCGCAGCCGACCGCCGTGTTCGTCGATCTCCTCGACGCGGCCCTCGAATCCGCACCCCGGGGCGACTAGCCGATGGAGATCGGACTCGTCGCAGCCTTCCTCGGGGGCGCATTGGCGCTGCTCAGCCCCTGCGGGGCGCTGCTCCTGCCGGCCTACTTCGCCTCCCGCGTGGGGCACGGCTCCCGACGCCTCGTGCACGGGCTCGTGTTCTACCTCGGCATCGCGGCCGTGCTCGTGCCCCTCGGCGCGGGTGCCGGCGTGCTGGGACGGCTGTTCGCGACGCACCGCGAGGCCATGGTGATCGGCACCGCCGCGGTTCTGGTCATCACCGGGATCGCCCAGGCTGCCGGGTGGGGCTTCGACGTCTCCCGGGTGCTTCCCGGAGCCCGCTCGGTCCAGACGCGCGCCGCGCACAGCGTCGGGATCGTACGAACGTTCCTGCTCGGCGCGGTGGGCGGCGTCGCGGGATTCTGCGCGGGACCCATCCTCGGTGCCGTGCTCACCGTCGCGGCCGCGCAGGACGATGTGCTGGCCGCCAGCAGTCTCCTCGCGGCGTACGCTGCCGGCATCGTCGCGCCGATGCTCGTACTCGCCGCAACGTGGGATCGGCTGGGCACGCGCGGACGGTCGGTGCTGCGGGGCCGGGCGTTCCGCGCATTCGGACGCATGTGGCACTCGACGTCGGTGATCACCGGCGCGCTTATGATCACACTCGGCGCCGCGTTCTGGGCCACGAACGGGCTCGTGTCCGCGCCGTCCCTGGTGCCAGCCGACGCTCAGGCATCTCTCCAGGCTGCCGCATCGTCCCTCACCGGACCGGGGGCGGACGTCGCGCTGATCGTGGCCGCCACGGCCGCCGCGCTCCTCGCGTGGCGCCATGTCGTGCGTCGCCGTGCAGCGAGTGTGACCGCGACTGCAAGCGCGACGGAGAACGAGACCGCGCCGGACGCACCACCCGACCGGCGCTCCGCGGCTGGCAGCGCCCGGGCCCGGAGAGACACGTGACTCGGCCCCCGCATCGGCCGCCGAGGCGCGCCGTCGCCCTGGCCCTGGCCGCGCTGGTCCTGGCCGGATGTGCGCCGTCAGACCCCGAGCTCGACGCCGAGCCGACGCCACGGGTCCCGCTCGATGGGAGCCCCGGACCAGCCATGGACCCCGTCCCGGTCGACACGACCGGCCTCCGGATGCCGCTCCAGCTCGACGGCTCCGACGCCGTGGACCCGGGCTGGGAGGTCGACCCGCATCACCTGGAGGGCATCTTCCTCGCCCCGGTCGAGTCCGATGGGGCCCTCGCGTTCACGCCCATCGATTCGGACGGCACGGCGCTGTGGACGGCGAGGCGGCCGCTCGCGTGCGCGGGCTTCACCCTCACCCTCGGGGCCGACGGTGCGCCGCTGGCCGTCCTCAATGACTCGACGCCCACCGCTGACGCGCTGTCGGCGACCACCGCCACCGCGTACGACCTCCGCACCGGCGAACGCGTGTGGGGACCCGTGGACGTGCCGGGACCGCATCAGGGTCCGGGCCTGGTGTACGCCTCTCCGCCCGCGGAGGCGATGGGCGAGACCGGTCCTCGCCTCGCGCTTGATGCCGCCTCGGGGCGCGTCATCGCGGACGAGCGGGATGGCACGGCTCGCGTCGTGGCCGAGCGTCACGGCACCGTGGTGCTGCAGGAGGGCGACCAGCTGCGAGCCACCGAGGGTGACCGCGTCTTGTGGGAGATCCCCGTGCCTGAGGGAGTGGACCGCGCCCAGTCCCCGCCGGGTCAGTCCCTGGCCGGCGCCATGCTGGCGCTGAGGACCGCCGACGAGCGCTCGACCATCGTCGATCTCACGACCGGCGCCGTGGTCGCCACCGACGTCACGAGTGCGGCATGGGATGCGACCACAGGGACGCTCGTCGCCACGGATGGCACACGAGCGTGGGCCGTCGATGCGCAGACCGGAGAGACCTCCTGGGACGTTCCGGCGTCCCCCGACGCACGCATCGTCTCTGCTGGAGGCGCCCAGGCCTATCTGCGCGACGGCGACACCATCCACGTTCACAACACGCTCACCGGTGCCGCCAATCCTGGCTACGAACCCGCGATGGAGGGGACCATCGCGGTCCCACGCGCCATCGCCACGACAGGCGCCGCCACCTTCGCTCACGAGGGCGGCGTGTTGCTCGCGACCACCCCGACGCTCCCCTGAGTCCCGACCGGGACGTCCCTGTGGCGGGACGCGCGGTGGGTGCAGACCGATCTAGGCCGGAGCGAGGCAGCTGGGACCGAACGCTGCCTTGAGATCTCCGAACAGCGCGCTCGACCGGTCGACCCGGAACTCGTCTCCGAGGCGCATGGTGATCGACTCGCCGCTGCCGGTGAGCACCATGCGCACCTCGACGGAGCCGGGATGCGAGCGCAGAATGCTCTTGATCTCCTCGACCATCGCAGGGTTGACCCGCGTGGCCGGCAGCGTGATCGAGACCGGCGAGTTGTCCACCACCGTGAGGTTGGGCACGCGCAGCTCGACGGCGCTGAACTGCAGTCCGCCGTCGCCGCGCTCCCGGGCACGCGCCTTGATGGTGAGCACCGCATCGTCCGCGAGGTCGCGGGCGTAGGTCTCGTAGGTGCGCCCGAAGAAGGAGATCTCGGCCTCGCCGGTGAGGTCCTCGAGGGTCACGATCGCGTAGGCGTTGCCCGACTTCGCGACCCGGCGGTCGACGCGCGTGACCAGCCCAGCGAACACGACCTGCTGGCCGTCTCCCACGCCGTTGGCGGGCGTCGCCGCGAGGATCTGGTGCGTCGCCTCGGAACGGATGATGTGGTCGAGCCCAGCCAACGGGTGGTCCGAGACGTACAGCCCCAGCATGTCCCGCTCGAGGTTGAGCAGCGTCTTCTTGTCCCACTCCTCGAGAGTGGGCACGAGCACGGTCACTCCCCCGCCCAGCTCGGCATCGCCGCCGAACAGGTCGAACTGCCCCGTGGCCTCCTGGCGCTTGACCCCCACCACCGAGTCGATGGCCTGCTCGTGGACCGCGTTGAGGGAGCGGCGGGTGTAGCCCATGGAGTCGAAAGCTCCGGCCTTGATGAGCGAGTCGATCGTGCGCTTGTTGCACACCGTCGCAGGCACCTTGTCCAGGAAGTCCTGGAAGGACTCAAAGGCCCCCTTGGCCTCGCGCGCCTTGATGATCTCGGCCACCACGTTCGAGCCCACGTTGCGCACGGCGGTGAGGCCGAATCGCACGTCGGTGCCCACGGCGGAGAAGTACGCGATGGACTCGTTCACGTCGGGCGGCAGCACGGTGATGCCCATGCGGCGACATTCGCCCAGGTACATCGCCGACTTGTCCTTGTCGGTGCCGACCGAGGTGAGCAGCGCCGCCATGAACTCGGTCGGGTAGTGCGCCTTGAGGTAGGCGGTCCAGAACGACAGCACGCCATAGGCGGCGGTGTGCGCCTTGTTGAACGCATAGTCAGCGAACGGGACCATCGTGTCCCACAGCTTCTTGATGGCCTCTTCCGAGAACCCGTTCTCGCGCATGCCCGCGCTGAAGGGCTCGAACTCCTTGGCCAGCACCTCAGGCTTCTTCTTGCCCATCGCGCGCCGCAGCAGGTCGGCGGCGCCCAGCGTGTAGCCGGCGACGATCTGCGCGATCTTCTGGACCTGCTCCTGGTAGACGATCAGCCCGTGGGTGACCTCGAGGACCTCCTTGAGGGGCGCCTCGAGCTCGGGGTGGATGTAGTCCACCGCCTGACGGCCGTTCTTGCGCTCGGCGTAGTTGGTGTGCGAGTTCACGCCCATGGGGCCTGGGCGGTACAGCGCGAGCACGGCGGAGATGTCCTCGAACGTGTCCGGGCGCATCTGCCGCAGCAGCTGGCGCATGGCCACGCCGTCGAGTTGGAATACCCCGAGGGTGTCGCCGCGACCCAGGAGCTTGAACGTCTCCTCGTCCGCGAGCTCGAGGTCCTCGAGCACCAGCGGCTCCTTGCCGTTGTTCTCGATGTTGTAGAGCGCATCGTCCAGAATCGTGAGGTTGCGCAGCCCCAGGAAGTCCATCTTGACCAGCCCCAGCTCTTCGCACGTGGGGTAGTCGAACTGGGTGATGACGGCACCGTCCTGCTCGCGGCGCATGATGGGGATGATGTCGATGAGCGGATCGCTCGACATGATCACGCCGGCCGCGTGGACGCCCCACTGGCGCTTGAGCCCCTCGAGGCCCTGCGCGAGCTCCAGCACCTGCTGAGCGTCGGGATCGGCCTCGATGATGGCCCGGAGGTCGCCGCCCTCGTTGTATCGCGGGTGCTTGGTGTCGAACAGCCCGGACAGCGGCATGTCGCGACCCTGCTGCGGCTCGGGGTACGCCTTGGTGAGCTGCTCACCCAGGCTGAACGGCTTGCCCAGGACTCGCGAGGCGTCCTTGAGCGCCTGCTTGGCCTTGATGGTGCCGTAGGTCGCGATCATCGCGACCTTGTCCTCCCCGTACTTGTCGGAGACGTAGCGGATCACCTCGCCGCGCCTGCGCTCGTCGAAGTCGATGTCGAAGTCGGGCTTGGACTCGCGCTCGGGGTTGAGGAACCGCTCGAAGTACAGCTGGTGCACCAGCGGGTCGATGTCGGTGATGCGCATCGCGTAGGCGGCCATCGAGCCTGCTCCCGAGCCGCGCCCGGGACCCACCCGGATGCCCTGCTCCTTCGCCCACTTGATGAAGTCCGCGACCACCAGGAAGTACCCGGGGTATCCCTTGTCGGTGATGACCTCGATCTCGGTGTTCGCGCGCTCCTGGACCTCGGTCGGCACGGCCTCGCCGAACCGCTCGACCAGTCCGCGCTGCACCTCCTTGACGAACCAGGAGTTCTCGTCCTCGCCGGCGGGCACGTCGTAGACCGGCATGTAGTCGGCCTTGGTGTTGAACTCGACCTCGCACCGCTCGGCGATCTCGACCGTCGAGTCGCACGCCTCGGGCAGCTCGTGCCACAGCTGACGCATCTCAGCCGAGCTCTTGAGGTAGTACCCGTCGCCGCTGAACGCGAACCGCTTGCCGCCCTGATCGGAGGTGGGCTCATTCAGGTTGGATCCCGACTGGACGCACAGCAGCGCCTCGTGAGCCGTCGAGTCCTCCTTCTTGACGTAGTGCGAGTCGTTGGTCGCGACCAGCGGGGCGCCGATCTGATGGGCGAGCCGCAGCAGGTCCTCGCGCACGCGCTTCTCGAGGTCGAGGTTGTGGTCCATGAGCTCGACGTAGAAGTTCTCGGCGCCGAAGATGTCCTGGAACTCCCCCGCCGCCCGCAGCGCCTCGTCGTACTGGCCGAGCCGCAGCCGGGTCTGCACCTCGCCCGACGGGCAGCCCGTGGTGGCGATGATGCCCTTGCCGTACCGCTGCAGCAGGTCCCGGTCCATGCGGGGCTTGTGGAAGTTGCCCTCCAAGGAGGCGTACGAGGACATCCGGAACAGGTTGTGCATGCCCTCGGTGTTCTGCGCCCACATGGTCATGTGCGTGTACGCGCCGCCTGCCGAGACGTCGTCGGACTCCTGGCCGCGGTCGCCCCACCGCACGCGCGAGCGGTCCTGGCGGGCCGTGCCGGGGGTCAGGTAGGCCTCGACGCCGATGATCGGCTTGACCCCGTGAGCCTTGCCCTTGGCCCAGAAGTCGTAGGCCCCGAAGATGTACCCGTGGTCCGTCGTGGCGATGGCCGTCTGGCCCAATTCCTTGGCGTGCGAGAACAGGTCGTCCAGTCGCGCTGCACCGTCCAGCATCGAGTATTCGGTGTGCACATGGAGGTGAACAAAATCGCTGCCGGACATGGCAACCGATTCTAGGCGTCCCGACCGACGTCACCCCCCACCTCCCCGACACTCCGAACCAATCTGGAGGCGACACGCCGGGGCACCACGGCCGATGCACGGGCCGGCTCGGCGTGTCGCGCCGGATTGGGGTTCGCAGTGTCGGGAGAGTCGCTCGCGCTGGGCTTTACGAGCCACTCCTGCACACCGCAGTGACGGCTGCGACAGGTGTGACGAGAGTGCCGTCACACGGGTCACGGGTGTCCCACGCGGCACAGGCGTGTGCAGAAGTCGACAGGCATCGCCCCACACTGCGAACCACTTCTCGAGCGACACGCCGGGGCACCACGGCCGATGCGCGGGCTGGCTCGGCGTGTCGCTCCGGATTCGGGTTCGCAGTGAAGGAGAGACGGGTGGTGGGCGGGGACGCGCGGGCTTGGGACAATGGTCGGCGTGAGTGACCCGTCCCCCCGCAGCACGCCTGCCAGCAGTGCGCCCCAGGGCAGTGGTCGCGACAGCAGTACGGCCGATGCGGGTCCCGGCAAGGCGCCCGATGCGGCAGGCAACGGCTCGGCCGATGCGCGCGCTGGTGCGTCCGGCGAGAAGGCCGGCACTCGCGGAGGTCGACGTCGTGGACGGCGCCGTGGGCGCGGCTCCGGCACGCCTGCGGCCACGACCGGCGGGGGCACGGCTGACGCCAGCGAGCCGACGGACGCCACCGGCACCCCGCAGCGAGGCCGTGGCGAGCCGCACCACGGCAGCAAGGGCCGCGACGCCAAGGACCGCGGCCACAGGGGTCGCTCGGCCACGAAGCAGGGCGGACGCGGCAAGGGCGGGGACCCGCACCGGCCGGTGAGCCGCGCCGCGCTCGAGGCCGCCGCCCGCGCGCGCGAGAACGTGCCTCTCGACCCGATCGTCTACCCCGAGCAGCTGCCCGTGAGCGCGAGCCGCGAGGAGATCTCGGCGGCGATCCGCGACCACCAGGTGGTGATCGTCGCGGGCGAGACCGGCTCCGGCAAGACCACGCAGCTGCCCAAGATCGTGCTGGACCTGGGCCGCGGCCGGGCGGGCCAGATCGGCCACACGCAGCCGCGGCGCATCGCGGCCCGCACCGTCGCGGAGCGCATCGCGGAGGAGCTCGGCACCACGCTCGGCGAGATTGTCGGCTACCAGGTGCGCTTCACGGACCAGTCGTCGGAGCGCACCCTCGTCAAGGTCATGACGGACGGCATCCTCCTGGCGCAGATCCAGCGCGACCCGGAGCTGCTCGCGTACGACACGCTCATCATCGACGAGGCGCACGAGCGCAGCCTCAACATCGACTTCCTGCTGGGCTACCTCACCAACCTGCTGCCGCGGCGCCCCGACCTGAAGGTCATCATCACCTCGGCGACGATCGACTCGGACCGGTTCGCGAGGCACTTTGCGCCCGGCGGTCCGCTGCCCCCGGTGAGCCTGGACGAGGCGGAGAGCCCAGCCCCCGCATCGGCCGCCGAGAATCCCACCGCACCGGTGATCGAGGTGACGGGCCGCACCTACCCCGTCGAGATCCGCTACAGCCCGCTCGAGGGCGCCACGCGTGGCGAGGAACGCGACCTCATGACAGGCATCGTCGACGCGTGCGACGAACTGATGCGCGAGGGTCCGGGTGACATCCTGGTGTTCCTCTCGGGCGAGCGCGAGATCCGCGATGCGGCCGATGCGCTCGCCGGGAGCCTCGGTCCCCGCGCCCGGGACCCGCGCCACCCCCAGGCGGTGGAGATCATCCCGCTGTACTCGCGGCTCAGCTCTGCGGAGCAGCACCGCGTGTTCGAGAGCCACGGCACCCGCCGCATCGTGCTCGCCACGAACGTCGCCGAGACCTCGCTGACCGTGCCCGGCATCCACTATGTGGTGGACCCGGGCACCGCGCGCATCTCCCGCTACTCGAAGGCCACCAAGGTCCAGCGGCTGCCCATCGAGCCGATCAGCCAGGCCAGCGCCAACCAGCGTGCCGGGCGCGCCGGTCGACTGGCCGACGGCATCGCGATCCGCCTGTACGCCGAGGAGGACTTCGACAGTCGACCGCAGTTCACCGAACCGGAGATTCTGCGCACGTCGCTGGCGTCGGTGCTGCTGCAGATGATCGCGGTCGGCGTCGTGACCGGTCCGGAGGACATGGCGCGGTTCCCATTCGTCGAGCCGCCGGACACGCGCTCGATCCGCGATGGCGTGCAGCTGCTGACCGAGCTCGGCGCACTCGACCTCGGCGACGACGGGCGCACCCGCCTCACCCCGATTGGACGCACCCTGTCCCGCCTGCCGATGGACCCGCGCCAGGCGCGCATGATCGTCGAGGCGCAGGGGCACGGCGTCGCGCGCGAGGTGGCCATCATCGCCGCGGCCCTCAGCATCCAGGACCCGCGCGAGCGCCCCGCCGAGGAGCGCGAGAAGGCCGACCAGCTGCACCGCAGGTTCGCGGAGCCCGCATCCGACCTCCTGTCCTACCTGAATCTCTGGGAGTACCTGCGCGAACAGCGGCACGAACTCTCGAGCAGCGCCTTCCGTCGCAAGTGCCGCGCCGAGTACCTGAACTTTCTGCGCGTGCGCGAGTGGCAGGACGTGGTGGAGCAGATCCGCCAGACCGCGAAGCCGCTCGGCATCGAGATGGCCCGCAAAGAGGCGCGGCCCGTCGCTCCCAAGGAAGACGACGCCGCCACGTCGAGTCCTGGTAGTCAGGCGCATCGCTATCTGTGGAACGCCGACGACATTCACCGCTCGATCCTGGCGGGGCTGCTGTCGCAGCTAGGCATGCAGGAGACCGGGGAGCCCAAGGCCTCTCAGTTCGCCCACCTGCGAGGCGGTGCGCGCGAAGCCGCCGTCAGGCGCGCCAAGAAGCAGGCGCGGAACGACTACCTGGGCGCCCGGGGAGCGCGCTTCGCGATCTTCCCCGGCTCTCCCCTGTCCAAGAAGCCTCCGGCCTTCGTGATGGCCGCGGAGCTCGTCGAGACCAGCCGCCTGTGGGCGCGCGACGTCGCGGCGATCAAGCCCGAGTGGGCCGAGGAGCTCGCGGGGGACCTGGCAAAGCGCACCTATGCCGACCCGCACTGGTCCAAGAAGCGCGGCGCGGCCGTCGCGACCGAGAAGGTGCTGCTCTACGGGATGCCCATCGTCGCCGATCGCGACGTGCTGTGGGGCCGCATTCGACCCATCGAAGCGCGCGATCTGTTCATCCGCCACGCGCTCGTGCAGGGCGAGTGGGAGACGCACCACAGCTTCTGGAAGGACAACCAGCGGCTGCTGGCCGAGGCCGAGGAGCTCGAGGCGCGATCGCGCACGCGCGGCCTGCTGGTGGACGACGAGGCGCTGTTCGACTTCTATGACGAGCGCGTTCCGGACACCGTGGTCTCCGCCCGGCACTTCGACCGGTGGTGGAAGGACGAGCGCACGCGTCATCCGGACCTGCTCACCCTCACCCTCGACACCGTGGCGCCCGAGCACGGCGACGTGGACACCGATGCCTTCCCCACGGTGTGGCCGCAGGGCGACCTCGCGCTGCCGCTGACGTATCAATTCGAGCCCGGCTCCGACGCGGACGGCGTGACCGTGCACATCCCCGTCGCGGTGCTGCCACGGGTGGTGCCGGACGGCTTCGACTGGATGGTTCCCGGGCTCGCCGACGAACTCGCGACAGCGACCATCCGCGCGCTGCCCAAGACCGTGCGCCGGCTGCTGGTGCCTGCTCCCGACACCGCGCGCGACGTCGCGGCGTGGCTCGCGCGCGAGACGCCGGCGTGGGAGGACATGGCGCGGGCGGGAGACATGGCGGGCCGCTACCGCGACGCGTTCACCCGGGCGGTGCGCGACACACGCGGCGTCGAGGTGCCTGCGGACGCCTGGGAGGGGCTCGACGAGCGTCTTCCGTCCCACTTGCGCCTCACCTTCCGGGTGGAGGACGAGTCAGGCGCCGTGCTCGACGAGTCCACCGACCTCGTACGCCTGCAGCGCTCGCTCGCGCCGCAGTCGCAGGCCGCCGTCAGCGCCGCGATGCAGCGCAGCTCCGTCCAGCGTGCGGCCGATGCGGCGGCGGGCGGCGGGCTGCGTCGCCCCCACGGTGGTGGCGACACGGCGGCCGATGCGACCAGTGCGGCTGCTGAGGGATCGCGTGGGGACGGTGCGTCCGGTGGTGGCGCCGGCATCGGGGCTGGGTCGCCTTCGTCGCCGGGGCGCCCGAGCGCCACGGCGCTGCCCGGGCAAACAGGGCTGCCCGAGCAGACCGGACTGGCCAGCTGGCCCGAGCTCCCGGGCGGCGCCCTGCCGGATGAGGTGTCGGGCGAGGTGGGGGGCGCGACGGTGCGCGGCTATCCCGCCATCGTCGACGAGGGCGAGGCCGCACTGCGGGTGCTCGCGAATGCCGCATCACGCGAGGCCGCTCATGCCGGAGGCGTGAGGCGGCTGCTCCTCACCGAATGCGCGCTGCCCACCAAGCGCATCACCACCCGCTGGGCCGCTCCACTGTCGTTGAGCCTCGCGGCGTCGCCCTACCGCAGCACCGAGGCGCTGGTGACGGCGCTCCAGGAGGCCGCGATCCGGTCGCTCACCTCAGGACCTGACGTGGACGCGGCGCTGGTGCGCGACGCGACGTCCTATGCGGGCGCGCGTGACCACGTGCGCGCCCGTCTCGAGGACGAGACTCACCGCGTCGCCGGTCTCGCCGCGGCGGCCCTCGACGCGTCGCGCGATCTTGACGCGGCGCTCACGGCCGCCACCAGCATGGCGCTGCTCGCCGTCGTCACCGACATCCGCGCACAGGTGGAGGCACTCGTCGGCGAGGACTTCCTGGCGCGCACCCCCGTCACGCGCCTGCCGCACCTGGAGCGCTACCTCAAGGCCGCGTCGCTGCGGCTGGACAAGGCGCAGTCGGACCCGCACCGGGACGCGGCCACGATGTGGAAGGTGCGCGAGGTCACGAACGAGGTGACGAGCGTGCAGGAGGCCTACGAGGCCGGGCGACCGGACCCGACGCGTGCAGAGCGCCTCGAGCACGCGCGCTGGATGCTCGAGGAGCTGCGGGTGTCGCTGTTCGCGCAGGGGCTCGGCACGAGCGAGCCGGTGAGCGAGAAGCGGATCCGGGCGCTGCTGGCGTGACGCTCACCAGGCCCGGCCACGGTCAGGCGGTGAGGTCCTTGGCGGCGTCGTGGTGCCAGATGCCCTCGTCCAGGTAGCCGTCGCCGTATGGCGCGTACCCGAGCCGCTGATAGAACGCCATCGCCTGGTCCTGGGCCGACAGCTCGACGCGCACTCCCCCATGAGCCCCGTGCCGCTCGAGTGCGGCGGCCTCCAGGAACTCCATCAGCGCGCGGCCCGCGCCGGTGCCGCGCGCAGCCTCGGTGACGGCGAGGCGGCCGATGTGCGGGTTCGCGGGATCCATCGCGCCGTGCGAGGTGCCCTGGCCGTGGGCCGTGTCCGTGTGCGGCGCGAGCAGGCGACCGGCTCCCACCGGCCTGCCGTGGGCGTCGTAGGCCACGGCGTGGAGCGTGCGGGGGTCGTCATCCAGGGCATCGCGCTCGCCATCAGGGGACACTCCCTGCTCGTGCACGAACACCGCGAAGCGCACCTCGAGAGCGTCGGCGAATTCCGCCTCCGTGGTGACCGCCTTGACCTCGACGGTCACGATCGCAGCACCTCGAGCGCCGCCAGCAGGTCGGCGGGGTACTCGCTGACGACCCGGAGCTCCTCGCCCCGCGTGGGGTGCTCGAACGCGAGCTCCCGCGCGTGGAGCCACTGACGCTCGATGCCGAGGCGCTGAGCGAGCCGTGGGTCCGCGCCGTAGGTCAGATCGCCCGCGAGCGGATGGCGCATCGCGGCCATGTGGACGCGGATCTGGTGGGTGCGGCCGGTCTCGAGGTGGACCTCCACCAGCGAGGCAGCCGGGAACATCTCGAGCACCACGTAGTGCGTGATGGAGGGCTTGCCGCCCTGCACCACGGCGAACCGGTAGTCCGCCGTGGGGTGGCGCCCGATGGGCGCGTCGATGGTGCCCTCGGTCGGATCCATGTGCCCCTGCGCGACCGCGTGGTAGACCTTCTCGACCTCGCGCTCCTTGAAGGCGCGCTTGAGCGCCGTGTACGCCGTGTCGGACTTCGCGACCACCATGAGACCCGTCGTGCCGACATCGAGCCGATGCACGATCCCCTGGCGCTCCGCGGGTCCGTACTGCGCGAGCTGGACGCCGGCCGATGCGAGGGCGCCCACGACGGTGGGTCCCGTCCAGCCGGGCGACGGGTGCGCGGCGACGCCCACCGGCTTGTCGACCACCGCGAGGTCGTCGTCTTCGTAGACCAGCACCAGGCCACCGGGCACGGACGGCTCGGCCACCGGCTCGCGCTCGTCGGGGATGTCGACCGCGAGGATGCCTTCGGCCAGCCGGTCGGACTTGCCGAGCGCGCGGCCATCCAGTTCGACGGCGCCGGCCGCCAGCAGTTCGGCGGCCTTGGTGCGGCTCAACCCCAGCATGCGGGCGAGTCCCGCGTCGACCCGCTCGCCCACGAGGGCATCGGGAACAGGAAGGTAGCGGGTGTCAGCCACGGGGCTCCTCGCCGACGGTCGCGTCCGAGGACTGTGCCTCGTCGGCGCTCTCATGGCGGGGGGCGGGAGCGAGCAGCGAACGGTTCGTCAGGCTCATGACCAGCACCACCGCCGCGACGCCCACGATCGCGAGGTCCGCGACGTTGCCGACGAACCAGCCGTTGTAGTTGATCATGTCGACCACGTGCCCCTGGCCGAAACCGGGCTCGCGCAGCAGCCTGTCGATGAGGTTGCCCACGGCGCCGCCAAGGCCGATGCCGAACAGCGCGATGGCGAGACGGGACTGCGCGCGGCGGGCGAAGTACACGATGCCGATCGTCACGATCACCGCCACGATGGTCATCACCCAGGTGTAGCCGTCGCCCAACGAGAATGCGGCGCCTGAGTTGAAGACGAGCTGGAAGGACAGCAGGTCACCGAGAACGGCGTGCTTCTCCCCCGGCTCCAGGGCAGTCAGCGCCCACTGCTTGGTGAGCTGATCCAGCGCGATGACGACGAGGGCGACCAGCCACAGGGCTGGTCGCCAAGTCAACGACGCTCCTCGCGCTGCTTGCAGGTGACGCAGTGGGTGGCACGCGGGAACGCTTCGAGGCGGGCCTTGCCGATCCCCTGGCCGCACACCTGGCATGCGCCGTACGTTCCGCTCTTCACGCGGCGCAGCGCGTCGACGCTCTGCTCGAGCATGTCGCGCGTGTTGTTGACGATCGACATCTCCTGCTCGCGCTCAAGCGCCGTCGAGCCGGCGTCGGCCTGGTCGTCGCCTGCGCCCTCGGAGGTGTGGAGCAGGTCGTCGAGCTCGTGCTCGGCGCCGCGATACTCCGCGACCAGCCGCTCCACGTCGGAGTTGAGCGTCTTGACGATCCCACGAAGCTCCGCGATCTTCCACGGTTCGTCGCCCTCGCGGACGGCAAGCTTCTTGGCGTCGGCGGGCTTGAGGTCCGCCGGGTCCACGACGACGATCGTCACGTCAGTGCTGGTCATCACACATCCTCGAATCTGGTCAGTGTCGTGAGAGTAGTCCGCTTTGCGTCGCATCGCAAAGCGCCACGCCATCAGATGATGGCGTGGCGCTGAGCGTTCGAGCCGCGGCGGCGGCTCGGATCAGGAGTTCTTGTCGTCGCCGTCCTGCGCGGAAGGCGCTCCGAACGTCGGCGTGGCGTCGTCGTGAGGCGGGCCGGCCAGCGGCTGGTACGCCGATGCGCCCCACGGAGCAGGCTGCTCGTCGGCGGCCTGAGCGGCGGAGCCGCCGTCCTGGGGACGCACCTGCGCCCACGGGCTCGAGGGAGCCGAGAGCGGCTGGTCGTCGTCGCCGGCGGACGGAGCGGAGGCCTCGGTCGCAGGAGCGAACGCGCCGCCGGAGGAGGACTGCTCGAACGTGGGCACCGAGTGCTGAGGCTCGCCATCATCGTGCGAGCCAGCGTCGCCGCCGTCGGAGGCGTCGTCGGAGGCCGTCACGCCTGCGCCGAACCCTGTGCCGAAGGCGGGCGCCGCGCCCGCGGGCTCGGCCTTCCCCCCGTGGTCGAGGTCGCCGAGAAGGTTCTCGAGGTAGCTCTTGAGACGAGCGCGGTAGTCGCGCTCGAAGCGACGGAGGTCGTCGATCTTGCGCTCCAGGTCGCTGCGCTCGGACACCAACTCGTCCATGCGCGCCTTGGCGTCCGTCTCGGCCTGCTCGACGATCGACTCCGCCTTGGTCTTCGCGTCATCGATCAGGCGATCGCGCTCGGCCTCGCCGGCGTGGACGTACTCGTCGTGAAGCTTCTGTGCCATCGCGAGCATGCCGGTCGCGCTGGGCGGCGTCGGGTCGGTCGCGGCGGCCAGCAGGCCACCCTCGGTCGACGGCTCCGATGCGGGCGCCGCGCTCGCCTCGGGCGAGGACGGTGCGCCCGCCTGGGCCTGCGCGAGGCGCTTGGCGAGGTCGTCACGCTCGGCGGTGAGCGACTGAACTGTGTGCGCCACCTCGTCCAGGAAGTCGTCGACCTCGTCCTGGTCGAAGCCCTCGCGGTACTTCGTCTTGGAGAACGCCTTGTTCAGCACGTCCTCTGCCGTCAGCAGTGCCATGTGCAAACCACCTTGTGTCTAGTCGTAGCCGGGGAACCGGCCAGCGCGTCGATAATCGTCACTGTACTCATCAATAGGTATCGGCACCCACCTGAACCCGCCACAAACGGGACACAAGCGACGCGCCCATCACCGCATCAGACGAAGTACAGCACCTGGTACAGGATCGAGCAGCCGAAGAACAGCACCAGGAACGCGATGTCGAGCCGCACCTGGCCGAACTGCAGCGGGGGGATGAACCGTCTCAGGAATCTGAGTGGGGGGTCAGTCACCGTGAACACCGCCTCCGTCACCACGAGCATCGCGCCCTGAGGGCGCCACTCGCGCGAGAAGGACATCACGAAGCCCAGGATCATGCGGGCGAACAGCACCAGCATGAAAAGGAACAGCGCGAAGCGAAGGGCTGGTGCGACGAATTCCACCCGGTGAGCCTAACCGACGTCAGCGCTCGTTGAAGAACTCGCTCTCCTGCTTGGGCGCGGGAGGCTCGGCGTCCATGCCGATCTCGACGTGCGCCGGGGACAGCAGGAACACCGATGTCGTGACGCGCTCGATCGAGCCGTGCAGGCCGAAGGACAGGCCTGCAGAGAAGTCGACCAGTCGCTTCGCGTCCGCATCCGACATCTCGGTGAGGTTCATGATGACCGGCACGCCCTGGCGGAACGCCTCGCCGATGAGGCGAGCGTCGTTGTAGGTGCGCGGCTTGATGGTCTGGATGCGGCGCAGGTCCGTCGCGGCCACTGGGCTGCCAGGGGTGCGCTGACGCTCTGCGCGCGCTCCCCGCGACTCGTGCTTCTCGCGGACCTCTGACACGTCGTGCAGGTTCGTCACAGGTGCGAGCTCCTCATCGGCGTAGTCGTACTCCTCGTGCTGGCTCACGTCGAAGCCGAGGTACTGAATCGCCTTGCGCATTGCGCTCATGGATGGCTCCTTCTGAAGTGAACTCGCTATTGCTAGAACGGTAGGCCGGGCCCGGTGGCCAGACGCGGAGCGACACGCCGCTCAGTCATTCGCAGACGACGATCCCGGCAAAACGACCCGTGATGCCGTCGCGACGATGCGAGAACAGGCGGGGTGATTCGGCGGTGCATTCGTGGGTGCGGACGATGCCGGCGAAGCCCAGTTCGCCGAGTCGGGTCTCGATCGCGCGCGGCAGGTCGAGCGCCGGGGTTCCAGCGCGGGTGGCGGCGAACGCCGCCGGGTGGCGTCCGGCGACGCGCTCGCGCATCTCCTGCGGCACCTCGTAGCAGCGTCCGCAGATGGCGGGGCCGATGCTCGCCCGCATGCTGCCGTGCGATCGCGTCCCTCCGCGCAGGTCGAGAAGCGCGGCGACGGCGGCGTCGACCACGCCGGCGAACACGCCTTCGCGTCCCGCGTGGACGGCTGCCACCGCTCCCGTGGCGGAATCGTGCAACAGCAAAGGGACGCAGTCCGCAGCGATCGCGGCGATGGCTGCGCCCGGGGTCGCCGTCACCAGCGCATCGGCCGTCGTGGGCGTCTCACCGGGCGACGTCACGCGCCCGACGGCGATGCCGTGCTCGGCGACCAGGAACGACACCGGCGCGCCCGCGAGATCTCCCACGCGGGCGCGATTGGTCGCGACGGCATGTGGCTCGTCGCCCACGTGGACGGCGAGGTTGAGCGACTCGTATGGTGCAGCGCTCACCCCGCCCTCGCGCGTGGTGAAGAAGGCCCGGACGGGCAGAGCCGCATCTATCACTGCAGGTCGATCACGCAGGGCCGACCGTTCCGGGACTACCGGAGGAACTCGGGAACGTCGAGAGCCTCGGCGTCGCGGCGCACGGGCTTGACGTCGATGGCGTCGGTCTGCGCGGGCGGCTCGTCCACGTCGGCCTCGATCGCCTGCGGGATCGACGACTCCTCGACGGGGGCGTCCACGGGATCGGTCTCGGCGGAGGATCGCATCGCGCGAGCGCCGTCCACCATGCCCAAGGCGCCGGCCGCATGGCTCACGGTCGGGGAACCGCCGTCGAAGCCGGCGGCGATCACGGTGATGCGGAGCTCGTCGCCCAGCGAGTCGTCGATGACCGTTCCGAAGATGATGTTCGCCTCGGGGTGGGCCGCCTCGCGGACCAGCCGCGCCGCGATCTCGACCTCCTTGATGCCCAGGTTCGACCCGCCCGCGATCGACAGCAGCACGCCGTGGGCGCCCTCGATGGAGGCCTCGAGCAGGGGCGACGAGATTGCGCCCTCAGCGGCCGACAGCGCGCGTCCCTCGCCGCGCGAGGAGCTCACGCCCATGAGCGCGGTGCCCGCTCCCTGCATCACGGACTTCACGTCGTTGAAGTCGACGTTGATGAGGCCGGGGGTCGTGATCAGGTCGGTGATGCCCTGCACGCCGCCCTGCAGCACCTGGTCGGCCGCAGCGAACGCGCCGAGCACGGACAGGTCGTTGTCGGAGATGTCGAGCAGGCGGTCGTTGGGGATCACGATGAGGGTGTCGACCTCTTCGCGCAGACGCTGGATGCCGGCATCGGCCTGATCCGCGCGACGGCGTCCCTCGAAGCCGAACGGACGGGTGACCACGCCGACGGTCAGTGCGCCCAGGTCACGTGCGATCTTCGCGACGACCGGCGCTCCACCGGTGCCGGTGCCGCCGCCCTCGCCGGCCGTGACGAACACCATGTCGGCGCCCTTGAGCGCCTCCGCGATCTCCGCCTCGTGGTCGTCGGCGGCCTGCCGCCCGACCTCGGGGTCGGCGCCCGCGCCGAGGCCACGGGTGAGCTCGCGCCCGATGTCCAGCTTGACGTCGGCGTCCGACATCAGCAGCGCCTGTGCGTCGGTGTTGATCGCGATGAATTCTGCGCCCTTGAGGCCTACGTCGATCATGCGGTTGACGGCGTTGACGCCACCACCGCCGACGCCGACGACCTTGATGGCGGTGATGTAGTTCTGCGGTGCGGCCATGAGACCCTCCCAACCTTAACCCTCTACTTGAGGGTTATAGTTATGTCAACTTCGTCCACGATGACGGTACGTCCCGATGCCCGAAAATCGCTCCAGGCTGGCGCGTGTCGCGCGGATAATCGCGGCGACTCACTCCGCGCGCGTGATCGGCAGCGAGGGCGCGGAGACGTCGATCACGTCCGCCTTCGACGCCTCGGGCGAGTCGAGCAGCACCTGCAGCACCTCGGCCTTCAGCGCGGACTGCTCCCCGCTCCCCCACTCGATGCTGGGGCCGTCCCGCAGCACGAAGTGGATCGAATCCTCCGTCTCGGCCTCGACGCCTTCGACGCGGTCGCGCAGCGCGAGCGGCAGCTCGTCGATGACACCCAGCACTCCATCAAGGATGCGCGTCTCTCCCGAGGTGATCGGAATCGTCACGACCGGCAGCTGCGCCGGCGGCTCCTTCGCGGAGTCGACGGGTTCGCCGCGGTCATCCACCAGCACGAACCCGCCGCCGTCACGCGGGATCGCGGCGACCGGCTCCGACGACTCGATCTCGACGCGCAGGCCAGCCGGCCACACCCGCAGCACCGTGGCGTCGCGCACGCCGACCAGCGCCTCGATCGCGCTCTCGATTCCGCGGGTGTCGAGCATGGCGAGAGAGGTGCCGTCGTGCACGGCGATCACCTCGTCCACCTGTGCGGCATCGACGACGCTGCCGAAACCGGACGCCTCGACCTTCTGGGCGTCGAAGGCGAACAGCGGCGAGAGCAGCACCAGCCACACCGCGCCGAAGGCGCCGAGCGCGATGGCCGCCCGCTTGCCCCACCGGATCGCCAGCAATCGCGTGTGCGCAGTGCGACGCTCGCGCAGCCGCTCCTGCATGCGCGTCGTGACGGTGGACGCGGAACCGGCGGCCACCTTGGCCCATGGCGTCGGGACGGGTGAGGTGCCCGGGTCCGGCCGATGCGCGGCAAGGGTCGAGCTCGCGCGCGGGCTCGCGCGGCGCACGTCGGTGCGCGCCGTGGCTCGGGTGCTGGCCTTCGCGGCGCCTCCGGCGCGTGACCGCGACGTCTTGTCCGCCGCCTTCCCGGAGGTTCGGACGATGGAGCGACCGGCCTCGCGAGCACGCTCCGCGAAGGTGGCAGCGGCGCCGGGTGAGCGGCGAGCGGGCGCATCGGCTCCGGCCCGAGGCCGTCCCGTGTTCGCCGCGCGGGGCGATCCCTGCCGGGGAGGCGCGGGCCGCGCCGGCGCCTGAGGCCGACGCGGCTCAGCCATGACCAGCCCGTCGCGAGGGGTCCTCCGCCGCACGCGTGCGCAACGCGTCGAGGATCCAGTCGGCCGCCAGGGTCACGGTGCCGGATCCGACCGTCATCACCTGCGAGCCCGGTCGCGCCAGTGAGGCGGCGACCGCGGCCGCGGCCTCGAGGTCCTCGACGACCTGCGCAGTCGAGCCCTCCGGCACCGCCATCCGATCGAGGATCGTGTCCGAGGTGACGCCCGGGATCGGGTCCTCGCGGTCCCCATGCACGCCCGCGATGACCACGTCCGCGTCCGCGATCGACAAAGCGGTGGCGAAGTTCTGCGCATGCAGCTGAGTGCGGGTGAAGAGCGCCGGCTGGAACAGCACCACGAGGTGACCGGCGCCGGCGGCGCGCGCGGCCGCCAGGACGGCCGCGACCTCGGTCGGGTGATGCGCATAGTCGTCGACCACCCGCACCTCGCCCACCTCGCCGCGGAGCTGGTAGCGCCGGCCCGTGCCCGCGAAGGTGGCGAGCGCATCGGCCGCGCGCGCGGGGTCGGCGCCGACCGCGACCGCCGCCGCCCAGGCCGCCGCCGCGTTCAGGCGCTGGTGCTCCCCCGGGATCGGCACGTGCAAGGGATGGGCGTCGCCGTCGCGCACGACGGCATCGGCCGTCACGACCACGTCAGGGGCGGGAGTCTCGCCGATGCCGCGGCGTCCGTAGGTGACCACCTCGACGCCGGCCTCCGCAGCGGCCCGCGCGACGCGCATGACCGTGGCGTCCTCGGCGCAGGCGATCAGCACGCGGCAGTCGCGGGCGAAGTCCATGAAGGCCTGCTCGAGCGCCTCGACGCTGCCGTAGTGGTCGAGGTGATCGGGCTCGATGTTGAGCAGGATCGCCACCTCGGGGTGGTACCGCAGGAACGAGCCATCGGACTCGTCAGCCTCGACCACGGCGACGTCCGATGCGCCCGCGTACCCTCCCGCGACAGCGCCCTCGACACCGAAGACCCGGGCGCCCACCGCGAACGACGCATCGATCCCCGCGCCATGCAGTGCGTGGGCGACCATCGCCGACGTGGTGGTCTTGCCGTGAGAGCCGGCGACCGCGATGAGCCGCGTGCCGGCGAGCGCCTGCGCAAGCGCCTCCGACCGGTGCAGCACGGGGATGCCGAGCTCGCGCGCTCGGGCGAGCTCGGGATTCGACTCTCGCACCGCGGTCGAGATCACCACCGCGTCGGCGCCGTCGACGGCGTGCGCGTCGTGTCCGACCCGCACGTCCATCCCGGCGTCGCGCAGGGCCATGAAATACGCACTCTCGCCGCGGTCGGAGCCCGACACGTCGATGCCACGCGCGGCGGTGAGGCGCGCGACCGCGGACATGCCCGAGCCGCCCACGCCGATGAAGTGGACGCGGGTCACCGGAGCGCTCCCTCGATCATGTCGACCAGGCGTTCGGCGCCGTCGCGGATGCCGATGCCGCGCGCGGCGTCACGCATCGCCGTCGCGGCGCGATCGTCGAGGAGCATGTGCTCGGCCCGCTGCTCGAGCATCGCGGGAGTGAGCTCGGCGTCGGTGAGCATGATGGCGGCGCCCGCGTCGACGGCCGGGCGCGCGTTGTCGGCCTGCTCTCCGTTGCCGTGCGGCAGCGGGACGTACATCGCTGGCAGTCCGAGCGCGGTGAGCTCCGAGACCGTGGCGGCGCCGGCACGGCACACCACGGCGCCTGCCGCGGCGAGCACGGTGCCCATGTCGTGCGAGTACTCCTCGACGCGGTACAGAGGACGCTCCGCCGCGGTCAGGTCGCCGTAGACGCGCTGCGCCTCATCCGACTTGCCCGCCCCGGTCAGGTGCCACACGTGGACGCCGTGGCCGATCAGTCTCGGCACGGCTCCCACGGCGGCGGCGTTGAGGCTCGCCGCGCCGAGCGACCCGCCGGTGATCACGAGCACGGGCGCATCAGCAGGCCACCCCACCACCGCGCGGGCGGCCTCGCGGGCGTCGGCGGCGGCACGCGGGTCGGCCAGCAGCTCGGCGAGGTCGCGGATCTCAGACCTGAGCGGCAGGCCCGTGAGCTGCGCATGCCGCAGAGGCGTGTCGGGGAACGTCACCGCCACGCGATCCGTCATGCGGGAGCCCAGCTTGTTGGCCATGCCGGGCCGCGCGTTCGCCTCGTGGACGATGATCGGCACGCCTGCGCGACGCGCCGCGAGGTAGGCGGGCGTGGACACGTAGCCGCCGAATCCCACCACCGCATCGGCCTTCGACTCATCGATCGCGCGACGAGCCGCGCGGACCGCCGAGGCGAAACGGCCGGGAAAGCGCAGCAGGTCGCCGGACGGACGGCGAGGCATCGGCGCCTTCGGGACCTCGTGGAGGGTCAGTCCCGCCCGCGGCACGAGGTCCTGCTCGAGGCCCTCCGCGGTGCCGAGCGCCTCGACGCGGTGGCCGCGAGCGCGCAGCTCCTCGGCGGTCGCGAGCAGCGGATTGACGTGGCCGGCGGTGCCGCCGCCGGCAAGCAGTACGTTAGCCACGGCGCCCCCTGGCGATCACGGCGATGGACTTCTTGACGACGGAGGGGCGGGCGGCGAACGCCTCGGGAGCGCCGGGCTCTCGGCGCGCGAACGCCATGAGCACGCCGATCGCGGCGAGGGAGACGATCAGCGAGGACCCGCCCGAGGACACCAGCGGGAGCGGCACGCCGGTGATGGGAGCGAGGCCGATCACGACCGCGATGTTGATGCAGGCCTGCCCGACGATCCACGCGCCGATGCCGGCGGCGGCGATCTGAACGAACGGGTCCTTGTGCCGGCGGATCAGTCGGTTCACCGCGACAGCGATCATGCCGAAGGCGACCAGCATCAGCAGCGTGCCGACGAGGCCGTACTCCTCGCCGATGATCGCGAAGATGAAGTCCGAGTCCGCGACCGGAAGGTAGCCCCACTTCTCGCGACTCATGCCCGGCCCGAGCCCCCACAGTCCACCAGAGGCCAGCGCCCACTTGCTGTGCAGCGCCTGCAGGCCGATGCCCGAGGGGTCGGCGGTCTCGGGGTTCAGCCACGCATCGATCCGCCCGCCGCGCGTCACACCCTGCTGCAGCATGATCAGGCCGGCGAGGACGGCGGCGGCGGCTCCGAGCGCGAAGAACCGCAGCGGAAGTCCCGCCACCCAATAGGCGCCCGCTGCCACGAGCCCGATCACCATCGCCGTGCCCATGTCATTGCCGAGCATCACGAGGCCGAGCACTGCGGCGGCCATGATGCCGCCCGGAACGAGAATGCGATACAGCGACGTCAGCTCGCGCCGGAAGGTCGACAGCACCACGCCCAGAGACAGCGCGAGCCCCAGCTTCGCGACCTCGGACGGTTGGAACGTCACCGGGCCCACCCGGATCCAGTTGCGGTTGCCGCCTGACGCGATGCCGCTGGTGGCGACGAGCACCAACAGGCCCATCGACGCGTACAGGATCCACGGCGCCGCGCGCTTCCAGAAGGTGACCGGCATGCGCGAGCCCACCACGAGCGCAGCGGTGCCGATGAAGAGTGCGACGGCCTGGATCATGAAGAGCGTGAACGGGTTGCCGTCGGGGCGCTGAAGCGAGATGTTGGCGGTGCTCGACAGCACCACCGCGAGGCCGACCACCACGAGCATCGCGCTCGCGACCGCCAGCAGGTAGTAGGTGGCGACAGGCGAGCCCGAGGGAGCGGTTCGCTCGGTGCGCCGCGACGCTGTGGTCGTCATGACGCCTCCTTAAGCGCTCGCCTTCACCGCTTCCGCGAAGGCCTCTCCCCTGTCCGCGTAGCTGCGGAACTGATCGAACGAGGCGCAAGCGGGTGACAGGAGCACCGTGTCGCCCTGCTGGGCGAGCGCACGGGCCTCGCGCACCGCCTGCTGCATCACAGTGTCGCCCGGCGCGATGCGCGTCACGGGGATATCGGCCGCGTGTCCCGCCAGCGCCGATGCGAGGGGCTCGGGATCCGTGCCGATCAGCACCACCGCGCGGAGCCGGTCGCGCAGCGCGGCGACGAGTCCATCGAACTCCTGACCCTTGGCCTGCCCGCCCGCGATCCACACCACCGAACCCGGTGCGCGGCCGCCGAAGGCCGCGAGGGCGGCGTGCGCGTTCGTGGCCTTGGAATCGTCCACGTAGTGCACCCCGTCGACCGTGGCGACATGGGCGGTGCGGTGCGCGTCGAGCGAGAAAACTCGCAGGCCTCGCGCCACCGCTTCGGGAGAGACGCCGACGGCGCGAGCGAGGGCGGCGGCGGCGAGGGCGTTGAAGACCAGATACGGGGGAACATCGCCGGCGACGAGGTGGGCGAGGTCCTCGACGTGGCCGAGTTCGATGGCCTCCGTGTGGCGACCGGCGTGGAAGGCGCGGTCGACGAGGACGCCGTCGACCACCCCGAGCTGAGAGACCGCCGGCGAGCCGCGGGTGATGCCGATGGCGCGCGCTCCCTCGACCACCTCGGCGTCCGCGACCATCGACTCGACCAGCGGGTCGTGGGCTCCGTACACGCACGCGACCTGCACGTTTCTGTAGACGCGGGCCTTGTCGGCGCGATACTCCTCGACGGAGCCGTGCCAGTCCAGGTGGTCCTCGTCCGCGTTCAGGCACACGGCGGCGTGCGGTGACAGCGTGGAGGTGAAGTGCAGCTGCAGGCTCGCGATCTCCACCGCAACCAGGCCGCGTTCCTCCTGGGCCGCCGCGATCACGGGGACGCCCATGTTGCCGCACACGGCCACGTCGATTCCGCCCGCCGCCGCGATCGCGCCCACCATCTGGGTGGTCGTGGTCTTGCCGTTGGTGCCCGTGACGAGCACCCACGGGATGCCCTCGCGGCGCACGCGCCACGCGAACTCCATCTCCGACCAGATCTCGACGCCCGCGTCCTGCACCGCGCGCACCTCGCGGGTGTGGGGCGCGAAGCCCGGCGAGGACATGCAGACGTCCACCGCACTCAAGGGGACCGCATCGATGTCGGCATGGTCCGCATCGGCCGCACCGGGGTCGACCGTGATGGCGCGCGCGCCGAGGGCACGGCACGCGTCGAGAGCGGAGCGCCCCGCCACGCCGAGACCCAGGATCAGGACGGTGAGGCCCGCGATCGGCGACGACGCGTCGACGTCAGGTGGTGCCGTGGAATCAGGACCTGCGGTGGCGTCCGGCACGCTGGCCACGACTCACTCCCCCGCAGGCAGCGCGGCGATCCACTCGGTGTAGAACAGCCCCACGCCGGCGGCCGCGGCGAGTCCCGCGAGGATCCAGAACCGGATCACGATCGTCACCTCTCCCCACCCGAGGAGTTCGAAGTGGTGATGCAGAGGGGCCATCTTGAACACGCGTTTGCCCCCGGAGATCTTGAACCAGCCGATCTGGATCACCGAGCTCGAGACGATGATCACGAACAGCCCGCCGATGATCACGCCCAGCAGTTCCGTGCGCGTCACGATCGTGACGCCCGCGATCGCGCCGCCGAGCGCCAGCGACCCGGTGTCGCCCATGAAGATCTTCGCGGGGCTCGCGTTCCACCACAGGAACCCGAAGCTCGCGCCGGCGATGGCGGCGCACAGGATCGCGATGTCGCGCGGGTCCCGCACCTCGTAGCAGAGGCTCTCGGATGAGGTGAAGCCGCACCACTGGTTGTACTGCCAGATGCCGATCACGGTGTACGCGCCGAAGAAGATCAGCGCCGCTCCCGTCGCCAGCCCGTCGGCGCCGTCGGTCAGGTTGACGGCATTGGACCACGCGGTGATGAGGAAGTTCGCCCACACGATGAACAGGATGATGCCGATCGCGGGACCCCAGTAGGCGAGGTCGATCGCGGTGTCTCGCAGGAACGAGATCGACGTCGAGGCCGGAGAATCGCTGTACTGATTGGGGAACTGCAGCGCGAGCACGGCGAAGCCGATGCCCACCACAGCCTGACCGAGGATCTTGTAGCGCGCCCGGAGGCCCAGCGAGCGCTCCTGGCGAATCTTGATGTAGTCGTCGAGGAAGCCCACGAAGCCGAGACCGACGATCAGCAGCACCACCAGCATCGACGAGGCATACGGCGTGCGCCCCGTGGCGAGGTTCGCGCCCAGCCATCCGAGCACGGTCGCGAGGATGATGACCACGCCCCCCATAGTGGGCGTGCCGCGCTTCACGAGGTGCGTCGCGGGCCCGTCGTGCCGGATGAACTGCCCGTACTGGTGGCGGGTGAGGAAGCGGATGAACAGCGGCGTGCCGAGCAGCGCGATGAACAGCGAGATGCCTCCCGCAAGGACCACCGCTCTCATTCGTGCACTCCCAGCAGATCGTCGGCAAGCTTCCACAGCCCGGAACCGTGAGACGCCTTGATGAGCACGGTGTCGCCGGGCATGACGCGCCCGTCGAGGAAAGCGCGGGCCTCGTCAATGGTAGCGACGTACGCGGCCTCGTCGCCCCAGGAGCCCTCACGGACGGCCGATGCGTGGGCGGGCTTGGCGCCCTCGCCCACCACGAGCAGGTGGTCGATGCGGAGCCGCACCGCGTCCAGGCCGATCTCTTCGTGGCCAGCCCGCGACGCATCGCCCATCTCCCGCATCTCGCCGATGACGGCGAAGGATCGGCCCGTGGTCGCGACCTCCTTGAGCGCGCGCAGCGCGGCGCGCATCGACTCCGGGGAGGCGTTGTAGCTGTCGTCGAGGATCCACACGCCGTCGTCTCGCTCGGTCAGCGCCATGCGATGGGCGCTCAGCGGGACGGCGTCGCCCACGCGCGCCGCGGCGTCGCCGAGCGGGAGCCCGCATGCCACTGCCGTCGCCACGGCTGCCAGCGCGTTGGTGACGTGGTGCTCACCGACGAGACGCAGCGACACGCTCGCCTCGGTCTCGGCTTCCGCTCCGGGGCTCGAGACGGTGAACGATGCTCGACCCCGCTCGAGCGTGATCTGCGTGGCGGTGATGTCCGCTCCCGCCGTGGTGCCGAAGGTCCGGATCCGTCTGCCGTCGGCGCTCAACGAGGGCCGCGCGGTCATCGCTGCGACACGGTCGTCGTCGGCATTGAGCAGCGCGATGCCGCCCGGAAGCAGTCCGTCGAGCAGCGTGGCCTTCTCCGCGGCGAGTCCCTCAGGCGAGCCGTAGCCGCCCAGGTGAGCCGTGCCCACCGTCAGCACCACCGCGACGTCCAGCGGTGCGATGCGGGTCAGGTAGGCGAGGTCGCCGGGAGCCGACGCGCCCATCTCGAGCACGAGGTGACGCGTGCCCGCATCGGCCCTGAGCACGGTGAGCGGGAGCCCGATCTCGTTGTTGAAGCTGCCCACGGGCGCGACTACCTCGTCGAGCACTTGAGCCAGCAGGTCCTTGGTGGTGGTCTTGCCGTTCGAGCCGGTGATGCCGACGACGGTGAGGTCGCCCTCGGTGCGCAGCAGCGCCAGATACGCCTGGGCGAGACGACCGAGCGCGTCCGTGACGTCGTCGACCAGCACGTGCGGCCCCGCGACGGGCTGCGACACCAGGGCCAGCGTCGCCCCCGCCTCGAAGGCGCGGGGCGCGTACTCGTGACCGTCGACGCGTTCGCCGACGAACGCGACGTACAAGGCCCCTGGAACGACGTCGCGCGAGTCCTTCTGCACCGACGTGACCACTGCGTCGACGTCGGCCGCGAGCTCGCCGCCGACGGCGTTGGCGATCCACTGAGCGGTGAGGGCCCTCATGCGCTCTCCCCCGTGCCCGGCTGTGCCGACGTCACAGGACCGTGGACGGTCACCCGAGGGACGGGACCCGCATCGGCCGTCCGCCCCTCGCGCTCCGCGACGATGCGCGCCTGTGCCGCAAGGTAGGCGTCGCGGTCGTTGTAGCGGTGGAACACCCCGGCTATCTCCTGCGTGGGCTCGTGGCCCTTGCCGGTCACGATCACGGTGTCGCCCGGGCCCGCGAGCCTCAGCGCGTACTCGACGGCCGCAACCCGGGGCTCGACCTCGTGCACGTCGTGCAGGTCGGGGCGCGCCCGCTCGATCCCTGCGCGAATCGCGGACCGGATCGCTGCCGGCTCCTCGGAACGCGGGTTCTCGTCGGTGAGCACGATGACGTCCGCGAGGTCCGCCGCGATGCCGCCCATCACGGGGCGCTTGCCCTGGTCGCGGTCGCCGTCGGAGCCGAAGATCAGGATGAGCCGGCCAGGGGTGATGGGGCGCACTCCCTGCAGAGCGAGCGTGAGCGCATCGGGCGTATGGGCATAGTCGACGATGGCGAGCGGATCGATCGCGCTGCGCTCGACCACGCGCTCCATGCGGCCGGGCACCGCATGGGCGGTGGCGACGCCCGCGATCGCCTGCGGGAGCGGGACCCCGGCGGCGTGCGCTGCGGCGATCGCCACCATGGCGTTTGAGACGTTCACGAGCCCGGGCAGCGGCGCCTCTGCGGTGTGCTCGGCACCGCGCGGGTCCGTGAACGTGAAGCGCGAGCCCACGCCATCGAGGCCCACATCGGCCCACGTCACGGTCCAGTCCGCGTCCTGGGGGTCGTCGACGTGCGTGGACACCGTCTCGACCGGGATCTCGACGCGAGCGGCGAGGCGGCGGCCCCACTCGTCGTCGACGTTGATGACTCCTCGCGCCGCCCGCCCCGGGGCGAACAGCTTGGCCTTGGCGTCGAGGTACTCCTCCATGGTGCCGTGGAAGTCCAGGTGGTCCCACTGCAGATTGGTGAAGACCGCGACCGAGAACGCGACGCCGCTGATGCGCTCGAGAGCGGCGGCGTGCGAGCTCACCTCGGTGACGGCCGCCGTGACGCCCTGCTCGCGCATGCGCGCCAGCAGCCCGTGCAGCACAGGCGACTCGACAGTCGTGCGCGGCGACTCGATGGTCTCGTCGAGGATGCGCAGCTCGACCGTGCCCATGATGCCGCGCCGGTCGTGGACCTGCGCGAGAGCGTTGTCGACGAAGTACGCCGTGGTGGTCTTGCCGTTGGTGCCAGTGATCCCGACGAACACGAGCTCGCGGCTCGGGTCGCCGTAGACCAGTGCCGCCGCCTCGCCCATCGCGACGCGAGCATCGTCCACGAGCAGCACCGGGACGTCGACTCCGGACTCGGCGAGCAGGGCCTCGCCCTCCTCGTCGGTGAGCACCGCGACCGCTCCCCCTGCGACCGCATCGGCCGCGTAGCGCGCGCCGTGGACCTTGAGCCCGGGAAAGGCGCCGAACAGATCGCCGGCCGCCACCACATGGGAGTCGACGGTGGCGCCGGTCACGAGAATCGACTCGGGGTGGTCATCCCCTGCGGGCTCCGCCTGGCCAGCACGCGCGCGCAGGCGCGCTCCCGCACGGTCAGCGAGCTCGGCGAGCGTGCGGGGCACCGCTCTCGAAGGACGCAGCGCCATCTCCTGCACGTTCACTCCCAGGTCGTCGGATACATCTCTTCACGCGGTCCCGAGGGCGGGACGCGGAGGGCCTGCAAGGCAAATGTTGTCACGTCCTTGAAGACAGGGGCAGCGACCTCGCCGCCCCAGATCGAGGACTTGGGGTCCCATACGATCACCGAGACGACGATACGCGGGTCGTCGGCGGGCGCGACGCCGACGAAGGAGGACACCAGTCGGTTCAGCTCGCCGTTCTCGTCGGCGGCCTCCGCCGTGCCCGTCTTGCCGGCGACGCGGTAGCCGTCGATCTTTGCCAGCCCGCCCGTCCCGGACTCGGTGACGTCCTCGAGCATCAGCATCAGCTGGTCGGCGGTCTCCTCGGACACGACCTGCCTGGGCTCGTCCGTCTCGCGTGCGATGAACTCGCCGTCTGCGGTCTCGTACCCATTGACCACCGACGGCTGCAGCCGCACGCCCCCGTTGGCGATGGTCTGGTACACCTGGCTGGTCTGGAGCGCGGTCGTCGCGACGCCCTGGCCGTACAGCACGGCCCACTTGGTGCGGCCGTCCCATTGCTGCCACGGGTGAAGGATGCCGCCCACCTCGGTGGGCAGACCCACGCCGGTCGGCGATCCGAAGCCGAACGCCTCCAGGTAGTGGTGGCGCTGCGCCTCGGTGAGGTCTTCGCCCACCTGGATGGTGCCCGTGTTGGACGAGGTCACCAGCACGCCCGAGAGCGTGAGCTTCTGGTCCTCGTGCTCGTGCGAGTCCTTGAACGTCTGGTTGTTCTCGGTCGTGTACTGGTACGGGGCGATGTAGCGGCTGGTCGGCGTCGCGACGCCCTCCTCGAGCGCCGCGGCCATGGTGATGACCTTCGCCGTCGAGCCGGGTTCGAAGATGTCCTCGACGGCGCGCGAGCCCCGTGCCGCGGCGTCCGTCGCACCTGGGTCGTTCGGGTCCACCGCGCCCGAGTCCGCGATCGCCAGGAACTCTCCGGTCTTCACGTCCTGCACCAGCACGATCCCCTGCGAGCCGCCGTTGACCTTGAGCGCCTCGTCGAGGGCCTGCTGCGCATAGAACTGGATGTCGCGGTCGAGAGTCAGCATGACGGTCGACCCCGGCACCGCCTCCTCCTCCTCGAGCACGCCGGTCGGGATGACCGTGCCGCCCCTCGCGTCGGATTCGTACGTCAAGGAGCCGGGGGTGCCGAGCAGCTCGTCCTCGAACGCCGCCTCGACGCCCGCGAGACCCCAGTCGACTCCCTGCTTGTCCTCGCGGCCGCCCACGAAGCCCACCACGTTGCCACCGATGTTGCCGTTGGGGTACTGGCGCTCCGTCACGGGCTCGCGGTCGATCCCGGGGATGCCCTCGGCATTGATCAGCCCCCACGTCTCGGGCGTCACGTACTTGGCGATGTACTGGAACGTCTTGTCGCCCACCAGGTCCGCCGCCAGCTCCGACTCGGAGACCCCGAGGATCGGCGCGAGGATGCGGGCAGCGTCGAGCGGCCCCTCGGCCACCACCTGGCGGTTCTCGATGCGCTGGAACTCCTGGAGGGTCTCCTGGTTGACGAACACGTGATAGCGCTGCGCGGACGTCGCCATGACGTCGCCGTTGCGATCCACGATGTCCGCGCGCACCGGCTCGATGGTGGACGTCGCCAGTCGGTTCTCGAGTGCCGCGACCGACAGTTCCGACGCGTTCACTCCTTGGATCATCACGAGCCGTACCGCGAAGACCAGCAGAATCACGAGCGTGACGAGCGTCACGACTCGCTGGCGCGTGCGGGGGTCGCCCACCTTCAGGGTGCCGGCACGGGCGGAGGTGACACGGACGGTGGCGGGCCGGCGCGTGGGACCGCCCGCGCGGGCGCGATCCGAGTGACCGGAAGGGCGCCGCTGACTCGCGGGACGCCCTCCTGGCGCGCGGCGGCGGTCGTCCGACATCAGCCGGCCCCTGGCTCGAGGACGGCACCGGTCTCGAGCGAGACCGACCGCAGGGTGTCGTGCGGGCGCATGCCCAGATCGGTGGCGGCGTCGGCGAGCAGGTTCGGCGCCGAGTTCGCCTCGAGCGCAGTCACGAGCGCGGACCGCTCCTGGTGCAGGCTCGCGATCTCGATCTTGAGGTCGCGACGCTCATACGCGCCCTTCGCCATCGACGTGTTCAGCAGCAGCACCGCCGCGAGCGCACTCAGGATGATGAGGATGCAGGCCCAAGCGAACGGTGCCAGCGAGCGGGCCTGCTCGGGCGCACCGACCGCGCGCAGGCGGGGGCGCTGGTCGGACGTGGGGCGAGAGGCAGGCGCGGTGCGAGCGGTCGCAGCCCGAGCGGCCGCCGATGACCTCGTCTGGCCGGGGACGCCTGGACGCGACGGGGCGTCCTGAACGCGCCGGAGCGGAGCGGCGCTCATGCGGCCCTCCTGAGGCGCGCGGGCGGCGTGGGCCGGGTGCGCTCGGCGGCCCGCAGGCGCACGGACGTGGCACGCGGGTTCTCCTCGGCCTCGGCGGCCGAGGCCTTCTCGGCACCGCGAGTGAGGAGGCGCAGGTACGGCTGGTCGTCATCGGGGACCACCGGCATTCCGTGCGGGGCCGAGCTCGTGGAGCCGGCCGCGAGCGCAGTCTTGACGATGCGGTCCTCGAGCGACTGGTATGCCATCACCACGATGCGTCCGCCGACCCGGGTGCCCTCGATGGCCGCGGGCATGGCACGCTCGAGCACCTCGAGTTCGCGGTTCACAGCAATGCGCAGCGCCTGGAACGTGCGCTTGGCGGGATTGCTGCCCGGCACGCGCTTGGCAGCGGGGATGCACGCGCGCACGAGGTCGACGAGATCGGCGCTGCGCACCACGGGACTGACGTCGCGACGGCGCACGATCGCCTCCGCGATGCGCGCAGCGAAGCGCTCCTCGCCGTACTCGCGCAGAATGCGGGTGAGCTCGCGCTCATCGGCATCGCGCAGGAGGTCCGCAGCGGTGAGCGGGTCCTCTCGATTCATGCGCATGTCCAGCGGTGCATCACGGGAGTACGAGAAGCCGCGATCGTCCTCGTCGATCTGGAGTGAGCTGACGCCGAGGTCCAGCAGAACGCCGTCGCATCGCTCGGCGCCCACGCGCGCCAGCGCGCCGGCGATGTCGTCGTACTCGGCGTGGTGGGCCACGAACCGACCGCCAAACCGCGCCAGGCGCTGCGAGGCGAGGCCAATGGCATCACGATCTCGGTCGATGCCCACGACCGTGACGCCGGGGCACTGCTCGAGCAGGGCCTCGGTGTGCCCTCCCATGCCGAGCGTGCCGTCGATCGCCACGGCGCCCTCATGGTCAAGAGAGGGCGCGAGCAGATCGACGCAGCGCTGCAGCAGCACCGGCTGGTGCCGCGAGGCCGCATCGGTCATCACCCCTCCTCTTCCTTCGTGTCGCCGTGATCTGTGGTCTCCCTCCGGCTCTCTGACGGGGGGAAGTCCGTCAGAGTCGCTCGGCGGAAGACCGCAGGCCACGGTGATCTCACATGTCGTCGAACACCTCGGCGGCGGTTGCCGCGTAATCCTCTTCTCCATCCACCAGGTACTGCTCCCACGTGGCTGCGTCCCAGATCTCCACGCGCGAGCCCATCCCGACCACGGCGACCTCCCGGTCGATGCCGGCGTACCCGCGCAGCGCACCGCTGAGCAGGATCCGCCCCTGCTTGTCCGGAATGTCGTCCTGGGCGTGACCCAGGAAGTTCCGCAGGTAGTCGCGAGCCCTCTTGTTCTCCAACGGGGCCTTGCGCAGCCGATCGTGCACGACCGCGAACTCGTCCAGCGGGAACAGGAACACGCATCGATCCAAGCCGCGCGTGGCGACCAGTCCCGAGGCGAGACGACCCCTGAACTTGGCCGGCAGGATCAGCCGTCCCTTGTCGTCCAGACGAGGCGTGAACGTGCCGAGGAAGACCCCGGTGGGGCCTAGACCGTGCGCCACGGGCTCGGACACGTCGGTCACCTCCTCACGCCACGACTCGCCAGTGCGCCCCACATTACTCCACTTCACTCCACTTACATGCGGAGATTGTGAGAAATCCTCCACATGAACACCATCACACCTGCTATATCTCAGTGGAGCGAAGTGGGGGGATTTCGCGCCCCCGAGTGTCGGTGACGACAAGAGGGATGTGCCCACGGGTCGGATCGCCTAGGCTCGAACGCAGGCTGCAAAGGAGCATTCATGACCCAGACACTGCCCACGGAGAGCGAGCTTGCTGAGGTGGCGGACGTCACCTCACGCATTCGCGCCTCGATCTCCACTGTGCTGTCCGGACTCGATCACGCGATCACCGGGACGCTGTCCACCGTGCTGGCGCAGGGCCACCTGCTGATCGAGGACGTTCCCGGGGTCGGCAAGACCACGCTGGCGCGAGCCTTCGCCAAGAGCGTCGACTGCTCGGTGGGGCGGATCCAGTTCACCCCCGACCTGCTGCCGTCCGATGTCACTGGGGTCAGCATCTATCGCGCCGACGACCACCGCTTCGAGTTCCGCCCCGGACCGGTGTTCGCGAATGTCGTGATCGCGGACGAGATCAACCGCGCCTCGCCCAAGACCCAGTCCGCGCTGCTCGAGAGCATGCAGGAGCGCGCCGTCACCGTCGATGGCCTCACCCGCGAGTTGCCCAACCCGTTCCTGGTGGTCGCCACCCAGAACCCCATCGAGATGGAAGGCACCTACCCGCTGCCGGAGGCTCAGCGCGACCGCTTCATGGCCCAGGTCTCGGTCGGATATCCGCAGCCCCGCGACGAGATGGCGATGCTCGACAGCCACGACGGCGTGGACCCTCTCGCGTTCGTCGAACCCGTGACCAACACTGCGGCGCTCGCAGCCGCGATCGCCGTCGCGCGCCGCATCTATGTCGCTCCCGCGATCAAGCAGTACATCGTCGACCTCGTGGGCGCGACCCGCGATGAGGCGGGACTGCGGCTCGGCGCCTCCCCCCGTGCGGCACTCCAGCTGCTCGCGGCCTCCAAGGCGCGCGCCGCGATGGCGGGCCGCAACCACGTGCTCCCGGACGACGTCAAGGCTCTCGCGGTGGCGGTGCTCGCGCACCGACTGATCCCGTCGACCGAGTCACGGCTGTCTGGCCGCACGGCGCAGCAGCTCACCCGCGACATCGTCGCGCGCACCGACGTCCCGATCTCCGCTCGCGACGCCGTTCCCCACCGCGAGGCCGCGGTGGACCACTCTCGACACCAGGCGGCGCCCACGGCATGAGCACCGCCGCGACGGACCGCGCGGCACCGCCCCGGCAGACGCGGCGTGCGAGCTCCGAGACCGAGATGACCAGCCGGGGGGTCGGCGTGCTCGCCGCCGGCATCGTGATCGCGGTGCTGGGCGTCGGCCTGTCGACACCGATCCTGGTGTACATCGGCGTCGCGATGACGTGTGCGGTCGCTGTGGCGTGGATCTGGCTGGTCATCGCGGTCGACGCCTTCCTGCGCGTGATCCCCGCCACCAGGCGAGAGGTCTCTCCGCACCCGCTCACCGCAGGCGTGCCGGGCACGGTGAGCGTCACCATCGACTCCCGGGCGGGCGGGCGTCACGTGCGGATGCGCCGGTCCGTGACCGAGCATCTCGATCTGCGCGAGCAGGCCGCCGCCGAGCTCACGGGCGGAGCCGGCACCAAGGCGACCGTGACCCGCGGTGACGGCACCCTGACTCTCCGGTACTCGCTGCACCCCACTCGGCGCGGGCGCTGGCCCCTCGGTCCTGCGCTGGTGCACTCCGGCGACCCCTTCGGAATGATCCACGCCGACACCCCCGTCGGCGAGCCGCAGCTGGTCCCGGTGTGGCCGGCGGTCGTAGACCTGTCCGGAACGGCCGGCGCGCTGATGGGCCACGCGGACCGCGTGGTCCTCGGGGCGCGCACCCCCTCCCCCGACGACGCCTCCCTGCGCGACTACCGCGAGGGCGACGACCTGAGGCGCGTGCACTGGGCGAGCTCGGCACGCCTGGGCACCATGCTGGTGCGCTCGGATGAGCGGGCGGGTCGCAGGCCCGCGACCGTCATCCTCGACCCACCACGTGAGCCCATCGCACTCGAGTGGGCGATCTCCGCAGCAGCGTCGATCGCGTTGTCGGTCCTCGACTCGGGACACCCGGTGCGGATGATCGGCGCGGGCCTGGACGCCGGAGCCGTGCGGCACCTCGGCGAGCGCGGCGGCGAAGCCGCGCGATACGAGCTCCTCAACCAGACCATCGACCTGCGCGCCCCCGCGTCACGGGCGGACTCCACGGCGCAGGTGGTGCGCTCGGCCGCGCTCGCCGCCGACGACGCGCGCCAGGGCGAGGTGACCGTCGGCGTCTTGGAGCCGCTCTCTCAGGAGGCGCTCGACGCGCTCGTGCCCATCGGGGACTCCGGGCGAGCGTGGGCGCTCGTACGCACGGGTCCGGCGATGGAGGCCGATGCGCGCCGCACCGTGCGTGGACTGCGCCGCGCGGGGTGGCGTGCCACCACGATCTCGCCCACCGACGACCTCGCCGAGCTGTGGACCCGCATGCTGACGGCTGGGGAGATCGAGTGACCATGGCCGCACGCTCTCCGTGGCTTGCCACCCCGCTGATCGCCGTGGCGACGTTCTTGGGCGTGTTCGGGCTCGGCGTGATGATCGAGCTCGGATCGTGGCTGCGCACCGTCGCGTTCGTCCTGGCGGTCGCGACCCTGACAGTCGTGGTCACACGCGTGCTCAGCCGCTCGCGCGCGCTGCCCACCCTGACCGGCGCCATCGCCGCGATCGTCACCATGGTGCCGCTGTTCGCCGTGTCAGAGGACGGCCAGTCACGGGCCCTGCCCACGCCGGGGGCGCTGCGCGACCTTGGCTCCGCCATTCGCGCTGGCGTCGACTATGCCGGCGCGACGGTCGCGCCGGCCGCGCCTGACCCCTCCTTCACCGCGCTGATCGCCGCATGCGTCGTCGCGCTGTTCCTGGTGGCGGAGCACCTTGCCGTGTCATGGCGCGCCGCGGCGACGTCAGGCCTGCTGCTGCTCATACCGTGGCTGCCCGCCGTGATCTTCCAGCACCGCGTGTCGACGACCGCACTCATCGGCGCGATCGCCGCATGGCTCGTGGCGCTCGCGCTCACCCGTCGGCCATCCGCCGTCGAGCGCAGGCCCGCCGTCGGCGGAGCCGTCGCCGCGACGACGGCGACCCTCGCAGGCGTGCTGCTCGTCGCGCCCACGGCGCTCGGCGGGCTCGGCTGGGGCATGATCCCGCGGATCGACGCGCCCGCCGGTCTCGACACCGCGACGCGACTCAACCTCGCCCTCGACCTGCGCACGTCGTTGACGGCGAACTCCACGACGCCCGTCATGGTCTACTCCACGACCGGCGGGCGACCCGACGCGTTCCGGCTGTACTCCCTCACGGACTTCGACGGCGTGCGGTGGTCTCGCGAGGCCACCGAGACACCCGTCGAGCCCGCGGGCGCAGGGCCGCTGTGGCCCGAACCCGTCGACGCGTGGGAGGACCGCGAGCGCGCCCGCATCGAGATGCAGGTGCTCGACCTGCCCGAGCGCAACCTCCCCCTGCCCCCGACGCCCCGGACCGTCGAGATCGACGGCCCATGGTTCTACGACGCCGAGCGCGACGAGGTCGTGGGCGACGGCGTGACGGCGCGGGACGTGCGGTACTCGATCATCACCGACACCGAGTTCCACCAGCAGGAGGACCTGGAGGCCGCTCAGTCGATCATCGCCGCGGGAGGGGGCCCGGCCGACCCTCGCTACCTGTCGATCTCTCCGGCAATCGACTCGACGCGCGTGCGCGACCTCGCGGAGGAGGTGACTGACGGCGCGACCACGCGCTACGACCTGGCTCTCGCGCTGCAGTCCTACCTGCGCGACGGGTCCGAGTTCACCTACGACACTTCGGTGGACCCGACTGGCGGCGACGCGGTGAGCACCTTCCTCGACGACCGCGAGGGCTACTGCGTCCAGTTCGCGACCACCATGGTGGTGATGGCGCGCTCGCTCAACATCCCGGCGCGCATGGCTGTGGGCTTCCTGTCGGGGTCGGTGACGGATTCGGGCACTTACGTCGTCCAGGGCGGCGACGCTCATGCGTGGCCTGAGCTCTGGTTCCCTGGCGAAGGGTGGGTGCGATTCGAGCCGACTCCCGCGATCCAGTCGGGAGTGCCGCCCGCCTACGCCGATCCGTACTCGGGAAACGCCACCGCTCCCGAGGGCCTCACGCCGGGAGAGATTCCCGGAATCGTCCCTGGCGACCCGGTCGCTCCGGACGGACAGACTCCCGGCGACCAAGGCTCGCCCGGCCGACCGAGCTCCCCGGACCCCACGGTCCCACTCTGGGCGTGGATCGCCATCGGCGTCGCGGTGCTCGCGGTCGCTGCCGGCGCGCTCTGGTGGTGGAGCCAGCGCGGCACGTTGCGAGGATCCCGCCGCCGCGGCCCCGAGGCCGCGTGGGAGTCGCTGCGACGAAGGCTTCCCGCACCCATGCGGTGGCCGGCGTCGCTGACTCCACACGAGGCGGCCGAGCATGTGGCGTCCGCCATGAGGGAGACGGGACCGGGCCTCACCGGCGGGGCCACGGAGTCCATGACACGACTGGCGCATGCAGTCGCGGACCATCGCTATGCACCCGGTGGCAGCGCCGTGGACGCTGAGCACCTTCACGCGTGGGCAGACGCGGTGGTCCAGGAGGTCGAGGACGATGCGTCCGCTCGCGGCAAGGAAGCGTCAGTGCGGTCGTAGCGGCAGCACACGGAGGGACACAGACGCCGTCAGCGCGGTCGTGAGGGTCGAACGTCAGGTCAGGAGGCAGGCCAGGAGGTTCGAGCGTCGGGGTCGAGCGGACGTGAGCGTTACAGCTCGCCCTGCTCGCGACGGCGGTCGAACCGCTCCTCCATGCGCTGCATGAAGTCCTTGCTGGCCTTGGGGGGCGCGGCCTTGCCCTTGGCACCGGCGGGCCC
The DNA here is from genome assembly GCF_030418295.1 of Demequina muriae. NCBI lineage: Bacteria > Bacillati > Actinomycetota > Actinomycetes > Micrococcales > Demequinaceae > Demequina > Demequina muriae. The sequence goes on from NZ_JAUHQA010000001.1 coordinate 247,337, forward strand.
GGCCGGGGCCGTCGCCGCGGGTGCGGAGGACTTCTTCGGGCCGAGCAGTGCCCACAGTGCCACTCCCGCCATGACCACGAACCCGGCGATGCCCAGCAGCGCCACCTGAGTCATCACGCCGACGAGGACGATGCCGAGACCGACGAGCACTCCGACGGCGGCACCGATCACCCTCACGGGCGTGCGCGGACCCCGGTTCATGGCACGGTGAAGCGACGCATCCTGCCCGAGGTCTTGCTCGAGCTGCTCGAGCACGCGCTGCTCGTATTCTGACAGCGGCATGGTTGACCTCCTTCGTCGCGGACCGCGAATATCCCTAGTCTAGTTCCACTAGACGGCAATCACTAGTCAAACAGACAGAGGGGGCGAGGTTGGCGAAACGCACGCGCGTGACCGGCATCGCCCCAGGGGTTCCGCGTGACATCTCGCTGTCCATCTCCACCGGATCCGTCCGTCTGTCTGATGATCCTGATGGGTCAACGACTGTATGGGTCAATGGAGTTCCCAGTTCGACGATGAGAACTGATCCGGCCGTGCTGGACTTCGAATACATGCGGCACTTCGCCGCCGCGATCCGCGCCTGGGGCCCGCCGCCACGCATGCTCGCTCTCCACGTCGGCGCTGGCGTGTGCACGATGGCGCGACACCTGTCCGCCGCGTATCCCGACTCCCGCCACATCGCCGTCGATGTCGATGCCACGCTTCCCGAACTCGCCCGCGAATGGTGGGATCTGCCGCGCTCCCCGCAGCTCCGGGTGCGCCAACAGGACGGGCTCGACGCCGTCGCGACCCGCCATCCCGAGAGCCTCGACCTGCTGCTCCGCGACGCGTTCGCTGGCGACACGACTCCGGCCTCGCTCGCGGACCCCACCTGGTGGGGCCACGCCGCGCGGGCGATGCGTCCGGACGGGCTTGTGGTGGCCAACGTGAGTGCGATCCCTGGCGGGACCACGCACCGCCAGGATGCGGTGGCCGCACGAGAGTCATTCAGGTCTGTCGTCGCGGTGGGAGAGCCCGCCGTGCTCAAGGGCCGGCGTCGGGGCAACGTGGTGCTGGTGGCCGCGTCAGCCGTGGATGTCGACGCGCTGCGTCGCTACGCCGCATCGGCTCCCCTGCCCACGGGCGTGAACCCAGACTGGACCGGCTAGCACGCAGCGGACATGACAGAAGGCCGCCGTCCCTTGCGGGACGACGGCCTTCTGACGTGAAGTCAGCGGATGCTTAGATCGCGCGAACTGCCTCGGCCTGGGGGCCCTTGGGGCCCTCGGTCACCTCGAACTCGACGCGCTGCGCCTCTTCGAGCGACTTGTAGCCGTCGGTCTCAATCGCGGAGTAGTGCACGAAGACGTCGGCGCCGCCGCCATCCTGTGCAATGAAGCCGTAGCCCTTTTCAGCGTTGAACCACTTAACAGATCCCTGTGCCATGCGAATTTCCTATCTGTACTGCCCGGGTGACGGGAAGCTAGGACACTGTGTCCGAGCTCGTCGCCGCAATGTCTCGCCCCGGGTCTGAACAGACCGGTTCTTGCACACTACGTTCTTGCAACCACCACTAGCATGACACGGATTACGTCCCAGAGGGAGGGTCTTGGCGGTGTTGTGCGAGAAATTTCTCGAATTCGGCCCCGATTTCCTCTGCTGAGGGCAGCGGACCGTCCAGTGGGATGCCGCTCTCGCGCTGTTCGAGGTACGCGTCGTACTGCTCCTCGAGCTGCGACACAAGCGCCTGCACCTCTTCGGACTCGGCGGTCTGGCGCGTGATCTCCTCGGCCGCGCGGGCGGCTCCCTCATCCAGGGCTGACGATTCGAGGGCGAGTCCCGAGATGCCCTCGATCTCCTCGATCGCCTTCTGGGCGGCCTGGGGGAACGCGGACTGCGACAGATAGTGAGGCACGTGCACCGCGACGTTGATCGCGGACAGCCCCCACTGGCCGAACCGGTACTCCATGAGGTTCTGCGCGCTTGCGGGCACGGTCACCGTGCCGAAGACGCTCGGTGTGCCCGGCAGCAGGTCCTGGCGGGTGCCGTGGATGGTCGCGGTGAGGGGCCTGGTGTGCGGCACGGCCATCGGAATGCCGTGGGTGCCGAGCGTGAGCTCGATTCCCATGCGATCCACGATCTCGCGCACGGCACGGATGTAGTGCTCCCACCGGATGTCCGGCTCGAAGCCGTGCAGGAGCAGGAACGGACGGCCCTCCGCGTCGTGGACCAGATCCACGTCGAGGTGAGGCTCGTCGTACTCGGTCCACTGGTTGAGCGAGAACGTCATCTCTGGGCGGCGCGACCGGTAGTCCAGCAGCTGATCGATGTCGAAGCTCGCGACCCGCACCGGTTCGGACTCGGCGAGGATGTGCTGAGCGACGAGCGCCCCGGCGCGTCCGGCGTCGATGAAGCCGCGCAGCGAGTGCACGAGCACCGCACCCTCTTTGGGCGCGGTGGTGGCCCAGGCGTCGACGCCTTCCGGGTTCCAGCTGACGAGTGGGGTATCCATGATGTCCTCATTCTTTCATGCGAGTGCCGTGCCGCCCCGCCGCGAGTGCCCCATCACGCTGAGCGCGAAACCGCGCCATGCGGTCGATGCGCGGGCGGCCTTGGTCCCGGACGGTGCCCCGCACCTCGTGGTAGCCAGCACCGGCGGCGACGGGGATAATGGATAACTGCCTCGGCCAGGGAACACCGAGACAGCGAGAGGTATGCCGATGCACGACGACCGCACCCTTGCCGCAGAACGCCGCGGACTGGAGGCTGAGCAGCACGTGGTGGACGCGCTCTACGCGCGGCTCGACGATGTGCGGGACGAGGCCGGCCGACGGCTCGCAGGCATCCGTCGCGAGGGGCCGTCGGGCTCCCCCCAGAACCGCTCGGAGCGGGACGCGTTCGCGACCCTGTACGAGGACCGCATCATGCAGCTCGACGCCGTCGAGGACCGCCTGTGCTTCGGGCGCCTGGACATGAGCGATGGGGAGCGCTTCTACGTGGGGCGCATCGGGCTCTCCGACGCCGACCACGCACCGCTCCTCACGGACTGGCGGGCTCCCGCGGCGCAAGCGTTCTACGCCGCGACCGCTGCGAACCCCGGCGGCGTCATCAACCGCCGCCACCTCACCACCCGCGGTCGCACGGTCGTGGCGGTCGAGGACGACGTGCTCGACGTCGAGCGCCTGCACGAGGCCGGACTCGACGAGGGGCTCGCCGGCGAGGGCGCGCTGCTGGCCGCTCTCGGCGCGCGCCGCACCGGCCGCATGGGCGACATCGTCGCGACCATTCAGACCGAGCAGGATGAGGTCATCCGCGCTCCACTCACCGGCGCGCTGGTCGTTCAGGGCGGGCCGGGCACGGGCAAGACCGCGGTCGCCCTGCACCGCGCGGCGTTCCTGATGTACCACCACCGCGAGCAGCTCGAGCGGCGAGGGGTGCTGATGATCGGCCCGTCGCGCCAGTTCCTGCGCTACATCGACCACGTCCTTCCGTCGCTGGGCGAGACCGGCGCCGTGTCGACGACGCTCGCCGGACTGGTGCGCGAGGCGACGATCACCGGCGTCGAGTCGGACGAGGTCGCCGCCCTCAAGGGACGCACCGAGATGGCCACCGTCGTGAAGAATGCGGTTCGCGAGCGCCAGCGGGTGCCGCAGGCCGACCAGGAGGTGCGGATCGACGGGCGCACCGTGGTGATCCGGCGCTCCGACGTCAAGGAGGCCCAGTCGCGCGCGAGGCGCGAGGGCAGGCCTCACAACGATGCGCGTGCCGCGTTCGCGAAGGACATGATCTCGCGGCTCACGAACCAGCTCATGGAGCAGCTCGAGTCCCACCTCGACGCCGACGACCGCATCGAGCTCGAGCGGGACGTGCGCGACTCGAAGCCCATCCGCGTCATGCTCAACCTGTGCTGGCTGCCCGTGTCCCCCGCGCAGCTGCTGCGCGACCTATTCTCCAAGCCTCACCTGCTGGACTACGCCGCGCGCTCGTTCGACCAGGCCGAGAGAGACCTGCTGCTGCGGCCCGCATCGGCGCCGTTCACGGAGGCGGACATCCCCCTGCTCGACGAGGCCGCCGAACTGCTCGGCGACATGCCCGGCGACGCCCCCCGAGCCGCCAGCTCCGAGGCCAGCGAAGAGGAGCTCGACTACGCGCGGTCCGTCCTCGACACGTTCGGCGGCGACGGCATGGTGAGCGCCGAATCGCTCGCCGCGCGCATGAAGGGCAGCGAAACGCGGATGTCCGTGGCCGAGCGCGCCATGCGGGACCGCACCTGGACCTACGGGCACGTGGTGGTCGACGAGGCCCAAGAGCTCTCCCCGATGGCATGGCGCATGCTGCTGCGCCGGTGCCCCACGCGCTCCTTCACGATCGTGGGCGACGTGGCGCAGGTGGCCTCGGCCGCCGGCACCCGCTGGTGGCCGGAGACGATGGACCCGCTGTTCGGCGACTCCTGGCAGATGCGCGAGCTCACCATCTCGTATCGCATCCCCGCTGCAGTGGCCGAGGTCGCTCAGGCCTTCGCGACGGCCGCGCGCCTGCCCGTGAGCGAACTGCGCGCGGCGCGAGAGCTGGACGATGCCGTCGCCACCACGGCGGTCGACGGCGTCGATGCGCTGATGAGCACCGCGGCACGTGTGGCGGCTCAGCACGCGAGCGAGATGGCGGATGGCGAGGGCGGTCTCGTCGCCGTGATCGTCCCCGACACGATGGCGGCCAGCGCACGCGCGGCCGTCGCGGCGTCAGCGGTCGACGGAGCCGATGTGGAGGTCCATACGGCGCGAGAGACGAAGGGACTCGAGTTCGACGTCGCCGTCGTGGTCGAGCCTGCCGCGATCGCTGCGCGTCCCGGCGACCTCTACGTGGCGCTCACGCGTCCCACCCGACGCCTCGAGATTGTGCATGCGGAGGCGCTGCCCGCAGGCCTGGCCTGACCGCCTGCTCGACACGCGCATCGGCCGTGGTCCGAACGTCGCCGGTGCGGCGCGATCCGTCTCCTGGCGGGGGTGCCCTGGTGGCAGAGCCTCTCTACTGGCAGGGCCGCTCTACTGGCACGGCCCCGCGCCTGCGATCGCCAATCCGGCCCTGTCACCTGGACCCCAGGTGATGAGCATGCTGTTCTCGTCGTTCATGAGCTCCGTGGGGTCGTCGACGTGCGCGAGTCCGATGACATGGGCGAGCTCGTGCATGATCACCGCCGTGGCGAGCGCCGTGCCCCGGCGCGACTCCATCAGCTCTGTCACGTCCTCGGTGTCGAGCACCACCACGCCGGCCGCCAGGAAGCGCTGGTCGCCGAACGCCCCGTTCACGGAGCTCGAGCCGCCGAGCCCTGTCACGGAGCCCGCAAGCTCGGCCGTCTGCTCCTCGGTGGACCAGCCGACGATGACCGGCGCGAACCCCTCGCCATACCGCTCCTGGAACAGCGGGCGATCGAACCCTGCGACCTCGTCCGTCTCCCCCACGTACTCGAAGACCAGCCCCGTGTGCCGAGCCACGTCCGCGAAGGCGTCGTGCACCAGCTCCTCGGCGCCCGTCGGCATGCCGGCGGGGTTGTGGGTCCATTCCACGGCCCGACAAGGGTCATAGCGCGTGGGTCCCTGGGCCGTCTCCTCGAACATGAACGCATGGCTGCCGTCCGTGGTGACAGGAAGGCTCGAGGCCCGACGTTCCGAGGGGCCGTCCGGAATCGGGATGCGGATCTGCTCGCCCTCCACGACCAGCACGTTGCGCGGCTTGCCGAGGTGCTGCCACTCCGACAGGTCGAAGCCGGTGGCGTAGGCGGTCCCCACGACCGCGACCGCGCCGACCCCGAGGATGACGGCCAGCCGGCCGAGAGTTCTCATGTCCCCAGACTGCCACGGAGCCCGACTCCGGGGACCCTCGTCGGGCCCACCGGGACTGTGGAGTTGGTAACACCCCCGCGAGTGCGAGATACTTCGGCACGTGCGCGCACTTCTCTTGGAAAACCTCCACCCCCAGGCCACTGCCATCCTCGAAGCCTCCGACGTCGCTGTGGAGAACCACGGCGGCGCGATGGACGAGGACGAACTGATCGAGGCCCTCGACGGCGTCGAGCTTCTCGGCATCCGCTCGAAGACCCAGCTCACCGAGCGGGTGATCGCGGCGTCCCCGTCGCTGTGCGCCGTCGGAGCGTTCTCGATCGGCACCAACCAGATCGACCTCGCCGCGGCCGCGCGTCGCGGCATCGCGGCGTTCAACGCGCCGTTCTCGAACACGCGGTCCGTGGTCGAGATGGCGATCGCCGAGATGGTCTCGCTCACCCGCCGCCTGCCGGTGCACAACCGGCTGATGCACGAGGGGGTGTGGAACAAGAGCGCCGACGGCGCACACGAGATCCGCACTCGCACGCTCGGCATCGTCGGCTACGGCAACATCGGCTCGCAGCTGTCCGTCGTCGCCGAGGCGCTGGGCATGAATGTGATCTTCTTCGACAGCGCAGAGAAGCTGGCGCTGGGCAACGCGACGCGCATGCCCACCCTCGAGTCGCTGCTCCAGGCGGCGGACATCGTCACGCTTCACGTGGACGGCCGCGCCGGGAACCAGGGCTTCTTCGGCCGGGCCCAGTTCGAGGCGATGAAGCCCGGAGCGCTGTTCCTGAACCTGTCCCGCGGCTTCATCGTCGACGTCGAGGCGCTCCGCGAGGGCCTCGAATCTGGTGCCATCGGCGGCGCCGCGATCGACGTGTTCCCCGAGGAGCCCAAGAAGAAGGGCGACCCGTTCGTGTCGCCCCTCCAGAACGTTCCCAACGTCATCCTCACGCCCCACATCGGCGGCTCGACGGAAGAGGCGCAGCGGGACATCGGCATCTTCGTGTCGACCCGCCTGCGGGACTATGTCGAGACGGGGTCCACCTCCTTGAGCGTCAACCTGCCGAACCTGCAGTTGGAGTTCCCCCAGGGCGCCCACCGGATCGCGCACCTGCACGACAACATCCCCGGTGTGCTCGCTGCGGTCAACCGCGAGCTCGCCGAGCACGACGTCAACATCGAGGGCCAGCTGCTCGCGACGCGGGGGGACCTGGGCTACGTGGTCACCGACGTCGCGTCCGGATTGACGGACGATGCGGTCGCTGCGCTGGGCGCGATGCCCGGCACGGTGCGCCTGCGGGTGCTCTCATAGCCGCCGGCGCCGTCCCATTCCGCGACCTCGGGCTTCCCGAGGCCCTGGTCGCCGCGCTCGAGAGCGCGGGCATGGAGACTGCCTTCCCCATCCAGTCGGCGACGATCGCCGATGCGCTCGCCGGACGCGACGTTCTCGGTCGCGCCCGCACGGGCTCGGGCAAGACGCTTGGCTTTGGCCTGCCCGCCATCGCACTGCTCGCTCAGACCGGCCGGCCGACGCCGCATCGGCCGCGTGCCGTGGTGCTGGTCCCCACGCGTGAGCTGGCGATGCAGGTCAACGACGCTCTCGAGCCCTTCGCCCACTCCATGCACGTGTCGCTGCGACTCATCGCCGGCGGGCTGTCGATGTCGAAGCAGATCCGCTCCCTCGAGCGCGGCGTGCACCTGGTCATCGCGACCCCCGGGCGGCTCGCGGACCTCGTGCGCCGCGGCGAGGCCGACCTGTCGGAGACGCGCATCGTCGTGCTCGACGAGGCCGACCACATGGCCCAGATGGGCTTCATGGACGAGATCGAGGAGATCCTCGAGCGCGTTCCCGGCGGCGCCCAGCGACTGCTGTTCTCCGCGACGCTCGACGGCGACGTCGACAAGCTCGTCGCGACCTCCATGACCGACCCCGCGCGCCACGACGTCACCGGTGGAGACGACGGCCCCTCGACGATGAATCACGTCGTGCTGCATGTCCCGCCGCACGCGAAGTATCAGTTCGCCACTCGTATCGCCGCGCGGAAGGGCCGCACGATCGTGTTCGTGCGCTCCAAGCTCGGATGCGACCGGATCGCGGCCCAGATGCGCGAGGCGGGAGTGCTCGCCGTCGCGCTCCACGGGGACAAGTCTCAGAACGAGCGCAACGCGGCCATCACGGGCTTCCGCGCGGGCACCATTCCTGTGCTCGTGGCGACCGACGTCGCCGCTCGAGGCATCCACGTCGACCACGTCGACCTGGTGATGCAGATGGATCCGCCTGCGGACCACAAGGACTACACCCACCGCGCGGGACGCACGGCGCGTGCCGGCGAGGACGGCCTGGTCGTCACCCTCGCACTCCCCCATCAGCGACGCACGGTCGAAGGTCTGATGGACCGCGCCGGGATCGACGCGACGGTGACCGTGCTGCGCCAGCCCGACGAGGCCGCGTTCACCACGCTGTCCGGGCTGACAGGCGCCAAGGAACCCTCAGGGGAGCCCGTGGCGGAGCCGTACATGGGCGGCGCCGGACGACGCACGCGCGACTCGGGTCGCCCGGATCGTGGGAATCGGTCCGCACGCCCCTCGCGAGGCGACCGCGGCCGCCGGCCGGTGCACGGTCGCGCTGCGGAGGTCGCACCGACCCCGCAGCACGAGCACGCCAAGGCCCGGAACGAGCTCGAACGTCGCGAACGCGAACTGCAGGCGCGTGAACGTGAGATCGCGTTGCGCGAGCAGCGCCTCGGCGATCAGGGTGCACCGGCCGCTGAGCCACGCACGACGAACGCGCGCGACGACCGCACACCCCGCAGCCGTGAGGGCTGGGCCACCAAGTCGCCCAGCGGGCGCGACGCGTGGAAGCGCAAGCCGGGCGGCAAGCGCGACCGCAGGGATGACGAACGCCCGGGCCGCGCGCGCGACGAGCGGAACGCGACCGGACGGCGCGACGAACGTCCCTCCACCGGCTGGATCGATGAGCGTCCCGGCCGTGGACGCGGCGAGCGCCCTGGACGCGGACGCGATGAGCGTCCCACCAGTGGTCCGCGTGACGCGCGTTCCACGCGTGGGCGCGGTGAACGGCCCACCACCGGCTGGCGTGACGAGCGTCCCTCCAGCGACCGCCGCACCGACCGCACCGACCGCACCGACCGCCCGGGCGGTGACAGCCGTGGCACACCGTCACGCGGGCGAGAGCGCGACGCGCGTCAGGATCGTGGCGAGCGCAGCGAGTGGAGCGGCGCCCGCCGCAGCGGTCCCCGAGACCGCGGCGACGACCGTGGCGAGCGCACACCCGACACGCGGGGCCGTGGCCCTCAGCGTCGCAGCCCCGGGCCCGCGGACGCACGCGCCGTACGGCGTGGAGCGGAAGACGGCAAGCAGCCTCACCGTTCCGATCGCGATGATCGCACCGATGGCTCCTGGGACTCCGGTTCCACCCGACCCGAGCGCAGCGACCGGCCCAAGCGCCCCTCGACCGGCGCCAAGAAGGCCGGCAAGGGCGACAAGAAGAAGGGCAAGGGTGCACCTGCGGCGGGACGCCGCGGCAAGCCCCGGCCCAAGAAGAAGAACTAGCCCGCACTCGAACTAGCCGGCACTCGAGCTAGCCGGCACTCACCGGCCCCACCCGGTCGCGTGGCGCAGGGCGCCGCCGTGCGCCGGTCGCGCGTGGACGCCGCCACACGACAGCAGGCGACAGCGGAGGTCCCTGCGGAGAGCGAGCCGCGCGCTCAGGAGTCGGAGGCGTCCTCGGCACGCAGACGCGCAATGGCACTCTCGAAGTCGTCCAGGCTGTCGAATCCCTGGTACACGCTTGCGAACCGCAGGTAGGCGATCTCGTCGAGCTCGCGCAAGGGCGGCAGAATCGCGAGCCCGATGTCGGTCGCGTCGATCTCGGCCTGGCCAGAGGCGCGGATGGCCTCTTCCACCTTGTGCGCGAGATGCGCGAGGTCGTCGTCGCTCACGGGCCTGCCCTGGCACGCCTTGCGCACGCCGTTGACGACCTTCTCCCGGCTGAACGGTTCCGCAACCCCACTGCGCTTGAGCACCGTGAGGCTCGCAATCTCGAGAGTCGAGAAGCGCTTGCCGCAGTTGGGGCACTCGCGCCGTCGCCGAATCGACGAACCATCATCTGAGGTGCGGGAGTCGACCACTCGCGAGTCGGGGTGGCGGCAGAACGGGCAGTGCATGGCACTACTCTCCCACGAACACCCCACCACCGGTTTGCCTCAGGCGTGACGGCGCCTCGCGGTCAGCGGGGCCTGACGGTCAGCGCTCCAGAGCGGGGATGTGGATCTGCTCGCCGGCACGCAGCGACGAGTCGTCCATGGCGTTGAGCGTCTGGAGCTGAGAAACGGTGTCGCGGACGTCCTCGCCCGGGCCCGTGATCGCGGAGGCGATGGACCACAGGCTCTCGCCCTGGGCCACGGTGTAGGTGTCGAAGGCGATGGCGTCGGTCGACTCGGAGCCGGCGAATGCGCGAGGCGCCAACAGCGCGATCAGGGCCAGGACGACAAGCACGAGCATGACGCGACGTGCACGCCCGGCGGTGGTGGGCAGCGGACGGACGCTCACGACCCGCCGCACCTTCACGGAGGTGTCACGTGGCACCCGGACAACTCCTGGTGCCCGGACCACTCCTGGCGCCGTCATCGCGTATGCAGTCATGTCACCCTCCATTCGAACATGTGTTCGTCGAACACTTGTTCTATTAGTAGCACTCGGCCGTCTGTCACGCAAGACACGCTCGAACATATGTTTGATTTCGATGCGTCCGTGCCCTAGCGTCATGAGTGTCACTTCATCACCGAGGTCTGACATCGACACGGGCCCGGCCCGCGAGGAGGAGTCATGGACGAGCGCACCAGCGAGGGCGGCGCCACCATCCACCAGTTCCCGGGCGGCGCGTCCGGCGGGCTCACCGACCGGCAGCGCCGCATCCTCGAGACCATCAAGGAGTCGGTCGAGTCGCGTGGCTACCCACCGTCGATGCGCGAGATCGGCGAATCCGTGGGGCTGACGTCGACGTCCTCGGTGAAGCACCAGCTCTCGGCTCTCGAGACCAAGGGCTTCCTCCGCCGCGATCCTCACCGCCCGCGCGCCATCGAGGTGGTGCTTCCCGACTCCAGCCCGGCAGATTCGACCGTCACCCTGCCGGCCGGCCTTCCAGCAGAGGCGCCGCAGGATGACACGATCTCGATGGTTCCGCTGGTGGGACGCATCGCCGCAGGTGGCCCGGTGCTGGCGGACCAGTCAGTGGAGGATGTGTTCGCGCTGCCCAAGCAGCTCACGGGCGACGGCGAGCTGTTCATGCTCAACGTCGTGGGCGACTCGATGATCGACGCCGCCATCTGCGACGGGGACTGGGTGGTCGTGCGCCGCCAGCAGACCGCCGACAACGGCGACATCGTGGCGGCACTTCTCGACGACGAGGCCACCGTCAAGACCTTCCGTCGGAGGGACGGTCAGGTCTGGCTCATGCCGCACAACCCGAACTACACGCCGATCGACGGCACGCACGCCCGCATCATGGGCAAGGTCGTGTCGGTGATGCGCCGCATCTAGCGCTGCCGGTCGGCGCACTCCCCCGGCGCATCGGCCCACGCCGCCCTACTGCTGGCTGCGCCAGCCGTCCTGCCAATGGAAGCCGCCCTTGATGGCGCGGCGCATCGCGCTCATGGAATTGGCAATGGTCGTCTGGTAGACCCTGGACTGCTCCGATTCGGCCTCGTCCGCCATGCGGCGCGAGCCCGCCTCGAAGTGCGCGAGGTACTCCGCGAAGCGCTCGCGCTCGGCCTCCTGGCCGCGAACGAACTCCTCAGACGGGGTCGTATCGGTCATCGTGGGTCCACCTCCGGTGCGTGCAGTCTGCGACCCCAGCGTACGGCCCCGAAGGGTCTGCGGCGGCGCGACTGGCGCTAGACGCCGCGCTCGCGCGCCGCCGTGTCGAGACGCCGCAGCGCCTCGAGCACGGTGTCTCGATCGGTGGTGCCCCACAGCGGTGGCATCGATCGCGCGAGATACCCGCCGTAGCGTGCGGTGGCCAGCCTGGAGTCGAGCACCGCCACCACACCGCGGTCCTCCGACGAGCGGATGAGCCGCCCCGCTCCCTGAGCCAGCAGCAGCGCGGCATGGGTCGCGGACACCGCCATGAAGCCGTTGCCGCCGCGCTGTGCCACGGCCTCGGTGCGCGCCTGAGAGATGGGCTCGTCCGGCCGAGGGAACGGAATGCGGTCGATCACCACGAGCGATGCCGTCTCGCCGGGGGCGTCGATGCCCTGCCACAGCGATGTCGAACCGAACAGGCACGCGCGCGGGTCCTCGCGGAAGCGTTCGACGAGGGTGGGCAGCTGATCATCGAGCTGGTACATGATCGGCACGTCGAGCCGGACACGCATCGCCTCCGCGGCGGCCTGGCCTGCGCGGTGCGAGGAGAACAGCCCGAGCGTGCGCCCGCCCGCCGCCTCGATGAGAGCCGCGAGCTCGTCGAGCGCCTCCTCCGAGATCCCTCCCGGCCCCGGCCGCGGCAGGTGCGACGCCACGTACAGAATGCCCTGGCGCCCGTAGTCGAAGGGGCTGCCGGCGTCCATCGAGATCGGGTCGTCGACGCCGAGGTGACGTGCCATCGCGTCGAAGTTGCCCCCCAGCGCGAGCGTCGCGGAGGTGAACACGGAGGCCTTGTCCGCGATCAGCTTCTCGCGGATCAGCCCGGCCACGTCCAGAGGCGCCGCCACGATGCGCACGGCCTGGCGAGAGTCATAGTCGCCGTCGGGCGGCGCGAGCCACACCACATAGCGACCGTGCTCGCCGAGCAGCTCCTCGCACACGTCGAAGACCTCCGTGAGAGCGGCGGTGGCCATCTTGGCGGTGGCCGATGCGCTTCCTCCCGAACGCGCGCCGTCGGCGGTGTCCTTGGTGGTCTTCTGCACCTGGGTCAGTGCCGCTCGAGCCGCGCCCCGGAGGAGGTCCACCGCCTCGGCGAGGTCCTCTGGCAGCCCCAGTCGCAGTCGGCCCGGCTCGCAGTCCCCCAGTGCGCCGTCCAGCGCCCTGGCGGCCCGGTCGAGGTCCTCGGAGGCCACCCCGCAGCGGCGCGCGGCCCTGCCCGCACGGTCCACGCGCTGGAGCGTGAGCTCGTGGGTCGCCGCCGATGTGATGCGGCCCACGAGCTCATGGGCCTCGTCCACGATGAGCGCGTGATGGTCGCCGAGCATGTCGTGGCTGGCGGCCTGCACGCCGAGCACCGCGTGATTCGTGACGACGATGGGGGCGCGCGCGGCGTGGTCGCGCACCGTCTGCGAGAAGCACTCGCTCAGCATCGGGCACTTGGACTCGAGGCACTCCCGGCCGCTCACGCTCACCTGCGCCCATGCCCGATGCGACACTCCAGGCACGAGGTCGTCCCGGTCACCGGTCTCGGTCTCGTCCGCCCAGGCGTGCAGGCGCGCGACCTCCTTCCCGAGGTCGCTCGTCGGTCCGGTCGGGACGGGCAGCATGTCGTCGTCGGGCTCGCCGTATCCGCCGGCCATCTTGTGGACGCACAGGTAGTTGCTGCGCCCCTTGAACAGCGCCACCTCCGGACGCGACCCGAGCTCCGGCTCAAGGGCGTCGAGCACCAGCGGGAGATCCTTGGTGAACACCTGCCGCTGCAGAGCGAGCGTCGCGGTGGAGACCACGATGCGCTTCTTGGACCGCACGGCCTCAGCGACCGCTGGCACCAGGTAGGCGAGCGACTTTCCCGTGCCCGTACCCGCCTGGATCAGCGCGTGCTCACCGTGTCCGAGCGCACGCTCGACGGCGGCTGCCATCGCCGTCTGCCCCTCGCGCTCGACTCCCCCCAGCGCGGCGACCGCCCTGCCGAGCAGGCGGGTCGCCTCGGTGGGCGCGGCGGTGCCTGCTTCGATGGTCTCGCGGTCGGTGGCGGCCGACACCTCGGTCGCTGCCTCGGGCGTCCTCGCCGCGGTCACGCGACGAGGATCATGCGGCCGGGGCGGCTGCCTGGAGCCGGGCCGCGAGGGAATCGTCGACCATCGCGATCAGCCGCGTGCCTTCTGGCTCGTGCGACTCCTCGATGACCTCGCCGTGCAGGTGCGCCTCATGGATCAGGTCTCCGCGGGTGTACGGCACCACGATGTCGATCCTCACTTCGGGTCGGGGCAGCTCGCGGGCGATCAGATCCAGCAGCTCCGACATCCCCGCGCCTGTGAGCGCCGAGACCTCGATGGTGATCTCCGGGCGTGCGCGCAGGCGCATCAGCGTCTCCGGCTCGGCGATGTCCGCCTTGTTGAGCACCAGCACTTCCTTGACGGTGTCGGCGCCGGGCACGTCGGACAGGACGGCGCGCACGGCGCTCACCTGGCCCTCGGGATCGGGGTGCGACGCGTCGACCACGTGCAGCATCAGGTCCGCGTGCGCGACCTCCTCGAGCGTCGACGAGAACGCCGCGACCAACTGGTGCGGCAGATCGCGGACGAACCCCACGGTGTCGGAGACGGTGTACTCGCGGCCATCGGGGGTCTGCGACCTGCGCACCGTCGGGTCGAGCGTCGCGAACAGCGCGTTCTCGACCAGCGCGCCGGCGCCGGTGATGCGATTGAGCAGTGAGGACTTGCCCGCGTTGGTGTAGCCGACGATCGCCACGTTGGGAAGCGCAAGCCTGCGGTCCCTCCGGACGTTGCGGGCAGGCTCCATCGCCTTGATCTCGCGGCGCAGCTGCGCCATGCGAGTGTGAATGCGGCGGCGGTCCAGCTCGATCTTGGTCTCGCCAGGGCCGCGGGAGCCCATGCCTGCGGCGGCGCCACCCACCTGTCCACCGGCCTGCCGCGACATCGAGTCACCCCAGCCGCGCAGGCGCGGAAGCAGGTACTCGAGCTGGGCCAGCTCGACCTGCGCCTTGCCCTCCTTGGACTTGGCGTGCTGGGCGAAGATGTCCAGGATGAGCGCGGTGCGGTCGATGACCTTCACCTTGACCACGTCTTCGAGCGCGCGACGCTGGCTGGGCGCCAGGTCGTCGTTGACGACCACGGTGTCGGCGCCGAGCGCGGCGACGATCTCCTTGACCTCGATGGCCTTGCCCTTGCCGATGTAGGTGGCCGGGTCCGGGTTGGGGCGGCGCTGCAGCACGCCGTCGAGCACCTCCGAGCCAGCCGTCTCGGCGAGTGCCGCCAGCTCGCGCAGGCTGACCTCGGCATCGGCCGCCGTGCCGTGAGACCACTGACCCACGAGGACGACCCTCTCGAGCCGCAGCTGGCGGTACTCGACCTCGGTGACGTCCTCGAGCTCGGTCGACAGGTTGCCCACCCGCCGGAGCGCCGCGCGTTCCTCACGATCGAGCTGGTCGCCGTCGTAGTCGGTGCGCGCCGTGCCGCCCTTGCCGAGGACGGTGCTGGCGCGTGCAAGGACCCGCTCGATCACCGCATCGGCGCGGGAGGGAGTGGGCTCGGAGGGCTGGTTCTCGTCAAGGTCGCTCATGCTGAGTCCATTGTCTCACCGGCCGCCGACAGGCACCACCAGCGACGGTACGCTCGCATGCGTGAGCGAGGACCACTACTTCACCGCAGAGCCCGCCTCTGCCGACGAACGCCGTGAGCGGACCGTCCATCTGGCCGGCCGCGACGTCGTCGTCGAGACCGCATCGGGCATCTTCTCCCCCGGCCACATCGATGCCGGCACCCAGGTGCTGCTGCGTCACCTGCCCCCCGCTCCGGCGGGAGAGGTACTCGACCTGGGATGCGGGTGGGGGCCGCTGGCACTCACAGCCGCCCTGGAGACGCCCGATGCGCGGGTCACGGCCCTCGACGTCAATCGGCGCGCGCTCGACCTGGTGACGCGCAACGCCGCTCGCCTTGGCGTGGCGGACCGCGTGCGCGCCGTCGGGCCGAGCGACGTCCCGGCGGACGCGACCTTCGCGGCGATCTGGTCGAACCCGCCGATCCGCATCGGCAAGGCCGCGCTTCATGACCTGCTCGCCATGTGGCTCCCCCGCCTCGCGCCCGGTGGGGAGGCGTGGCTCGTGGTGCAGCGCAACCTCGGGTCCGACTCGTTGGCCCGCTGGATTGCTGACCAGCGCGACGATGCGGGCTCGCCCTGGGGCCAGATCGAGAAGGTCGCGAGCGCCAAGGGGTTCCGGGTGCTGCGTCTGACGCGCCCTCCCGAGTGAGCGCCCTGCAGAGCGGCCGCCCCGCCACGCGCGACTAGGGGTACCCGCGCTCTCCCCTGCTCGCCGCATCGGCGATGCGCGTCACGCGATCCGCGCGCGTCTGCGGGCGCTTGGCCAGCACGAGCTGCGCGAGCATGAACTTGCGCGCCGACGGAGGGAATCCGTCCCAGTGCTCTGCCGCGCCGTCGCGGGCCTCCAGGGCGGCGCGGAGGTCCTCCGGCACCACCAGGTCCTCGACGTCGTCCAGGAGCGTCCACGAGCCGTCCGCCTTCGCGGCGGCGATGACCGCGGCGCCCGCAGGTGTGATCCGGCCCTCCGCCTCCAGTTCCGCGATGCGCACCTTGTTGGTGCGAGCCCAGCCCGAGCCGCGCTTGCGCGGGGAGCAGTACTGCAGCGTGCGGTCGGCGTCCAGCTTGCGGGCGGTCGCGTCGATCCAGCCGAAGCAGAGCAACTCCCGCACCAGCTGGTCATATGTGAGCCCCGTGCGCCCGGAGGCCTGTCGCCACAGCACCACCCAGACGCCGTCCGCCGTCGCATGGTGCGCCGCCAGCCAGTCGCGCCACTCCGCGGCGTCCTCCGGGTGGATCCGGGGCCTGCCGTCCGGGTCGGCCTCCACGGGGTGCATCGTCAGGGACCGGGGCGCTGCGTCATACGGTGGGCGCGGTCGCAGGGACGCCGGAGACGTCGACCTCGCCATCGGCGACGAGCAGGGCTGGCCCCTCGAGCACCGTGCGCGTCCCCACGATCCGCACGGTGACCATGCCGCCGGGCACCTCGACGTCCCAGATGTCGGGCGCACCGTCGCCGGCCCAGGAGCGGACCGCCACGGCCACCGCGCACGCGCCGGTGCCGCACGAGCGGGTCTCGCCCGACCCGCGCTCGTGCACGCGCATGCGCACGCGGCCACGTTCGATGCCGTCTCGCACCTCGCCGCCGCGAGTCACGACGAACTCGACGTTGGAACCCGCGGGCGGCGTGGGGGTGACGCGCGGCGCCTCCGTGAGGTCGAGCGCCTCGAGCTCTGACGTCGAGGCGAGCGCGACCACATGGTGAGGGTTGCCGACGTCCACCGACAGCGCCGGGCGCGCCGGCACGAGGCCGCGCGCCTCCACCTCGGCGTCGAAGCCGCCACCGGAGTCACCGAGGCGGAACTCCCCCATGCCCACGGCGTAGCGGCCGCCACCCAGAGAGCTGAGGGTGCGGGTGCCGCCCCTGGTGGCGATCGTGAGGCCGCCCGCCAGGTCGACGCCCGCGTCCCTCTCGAGGAGTGCGGCGAAGACGCGCGCGCCGTTGCCGCACATCTCCGACGTCGAGCCGTCCGCGTTCCAGTAGTCCATGAACCAGGTGCGCGCGTCGAGGCCCGCACCCGCAGGCACGGACCCGGCGCGTACGGCGCGGATCACTCCGTCGGCGCCGATGCCGGCACGCCTGTCGCACAGGTAGCGCACCAGCGCGGGCGTCAGGTCGATCTCACCGTGCTCGTCGAACAGCAGCACGAAGTCGTTCTCGGTGCCATGCCCTTTGGTGAAGCGCAGCCCTGGGGTGACATGCAGTCTGACCATGCGCCCAGGCTACCCGTGCCTTCAGACGTCGAGCAGTGCCAGGACGTCGTCGGCGGCACGGCTCACATCCGCCGCATCGACCGGCGCCGCCACCCACCGGACGCGGGGGTCAGGGCGGAACCACTTGCGCTGACGGCGAGCCAGCCGCCGCGTATGCACCTTGATGAGGTCCCGTGCCTGATCCGCGTCGAGTTCGCCATCGAGGTATCGCAGCGTCTCCGCGTATCCCACGGCACGCCGCGCCGTGACCCCGTCGCGCAGGCCTCGGTCGGCCAGGGTGCGCACCTCATCGACCAGCCCCGACTCCCACATGTGGTCGACGCGCTCGTCGATGCGTGGGTCCAGCACGTCATAGCCGAGGTCGAGCCCGATCTGCACCGCCGGGATCTCGTACTGGTGGGTCGGCAGCGTCGCCGAGAACGGCTGGCCCGTCAGCTCGATCACCTCGAGCGCGCGCACGATGCGCTTGGCGTTCTGGGCGGGGATGCGCGCGGCCGCAACCGGGTCGGCGGCCGCGAGCTCGCGGTGCAGCATGCCCGGACCTTCGGTGTCAGCGCGCGCCTCGAGACGTGCCCGCACCGAAGGGTCGGTGGGCGGGAACTCGAACGTGTCCAGCAGCGCACGGACGTACAGCCCCGAGCCGCCGGTCACGATGGCACGACGACCGCGCGCGTGGATCGCGTCGATGTCGGCGCGCGCGGCGCTCTGGAACCCAGCGACCGATGCGTCCTCCTGGACGTCGAGGGTGTCCAGCTGATGGTGCGGCACCCCCTTCCGCTCGGCGAGCGTGAGCTTGGCCGTGCCGATGTCCATCCCTCGGTAGAACTGCATCGCATCGGCATTGACGATCTCGCCGTCGAGCCGCTCGGCGAGCGCGAGCGACACGGCGGACTTCCCGGTCGCCGTGGAGCCGACCAGGGTGATGGCCGCGGGCGCGTCCGAGCGCACCGCATCGTCCGTCCATGCGGCCGATGCGGGGGTGCGGTGACCTGTCACCGGCGCCTCAGGTCCGGGACGGGCGCAGCGACGGGATGCCGAGCCCCACGGGCCCTGCGGGCGCACTGGCACCCGTGCCGCATGAGGATCCGCATCCCCCGGCGCCGTGGTCGTGCCCGTCGCCGTTGGCGGCGTCCCACGCGTCGCCCGCGCGGGTGCGACGCACGGTGTACGTGCCGCCCTCCAGCGCACTGTCCGCGATCAGGTGGTGGGGGGCCGCGTGCGTCACCTCGACGGTCACCATGTCGCCGGGGCGCGGGATGTCGTCCCCTGCCACCTCAGGCACGGCGAAGTGCACCAGGCGGCTGTCGGGCGCCCGGCCGCTGAGCCGCGCCGAGGCGTCGTCCTTGCGCCCGGCGCCGTCGAGGACCATGAGCTCCACGGTGCGACCCACCAGGCCCTGGTTCTCCGCGAGCGAGACGCGTTCCTGCAAGGCCTTGAGCCGGCCGAAACGCTCGGTGATCACCGCCTTGGGGAGCTCAGGCAGCTCGAAGGCGGGCGTGCCGGGGCGCGGCGAGTACTGGAAGGTGAAGGCGCTCGAGAAGCGTGACTGCTCGACCACGCGCAAGGTGTCCTCGAAGTCCTCGTCGGTCTCACCCGGGAAGCCCACGATGATGTCGGTGGTGATCGCCGCATCGGGCATCACTGCGCGAACCTTGTCGAGGATCCCCAGGAACTTCGCCGATCGGTAGGAGCGTCGCATCGCACGCAGCACCGCGTCGGAGCCGGACTGCAACGGCATGTGCAGGCTCGGCATGACGTTCGGCGTCTCCGCCATCGCCTCGATGACGTCGTCCGTGAAGGCCGCCGGGTGAGGCGAGGTGAATCTCACCCTCTCGAGGCCGTCGATCTCCCCGCAGGCGCGCAGCAGCTTCGCGAAGGCGCCTCGGTCACCGAACTCGATGCCGTACGAGTTGACGTTCTGGCCGAGCAGGGTGATCTCCACCACGCCCTGCGAGACCAACGCCTGGATCTCGGCGAGCACCTCGCCTGGGCGGCGGTCGCGCTCCTTGCCGCGCAGGCTCGGCACGATGCAGAACGTGCAGGTGTTGTTGCACCCCACGGAGATCGACACCCATGCGGACGCGACAGAATCGCGACGGCTCGGCAGCGTGGACGGGAACACCTGCAGAGACTCTTCGATCTCGACCTGCGCCTCGGCGTTGTGGCGAGCGCGGTCGAGGAGCGCCGGCAGCACGTCGAGGTTGTGGGTGCCGAAGACGACGTCCACCCACGGGGCCTTCTCGACGATGGTGCCGCGGTCCTTCTGCGCCAGACAGCCGCCCACGGCGATCTGCATGCCGGGGCGCGCGGACTTGGCGTGGGCGAGCTGCCCGAGGTTGCCGTACAGCTTGTTCGCGGCGTTCTCGCGCACCGCGCACGTGTTGATCACGACCACGTCGGCGATGTCAGAGCCCTGCGGAGCGGCGGTGTAGCCAGCCTTCTCGAGGAGTCCGGCCATGTGCTCGGAGTCGTGAATGTTCATCTGGCACCCGAGGGTCCGGACGACGTACGTGGGGGCGAGCGTGGTCTCTGACATTCCTACCCTGCGACGGCGTCCGCTCGGAGTTCGCGGATCACGGTCACCTTGATCTCTCCAGCGAAGCTGAAGTCGCGGCTGATGTGCTGAGCAATTGTACGCGCCAGCTCATGCGTGCCCTCGTCATCGACCGTCTCGGGCTCGACGACCACACGCACCTCACGCCCGGCCGCCATCGCCAGCACCTTCACGACGCCTTCGTGCTCGGCGACCAGTCGCTCGAGGCCCTCCATGCGCTCGAGGTACCCGTCGACATCCTCCCGCCTCGCACCGGGGCGCGAGGCGGACACGGCGTCAGCCACCTGCACGATCACACCTTCCAGGGTGGTCTGCGGCACCTCGTCGTGGTGGGCGGCGATCGCGTTGACGACCGTGGGAGGCTCGCCGTGCTCGGCGGCGAGAGCCGCTCCGATCGCGGCGTGAGTGCCTTCCCGCTCATGGGTGAAGGCCTTGCCGATGTCGTGCAGGAACGCAGCATGTCGCGCGAGCTCCACATCCGCGCCGAGCGACGTCGCGATGTCGGCCGCGATCTGCGCTGACTCGACGAGATGTGCCAGCACATTCTGTCCGTAGGAGCTGCGGAGGCGCAGTCGCCCGAGGACGGACACCATCTCGTGCGGGATGCCACGCACGCCGGCGGCGTCGATCGCGTCGAGACCAGCGTCGAGATGACGCTGCTCGGTGTCCGCCACCGCTCGGGCATAGGCCGCCTCGACGCGTTGCGGCTGGATGCGACCGTCCTCGATGAGGTCGCGCAGCGTCACCTCGGCGATCTCACGTCGTTCGACGTCGAACGACGACAGCTGAACGGCGTTCACGCCCTCCTCGACCATCACGTTGACGCCGGTCAGGGACTCGAAGGCGCGAATGTTGCGTCCCTCACGGCCGATGATCCGGCCCTTCATCTCTTCGCTCGGCAGGTCGATCCAGGTCGTGGAGGTCTCCGAGGCGACGCGCGCCGCCTGGCGCTGCATCGACGAGACGAGGATCTCGCGCGCGCGCTGGTCCGCGGTCTCCTTGGTGGCTCGTTCGAGACGCCTGAGCTCGCCGCTTGCGGCGTCGCGCGCCTTCCTGACCTGCTGAGCCATGAGCTCTGCGCGCGCCTCTTCCGGGGTGAGGCCGCCGATCTCGGCGAGGCGCCTCTCGCGCAGCAGGTCGATCTCGCCGCGTTCGGCATGAAGTCGCTTCTCATCCCGGGCGATGACCGCCGCCCGCTCGTCGAGCGAGCGCGCATACATCTGTGCGGTGCGGTGGTCGGCCGAGAACTCCTTCTCGCGCTGCGCCACCCGCTCCTCGCGGCGCTGGGCCTCGCTCAGGAGGTCGCGTGCCTCTTCGCGGGTCGCCTGAGTCTCATCGCTCGTCGAGCGCCGGATCTCCGCGGCCTCGCGTCGGGCGAAGTGCACCACGAGCACGGATGCGAGGAGCAGCAGGAGGGTCGCCACAGTGGCGATGATCTGGGCCACGTGCCCTCCTTTCTGACGCTCGACATGCTACGTGCCCGAGTTATCGGCATTCTCGAACTCTCGCACAAGGGCGAAAGCGTCGGAGGGCGAGTATCCCTTGCGCCCCAGCATGCCCACCACCCGGCGCACTCGCTTGTCGCGCTCGACGCCGTCCAACTGGTTCCAACGCTTGAGGGCGAGGGTGCGTGCCGCGTCCTGCTCATCCTCGTCGCTGATCTGCGCGAGAGCGGAGTCGATGTCCTCCTGCTCGAAGCCCTTGCGCCGCAGCTCCGCCAGGATCGCGCGGCGGGACTTGCCGCGCTCATGGTGCCGGGTGCGCACGATCGCGGCCGACAGAGCCGCATCGTCGAGCAGCCCCACCTCGCGGTAACGCGAGATCACCTCATCGGCGACGTGGTCCTCCACGTCGCGTGACATCAGCCCCTCTCGCAGCTGTGCCGCCGATCGCGGCGAGTGCGTCAATAGGCGCAGCGCGATGTCCCGCGCGCGCTCGCCAGGATCGGTCGGAGTCGTGGATCCCACGCCTTGCCGGGCACCGTCCTGTCGAGCGCGCGCTGACATCAGAAGGTGGCGCGCTCTTTCTTCGCGGCCTTGGCTGCAGGCGCCTGCGGCTCGTCCTCAGCGGCCACCGCAGCAGTCTGGTCGCCCTCCTCGGCCGGCACTGCTCCGACGCCAAGCTTGGTGAGAATCTTCTTCTCGATCTCCGTCGCCAGCTCAGGGTTGTCCTTGAGGAAGTTGCGCGAGTTCTCCTTGCCCTGACCGAGCTGGTCACCCTCGTACGTGTACCAGGCGCCGGACTTCTTGACGAAGCCGTGCTCCACTCCGAGGTCGATGATGCCGCCCTCCTTCGAGATGCCATGGCCGTACAGGATGTCGAACTCGGCCTGCTTGAACGGCGGCGCCATCTTGTTCTTCACCACCTTGACACGGGTGCGGTTGCCCACCGGCTCGGTGCCCTCCTTGAGGGTCTCGATGCGGCGGACGTCGAGGCGCACGGAGGCGTAGAACTTCAGTGCCTTGCCGCCCGTCGTGGTCTCGGGCGACCCGAAGAACACGCCGATCTTCTCGCGCAGCTGGTTGATGAAGATCGCCGTGGTTCCCGTCTGAGCGATGGCGCCGGTGATCTTGCGCAGCGCCTGCGACATGAGGCGCGCCTGCAGTCCCACGTGGCTGTCGCCCATCTCGCCCTCGATCTCGGCCTTGGGCACGAGTGCCGCGACCGAGTCGATCACGAGCACGTCGACGCTTCCGGAGCGGATCAGGATGTCAGCGATCTCCAGCGCCTGCTCGCCCGTGTCGGGCTGCGAGATGATGAGGTTGTCGACGTCGACGCCGAGCTTCTTGGCGTAGGCGGGGTCGAGTGCGTGCTCGGCATCGATGAACGCGGCAGTGCCGCCCTGCTTCTGCATGTTCGCGACCGCGTGCAGCGCGACCGTGGTCTTTCCCGAGGACTCGGGTCCGTAGATCTCGACGACGCGGCCGCGCGGGAGCCCGCCGATGCCGAGCGCGATGTCCAGCGCCACGGAGCCCGTGGGGATCGCCGGGACGGCCACCACCTGGCGGTCGCCCATGCGCATCGCCGAGCCCTTGCCGTACTGCCGGTCGATCTGTCCGAGTGCCGCCTCGAGTGCCTTGGAGCGGTCTGCCGCCTGTGCCATGTCGCTATCCCATCGTCAGTGGCATTACTGCCGTGTCTGCCATTCCACGAACGACGCTATGACGCGCCTCTGACATTGGCGCAACGCACGTGCCCTCCGTTGTGGAGGGAAGTGGTCCCGCTCTGTCCTGTGGACCAGCGTAATCGAACGCATGTTCGAAAGGAAGCGGATCGCCGTGGGCGTGTCGCGGATTGACGGATCGTCTGCTCGCACGCGTCAGCGGCGCGGCGGAATCATCCGCTCTCGTGCGCCGCCGTCGCGCCGGTCGAGGGGCACGTCCATCTGGTCGCACAGCGCGTGCCACACGTCGCGAGGGGGGACGCCTGCCTCAAGCGCCTCGACGGACGTGCGGGACTGCAGATCGTCGAGCGCGAGATCGCGCGCAAGAGAGCGGGAGTAGTCGACGCCGAACACGTCGTCGAGAAGGACCCAGAACTGGCTGTGTCGCAAGAGCCGCTCTACCGAGCGCGGACTTCGCCCAGCAGCTCCGGCACGGTGTCGGGGATCGACGGCATGACGTGCACGCGGCCGAACTCCTCCGCACTCTCGAAGCGATCGGAGACCTCGCGGAGAATCGTGGACATGGGCACGTCGAGAGCCTCGCTGATCGAGGCGAGCAGCTCAGAGGAAGCCTCCTTCTGGCCACGCTCGACCTCGGACAGGTAGCCGAGCGACACGCGCGCTCCAGACGAGATGTCGCGCAGAGTCTTCCCCTGCGTCAGGCGGGCGTTGCGAAGGACGTCGCCGATCTCGTTGCGCAGCACAGGCATGCGTTGTCTCCCCACGGTGGCGTTTCCGGTCTCCATGCCACTCCCAACGCACATTACCGCACGGATGTTCCCCTCGTCACCGGGCCGCGCCACAGTGGGGCCACAGGCCCGCCTCGCTGCGGCGTCAGGCGCGTGCCACTCGTTCCGCGAGCGCTTCGCGAGCGAGCGTGATGACCGCGCCGATCGCGGCGCCGGAGATGTCGTCCCGGCCGCCATCCACGTGCAGCAGACGCGCGGTCGCCTCCCCCTCCACGTCCACGGCGATCCAGACGGTGCCGGGCGGCTGTCCGCCGTGCGGCTCGGGCCCGGCCACCCCGGTGGTCGCGAGGCCCACGTCCGCCCCGAACACCCGTCTCGCGCCCGCCGCCATCGCCTGTGCGACCTCACGGGACACCGGTCCCGGGTCATCGAGCAGCGCTCCTGGAACGCCCAGCACCGTGCGCTTGACGTCGACTGCGTACGCCACGACTCCGCCCCGCAGCGACTCCGATGCCCCCGGGACCGCGACCAGCGCCGAGGTCAGCGCCCCGCCCGTGAGCGACTCCGCTGTCGCCAGGGACAGGCCCGCGGCGCGCGCGAGGATCAGCAGGGCGTCTGCGTCAGGGCTGGACATCGCGGGGCGGGACATCGTCGGAGCCCGATGCGCGGGTGTGCTGAGCGGTCGGCTCACCGTGCGCCCGTGCCACGCGAGCGATGCGGACCGCATAGTCGATGCCGGTGATGACGGCCACTGCGACGGCGATCAGCAGGCTCCACCACGCCACCGCGTCGATCCAGGCCGCCGAATGGGGGATGAGGTACGCCGTGAGGGACAGCAGCTGCAGGACGGTCTTGAGCTTGCCGCCGCGCGAGGCAGGAATCACCGCGTCCCGGGCCACCGCCAGCCGCCCCACCGTGACCCCGATCTCCCGGAACGCCAACACGGCGAGGGGCCACCACGGGATGCCATCGACCATGACGATGCCCACGAGAGTGAACAGCACCAGCGCCTTGTCGGCGATCGGGTCTGCAAGCTTGCCGAAGGGGCTGACGACCTCCCAACGACGCGCGAGGTAGCCATCCCAGTAGTCCGTGGCCGCGGCGACGAGGAACACGATCAGCGCCCAGACGCGCAGCGCCCCGTTCTCTCCCCCGTCGGCCACCAGCAGCCACAGCACCACCGGCACGGCGACGAGGCGCGCTCCGGTGAGCAGGTTCGGGACGGTCGCATTCACGTGTTCACCCTAGCGCTGGCACCCGGCGCGCTCCGCGATAATGGACCGCATGCCCTCCCATTCGCGACGCACGCCCTCCGCCCTGCCTGCGCTTGCGGTGGCCACTGCGGCCGCGGCGGTCCTCGCCATCGGCGCCGTTGTCGCGTGGCCGGTCGACGGTGCGACCTCCTCCGCCCCCGAGGCCTCGTCCACTCCATCCGGAACCGAGCCGACCCCGGCGCCGAGCGCATCGGCCGCCCCCTCGCCGACGCCTCCGGAACCGCCCCCCACCGTCGAGTTCACCCTCGTCACCGGCGGAGACGTGCTCACGCACGGTCCGGTGCTCTCGTCGGCACGGGCGGCGGGCGACGGGGCATACGACTTCGCCCCGCTCATGGAGAACGTGCGCCCGTACGTGGCAGGCGCCGACCTTGCGCTGTGTCACCTCGAGGTGCCGATAGCGCCGGCGGGCACGGAGCCGTCGGGATACCCCACCTTCGGGGCGCCCGCTGAACTGATCCCGGCGCTGGCGGCTGAGGGCTGGGACGGGTGCTCGACCGCCTCCAACCACTCGATGGACCGCCGGTACGCGGGTCTCGAGACGACGCTCGACGCCCTCGACGACGCCGGCCTCGGCCACTCCGGCATGGCACGCACCGAGGAGGAGGCGGCGAGCACCCAGATGTACACCGTGCGCGTGGACGATCGACGGATCAGGGTGGCCACCATCTCCTTCACGTACGGACTCAACGGGCTCCCCAAGCCCGAGGGCATGCCGTGGGCCGTCGACACGTTCGACGCGGACGCTCAGGACGTCGCCCCCGTGCTGACCGCGGCGCAGGAGGCCAGAGACCAGGGCGCCGACATCGTGATCGCCTCGACGCACTGCTGCGTCGAGTACCAGACGGAGCCCAACGCGGCGCAACGAGACATCGCGCAGCAGATCGCGGACTCCGGCCTCGTCGACCTGTACGTGGGGCATCACGCGCACGTGCCACAGCCGGTGGAGCTGCTGGACGGCGGGGTGGACGGCGCCGGCATGTGGACGTACTTCGGCCACGGCAACTACCTGTCGAACCAGGACACCCAGTGCTGCCGCGCCGACACCAACTCCGGGTACCTCGGCGTGACGACCTTCAGCATCGCGCCCGAGGGAGCGGTCGAGGTCACGGCCGAGTGGGTGGCGACCACCGTGGACCGCACCGGTCGCCACACGATGCACGTGTTGAACGACATCGTCGAGACGGGAGCCGGCGACCTCTCGGCGGCCGAGGCCCAGGCACGCCACCAGCGCGTGGCCGATGCGGCGGGGACGCAGGCGTCCGAGCGCACCACGCCGCCGGAGCAGCTGGCTGACTCGGCGTTCCGCGTCACCCGGTGGTGGG
Organism: Demequina muriae; assembly: GCF_030418295.1. Taxonomy (NCBI): domain Bacteria; kingdom Bacillati; phylum Actinomycetota; class Actinomycetes; order Micrococcales; family Demequinaceae; genus Demequina; species Demequina muriae. Next base: position 273,861 of record NZ_JAUHQA010000001.1, read on the forward strand.
AGCCGAGCGCCTGAGCAGCGGCGCGGTCAGCGCTCAGAACGTGCGATCGTCGATCTCGAGGGGACTGTCGTTCTCCTGTGGCCGCGGGTCGATGAGGCTCGCAGTGAACTGCGGTGAGGTCTCGTGGAGCGCCCCCACCGGCTGCGCGACGCCGAACAGCCATCCCTGGCCGTAGCGCCATCCGCACCGCGACAGGAACTCGGCCTGCGCCTCCGTCTCGATTCCTTCTGCGATGGTCGCCAGGCCGAGTTCGCGCGCGAGGGCGCCGAGCGCTCGTGACACGCGAGCGCCGGCCGGGTCCTCGGGGATGCCCGCGACGAAGGACATGTCGAGCTTCACCCCGGACACCGGCAGGTCGCGCAGATACGACAGCGGCGAGACGCCGGTGCCGAAGTCGTCGAGCAGGATCGGCACACCCGCGTTGCGCAGTTCCGTGAGCTCGTGGCGGATGCGGGTGTTGGGAGCGACGAGCGAGGCTTCCGTGAGCTCCACCACCAGCCGCTGAGGGCTGAGGTGGTAGCGACCGATCGCGCTGAGCACTCGGTCGGCGAACTCGGAGTCTCCCAGCTGGTCGGCGGAGACGTTGAGCGAGACCCAGGTGGAGGGCGACGGACTGTGCGCGAGGAACTGCGCAGCCTGGTCGACCAGCGCGGTGCCGAGCGCCACCGACAGGTTCTTATCCTCGATGAGCGGCAGGAAGGCGGCAGGCGGCAGCAGCCCTCGCACCGGATGCTGCCACCGCACGAGCGCCTCGTAGCCCACGACGGTGCGCGTCGAGAGCTCCAGGATCGGCTGGTAATGCAGCACCAGCTGGCCGTTCTCGATCGCGGCGGCGAGCTCCGAGGCGAGCGCGGAGTGAGTGTCAGAGGTGGTGCGCATCGACGGGTCGAAGACCTCCGTGCGCGACTTGCCCGTCGACTTCGCGCGGTACATCGCCGCGTCGGCCGCGCTCATGAGGCTCGGCGCGCCGCCAACGGTGGTCTCGTCGTCCGCCATCGCGATGCCCAGCGACGCGTGCAGGGTGATCTGGTGGCGCTTGACCTGAACGGGACGCTTGAGGCCCTGATGGATGGCTCCCGCGATCTCGAAGAGCGCCTTGGAGCAGTCCGCGTCCTGCACCACGATGACGAACTCGTCGCCACCGATGCGCGCCACGGTGCCGCGTCCGGCGGTCGCCGTGCGCAGCACCCCCGCGACGTGGACGAGGGCGTTGTCACCGATGGCGTGGCCGAACCGGTCGTTGAGGGCCTTGAACCCGTCGAGGTCGACCGCGATGACGCCCACCCGGGTGTGCGCATCGGGCTGCTCGAGCACCTGCTGCAGGACGTCCTGGAGAAGAGTGCGGTTCGCGAGGCCGGTCAGCGGGTCGTGCATCGCCCGGTGGGCCATCAGCTCGGAGTGCATGCGGTCGTCGGTGCTGTCCCGCACCTGCACCACGTAGTGATCGGGCGCTCCCCCGGCGTAGCGGACGAGACCGACGTCGAGGACGGCCCACACGACATTGCCGTCCGCGCGCACGTACCGCTTCTCGCACGTGAACTGGCTCTGGTGCCCGTCGTACAGCCGTTGCAGCTGATCGCGCTCGGCAGTGAGGTCATGCGGATGGCTGAGCGCCGAGAACGGCGTTCCCCTCAGCGCCGCGACGGTGGAGCCCATCATCTCGGCGAAGGCCCGGTTGACCTCCATGAGGCGCCACTCCAGGTCGACGAGCGCCATGCCGACGGGCGCGTTCTCCATCGCCTTGCGGAACTGGGCGTCAGAGCGGTTCAGCGCCTCGGCGGCTTCACGCAGACCGGACGTGTCCATCATGGTGACCACGGTCACGGGGCCGTCGTCGAGGCCGTCAGGGACGACCCGCGCGCGGACCTGGATCCAGCGGACGTCCTCGGCCCCGCGCCTGCCGGGAACGCCGACGATGCGGGGCTTGGTGTCCGTGTGGCCGATCCCGAACGCCTCGCGCATGAGGATCGGGTGCATCTGCTCGTCGAACGCGCGCAGGTTCAGGCGCGCGATCGGCAGGCCGACGGCGTCCGCACGAGTGACGTTGAGGATGGTGGCCGCGACATCGGAGATCAGCGCGATCTCGTCGGCCTGCGTCACGATGAGAACGCCGTCGCGGGCGGAGGACAGCACCGCCTCGAACTGTCCGCGCAGATGCCGCTCCCGCGCCAGCGCGATGTCGCGAGAGGTGCGTGCGCGGTGCGACCGCCAGAAGAAGTAGAACGCCAGACCGGCGAGCGCGAGCAGGAGCGCCGTCACCGTGATGCCCACGGCGGGCTGCTCGAAGAGCTCTATGGCCCCGCCCATTCGTCTCCCTCAGCATCGTCGTCGAACGCCGGAGCCCCCACGCTAGTGGGTGATTGCCCTCGGAGAATAGCGAGTGTCGACGCCAACTCGTCAGGAGTGACCAATACCTCACGCGCCTTCGAACCCTGGGATGGGCCCACGACCTCGCGGGTCTCGAGCAGGTCCATCAGCCGACCCGCCTTCGCGAAGCCCATCTTGAGCTTGCGCTGCAGCATGGACGTGGACCCCAGCTGCGTCGTGATGACGAGCTCCGCGGCCGCCAGCAGATCGTCGAGATCGTCGCCGATGTCCTCGGCCACCGTCGCTCCCCCGCCCTGCGGCTTCGTCACGTCGTCGCGGTACTCGGGGTTCGCCTGCTTCTTCACGTGCGCGACCGCCGCGTGAATCTCGGACTCGCTCACCCACGCGCCCTGCACGCGCATCGCTTTGGACTCGCCCATGGGCACGAACAGCGCGTCGCCCTGACCGATGAGCTTCTCCGCGCCCGGCATGTCCAGCACCACGCGGGAGTCGGCGAGCGACGAGGTGGCGAAGGCCAGTCGGCTCGGCACGTTCGCCTTGATCGTTCCCGTGATGATGTCGACGGACGGTCGCTGCGTCGCGAGCACCAGGTGGATGCCCGCCGCACGGGCGAGCTGCGTGATGCGCTGAATCGAGTCATCGACGTCGCGCGGGGCCACCATCATCAGGTCCGCCAGCTCGTCGACGATCACCAGCAGATACGGGTACGTGTGGATCTTGCGCTCCGACCCGGGCAGCGGCTTCACCTTGCCCGCACGCACGGCCTTGTTGAAGTCGTCGATGTGCTTGTACCCGAACAGCGCGAGATCGTCGTACCTCATGTCCATCTCCTTCACCACCCACTCGAGGGCCTGCGCGGCCTTCTTGGGGTCCGTGATGATGGGCGTGATGAGGTGAGGGATGCCCTCGTACATGGTGAGCTCGACGCGCTTGGGGTCGACGAGCACCATGCGCACCTCCTGCGGGGTGGCGCGCATCAGGATGGACGTGATCATCGCGTTGACGAACGACGACTTTCCCGCACCGGTCGCGCCCGCCACCAGCAGGTGGGGCATCTTGGCGAGGTTGGCGAGCACGAAGCCGCCCTCGACGTCCTTGCCGATGCCGATCGCCATCGGGTGATCGTTCTTGATCGCCGCCTGCGACCGCAGCACGTCACCGAGCGACACGGTCTCGCGGTCCACATTGGGGATCTCGATGCCGATCGCGGATTTGCCGGGGATCGGCGACAGGATGCGGATGTCGGGGCTCGCCACCGCGTACGCGATGTTCTTGGACAGCTGCGTGATCTTCTCGACCTTCACGCCCTGGCCCAGTTCCACCTCGTACCGGGTGACGGTGGGTCCGCGAGTGAAGCCGGTGACCTCCGCGTTCACCGCGAAATCGGTGAGCACAGCGGTGAGCGCCTCGACCACGCGGTCGTTGGCCGCTGACCGGGTCTTGTGCGGCGCGCCCTTGACGAGCACGTCCAGGTCGGGGAGAACATACGGAGAGGAGTTCTCGAGCTCGCCCTGTTCGCCCGGAGGGACGATGCGGGTGGTGCGGGGCGCTTCACGTTCGCCCGTGGGCGCCGACTCCTCGGCGGCCTCCTCCGGGGCGTAGGGCGACACCGGCCCCTCGTGGACGCGCGTCGCCCCCACGGTGTCGAGCAGCTCCGTGGTGTCGCCGCCCGGCGTACGGGGATCGAGAAGGTCGTCGAACTCCGTGCGATCCACGCTCGCCGCAGCGGCGAAGGCCTCATCAGCCTCGTAGCGGTCGATGCCATCGTGGTCGACGCCGGCACGGTCCTTGCCGCGACCGAAGCCTCGGCGCTTGCGGCCCAGGGAGGCTCGGCTCCCCGATGTCTCACGGCTCCCGGAGGGCTTCAAGGTGCCATGTTCGGGCAGATCCAGATCGTCGTCATCCGCGCGGTCGCGACCCAGCAGCCGGCGCACGCCGGCGCCAGCGAGCGCGATGACCTCGCGCAGCGGAATGCCGAGGATGATCAGGATCGCCAGCAGTCCGAGCAGCACCAGGACCGTGACGGCCAGCGGCGGAGTCAGCGCGGCGGCCAGCGGAGTGCCGATGAGGAAGCCGAGGACTCCCCCGGCGGCCTGCACCGGCTCGAGCCCATCGCTCGGGCTCGGGCGGCCTTCGGCGATGTGGACCAGCCCGTCGATCATCAGGACGAGCATCAGCGCACCGAGGCCGATGCGGTGGTTGGCCGCTTCCTCCTGCGGGGCGCGCATGAGCCGCACCGCGAGCGCGACCAGCACGATGGGGATCGCGACGGCGAGAATGCCGAAGGTACCGGCCACGACCCAGTGGATCGCGGTGCCGGCCCACGATGACAGTCCCCACCACTCGCGGGCGGCGATCAGGATCGCGGCGATGATCAGCACGATGGCAAGGCCGTCGCGGCGCACCTCAGGGCTCACCTCACGGGCGCCATGGCCGATGCGACGGACGCCGCCGCCCACCGCGTGGGAGGTGCCGCGCCCGATCGCCGCCGCACCGCGCAGCAGCGCCGGCGGGCGCTTCTTCTGAGGCGCCTTCGCGCGCGACGCCGGGGACTTGGGGCGCGTGCTCGTGGAGCGTGACTGAGCCATGCCTCAAGACGGTACCCGCGCATCGGCCCCGAGGGGCGCTGCCACCCCGCATCGGCGCCGCATCCGTCCTCGCCCTGCCCGGTTCGCGTCGACCTGGCCCCGCACCCCGTGCGTCGCGCGCGGAGCGGGCTGTCAGGACTCGATGACGATGGGGATGATCATCGGGCGGCGGCGCAGCTTGTTGCCCACGTAGCGACCCAGCACGCGGCGCATGACCTGCTCGAGCTGGCGCTGATCGGTGGAGCCATTGCGTGCCGCCTCCTCGAGCGCCTGCTTGATGTTCGGCAGCACGGCGTCGAAGACGTTGTCGTCCTCCGCGATGCCGCGCGCGTGCACCTCAGGACCGGAGACGACCTTGCCGTTCGACGAGTCGATGACCGCGAACACGGACACGAAGCCCTCTTCCGACAGGATCCGGCGGTCCTTGAGCTCGGCATCGGTGATCTCACCCACCGACGAGCCGTCCACGTAGACGTTGTGCGTCTCGACCGCGCCGACCACTCGGGCACGGCCGTCCTTGAGGTCGACGACCACGCCGTTCTCGGCGAACACCACGTTCTTCTCCGGCACGCCCGTCTTCATCGCGAGCTTGCCGTTGGCGAGCAGGTGACGCACCTCGCCGTGCACCGGCATCACGTTCTTCGGCTTGACGATGTTGTAGCAGTACAGGAGCTCTCCGGAGCTGGCGTGGCCGGACACGTGCACGCGGGCGCTGCCCTGGTGCACCACGGTCGCGCCCAGGCGCATGAGGCCGTTGATGACGCGGTAGACGGCGTTCTCGTTGCCGGGGATCAGCGACGAGGCGAGGATCACCAGGTCGCCGGGGCCCACGCGGAGCTTGTGGTCGAGCGACGCGATGCGGCTCAGTGCGGCCATCGGCTCGCCCTGGGATCCCGTGCACATGTAGACGACCTTGTGCGACGGCATGTCGTCGGCCTTCTTGGCGTCCACCAGGATGTTCGGCGGCACGTTCAGGTAGCCGAGCTCGGCGGCGATGGTCATGTTGCGCACCATCGACCGGCCCACGAAGGCGACGCGGCGGCCGTGCGCCTGGGCGGCGTTGATGACCTGCTGCACGCGGTGGACGTGGCTCGAGAAGCTCGCGACGACCACGCGTCCGGTCGCGTTGGCGAACATCTGATCGAGCACCGGGGTGATCTCGACCTCGGAGGTGGTGAATCCCGGCGCCTCGGCGTTCGTGGAGTCCGTCATGAACAGGTCCACGCCGCGTTCGCCGAACTTGGCGAAGCCGCGCAGGTCCGTGATGCGGCCGTCGAGCGGGAGCTGGTCCATCTTGAAGTCGCCCGTGTGCAGCACGGTGCCGCCGTCCGTGGTGATGAACACCGCCAGGGCGTCGGGGATCGAGTGGTTGACCGCCACGAACTCGAGGCCGAACTTGCCGAGCTGCTCCTGCTGGCCCTCCTTCACCGCGAGGGTGATGGGAGTGATGCGGTGCTCCTTGAGCTTGGCCTCGATGAAGGCCAGCGTCAGCTGCGAGCCGATGATCGGGATGTCCTGACGCAGTCGCAGCAGGTAGGGCACGGCGCCAATGTGGTCCTCGTGACCGTGAGTCAGCACGATCGCCTCGATGTCGTCCACGCGGTCCGCGATGTAGCCGAAGTCGGGCAGGATCAGGTCCACGCCCGGCTGGTGGTCCTCGGGGAACAGCACGCCGCAGTCGACGATGAGCAGCCGGCCATCGATCTCGAACACCGCCATGTTCCGGCCCACCTCCCCGAGTCCGCCCAGCGGGACGATGCGCAGGGTGCCGTTCTGAAGCGACTTCGGGAGGGTCAGTTCGGGATGGAAGTTCACGGTTCTCCTAGGGGGTCAGTGGCACGCCGGCGGCACGCAACGCGGCGGCGAGAGCATCGAGCTCGTCGTCGTCCAGCGGCAGCAGCGGCAAGCGCATATGGCGGCTCGGGATGACCCCGAGCAACTGCATGGCGGCCTTGGCGTTGGAGGCGCCGGGGCCGTTGAAGATGGCGTCGTGCACGGGCAGCAGCGCGTCGTGGAGGCTGTCCGCGAGACCGGTGTCGCCGGCGTCGTGCGCGGCGATCATGGCGGCGATGCGCTCGCCTGCGACGTGGGCGCTCACGGAGACCACGCCGGCGGCGCCGGCACGCATGAACTCCAGCGTCAGCGGGTCGTCGCCCGAATACCAGGCCAGTCCGGTGCGTGCAATGCGGTCCTTGGCCGCCGCCACGTCGGCCGTGGCGTCCTTGTTCGCGACGATGTTCGCGACCTCGGCGAGCTCATCGAGGGAGCCGTCGCTCAGAGCAATGCCGGTGCGGCCGGGGATGTCGTAGAGCATCACCGGCAGGTCAGTGGCGCCCGCGATGGCGCGCAGGTGCGCGACGACGCCCTTCTGCGAGGGCTTCGAGTAGTACGGCACCAGCGCCAACACGCCGTCGACGCCCGCCTCGGTGGCCTGCTCCGCCATCATCACGGCGTGCGCGGTGTCGTTCGATCCCGCTCCCGCGATGAGGGTGGCGCGATGTCCCACTGCATCCACCAGCGCCCGAGTGAGCTCGAGCTTCTCCGGGGCGTGGGTGGTGGGCGCCTCTCCGGTCGTGCCGGAGATGACCAGGCCGTCGGAGCCGTGGTCGAGAAGGTGATTCGCGAGGACGATGGTGCTGTCGATGTCGATGGTGCCATCGGCGTGCATCGGCGTCACCATCGCCGTGAGCACCGTCCCCAGCGGACGCGGATCGTTCATGCGCCTAACCTACCGCGACACGGCGCGCCGGCAGTCTGAACCAAGGCCACGGACGGCACTCCGCTGCCCGCGACATTCCTCGAGAATCCGGCGGCGTGTCGCGCGTCCCGTGGTTCGCCGTGTCGCGGCTGGGGCCGCTACCGCTCTCCTCGCGTCGCCACCGTGAGCAGCACGGCGCAGTCCGTGACAGCGGTGAGACCGTGGCGTGCCGGTGGCAGCGCCAGGTGATCGCCAGCGCTCATGGCCAGCTCGTGCTCCCCCACCGTCAGGGTCGCCTCGCCGCGCAGCACCTGCAGAGTCGCCTCGCCAGGGCTGTCGTGCTCGTTGAGCCGATTGCCGCCCGCGATCGCGATCAGGGTCTGACGCAGGTCGTGATCGTGATCTCCCACGAGCGTCACGGCATGGCGACCGGAGGATTCCTCGTACGCGAGCGCCAGCTGCTCGCTGACCAGCGACTCCAGATCGACGATCTCCATGGCGGACTCTCCCTCGTCAGTGGTTCCCGGTCAGTTCACCGTAGCCCTTCAGTGCTCGACGACGGAGGATGCGGGGCTGCCCGAGCTGTGAGCGCGACACGTCGACCCACCGGTGCGGCACGCCCCGGAACGGCGCCTCCGGATCACTGCGCACCGGGCGTAGGGTGATGCCGTGGAACCGATCCCGACCCCGTACGAGGACCTGCTGCGCGACGTGCTCGCGACCGGCACGCGCAAGGACGACCGCACCGGGACGGGAACCCTGTCCGTCTTCGGCCGTCAACTGCGCTATGACCTCTCCCAAGGATTCCCGCTCATCACCACCAAGCGGGTACATGTGCGCTCGGTGGTAGGCGAACTGCTGTGGTTCCTGCGGGGCGACACCAATGTGAGGTGGCTGCAGGAGCGCGGCATCTCGATCTGGGACGAGTGGGCCGATGCCGACGGCGAGCTGGGACCCGTCTACGGCTACCAGTGGCGGTCATGGCCCGCGCCCGATGGCTCGCACGTGGACCAGATCGCGCAGGTCGTCGAGTCCATCCGCACCAACCCCGACTCACGACGCCACATCGTGAGCGCGTGGAACCCCGCGCTGATCGAGGACATGGCGCTGCCCCCGTGCCATGCCCTGTTCCAGTTCTACGTCGCCGACGGTCGCCTGAGCTGCCAGCTGTATCAGCGCAGCGCCGACCTGTTCCTCGGCGTGCCGTTCAACATCGCCTCATACGCGCTGCTCACCCATATGATCGCGGCGCAGACAGGCTTGGGAGTCGGCGACTTCGTCTGGACCGGCGGCGACTGCCACATCTACTCCAACCACCTCGACCAGGTGCAGACGCAGCTCGCGCGGGACCCGTACCCCTATCCGACTCTGCGCCTCGAGGCCAAGGAATCGCTGACGGACTACGACATCGACGACGTCCACGTCGAGAACTACCAGCACCACCCGGGCATCAAGGCCCCGGTGGCCGTCTGACCCCGGGCGGCATCCGGTGCTGAAGGCGATCTGGGCGCAGGCTCACGACGCTGCGGGCACGCCCGTGATCGGCTCGCAGGGCGACATGCCGTGGCACCTGCCCGAGGATCTTCGCCATTTCAAGGACCTCACCTCCGGTGCGGCGGTCGTCATGGGCAGGCGCACGTGGGAATCCTTCCCCGAGCAGTTCCGGCCGCTCCCCGGCCGCGTGAACATCGTGATCACCGGTGGCGGACCGATCGAGGGGGCCGATGCGACGGTTGGCTCGCTCGACGCCGCGATCGAGCTCGCGGTCCGGCGAGGCGACGGGGCCGATGCGTGGGTCATCGGCGGCGGACGGGTCTACGCCGAGGCGATGCCGCTCCTCGACGGCCTCGAGGTCACGGAGATCGATCTCGAGGTCGATGGCGACACCTTCGCCCCGCCGGTCGATCCGGACGTGTGGGTGCTCGCCGCCGAGGAGCCCTGGCAGACCTCGCGCACCGGCCTTCGGTACCGCTTCCTCACCTACGCGCGGCGCTGACCCCACCCCGCGGCCCCGCCGCAGCGCTGGCAGGATGGTCCCCATGGCCCACCCCGTGCCGCGCCGCATCGACACCGAGCGCCTGACGCTGCGCTGCTATGAGCCCACGGACCTCGCCGCCATGAGCGACGTCATCACTGCCGAGCGCGATCGCCTCGCCGTCTTCATGCCGTGGGCCCGGGCCGAACCGATCACAGCGCGGGCGCGAGCGGAACTCGTCGCCACCTTCGTTCGGGAGTTCGAGACGCGGGAGAACTTCACGTTCGGCATGTTCGACCGTGAGACCGGAGAGTACGTGGGCGGCACCGGCATGCACACCCGGCTGGGCCCGGACGCGTTCGAGATCGGCTACTGGATCCGCGCCGACCGCGAGGGCCAGGGACTCGTGAGCGAGGCAGTCGCGGCCCAAGCCAGGGTCGCCCTCGAGACCCTCGAGGCCGACTGGGTCGAGATTCGCTGCGATCCGGCCAACGCGCGCTCACGGCGCGTTCCTGAGTCGCTCGGCTTCACCCTGGTCGACACGCGGGTCGATGAGTGTGGCGCCGACCAGCACCGCGAGCTCGTCGAGATCTGGCAGCTGAGGCGTGAGGACCTCCCGGGGTCACCCGTCGCGGCGACCGCGACCCCCACCCTCGAGCCGCTCGAGCGCGAGCCGGGGTTGGCGTGACTCTCCTCAGGAACGCCCCGACGCGCATCGAGACGCCGCGACTCAGGCTGCGGCCCTTTCACGCGGCCGATGCCGACGCGCTCACCACCTTGGTCACCGCGAGCATCGACCACCTGACGCCGTGGCAGCCGTGGGCCGCTGACGAGCCGGTGTCGATCGAGCAGCGTCGAGAAGCGATCGACACGCTCGCCGCTCAGTTCGCCGCCGGCGAGGCCGCGCACTATGCAGTGGTCCGACGCGACGACGGTCGCCTGCTCGGGAGCGTGGCGCTCGTCACGGGCAAGACGCCGGAGCGCGTCGAGATCGGATACTGGGTGGGCGCATCGCATGTGCGGCGCGGGTACGCCAGCGAAGCGGCCGGAGCACTGACGCAGGCGGCGCTCGGCCCCATGGGTCTGCCGTGCGTCGAGCTCTGGGCGAACGCCGACAACGAGGCCTCGAACGCCGTCGCCCGCCGCATGGGATTCACGTTCGTGGGCGTGGAGCCGTCCTATGCCCAGCAGGGATCCCCGCCGATGCGGGTATGGGTCGCCGAGCCCGATCTGCTCGACGAGGAGATCCTGCTGCCCACACAGCTATGGATGTTCGCCGCAGACGGCACGGAGCTGACCGGACCTCCGGAGACCGGCTGAGGTCAGCACTGACGCCCGGCCAATGACGGGCGCGGTGCCACCTGGAAGGCCGGTGGCCCCGGCCCGCTCTGTCAGGATTGCCCCATGCCCCGCGCCACCCCGACTCAGCGGGACTCCGCTCGCCAGCAGGCGATCTCGGTGTCGGTCGCGACCGGCATGTATGCGATCAGCTTCGGCGCGCTCTCCGTCGCAGCCGGTCTCGACATCTGGCAGACGATGGCCCTCAGCCTTCTCGTGTTCTCCGGGGGATCCCAGTTCGCGTTCGTGGGCGTGATCGGTGCGGGCGGCACCGCCGCAGCCGCTGTCGCCACGAGCACATTCCTGGGGCTTCGCAACGGCTTCTACGGTGTGGGACTGGCGCCCGTGCTCCGGCCGATGCGCGCGTGGCGTCGCGCGGGGGCCGCCCAGGTGACCATCGATGAGTCCACGGCAGTTGCGCTGGCGCAGCCCGCCGCCGACGTCGATGCGAGGCGCACCGGCTTCTGGTGGACCGGCATCGGGGTGTTCGTCGCGTGGAACGCGATCACCGTGGTCGGCGCCGTCCTGGGAGCGCGCATCGGCGACCCCGCGCAGTGGGGGCTGGATGCCGCAGCCGCGGCAGCCTTCCTCGGCCTCCTGTGGCCGCGGCTGGCGACGCGGTTCGCGCAGGCCGTGGCTGGCGCATCGGCCGTCCTCGCCCTCCTGCTCACGCCCCTCCTGCCGTCGGGGCTGCCAATCCTGGCGGCGGCGCTCGTCGCGGTCGCGGCGGGCTGGCGCGCACCCCGCGAGGAGGTTCCCGAATGACGGAGTACACCCTCATGTGGGTGGCCATCGTTGCTGCCGGGCTGCTCGCGTGGGCCACCAAGTACGCCGGCCACGTGGTGCCAGAGGAATGTCTTGAGAACCCGCGCGTGCACCGCATCGCGGCCTTCGTCACGGTCGCGCTGCTCGCCGCCCTGTTCGGGGTGCAGGGGTTCACGTCCGGCTCGGCGATCGTCGTCGACGCACGGATCGTGGCGGTCGTCGTGGCGGCGGTGCTGCTGTGGCGCCGCGCCCCGTTCATCGTGGTCGTGTTCGCCGCCGCGGCGGTCGCGGCGGGGCTGCGGCTGTTCGGGTGGGCCTGACTCGATCGAGGCCGGGCCGCAGCCGCGTAACCTTGGCGGCATGCCCACCGCCGACGTGTCCGCTCGCCCTGCCGTCCCTGGAGACGAGGAGGCGATCGCCGCGATCCAGCTCGCCGCGTGGCGGGAACGTATCGGCGCCGAGGCGGTGGACGCCCTGCCGGGCGATGAGGTGCTGGCCGCGTGGGGCGCCGCGATCGAATCCCCGCCCTCCCGCGAGCACCGCGTCTTCGTCGCGACCGACGGCCCGCACGTGGTGGGCTTCGCCGCCCTTGCCTCCGCGGGCGAGATCATCGCGCTCGAGGTGGCGCCCGAGCACCGTCGCCGGGGTCACGCGTCGCGCCTGCTCGCGGCGTGCGTCGACACCCTGCGCATCACGGGCGGCACCAGCGTGCGGGCGTGGGCGCTGGAGGGCGACACCGCGCGCGAGGCGTTCCTCACCGGCGCCGGTCTCGGCGAAGGCGGCGTGCGGCGCGGAATGGAAGGCCCCGACGGCGAGATGGCCGAGAGGATGTTCAGAGCCGAGCTGGGCGAGTAGCGCGCGTTTCTACGAGGCGTTGCCGCGCCGAGCGGCCTTGCGCTCCGCGCGGTAGAGGTCTGCGGCGTAGCGCAACGACTTTCGGGCCATCGATCGGTCCCGATTCGCGTCATACGCGTACCCCACGTGGAACCACGCGGCCCAGTCCTCGGGCCGTTCTTCGGCGTCGCGGCGCGCGGTCTCGTAAATCGCGTCCGCCGCCTGCTCCGTGAGGCGCCCGGAAGTCTCGCGCTCACCCGCGTGGACGGGCAGTCGACCCTCGCGCTCCAACTGGCTCGCCATGCGCTGCACGGTGATGCCCAGCCGCCACTCGTGGAAGAGCCACCATGCTCCGACGAGGGGCAGGACGAGGAGTGCCGCGCCCAGCCCGCGCGCCGCGAGCTCATCGGCACGCACGAATGCGAACGCGAAGTCGGCCACGAAGGCGAAGTACAGCGCGACGATGACCGTGATGGCCACGGCCGCGAGGAACGCGGGGTTGCGGAACACGCCCATCTAGAGGCTCATGTAGCGATCGAGCCCGACGGTGAGGCCTGGATGCGCCGCGACCTCGCGGACGCCCAGCAGCACCCCGGGCATGAAGGAGACGCGATCGAAGCTGTCCGTGCGGATCGTGAACGCCTCCCCCGCGTTGCCGAACAGCACCTCCTCGTGAGCGACCATGCCCCGCAGCCGCACGGCGTGTACGTGAACCCCGTCGACGCTCGCGCCGCGGGCGCCGTCGGGGTCGTGGGAGGTCGCATCGGGACTTGCACCCAGGCCCGCGGCCGCCCGTGCCGCAGCGATGCCCCTGGCAGTGTGGATCGCGGTCCCGGAGGGCGCGTCGACCTTGTCGGGGTGGTGGAGCTCCACCACCTCCGCGGACTCGAAGTAGGGCGCGGCCGCGGCGGCGAATCGCATCGCGAGGACCGCGCCGATGGCGAAGTTGGGGGCGATCAGCACACCCAGGTCGGGGCGCTCCTTGAGGTGCTCCTCGACGCGGGACAGCGAGTCGCTCGTCCAGCCGGTGGTGCCCACCACCGCGTGGATGCCCGCATCGATGAGCGCGTGCACGTGTCCCTCGGTGGCGTCAGGAACGGTGAAGTCGATCGCGACGTGGGCCTTCGCGCGCGTGGCGGCCGCGATGTCATCGTCGGTGTCGAGGGCCGCGACCAACTCCAGGTCCTCCGCGCCCTGCACCGCCTGCACGACGTGAGAACCCATGCGCCCAGCGGCGCCCAGCACTGCGACATTGATCATGCGTCTACTCTACGGGCCGCCTTGCGGCTCCCCTGCGCCCTGTGAGTGCGTCGCGGCACGCTCGCCCCCTGTTCCGTGCGCTCGTGCACTGCCAGCGCGCGGCCGATGCGGGGGCGGGGGCCGCGCTCAGGCGGCGGGGCCCACCCTCACGCGAGTGCGGTCGCGCGAGGCGAGCTCCGCGGCGAGACCCACCACCTGGTCCGCCGTGATCGCGCGCACCTCGTCGAGCGCCTCGCCGATGCTCCACAGCTCCCCGAACACGAGCTCCGACTTGCCGAGTCGGGACATCCGTGAGTACGAGTCCTCGAGGCGGAGCACGGTGGTCCCGGCGATCTGGCCCTTGGCCTTCTCGAGCTCCTCCGCCGTCACGCCCTCCGCCATGCGGTCGAGCTCGCCGCCCAGCAGCCGCTCGACCTCGTCCGCGGCCTTGGGATTGCACGCGGCGTACATGCCCCAGATGCCGGTCTCCGCGTTGGGGGCGCCGAACGAGTACACCGCATAGGTGAGGCCGCGCTTCTCGCGGATCTCCTGGAAGAGCCGCGAGGACATCCCGCCGCCCAGGATCGCGTTGAACACGCTCAGGGTGCTGCGCCGCTCATCCGTGGCGCGGTACCCGCGCGAGCCGAGCAGCACGTGCGACTGCTCGAGGTCGCGGGTGACGGAGACCTCGGGCACCAGCACCGCGTCGAGAGGAGCGAACGGGTCGCGCCGCGCGCTCGGCGCGATCTCCCCGGTGAGGTCCCAGCCGCCCTGGGCGAGCGCGTCGGACACGAGGGCGCAGACCGTCTCGTGGTGCACGTTGCCGGCCACCGTGACGATGAGTCCGCTCGGGGTGTAGTGCTGCCGATAGTGCTCCCACACAGCGTCGCGCGTCACGGATCGGATGATGTCCGGGGTGCCGCCGATGGGGCGCCCCAGCGGGTGGCCCGAGAGCACGGCCTCGGTGAAGCGCTCGTGCGCGACGTCGCCCGGGTCGTCCTCGGCCATCGCGAGCTCCTCGAGGATGACGCCGCGTTCCATCTCGAAGTCTGCCTCGTCGAGCCGCGCGGACGTCACCATGTCGAGGATCAGATCGATGGCGAGCGGCAGGTCGGTGTCGATGGTGCGGGCGTAGTAGCAGGTGTACTCCTTGCCCGTCATCGCATTGGACTCGCCGCCCACCCGGTCGAAGGCCTCGGCGATGTCGAGAGCGCTGCGCCTGGCCGTGCCCTTGAACAGCAGGTGCTCGAGGAAGTGGGTCGAGCCCGCGTGCTCGGGGGTCTCGTCGCGCGAGCCGACGCCGACCCAGGCCCCCATGGTCGCCGAGCGCATGCCCGGGATGTGCTCGGTGAGCACCCGCACACCGCCAGGCAGCACGCTGCGCTGAATGATGGCGCCGGCATCCTGTTCGACCGTGAGATGGGCGCCCATGGAGGAGGTGGGCACGAGCGGAAGTGCGTGAGGCATGAGAGCGAGCCTAACGCGGCGGGCGCACCTGCTCGCCCCCGCATCGGCCGATGCGCGAGCCGGGTCCCGTAGGCCATGCACTGACGTATATGCGGGCTATCAGTGCTGAACCCACTTGTGCAGACTCCCCACTGGCGAATCCGCACGTCACCAGTGCCGAACCTGCGGGGCCGAGCCCGACCGGGCCGCTGCGCCGGGAACCCCTGGAGATGCCACGAGGGCGGCCCTGGCCTGAGCCGGAACCGCCCTCGTGTGGTTCAGATGTGCGGCGACTTAGTTGTCGTCGTCGCCCTCGTCGTCGGAGTCGCCCTCGGAGCCGTCTTCGACGACGCCCAGCGACAGCTTGCCGCGCGGGTCGACCTCAGCGATCTGGACCTGAATCTTCTGGCCGATGGACAGCACGTCCTCGACGTTCTCGACGCGCTTGCCACCCACGAGCTTGCGGATCTGCGAGATGTGCAGCAGTCCGTCCTTGCCCGGGGACAGCGAGATGAACGCGCCGAACGCGACCGTCTTGACGACCGTGCCGACGAACCGCTCGCCGACCTCGGGCACGTGCGGGTTCGCGATCGCATTGATCGCGGACCGCGCGGCCTCGGCCGACGGACCGTCGACGGCGCCAATGAACACGGTGCCGTCGTCTTCGATGCTGATGTCCGCACCGGTGTCGTCCTGGATCTGGTTGATCATCTTGCCCTTCGGGCCAATGACCTCACCGATCTTGTCAACGGGCACGCGCACCGTGATGATGCGGGGTGCGTACTCGCTCATCTCGTCGGGCTCGGAGATCGCGGAGTTCATGACGCCGAGGATGTGCAGACGCGCATCCTTGGCCTGGCTCAGCGCGCCCACCAGCACCGACGACGGGATGCCGTCGAGCTTGGTGTCGAGCTGAATCGCGGTGATGAACTCGGACGTACCGGCGACCTTGAAGTCCATGTCGCCGAACGCGTCCTCGGCGCCGAGGATGTCGGTGAGCGCCGCGTAGCGGGTCTCGCCGTCAACGGTGTCGGAGACGAGGCCCATCGCGATGCCCGCGACCGGAGCCTTCAGCGGCACACCCGCGTTGAGCATGGCGAGCGTCGAGGCGCACACCGAACCCATCGAGGTGGAGCCGTTCGAGCCCAGTGCCTCGGAGACCTGACGGATGGCGTACGGGAAGTCCTCGCGGCTCGGGAGCACCGGCACGAGGGCACGCTCGGCGAGCGCACCGTGGCCGATCTCGCGACGCTTGGGGGAACCCACACGACCCGTCTCGCCCGTCGAGAACGGCGGGAAGTTGTAGTGGTGCATGTAGCGCTTCTTCGTCTCGGGGTTGAACGAGTCGATCTGCTGCTCCATCTTGAGCATGTTCAGCGTGGTGATGCCCATGATCTGGGTCTCACCGCGCTCGAAGATCGCCGAGCCGTGCACGCGCGGGATGGGGCCGACCTCGGCCGACAGCGGGCGGATGTCCGCAAGCCCACGGCCGTCGATGCGGACGCCGTCCTTGAGGATGCGCTGGCGGATGGTCTGCTTGGTCACCGAGCGAATCGCAGCGGAGACCTCCTTCTCGCGGCCCTCGAACTGGCCGGCGAAGTGCTCGAGGGTGTTCGCCTTGATCTCGTCGAGACGGCTCTCGCGCTCCTGCTTGTCAGAGATCTGCAGCGCGGAGGTGAGGTCGGCGGACACGTGGCCCTCGACTGCCGAGAACACGTCGTCCTGGTAGTCAAGGAAGCGCGGGAACTCCTGCACCTCCTTGGCGGCCTTGCCGGCGAGCTCGATCTGCGCCTCGCACAGGAGCTTGAGGAAGGGCTTGGCGGCCTCGAGGCCCTGAGCCACGACCTCTTCCGTCGGAGCCTGAGCGCCCTCGGAGATGAGGTTGTAGGAATCGGGAGTGGCCTCTGCCTCGACCATCATGATCGCCACGTCGTCACCGACGATGCGACCGGCGACGACCATGTCGAACACCGCGCGCTCCTTCTCGGAGTGACGCGGGAACGCGACCCACTGACCGTCGATGAGCGCGATGCGCACGCCGCCGATGGGGCCGGAGAACGGCAGTCCGGACAGCTGCGTCGACATGGACGCGGCGTTGATCGCGAGAGTGTCGTAGGCGTCGTCGGGGTTGATCGCGAGGACGTCGATGACGACCTGGACCTCGTTGCGCAGGCCCGACACGAAGGTGGGGCGCAGCGGCCGGTCGATCAGACGGCAGGTGAGGATCGCGTCGGTCGAGGGACGGCCCTCGCGACGGAAGAACGAGCCGGGGATCTTTCCGGCTGCGTATGAGCGCTCCTCGACGTCCACCGTGAGGGGGAAGAAGTCGAAGCCCTCGCGGGGGTGCTTGCCTGCCGTGGTGGCGGCGAGCAGCATCGTGTCGCCGTCGAGGTAGGCGGCGGTGGAACCCGCAGCCTGCTTGGCCAGACGGCCAGTCTCGAAGCGGACGGTGCGGGTGCCGAACGAACCATTATCAATGGTCGCCTCGGCGAACTGGATCTCGGGACCTTCCATAGGGAAGTCGCTCCATTCTGTGGGAGCAGGCCAGGCGAACTCAAAGGGGCTTGTATTGCCTCACTGATCGTCAGTCGACATGCCCAGACTCGTAGCCGCGGTGTCAAACGCGGGGATTCTGCCCATCTCCACCGAGGATCAGCGTTCAGCCGGCCTGCCAGGTGTATGAAATTGGGCGCCGCCACTGCTGGCGGGCCGAGTCCATGCTATCAGCCGATGCGCACCTCGGGTTGAGGCGTGTCGCACCTGGGACAAGTGAAAGGCCCGGCCGCTCGACTCTCGGAAGAGAGGAGCAGCCGGGCCGAGCGCACCGGGCGCGCCTAGCGGCGCAGGCCCAGGCGCTCAATAAGCGAGCGGTAACGCTCGATGTCGATGCGCGAGAGGTAGTTCAGCAGGTTGCGGCGCTGACCGACCAGCAGCAGCAGGCCACGACGCGAGTGGTGGTCGTGCTTGTGCATCTTGAGGTGCTCGGTCAGGTCCGTGATGCGCTGCGTCAGCAGTGCGACCTGGACCTCAGGGGAGCCGGTGTCGCCCTCGGTCGTGGCGTACTCGGTCATGATCTTCTTCTTCACAGCGGTATCGAGAGGCATCGACTAGCTCCTTGTGGTCTCGTTGCGCGGCGCACCCGGGCTGGTTCTCCGGGGCACTGGGATCCGCGGCCGTTCTACGGCGACGGTCCAGCATACCGGACGCGCGGCCGATGCGCGACGCTCAGTCCTCACGGCGTTCCACGTCGCGGCGCTAGAGGGCCGCACCTCCAGGATCGGGTGCGTGCGCGACGTGCGGCGACTGCCGCATGCGAGCCTCGAGCCATGTCGCCAGCCGCGCGACGGACATGTTCACTGCGATGTAGATGACGGCTCCGACCAGCACGAAGGGGACCTTCGAACTGTCGCCGAAGTAGTTGTACAGGTTCTTCACCGTGGTCAAGAGTTCCACGTACGCGATGATGAAGCCCAGCGAGGTGTCCTTGAGCAGCACCACGATCTGGCTGATCAGGGCCGGCAGCATGATGCGCACGGCCTGGGGCAGCTGGATCGTCAGCAACGTGGCGAGCGGAGTGAGCCCGATCGAGAGGCCTGCCTCCCGCTGCCCGCTCGGCAGCGCGGCGATGCCCGCGCGGAGGATCTCGGCCACCACTGCGGTGTTGTACACCACGAGCCCGAGGACCACCGCCCACAGGGGATCGAGATTGAGCGCGATCACTCCGAAGTACATGATGAGGAGCACGGGGATGCCGCGGAAGACGTGCGTGAACCCGTACGCAGCCCAGCGGACACCGGCGTAGGGCGCCTGGCGCGCGACGGTGAGGATGACGGCGAGTGCCGCGACGACGGGCACCGCGATCGCGACAGCCTTGAGCGTCCCCTGGACGAGTCCGGACCACAGCAGCGTGCGCCACACATCGGACGCCGTCTGATTGCGCGGCGGGTCCCACAGCACGGCCCAGCGATCGTCGAAGATGCCTCGCTGCCAGGCCGTCCACACGACCCATCCCACCAGCACGAGGATGACGGCCGTGAAGATGATGTTGTAGTAGACGTCGCGCCGCTTGGCCTTGGGGCCAGGGATGTCGAAGAGGACGTGCTGTTCACTCATCGCGCCACCGCCACTCGGGACTCGAGGCGCTCCGCCGCGACCGAGAGCGGCACTGTCAACACGAGGAACGCCAGCCCGATGCCGAAGAAAATGCCGACGACGTCCCCGGGATTGCCATTGGCCAGCCTGTTCGCAATGGCGACGAGTTCCGTGGTCGCGAAGCCGGCCGCGACGGAGGTGTTCTTGATGTGGGCCACGTAGACATTGATCAGCGGCGGCATGACGCTGCGAAACGCCTGCGGCATGATCACGTGCGTCAAGGTCTGGATGAAGGTGAGCCCCACGCTACGGGCCGCCTCGGCTTGGCCGACTCCGACGGAGTTGACGCCGGACCGCACTGCCTCGCACACGAAGGTGGAGGTGTAGAGGGTCATGGCGATGATCGCCATGGTCGCGCCGAGAGGGACCACCAAGCCCATCAGCTGGGGTGAAGCTGCGAGGAAGAAGATGAAGACCAGCGTCAGCGGCGTGTTGCGGATGACGTTCACGTAGGCGGTTCCGAACGCGCGGAGCGGACCGACCGGGGACACGCGGAAAGCCGCCAGCACTACGCCCCACACGAACGACAGGATGCCAGCGACCACGCTGATCCACAGCGTGTTGCCGAATGCCTTCGCAACGACGTCGAGGTTGTCGAAGAGTGCGCCCATGGTCCCGTCCCGCGTGAGGGTGTGCCCCGGCGCTCGTGGCGCCGGGGCACTCCGTCAGTGCGTCACTCGATCTCGTACCGGTCGATGGTCGGAACCTCAGGCTCGGGAAGGACCGTACCTGCGGTCTCGTTCCACGCCTCGAGCCAGCGGCCGTCCTCGAAGATCTCCTCGAGCACGTCGTTGATCCACATGCGGAAGTCCGTGTCCTCGCGTGCGAGGCCGATTCCGTAGGGTTCTTCGGTGAAAGGCTCCCCGACCACCTTGAACTCTTCGTCTGACTCCGAGACGTAGCCGGCGAGGATCACGTTGTCCGTGGTCACGACGTCGACCTGCCCATTGCGCAGCGGCTCGAGGCAGTCGGTGTACGCACCGAACAGCGACAGCTCGGCATCGGGGTAGTTCTCGGCGATGTTCGCGGCGGGGGTGGACCCCTCGACCGAGCACACGTTCTTGCCAGCGAGGTCGTCGGGTCCCATGATGTCCTCGTTGTCGCTCATCACCATGAGTGCTTGGCCAGCGTTGTAGTACGGGCCGGCGAAGGAGATGACCTCTTTGCGCTCGTCGTTGATGGTGTAGGTCGCGACGACGATGTCCACTTGGCCACCCTCGATGTAGGGTTCGCGGTTCGCGGAGACAGTCTCGACCCACTCGATGCCGTCCTCCGGGATTCCCAGCTCGGCGGCGATGATCTTGCCGATCTCCACGTCGAAGCCCTCGGGGTCACCACTCGGCGGCTTGAGCCCGAACAGGGGCTGATCGAACTTGGTGCCGATGGTGATCGCACCCGCGTCCGCCAGCGCCGCCATCGTGGAGCCTTCTGCAAATGCGCTCGGATCGACCTCCTCCGGTTCGTCCTCGCCGCCATCCCCCGACGAGCACGCAGCGAGTGCGAGCACCGCGGCCGCGCCCAGCGCGACCATCCTGGTACGTGTGTACATTGCCTCTCCTCTCTCCCGCCCCGGGGATTGCCCGGGGCCCCTGGCGCACAGCGCGCGCCAAACTCAATGCGTGAGAATCTTCGACAGGAAGTCCTTGGCCCGGCTGGTCTGAGGGTTCGTGAAGAACTCCTCGGGAGTCGCCTCCTCCATGACCTTTCCGTCGGCCATGAAGACGACGCGGTTCGCGGCCTTGCGCGCGAAGCCCATCTCGTGGCTCACGACGATCATCGTCATCCCGTCCTTCGCCAAGTCCGTCATGACGTCCAGGACCTCGTTGATCATCTCGGGGTCCAGTGCCGACGTGGGCTCGTCGAACAGCATCACTTTGGGCCGCATCGCGAGAGACCTTGCGATCGCCACGCGCTGCTGCTGCCCGCCCGAGAGTTGAGCAGGGTACTTGTCGGCCTGATTCGCCACACCGACTCGTTCGAGCAGCGCCATCGCCTGCTCGCGAGCCTGTGCCTTCTGCAGCCGCCTCACCTTGGTCGGGCCCAGAGTGACGTTCTCGAGGATGGTCTTGTGCGCGAACAGGTTGAAGGACTGGAACACCATGCCCACGTCTGCGCGAAGCCGGGCGAGAGGTCTCCCCTCCGCAGGAAGAGAGACGCCATCGATCTCGATGGTGCCGCTGTCAATGGTCTCGAGGCGGTTGATCGCCCGGCACAGCGTGGACTTGCCTGCGCCGGAGGGGCCGATCACCACCACGACCTCGCCGCGCTTCACCGTCAGATTGATGTCCTCCAGGACATGCAGGTCTCCGAAGTGCTTGTTGACGTGATCGAGCACGACCAGCGGCTCGCCGCTGCCCGCCTCCACCGACCCTGGGGCTTCGTCCATCTCCCGACCATAGCCCCAGATGTCGGTGTTTGGCCTGGTTTAATCGACTTGTAACATTTGGCGACACCAGGCGACGTCGGCGGCGAGGGCGTCCTTGAGGCCCTCGAGCGAACCGAAGTCGAGCATGGGGCGACGCCACTCGATGAGGTCGAACGCCACGTCAGCGCCGTAGAGATCCAGGCCCGAGCGGTCGAAGGCGAACCCCTCGATGCGCAGTCCCTGGGCCCCGACGGTGTAGTTGATGCCGATGCTGATCGCGGTCGCGAGGCGCTCGCCGACCAGCGCCGCGGCGCGGTCGTTGCCGCGACCATCGAGCACCGTCATCCAGCCGGCATAGACGCCGTGGCGCGGCACCATCCCGCCGGTCACATCGAGGTTCGCCGTGGGGAAGCCGATCTCGCGGCCCAGCTTGTCACCGTCCACCACGATTCCCCGCAGTCGGTGCGGCCTGCCGAGCACCGTCGCGGCCTCGCGCATGCGACCGTCGTCGAGCAGCTCCCGCACCCAGGTGGACGACCACCGACGCCCCGTCTCCGACACCGCGCACGCGTCGTCCACGATGTCCGTCTCGAAGCCCATCGTCGCGCCGATCGCGCGCATGGTCTCGACATCGCCGGCGTTGCCACGACCGAACTTGGTGTCGGCCCCGACGACGACGGTCGCCGCACCCAGGCCGTCGACGAGCCAGCGGCGCACGAACTCCTGCGGCGTCTGGCTCGCGAACTCCAGGGTGTACGGCACCACGAGCACGCCGTCCAGGCCGGTCTCCGCCAGCCGGTCGAGCTTGTCGTCGAGGCCGGTGATCAGCACCGGAGGGTGCTCGGGGTCGTGCACGGCCTTGGGATGCGGCTCGAATGTCATGGCGACCGCGCGGTGTCCGCGCTCGCGCGCATCGGCCACCATCTGCACGAGGACCGCCTGGTGACCGCGGTGAACGCCGTCGAAGTTGCCCAGCGTGACAGCCGTCGGCCCCAGGTCAGCGGGTACCTCGTCGAGAGAGCGCCAGATCTGCATGGCGCTCATTGTGCCTCGCCTGATGCCGGCGCAGTCACCGACGGTCGGAAGACCACCGCAGGGCGCCACGTGTCGCCGCGACGCTCGAGCACCGCCACGAGATCGCCATCGGGCGCGAGGCCCGCCACGGGCCCCTCCCCCGCATCGGCCTCGTCCAGCGCCGATGCCGGGATCGCCTGGCCATAGCCCAGCGCCCTCGCCTCGGGCTCGCTCAGGCGACGCGTGGGCAGGACGGCCGATGCGGCGGCGCCGAGCGGCACGCGCGGCAGCTCGGCGCCGGAGTCGACGAGCGCGGCGAGGTCGTCAAGGGTGTGAGCGTCGGACAGCGTGAGTCCACCCACGCGGGTGCGCCGCAGCCCCGTGAGGTGGCCGCCGACTCCCGTGCCGTCCACGGTGAGGGCTGTGCCGAGGTCGCGGGCCAGTGCCCTCACGTACGTGCCGGATGAGACCTCGACGTGGACGTCGAGGTCGATGACGCGGCCGTCCCGGCGAATGTCGAGGACCTCGAACGCGCTCACCGTCACCGGACGAGCCGGAATCTCGACGGCCTCGCCGTCACGGGCGCGCTTGTAGGCACGCTGTCCGTCGATCTTGATCGCGCTCACGCTGCTCGGCACCTGCGAGATGTCGCCGGTCAAGCCGGCCACCGCATCGGCGATCGAGGCGTCGGTGACGGTCGAGGCGTCGTGCGAGGTCGTGACCTCGCCCTCCGCGTCATCCGTGACGGTGGACTGGCCCAGCCGGATGGTCGCGTCGTACGCCTTGTCGTGGCCGACGATGTAGGTGAGCAGGCGTGTGGCGCGCCCGATCCCCACCACCAGCACGCCGGTGGCCATGGGATCGAGCGTGCCCGCGTGGCCCACCTTGCGCGTGCCTGCAAGCCTGCGCATGCGGCCCACGACGTCGTGAGACGTCCAGCCGGCAGGCTTGTCCACGATCACGAGCCCAGGAATGGGCTCGGGCTTAGGAGCCTTCGCCATCCGCGTCGCGACCGTCAGCATCACGGTCTTCTGGACGACGGTAGGGGTCTTCCTCACCCGCGTAGGCCGCGTTCTCGCGCAGCTTGGCGAGTTCGGCATCACGCTGGGCCGCCTCGTGAAGCGCCTTGTCCAGCGTCGCCGCCGTCTCCGGCACCGCGTCGAGGTGGAACTCGAGCGACGGCGTGAGCCTGATGCCGAGCTCCTTGCCCATCAAGGAGCGCAGTCGCCCCTTGGCAGAGGCGAGGGCGGCGGCCGTGGCCGCGCGCTCCTCGTCCCCGCCGTACACGGTGTAGAAGACGGACGCCTGCTGCAGGTCGCCGGTGACACGAACGTCGGTCACCGTGACGAACCCCAGGCGAGGGTCCTTGATCTCCTTCTCCAGCGCGCGGGCCATCAACTTCTTGATGGTCCCCGCGAGCCGGAGAGCGCGTGCACTGTCTGCCATCAGGACCTCGGAATCTCGACCATCTCGAAGGTCTCGATCATGTCGCCGACACGGATGTCGTTGAACTTGCCCAGACCGATGCCGCACTCGAAGCCATCCTTGACCTCGGTGGCGTCATCCTTGAAGCGACGCAGGGTGTCGATGGTCGGCTCGCCGATCACCACGCCCTCGCGCACGACCTTCGCCTTGGCGTTGCGACGGATCACACCGTTGCGCACCAGGCATCCGGCGATGTTGCCGAACTTGGAGCTGCGGAAGATCTCCATGACCTCCGCACCACCGGTCTGACGCTCCTCGTACTCGGGCTTCAGCATGCCGGTGAGCGACGCCTCGACGTCCTCGAGCACGCGGTAGATCACCGAGTAGAAGCGCATGTCCACGCCCTCGCGGTCCGCGAGGTCCTGGACGCGCTCGGCGGGACGGACGTTGAATCCGAGGATGATCGCGTTGTCGACCGTCGCCAGGTTCACGTCGTTCTGCGTCACAGCGCCCACGCCGCGGTGGATGATCCGCAGGTCGACCTGCTCGCCCACATCGATCTGCAGCAGAGCGTCCTCGAGCGCCTCGACGGCACCCGACACGTCTCCCTTGATGATGAGGTTGAGGGTGTCGACCTTGCCCTCCTCGATGGCCTTCGTGAAGTCCTCGAGGCTGATGCGCTTGCGGCGCTTCGCGAGCTGCGCGGCCCGCTCGGCGGCCTCGCGCTTCTCGGCGATCTGACGGGCAGTGCGGTCGTCGTCCGCCACCAGGAACGTGTCTCCCGCTCCGGGCACCGAGGTCAGACCGATGACCAGCACGGGACGCGCGGGGAGCGCCTCCTGCACCGGGTTGTCGTGCTCGTCGAACATCGCGCGGACGCGGCCATGGGCCGTTCCGGCCACGATCGAGTCGCCAACACGCAGCGTTCCCGAGTTGACGAGGACGGTCGCCACGGCACCGCGACCCTTGTCGAGGTGAGCCTCGACGGCCACACCGCGAGCGTCCTTGTCCGGGTTCGCACGCAGGTCGAGACCGGCGTCTGCGGTGAGCAGCACCGCCTCGAGCAGCGCATCGATGTTCTTGTTCTGAAGAGCGGAGACCTCGACGAACATCGTGTCGCCGCCCCACTCCTCAGCCACCAGGTTGTACTCGGTGAGCTGCTGACGGATCTTCTCCGGGTTCGCACCTTCGGCGTCGATCTTGTTGATCGCCACGACGATGGGCACATTGGCGGCCTGGGCGTGGTTGAGCGCCTCGATGGTCTGAGGCATCACGCCGTCGTCCGCCGCGACCACGAGGATCGCGATGTCGGTGACCTTCGCACCACGGGCACGCATGGCGGTGAACGCCTCGTGACCCGGGGTGTCGATGAACGTGATGGCACGCGTGATGCCCTCGTGCTCGTGGTGCACCTGGTAGGCGCCGATGTGCTGGGTGATGCCGCCGGCCTCGCCGGAGATGACGTCGGCCTTGCGGATCGAGTCCAGCAGACGGGTCTTACCGTGGTCGACGTGACCCATGACGGTGACGACCGGGGGACGCTGCTCGAGGTCCTCGTCGGTCTCCGCCTCGAGCTCGGCCTCGATGTCGAGTCCGAAGTCCTCGAGAAGCTCGCGGTCCTCCTCCTCGGGCGAGACGATCTGGATCTTGTAGCCCAGCTCCTCACCGAGGGTCTCGAAGGTCGCCTCGTCCAGGGACTGCGTGGCCGTGGCCATCTCTCCCAAGTGGAACAGGACGGTCACCAGCGAGGCGGGGTTGACGTCGATCTTCTCGGCGAAGTCCGACAGGGTCGCGCCGCGGCGCAGACGAATCTGAGTCTCGCCATTGCCCCGAGGGATCTGGACGCCGCCGATGGACGGCGCCTGCTGCTGCTCGTACTCGGCCCGCTTGGCCCGCTTCGACTTCCGCGAGCGTGCAGGACGTCCACCCTGGCGACCGAAGGCGCCAGCGGTGCCGCCGCCGCGACCGCGTCCACCGGCCGCAGGACGGCCACCGGGGCCTCCGAAGCCGGGACGGCCACCGGGGCCACCAGGACCACCGGCGCCGCCGGGACCGCCGGGCCCACGACCGCCGGGGCCACCAGGGCCGCCGCGACCGGGCGTGCGGTTGGGCATCTGACCGGGCGAGGGACGAGGTCCCCTGCCGCCAGGTCCGGACGAGCCGCCGGGCCCACCGGGACCGGCAGGTGCGCCAGCGCCACCAGGTGCGGGGGCACCGGGACGACCGCCGGGACGAGCACCGGGGCGCTGCGTCTGGAACGGGTTGTTGCCTCCGGGGCGCGGCCGCGGGCGGGGCCCGGCGGTGCGCTCGGAGAACGGGTTGTTGCCGCCCGGGCGCGGGCGCGGCTTCGGCATGTCCGAGGACGACCCTGCGTCGGGGGCGGCGTCAGCGTCAGCGGACGGGGCCGGGGCCGATGCGGGCGCCTGCTCCGACGGAGCCGCGGGCGAAGGCGTGGGCTCGGGGGCTGCGGCCTCCGGCTCCGGGGCCGCGGGCTTGGGAGCCGCAGGCTTGGGTCCGGGCTTGGCCGCAGGCTTGGGGGCCGACGTCGCCGCGGGGGCGGAATCGGTCGTCGCGGGCGCTGCGGGGAAGGCTTCACGGGCCTTGCGCACCACAGGCGCTTCCAGGGTCGACGACGGACCCTTGACGTATTCGCCGAGCTCGTTGAGCTTGGTGATCAGCGCTTTGCTCGGTACTCCGAGCTCTTTCGCGATCTCGTGAACGCGGGGCTTTGCCACAATTCTCCTGTCTCGGTTCGACCGAGGCAGGGTCGAACCATCGTTACGGGTGGGCACTCATTGCGAGGCACTCATCAGACGACCATGGGCTTTCGTCCCGTTCTGTCGATGGCTGGATGGCGGGCGGCACGCGCACTCACGCGTCCGGAAGGACGGCGCCCGACACGTCGGCTCCGGGTGAGCGCAATGCTCTCCCGAACTGACGTCGTCGGAGTGCAAGTGCGATGCAGTCGGAATCGGGATGCAGCCACGCGCCCCGTCCCGGCTTGCTTCCGTTCTCGTCGACGACCACACGGTCGCCCTCAAGCACGTATCGCACCAGAACCGACCGAGAGGCCTTGCTGCGGCATCCCACACACGTCCGCACAGGAACGTGCGGGAGCGCGCCAGGGTCACCAGAAGGCTGTCTCGGCTTCATCAGTCTAGCGCGTCAGCGCTCCGGCGAGGAACGGGGCTCGTCGGCGCGTCCGGGAACCTCTGGTGCCTCGTCGGAACGGATGTCGATGCGCCAGCCCGTGAGGCGGGCCGCGAGGCGGGCGTTCTGGCCCTCCTTGCCGATCGCGAGCGACAGGTGGAAGTCGGGGACGACCACGCGTGCGGCGCGCGCTTCCTCATCCACGACGGTCACCGAGACCACACGCGCGGGCGACAGCGCGTTGCCGACGAACGTGGCCGGGTCCTCATCCCAGTCGATGATGTCGATCTTCTCGCCGTGCAGCTCGCTCATCACGGCGCGGACGCGCGAGCCCATCGGGCCGATGCAGGCGCCCTTGGCATTGACGCCCGGCTCGACGGCACGCACCGCCATCTTGGTGCGGTGGCCAGACTCGCGTGCGAGGCTCATGATCTCGACGGTGCCGTCGGCGATCTCGGGCACCTCGAGCTCGAAGAGCTGACGCACCAGTCCCGGGTGGGTGCGCGACAGCGTGATCGATGGACCCCGCATGCCGCGACCGACATCGAGCACGTAGCCGCGCAGGCGCTGGCCGTGCTCGTATCGCTCGGTCGGCACCTGCTCGTGCGGCGGCAGGAGTGCCTCGACGTCGCCGATGTCGACGTGGACGTTCCTGGGGTCGGCGCTCTGCTGGATGATGCCCGAGACCAGGTGCCCTTCCTTGCTCGCATACTCGCCGAGCACCGCGTCGTCTCCCGCCTGGCGCATGCGCTGGAAGATCACCTGACGCGCAGTCGCCGTCGCGATGCGACCGAAGTTGTCGGGAGTGTGGTCGAACTCCGGCAGCTCCGGCTGCGGCTCGTCGGCGTCAGGGTCGGGGTCCTCACGCGCGAAGATCGACACCTTGCCCGTGTCACGGTCCACGTGGGCACGCGCATGCCGGTAGGCGCCGGGGGTCTTGTGATACGCGGACACGAGCGCCTGCTCGATGGCGTCGAGAAGAATTCCGAGCCGGATGTCGCGCTCTTTTTCGAGGCTCTTCAGGGCCTGCATGTCGATGTCCATGCCGCCTCCTTGCTGTTCAATCGTCAATCTACGGTGTCAGGGCGATGCAGGTCAGTCGAGGCGCCTCATCTCGATGACGACCGCGGCGGCGGTCACGTCCGCGATCGCCACGCGCTCCGTCGCAGCGTCCGTCGCGATCACCAGCACGTCACCGTCCACCTCCTGGAGCACGCCGGTCAGCTCGCCGCCGTCGGCGAGCGACAGGGCCACCTTGCGGGTGCGCGCGCGCATGAAGTGGCGTCGTTCCGTGAGGGGTCGGTCGGCGCCGGGGGTCGACACCTCGAGCGTGTAGGGGGTCGACGGCACATTGGCGTCGTCAAGAGCAGCGCCGATGGCACGCGACGCGACGGCCACCGTGTCGAGATCCGCAGCGCCCACCTCGGACTCGGGGAGGTCGACGGTGACGACGACGCGCGAGCGCTTGCCCGCGCTCGTCACGGTCACGCCATCCAACTCCAGCCCCGCCTCGCGGGCGGCCGGCCCAGCGAGCTCGGAGATTCGTGTCGTGAGGTCCATGGGGCTCAAGCCTCCTGTGCGCTTAGGCAGCGGTCCGTTCCTGAAGTTCGTCGAAGGACAGTGTAGTCGCCCGCCATGAAAGGATGGCGGCCATGACAGGCCGACTCCTCCGCGCATCGGCCGTCTCGGTAGCCGTGCTCGCGCTCGCAGCATGTTCCTGGCGGCTCGAGACGCCTCCCCCCGAGTGGCCCTCCCCCAGTCCGGAGACCCTGGTGCGGGATGCCGCAGCCGCCCGCGAGCAGGCGGTCGTCGACGCCACGCCTGACGGCGCCGGCGCCTCGGGCTCCACGACGGCACGCGCCGCCGTGCTCAGCGAGATCGAAGCCGTCGCCGCACCCGCACGGCTCGAGGCGCTGGGCGGGCTCTACGTGCCCTATCCGGACGAGTCCCCGTCGCCCTCCCCGAGCGACGGCGCACTGGACCTGATCGGCGCGAGCATGGACGCGCGCGACGGACATCTCGCGGAGGCTCTCGTCACCGACGACCCCGCGCTCGCCCTGCTGCTCAGCTCTGCCGGTCTGTCGCACGCGCTCTCGTCGTGGTACTCCGGGTGGGTGGAGGACGCGATCGCGCAGTCGACCGAGCCTGTCGTCTCCGTCCGGCTGCTGGACTCGCCCGCGCTGCCAGACGCCGGGCCGGTGCCGTCCGCGACAGGAGTCGACGCGGCCGTCCTCGCGGACCTCGTCGTGATGCACGACCAGGCGCGGTATGCGTACGAGGTGCTCGCCGCTCGGGCCGCCGACGAGGAGCGCGACCAGTGGCTGGCCCGTCGGGACCTGCAGGACGCCCGCGCGACGGCTCTCGCGCAGCTGCCTGGCGTCGAGGACCGACGCGAGTCGGTGTACGTGCTGCTCGGCGACGACTCCGGGGACGCCGCGGCGCGGCTCGCGACGGCTCAGGACCTCGAGACCGCCGCCGGCGAGACGTACGCGACGATGCTCGACGGCGCCGACGCGGACGACATGCCTTGGCTGCTCCACGCCGCGTTCGACGCCTACGCGCAGGCGGCCGCCTTCGGCGAGCCGACGGCGGCGTCCTACACGGTGCCTCCGCTGCCGGGCGTCACGGTGGGCGGCGGCAGCTAGGGCGCAGTCGCCGGCCCCCTCCCGGGCTCGGAGATCTGTGTGACTTCGGTCCCATGCCACGGCCCTGCCTGCGGTCGTATCGTGACCGAAGGGAGGCAGACCATGGCTCGAGCGCTCCGCGTGGTCGGGATCGTCGGTGCGGTCCTGGTGAGCGCTGTCGCACTGGGCATGGCCGCGAGCCTCGGGCCCGCGCGCTGGAGCGATGACGGACTGACGCTCGGCGTCGCCGCCGCCACCGTCGTCACGGTTCTTCTTGCGGGCGGCCTCATCTTCGTCTCCGTGCGCGCAGCGCGCCGACCGGTCGCCCGTGCGGCACTGATTCTCGGGGGCGGGGTGGTGGTGATCCTGATCGCCTTCCCCGCCGGGGTGGCCGCGTGGGCCGCGTACCCGCCCCACGCGAGCTATGACGGCGGCCGCCCGGCAGGCGCCACCGATGTCACCGTGCCGGCAGCGGACGGCGTCACGCTGGCCGGCTGGTTCCTCCCGTCTCAGACGGGGGCCGCCGTGGTGCTCACTCATGGCGCGGGGTCGACGCGCGACGCGGTCGTCGCGCAGGCGGAGGTGCTGGCGAGCGCCGGGTACGGCGTCCTGGCGATCGATGCGCGGGGACATGGCGATTCCACGGGGAGAGCCATGGACCTGGGCTGGTGGGGCGAGGCGGACGTCTCCGCAGCCCTGGACACGCTCGCGACGCTGGAGGGCGTGGATCCGGAACGACTGGGCCTGGTGGGGCTGTCGATGGGCGGAGAGTCAGCAGTCGGTGCCGCAGGAGTCGACGGGCGCGTGCGTGCGGTGGTCGCCGAAGGGGCGACGCAGCGCACCTCGGCGGACAAGGCGGGCTGGCTGCCACGGCATCCCCTGGGCTGGGTGCAGCGCGGGATGGATATGGAGCGCGACGCGATCACGGTCGCTCTCACGGACGCGCCCCGGCCCCCGACGCTGCGGGAGGCCGCCACCGAGACCGCCGCACCGATCCTGCTCATCGCGTCGGGACAGGTGCCCGACGAGCCGATGGCGGCCGCATGGATCGCCGAGGGCCATCCCCACGTCGACGTCTGGGAGATCGCGGAGGCACCTCACACTGGCGGGCTGGCGACCGAGCCGGAGGCATGGGCGCAGCGCGTGGTGTCGTTCCTGGACGACGCGCTCGCGACGCCCAGCACATCAGGATGACTCGACCCGCGCGCGCCGAGGCGGCAACACAGCCGGCCTAGTCGCTGAGCGCCTCGCGCACGCGTGCCGACACCGTCGCGACCGCATCGGCCAGCGACAGCGCCTCGCTGGACCCCTGCGCACGCACCTTGAGCTCGACCTCGCCATCGGCAAGACCGCGGCCCACCACGAGGATGAAGGGCGCGCCCAGCAGCTCCGCGTCCTTGAACTTCACCCCCGGCGACACCTTGGGGCGATCGTCGTAGAGCACCTCGATGCCTGCGGCGTCGAGCTCGCTGGCGAGTCGCTCGGCGGCCTCAAACACCTCCTGGTCCTTGCCTGTCGCCACCACATGCACGTGGAACGGCGCGACGTGGGCCGGCCACTTGAGCCCCAGCTCGTCATGGTTCAGCTCGGCGAGCAGCGCGAGGGCGCGGGTGACGCCGATACCGTACGAGCCCATCGTGACCGTCACGCGCTTGCCGTTGACGTCGAGCACCTCGAGGCCGAGCGCCTCGGCATACTTGCGACCCAGCTGGAAGATGTGTCCGATCTCGACGCCGCGAGCGAGCTCGAGCGGACCCGAACCGTCGGGCGCGGGATCACCCTCGAGCACCGTGGCTCCCTCGACCGTGCCGTCGGCGGTGAAGTCACGGCCGGCCGTCAGCTCGAACACGTGGCGGCCGGGCTCGTTGGCTCCCGTGATCCAGCGCGTACCCGGGACGATGCGCGGGTCCAGCAGGTACGGAATCGCCGCATCGTCGTCGGCGCCGCGCGCGACTCCGTCGGGGCGCCCCTGGGGGCCGAGCACGCCGGGGCCGATGTACCCCTTGACGAGCTCCGGGTGGCGGGCGAAGTCGGCCTCGGTGGCGGGCTCGACGGTCGCGGGTGCGAGAGCGGCCTCGAGCCGCGTCATGTCCGCGTCGCGGTCTCCCGGCAGCCCCACGACCAGGAGCGAGCGCTCCTTCGCAGGTGTGGTGAGCGCGAGGACGACGTTCTTGAGGGTGTCCCCCGCCGTCCACGGCCGATCAGCGCGCGGGTGGTGGGCGTTGGCGTGCGCGACGAGGGTGTCGATCGTCGGGGTGTCGGGCGTGTCCTCCACGTGGGCGGCCGGAGCATCCTCGAACGGCACCGGGTCGGGCACCGGCGTGGTGACGGCCTCGACGTTGGCGGCGTAGCCCCCGGGCGAGCGCACGTAGGTGTCCTCACCGATCGGGGTCGGCGCAAGGAACTCCTCCGACTTCGAGCCGCCCATCGCTCCGGACGTCGCCGACACGATCACGTAGTCGATGCCGAGCCTGTCGAACACCCGGATGTAGGCGGCGCGCTGCGCCTGATAGGACGCCTCGAGGCCGTCGTCGTCGATGTCGAACGAGTAGGCGTCCTTCATGATGAACTCACGCCCGCGCAGCAGCCCGGCGCGCGGCCGGGCCTCATCGCGGTACTTGTTCTGGATCTGGTACAGCGACAGCGGCAGGTCCTTGTACGACGAGTACAGGTCCTTCACGAGCAGCGTGAACATCTCCTCGTGCGTGGGGGCGAGCAGCATGTCGCCACCCTTGCGGTCCTTGAGCCGGAACAGGTTGGGGCCGTACTCCTCCCACCGTCCCGTGGCCTCGTAGGGCTCCTTCGGCAGCAGGGCCGGGAAGTGCACCTCCTGGCTGCCGGCGCGTGCCATCTCCTCCCGCACGACGGCCTCGACCTTGGCGAGCACCCGCAGTCCCAACGGCATCCACGAGTAGATGCCGGGAGCGGCCCGCCGGATGTAGCCGGCCCGGAGGAGCAGTCGATGGGAGGCGACCTCGGCATCGGCCGGGTCCTCGCGAAGGGTGCGAAGGAAGAGGGTGGTCATGCGAAGCATGCGCCCCAGCCTAGTGGCGTGCGGACGCACGAACGCCCCCGTCAGACCTCGCGGTCCGACGGGGGCGTCGAGTCGGGCGTCAGCCCGTGAAGGTCGCGACGAGCGCAGGCGCCACGGGGTCGACGATCACGCCGTTGACCTCACCGTCCAGGTCGCCCGCACCGCCATCCGTGAGCTCGAACGTGATGGTGGTGCCGTCGAACTCGGCCGGGTACTCCGACCACTCGCCGTCGATGAACTTGAACAGCGTGTTCGCCGGCGTCTCGGTCACGATGGTCACGGTCGCGGTGCTCGCCTCCGCCACGTTCAGCTCGTACGAGAAGGCCCCGAATGAGAACTGAGCGTCGGACGGCAGGTCGCCGATGGTGGCAGGGTCCTCCGTGTACTCGCTCGACAGCACCAGCTCGCCAGAGGGGTGGTCACCCAGGGTGGCCTCGAACGTCACCTCAGCGTCGCCCATCGCGATCTGCTCAGCGGCAGGCTCACCCTCCTCGACCGGAGCCTCGGGCTCAGGACTCGGCTCAGGCGTGGTCTCGGGACCGCAGGTGTCCGTGGGGCGTGCCGAGTCGAGCAGCACGTTGTCGATCGGCAGCCCTGCGAACGGGTTGTTGACGAGCCAGCCATAGCGGTTGCCGCCCACCGCGTCTGCGATGACGTCGGCCTCCTGGCCGCCGAGCGTCCATTCGGCGAGTGTGGCGCCGGCGTCGTCGAGGACCGTGAGGTCCACGTAGAGCAGCCCATCCTGGTCGCGGATCGTGTGCTGGAAGGTGTACCAGCCCTCGGTCGAGATCGTCAGCGGTTCGACCGGGTAGGACGTGACGTACGGGTCCGTCGTGGTGGCGGAGTAGCTCGCCCCCACGTTCCAGGTGCCGCTGCCTGTGGACCCAGCGTGGAAGATGAAGTCGCGCTGGTGGACTCCGTCGGTGCCGTTCACGCCGTGGGACCAGGAGAACTGGCCCTGCTCGGCATCGGCCGCGAGGTAGAAGTCAGCGGAGGCGGTGTAGCCGCCCTCGGGATACACCGAGGAGTAGCCGGCGTACGCGGTATTCACGAACCCGTCGGAACCGTGCGTCGAGTAGTTCGTCACGGGCGCGGCGCCGTAGAAGCAACCAGCGGCGGCGGGCATCGCGTCGTCGGCTGCGACCCTCTCGACCAGGTTGACGTCCGAGGTCTCCTCGGACTCGAAGCCGACCACGATGGGGGCCGGGGCGCCGTCCTCGGCTGCGACGACGGCGGTGGCCGATGCGGCGATCGCGGTGCCCGCGAGGCCTGCGAGGCCTGCGGCTGCCAGCATCGCCAGCGGGCGGCGGCGCATGGTCTCGAGCGGGCTGCTCGAGCGGGTGGTGATGGTCATGGGGTCCCCTCAGCGTTGCGGCGACCGCGCACAAGCCCGGCCATCCTGTCGGGGGAACGCTATCGGTTGTGAGAATGGCGCACAACGGCACTGTGATGATCGCCACCCTCGCCCCGTCGTCGTGTCGACCGATGGGCGAAGCAGCGCGACGCGACGCCGCCCGCCGGCCAGACCGGCGGGCGACGCGGGCGCCGGCGCTATGAACCGGCGCCGTGCCGGGTGGCCCGCTCCAGCGCCACCGCGACGATCGCGAGCAACGCGGTGGCGGCCACGGTGCCCGGCCATGTCGCCGCTGACACCATGAAGGCGATGAATGCCAGCAGAGCCGCGGCCGGACCCCACCACCGGACCCGGCCCGCGCGCCACAGCGCAGCCATCGCCAACGGGAGCGCGAGGAACAGGCCGAGCATGGACGGCACCTGCAGCAGCGGGAAGGCCCATGCCTGGTCCTCCACGAGCGCGAACACCGGGGCGATCGCCTCCGGGCCGTGGAGCTGGCCGATCGCGGACTGAATCCAGTCGACCATCAGCATGCCGGGCAGGGTCGCCAGCGCGAACACCCCCAGCACGGCCGCCGCGTTTGCGATCGCGCGCCCGCGCTGCGTGATGCTCGCGGCGATCAGCACGGCGGGCAAGGCCCAGAGCGCGTATCCCCAGTGGAAGGCGAACGACTTGATCTGCAGCGCAGCCATGCCGTCGGTGTACGCCTGGTCGAGTTCCGGCCCGACGGCGCCGGGCGCCGGGTCGGCGAGAGTCGCGATGGTGCACAGCACCCCGGCGAGCACCGGCATCGCGATGAGCGCCCAGCGCCGCATGCGCAGCGCGAGAGCGGGACGGGTGGCCTCGACCGTGGATGCGGCGAGGCTGGGAACTGCAGTGGTCATGCGCGTGTTTCCTTGTCTGTCGGAGCGGGAGACACCAGGGTGGCCCGATGCGACACGCGAGCGGATCGGTCGCGCGCGCGATTCCTGGCTCCGCCACGAGTCGGATTCAGCTCTACGTCTCAGGACGGAGCGGGGTCTTCCCCTGGCGCGACGATGCCGTGCTCATAGGCGAAGATCACTGCCTGCACCCGATCCCGAAGGCCCAGCTTGGCGAGGAGATTCGACACATGCGTCTTGACCGTCGCCTCAGTCACGAACAGGGCGTGGGCGATGTCCGCGTTCGACGCTCCTCTCGCGAGGAAGCCGAGCACCTCGTGCTCTCGCGCCGTCAGCCTGTCCAGCTCGCCGCGGGAGATCGGACGACGCACCGCTGCGCGTGTGACGAACGCATCGATCACCCGCGCTGTGATCCGGGGTGCGAGCATCGACTCCCCCGCGGCCACCACCCGGATCGCCGCGGCGAGCTCCTCCGCCGGGGCGTCCTTGAGCATGAACCCGGACGCACCGGCCTGGAGCGCGGCGAACACGTACTCGTCGAGGTCGAAGGTGGTGAGCACCAGCACGCGGGTGGGAAGGCCAGCTGCGGCGACCCGCCGCGCGGCCTCGATGCCATCCACCACCGGCATCCGGATGTCCATGAGCACGACGTCGGGCCGCTCGCGTCTCACGACGGCGACCGCTTGCTCCCCATCGGCGGCCTCGCCCACGACCTCGATGTCCGACTCAGCGTCGAGCAGCGAGCGAAAGCCTGCCCGCACCATCCCCTGGTCGTCCGCGATCACCACGCGAATCGCGCGGGCGGTCATGGCGACGTCTCGCGAGGAAAGGTGGCCCGCACCAGGAGGCCCGACCCGGGTGCGGGCTCGATGCGCAGGTCACCTCCATAGAGGGCGATCCGTTCGCGCATTCCCACGAGCCCGTGGCCGCTCCCGCTCGATGCTGGCGCGAAGCCGTGGCCGTCGTCTCGGACGTCCACGCTCACCGCGTGCTCCTCCCAGCGAAGGACCACGTCGATGCGGCTCGCCTCGGAGTGCCGGGTCGCATTGGTGAGCGCCTCCTGTGCCACACGGAAGATCGCGAGATCCATCCCCGGAGACAACGCAGACGGCTCTCCCTCCACGGTAAGCCTCACGGGCGTATCCGTGGTGTCGAGGCGGTGGATGAGACGCGGAAGCTCGTCGAGGCCCGGCTGCGGAGCGAGGTCGCCATCGCCACCGCCTCTCAGGACCCCGAGCAGGCGGCGCATCTCCCCCATCGCCTCGCGCGCGACGGCCTCGGCGGCCGAGAGATCCCGGACCTCGTCGGCGTGGTCGTCTCCGAGCCGGCGGCGGATCGCCTGGAGCTGGATCGTCACGACGGTGAGCGAGTGCGCGACCACGTCGTGCAGCTCACGCGCGATGCGTGCGCGCTCATCCGCGATCGCATCGGCCTCTCGCCTGCTCTGCTCACGCTCGAGACGATCCGCCAGGGCGATCGCCTCAGCGGAGCGCTCGGCTCGCGCCGCGGTGCCGACCCCGACGAGCCACGGCCCCGCGAGGAACACGGCGGACGCGGCGAGGTCGGAGAACTCGAACTCCTCTCTCATCACGGCAGCGCCCACGAACGGCACCAGCAGCACCGCGAGGCCTGCGTATCGGCGTGGCGTCGGAGACTCGAATCCCACCGTGTACGCAGCCACGACCAGCGCGAGCACCGTCGAGAACTCGCCCGCGGGATTCGTCAACAGGTCGGACAGCACGAGCACGCTCGCGACAAGGACGGGCGCGGTGCGCCTCCACGCCAACCCGGTGACGCCGACGAGGGCGATGACCAGCCGCCACGCATCGCGTGGGTCGTCGGCCGTCATGGACTCCGCGATCGTGAGCACGATGAATAGGCCGGCGATGGCGATGTCGATCATCGCGGGGCGTGCCAGGCGACCCCACGGCCGCGCGCGTGCGCTCACAAGAGGGAATCTATCGGCCGCGTGATCGCGGCGGAAGGGCCTGTCCGCTTGCCTTCGCACGCCAACGCGAGGTGCGACCCAGCGCACCAGCGGGATGCGCTCGTCAGAACATGACGGTCGCGAAGGTCCCCACGCGAACGAAGCCCACCGCGTCATACGTCGCCAGGGCAGGCGCGTTGAAGTCGTTCACGTACAGCGACACCGTGGGCGCGATATCCGCGCGGACAGCCTCGACCACGGCGGCCAGCCCCGCGCGGGCGAGGCCGCGGCCGCGCAGATGCGGGTGGACCCAGACTCCCTGCAGCTGGGCGACTCCGCCCGCGAGCGCGCCCACCTCGGCCTTGAAGACGATCTGCCGACGCCCTTCCGCGATGCCGAACTGCACGTAGGCGCGCCCCGCCGTCACGAGCCGGTGCAGCCGGTCCTCATACGAGGCGCGACCGTGGCGCATGGGGTCGTATCCCACCTCGCCGATGAACATGTGCACGCACGCCGGAAGCAATGCGTCGTAGTCGTCCTCTCGAGCCGGGCGGACCGCATCGAGGGCGAGGGAGGGAACGGCGAGGGGCGGCACATGGCGTGCCTGCCCGTCGATGCGCATGGAGACCTGTCGCGCACGCACCTCGCGGGCAGGTCCCCACCACGGCTCCACCCGACCCCACAGATCCAGGGTGGTCGCCGCGGGGCCCACCAGCGCGGCGGGCCGGCTGACACGGCTCACCAGCGCCGCGGCGAGCCCCGCCATCCGCTCCTCGCCCGTCTCCGGGTCCACCTCCGGCAGCACGGCGCAGACGTTGGCGCCTGCCCAGACAGCTCCGGTGATCTCCCGGCCCCAGCCCGCTCGCCGACGCACCGTCCACAGCCCCGCGGGAAGACTCCCGGAGGACAGCGCGCCCTCGACATGAGCCATCGGGACCACATTCGCGACCGGGTCCTCCGCGCACATGGCGCGGATCTCCTCCAGGTCGCGCCGCTGCGCCGGCGCCAGGCTGTGCTGTGCGCGCCGGAGCAGCGAATCGGTCATGACCCTGCCATCACCTGCGGGCTCGCGCCCTCGACGGGCTCCATCGTCTCGGCGATGCGCATCGCCTCTTCGATCAAGGTCTCGACGATCATGCTCTCGGGGACGGTCTTGATGACCTCGCCCTTGACGAAGATCTGGCCCTTGCCGTTGCCGGACGCCACGCCGAGGTCCGCCTCGCGCGCCTCGCCAGGCCCGTTGACGACGCAGCCCATGACGGCCACGCGGAGCGGGACCTCCATGCCCTCGAGACCCGCCGTGACCTTCTCGGCGAGCTCGTACACATCCACCTGGGCACGCCCACACGAGGGGCACGAGACGATCTCGAGCTTGCGGGGGCGCAGGTTGAGGCTCTGGAGGATCTGGATCCCCACCTTCACCTCTTCGACGGGCGGGGCCGACAGCGACACCCGGATGGTGTCGCCGATGCCCTGGCTCAGCAGCGCGCCGAACGCCGTCGCGGACTTGATGGTGCCCTGGAAGGCGGGTCCTGCCTCGGTCACGCCGAGGTGGAGCGGCCAGTCGCCGCGCTCGGAGAGCTGGCGGTAGGCCTCGACCATGATCACGGGGTCGTTGTGCTTGACCGAGATCTTGAAGTCGTGGAAGTCGTGCTCCTCGAACAGGCTCGCCTCCCACACGGCGGACTCGACGAGCGCCTCAGGCGTCGCCTTGCCGTACTTCTTCAGCAGGCGGGGGTCGAGCGACCCGGCGTTGACGCCGATGCGGATCGACGTGCCGTGGTCCTTCGCGGCCTGCGCGATCTCTTTGATCTGGTCGTCGAACTTCCGGATGTTGCCGGGGTTCACGCGGACGGCGGCGCAGCCAGCCTCGATCGCGGCGAACACGTACTTGGGCTGGAAGTGGATGTCCGCGATCACGGGGATCTGAGACTTCTTGGCGA
The DNA here is from genome assembly GCF_030418295.1 of Demequina muriae. Lineage (NCBI taxonomy): Bacteria > Bacillati > Actinomycetota > Actinomycetes > Micrococcales > Demequinaceae > Demequina > Demequina muriae. The sequence continues at coordinate 312,941 of NZ_JAUHQA010000001.1, forward strand.
TGATGTGCAGCACATCCGCGTCGTCCTGCGTGGGGCACGCGACGCGCACGATGTCGCAACCGGACGCCGTGAGCTCCGCGATCTGCTGCAGAGTGCCGTTGATGTCCGTGGTCTTGGTGGTCGTCATCGACTGCACGCTCACGGGGGCGTCACCGCCCACGTCGACGCTGCCCACCTTGATCTTGCGCGTCTTCTTGCGAGGCGCCAGGGTGGGCGGGGGCATCGCGGGCATTCCTAGTCCGATGGAAGTCACAGTGTCATTATCTCCTCAAGATCGGGGAAGCCGGTCCGGGGCACGTCACACGATCCTGACGGGTGCGACGATGTCCGCGTAGATGAGAACGACGCCCATGACCAGCAGAATTCCGAAGACGGCGTAGGCGACCGGCATCATGCGTGCCACGTCGACCGGTGCGGGGGTCGGCAGCGACCTCAGCCGCGCCCACCCGTTCTTGATCCCCTGCCACAATGCGGACGCGACATGGCCTCCGTCGAGCGGCACGAGCGGGATCATGTTGAAGGCGAACAGGGCGAGGTTGAGCCCACCCAACAGCATCAGCATGTCCGCGACCTTCTGCGAAAGCCCGTAGCCGTCGACCTCGGCGCCGGAGATCTCTCCGGCCACGCGGCCCACGCCCACCACGCCCATGATCGAGTCCTGGCTGCGCTCCTCCAGCCCCAGAGCGGCGCGCGACACGTCGTACAGGTGCACCGGCAATGTCGCGACCACCTCGACCGTGCGGCCCAGGTAGTCCCACGTCAACGCCGCGCCGGCGGTGATGGACTGCGGCTCGGTCACCACCTCGGAGTAGACGCCGAGGTACCCGACGGTCTCCGTCAGCGGTGCGCCGGACGCGTCGAGCACCACCTCACCGTCGTCGCTCAGCAGGGCCCTGTCGCGCTCCCCTGGCGTCACCGTGAGCGCGAGCGGCTCGCCATCGCGCGTCACATCGAGGGTCAGGGTCTCCCCGGGCGAGTCCGCGATGATCCCCGTGGCCTGCTCCCAGTCGTCGACGACAGTGCCCCCCACCGCGACGATGGTGTCGCCCGCCTCGAGGCCAGCCTCGCTGGCGGGAGAGGTCGGGTCGCCCGCGGCGCACTCCGTGGCGGCCGCGGCCGGCACGCACGGCACGACCTCCCCGACCGTGAGGGACTGCGTGGGCGACCCCACCGTCGTGAGCACGGCCGTGAAGATGAGGACGGCCAGGACGAGGTTGACGAGAGGGCCGCCGAGCATGACGATCGCCTTCTTCCACCACGCCAGGTGGTAGAAGGCGCGGGCGTCCTCGCCCGGCTGGATCTCCTCGACTGCTGCCTCACGCGCATCGGCGATGAGCCGCGAAGCCCACCCCGTGCCGCGCACCGGCTTGACCCGGTCCTCGGGGGGAATCATGCCCACCAGACGCACGTAACCGCCGAGCGGGATGGCCTTGACGCCGTACTCGGTCTCGCGTCCGCGACGCGACCACACCCGTGGGCCGAATCCCACGAAGTACTCGCTCACGCGCACCCCGAACTTCTTGGCGGGCACCATGTGCCCCACCTCGTGCAGCGCGATCGAGACCAGCAGTCCGATCACCAGCACCAGGATGCCGATCAGCGTGTCCATGCTCCTACCCTACGTATTCGTGGTTCAGCCAATGAGCGCCGCGGCCCTCTCACGCGCCCATCGCTCCGCCTCATCGACGGCGTCGAGCGACAGCTCCGCGGGAGCCTCGTACTGCTCCACAACGCTTCGCACCGTGTCGACGATCCCGAGGAACGGCAGCCGCCCGTCGACGAACGCCTGCACGCACTCCTCGTTCGCCGCATTGAACACTGCGGGGTGGAGGGCCGATGCGGCCACGGCGGCGCGCGCGACGCGGACGGCGGGGAACGCATCTTCGTCGAGGGGCTCGAAGGTCCAGGCGGTCGCCTGCGTCCAGTCACAGCCGGGCACGGCATCTGCCAGGCGGTCCGGCCACGACAGCCCGAGCGCGATCGGGAGGCGCATGTCCGGCGGAGACGCCTGCGCGAGCGTGCTGCCGTCGATGAACTCGACCATCGAGTGCACCACCGACTGGGCGTGCACGACCACATCGATGCGCTCCATCGGAATGTCGAACAGCAGATGCGCCTCGATCACCTCGAGGGCCTTGTTGACCATGGAGGCGGAGTTGATCGTCACCACCGGGCCCATGTCCCAGGTGGGGTGACGCAGTGCGTCCGCCGCGGTGACATCGGCCAGCTCGGCGCGGGTCCGGCCGCGGAAGGCACCGCCCGACGCCGTCACGACGAGCCTGCGCACCTCATCGGCGCGGCCTCCGCGGAGCGCCTGCGCGAGAGCCGAGTGCTCGGAGTCCACAGGAACGATCTGACCCTCGCGGCGCACGGCGGCCTTGACCAGCGCCCCACCCGCCACCAGCGACTCCTTGTTGGCGAGCGCCAGGGTGCTGCCCGCCTCGAGCGCGGCGAGCGTGGGACGCAGTCCCACTGAGCCGGTGATGCCGTTGAGCACCACGTCAGCACCACAGCCTGCCGCCGCGACCACCGCATCGGGCCCCGCTGCCACCTCGATGCCGGGGAGCGCTCGCGCGATCTCAGCCGCCGCGTCGGCCGATGCGACGGCCACCAGCGCCGGGCGCACCGCGAGCGCTTGGGCGATCACCGCGTCGGGATCCGAGCCGCCTGCGGCGAGGGCGACCACGTCGAAGCGGTCGGGGTGGCGCGCGATCACATCGAGCGCCTGGGTGCCGATCGATCCGGTCGACCCCAGCAGCGAGACGGTGCGCGAAGCGCTCACGCGGCCCCGAGCAGGATGTCGACGGTACGCGCGAGGTAGGCGTCCACGACGCGCTCCTCGTAGGCGCCCCACGCGCGGCGTCGCTTGAAGGTGAGGCTCCGCACGTCCTCCGCCGTCAGCGGTCGGCCCTGATCGAAGAACGCGGTGAGGCGGTCGAGCGCGGCGTCGACCTCGGCGCGGTCGTACCCCGTGTGGAGGGTGCCCGGCGCCGCGAATCTCTCCCCCGCCGGCCGGCGCAGGCGCGGGTACAGCACCTGGGCACGCCTCGCGAGCTCCGCCATCCACGCGTCGTGACCGTGCTCCTTGATGAACCGCTCACGGACTCGCACGGCGAACGCGACCTCGAGGCGGTCCAGGGCCGAGTCCACCGCGGCGGTGGAGTAGCCCCCGCGCTTGAGGTCGAAGCTGGCGCGCCGCACGTCGATCGCGGCGAGCTCGTCGGACAGCCCGGGCTGCTCGTACGCGGCGCGCGCGTGGTTGAAGTACTCGTCGACCTCCGCCATGCGGTAGCCGAGCGCGAATGTGCGCACCCGTGGGAACAGGTCGGCCATCAGTCCTCCTTGATCGCGAGCTGCCCGCAGGCGCCGTCGATGTCGCTGCCTCGAGTATCCCTGATGGTGGTCGGAATCCCGTGATCCCGGAGCGTGTGCACGAACTCTCGTTCCACCGCGGGGTCGGACGCAGTCCAGATGGACCCCGGGGTGGGGTTGAGCGGGATGGGATTCACATGCACCCAGCCGTCCCCACGCTCGCGCAGCTTGCGGGCCAACAGGGCCGCGCGATGCGCCTGGTCGTTCATGTCGCGGATCAGCGCATACTCGATCGACACGCGACGGCCCGTCGCGGCGTAGTAGCGATACGCAGCGTCGAGCGCCTCGTCCACCGTCCACCTGGTGTTGATGGGCACGATCTCGTTGCGCAGCTCGTCGTCGGGCGCGTGCAGCGACAGCGCGAGCGTCACCGGGATGCCCTCCTTGGTGAGCTTGTCCATCGCCGGCACCAGTCCCACGGTGGAGACGGTGACGTGACGCGCCGACAGCCCGAAGCCATGAGGCTCAGGGGCCACCAGGGCGCGCACCGTCTCCATCACGGCCTTGTAGTTGGCGAGGGGCTCACCCATCCCCATGAAGACCACGTTCGACAGGCGCACCGGCTCACCCAGCTCGCCGTCGCGCGAGGAGCGCGCCGCGAGCCGCACCTGCTCGATGATCTCGGCGGCTGAGAGGTTGCGCGTGAGACCCATCTGGCCGGTCGCGCAGAACGGACACGCCATGCCGCAGCCCGCCTGGCTCGTCACGCACAGCGTCGCGCGCTCCGGGTACTTCATCAGCACCGACTCGACCTTCACGCCATCGTGCAGGTTCCACAGCGTCTTGCGCGTGTCTCCCCCGTCCGCCACGAGTGACTTCACCGGGGTCATCAGCGACGGGAACATCTCCGCCGCAAGGTCATCGCGCACCGATGCCGGCAGGTCCGTCATGTCGTCGGGATCCACCGTGAGGTGGGTGTAGTAATGCGTCTCGAGCTGCTTCGCGCGGAACGCGGGCAGCCCGCGCTCCCGCATGCTCTCGACGCGTTCGTCGTGAGTGAGGTCGGCGAAGTGACGAGGCGCCTTGCCGCGCCGGGGCGCCGACATCTGGAGCAGTGGTCGATCAGTCATGAGGTTCCCAACAGAAGTCCGAATACGACGTAGGCCACGGGCGCGGCGAAGAGCAGCGAGTCGATGCGATCCATGATGCCGCCGTGACCCGGGATCACGCTGGACATGTCCTTGACCTGGATGTCGCGCTTGACCGCGGACTCCGCCAGATCGCCCAGGACGGCGGCGCATGCCGAGGCGAGGCCGACGACGGCACCGATCCACCACCGGCCATCGAAGAAGAAGAAGGCGGCGATCGACGCCGTGACCGTGCCGAGCACCAGACCGCCAGCGAAGCCCTCCCAGGTCTTCTTGGGGCTCACGCGCGGGGCCATCGGGTGCTTGCCGAACAGCATGCCGGCGAACAGCCCCCCGGTGTCGGAGCCGACGGCGGCGAGCACCACCACGATCACGCGCTGCCACCCGTCCGGCGACAGCTCCATGAGCACCATGAAGGACGCGAGGAACGGGATCCACAGCAGCGTGAGCATCGACGCCATGGAGTCGGCGAGAGTGTTCTCGATGCGCTCGTCGACCACGCGCCAGGCGACCGTGCCCGCGCATCCGACCATGAGCGCCACGACCAGTCCCTCGGGACCGCCGTACCAGGTCGCGACCACGAGGCCCACGGTCGCCAGTCCGATCGGTGCCAGCGGGACGCGGCGGTCCGTCCGCGCGAGCACCCGGCGCCACTCAATGACCGCGGCGAACGCGCCGATGCAGACCAATGCGGCAAGTGCCAAGGGGTGCCACCACGCTGCGGCGATCACGCCGCCGAGCAGGAACAGGCCCACCGCAGCGGCGATGGGCATGTTGCGCCCCGATCGGGAGATGGGGGCGACCTGCGGAACGGGCTCCTCGACCCCCTCCGGCGCTGAAGGGTCGACCCGCGGGTCATCCACGCCGTCGCGCACCACAGCCGTGCCGAACTGCGCCGCCGGGGCGGTGCTCGCGGGGGCGTCGGCTGGGCGACTGCGTCGGAAGATGCTCATGGATCGGCCCCGGAGAGGCGGCGCGAGGCTAGACCTCGAGCAGCTCGCTCTCCTTGTGAGCGAGCAGAGCGTCGATCGCGTCGACATGCCGCTTCGTGAGGCCGTCGAGCTCCTTCTCCGCCCGCGATCCCTCGTCCTCGCCCACGTCGCCGTCCTTGACCGCGGCGTCGATGAGGTCCTTCGCCTTGCGGCGCATGTTCCTGACCGTCACCCGGGCGTCCTCTGCCTTGCTCTTGGCGAGCTTGACGTAGTCGCGACGGCGCTCCTCGGTGAGCTGCGGCATCTGGATGCGCAGCACGGTGCCGTCGTCGGAGGGGTTGACGCCCAGGTCGGACTTGCGCAGCGCGGAGTCGATCTCCTTCTTCACGGACGCGTCGTAAGGCGAGATGAGCACCATGCGAGCCTCGGGCACCGTGATCGATGCCAGCTGCTGCAACGGAGTGGGCGCGCCGTAGTAGTCGACGGTGATGTTCGCGAACATCGACGCCGATGCCTGGCCGCTGCGGATGCCTGCGAAGTTGTCCTTCGCCACCGCAACGGCGTTGTCCATGTTCTCCTCGGCCTCGAGAAGGATGTCGTCAATCACGTGTGCTCCCTTGTCTGCACGGCTCAGGCCGTGACCAGCGTGCCGATTCTCTCACCCAGGAGCGCACGAGTCACATTGCCCGGCTCCTCGAGTCCGAACACGACCATCGGCATGGCGTTGTCCTTGGCGAGCGAGAAGGCGGCGGCGTCCATGACGTCGAGTCCCTGCTTGAGCGCGTCCCCGTAGGTGACGTGGTCGAGGCGCGTCGCGCTCGAGTCCTTGCGCGGGTCGGCGGTGTAGACGCCGTCGACCCCGTTCTTGCCCATCAGCACCTCGGTGCAGCCCACCTCGAGTGCGCGCTGCAGCGACACGGTGTCGGTCGAGAAGTAGGGCATGCCCGCTCCTGCACCGAAGATCACCACGCGGCCCTTCTCCATGTGCCGCACGGCGCGCAGCGGGATGTACGGCTCCGCGACCTGGCCCATGGTGATGGCGGTCTGGACCCTCGTGGCCACGCCGGCCTGCTCCAGGAAGTCCTGCAGCGCGAGGGCGTTCATCACGGTGCCCAGCATGCCCATGTAGTCGGCGCGTGCCCGTTCCATGCCGCGCTCCGAGAGGTCCGCACCCCGGAAGAAGTTTCCGCCTCCGACGACGATGCAGACCTGCACGCCTTCCTTGACTGCCTTGGCGATCTCACCCGCGATGCGGTTGATGACGTCGGCATCGAGCCCGACGGACCCACCGCCGAACATCTCACCCGACAGCTTCAGCAGAACGCGCCGCGCCCGTCCAGAGTCCGCGGTGTCCGGTCTCATGGTGGTGGGCTCGGACATCGGGGCCTCCTAGGGTCGCGGCGCGTCGTGCTGTGTGGTCGAGTCTCCTGACGGGAAGACTACGCTCCCACGCGGAAGCGTGCGAAGCCGGTCACCTGGCCGCCAGCGGCCTCGATGACCTTGCCGACCGTGGTCTTCGGGTCCTTCGCGAATGCCTGGTCCACCAGGGTGTTCTCCTTGAAGAACCCGTTGAGGCGGCCCTCGACGATCTTCGGCAGGGCGCCCTCGGGCTTGCCCTCTGCCTTGGCCGTCTCTTCGGCGACGCGACGCTCGTTGGCGACCGTCTCCTCGGGCACGTCCTCGCGCACGAGGTACGTGGGCGAGTACGCCGCGATGTGCATCGCGATGTCGCGTGCGACCTCGCCGGCCTTCGCGTCGGAGCCCACCAGGACGCCCACCTGGGCGGGGAGGTCCTTGTTGGTGCGGTGGAGGTACTCGGTCACGACCGGAGCCTCGATGCGTGCGACACGGCGCAGGACGATCTTCTCGCCCAGGATGCCGGCCTCGGCGTCGATGACGTCCTGAAGCGACGTGCCATTGAACTGCGAGGCGAGTGCCGCCTCGGCCGAGTCCGAGCCCGATGCGACGACCGCGTCGAGCACGGTCTGCGCCAGGGCCACGAACTTGTCGTTCTTCGCGACGAAGTCGGTCTCGGAGTTGAGCTCGATGAGCGTGCCCACCTGGCCGCCATCCACATCCTGGATGGATGCGGCGACGAGGCCCTCGGAGGCCGACCGGCCCTCACGCTTGGTGACGCCCTTGAGGCCCTTCACGCGCAGGATGTCGACGGCCTTGTCGAGGTCGCCCTCGGCCTCGTCCAGCGCCTTCTTGACGTCGAGCATGCCCGCACCCGTGCGCTCACGGAGCGCCTGGATGTCAGCAACGGTGTAGTTCGCCATAGGGATTCCTTACTTCTCGTCGGCGGTCTCGGCGGCAGGCTCATCGGCCTTCGCCTCGTCCGCATCGGCGGTCTTCTTGGCGGCCGGCTTCTTGGGCGCAGGCTTCTTGGCCGGCGCCTTCTTGGGCGCAGGCTTCTCAGCAGCGGCCTCGTCGGCCTTCTCGTCCTTGGCGTCCGTCTCCGCAGGAGCGTCGGCCTCGGGAGCGGCGTCCTCGGCGGTCTCGGCGTCGTCAGCCTTCACCTCGGGCTCGTCGGACGTGGCCTCGGCCTCGTCAGCCTTCGCCTCATCCTTGTCAGCCTTGGCGTCCGACTTCTCGGCCTTCGCCTCGTCCTTGTCGCCACCCAGGAGCTCCTGCTCCCACTCGGCGAGCGGCTCAGCGGCGCCGTCGGCCTCAGCCTCGTCGCCCTTGGGGGTGTGACGGATGCGCACGCCCTCGGCGACCGCATCGGCGATCACGCGGGTGAGCAGGCCCACCGCACGGATGGCGTCGTCGTTGCCCGGGATGCCATAGGCGACCTGGTCCGGGTCGCAGTTGGAGTCGAGGATGCCCACCACGGGGATGCCGAGCTTGCGCGCCTCGTCGACGGCAAGGTGCTCCTTGTTGGTGTCGACGATCCACACGACGGACGGCGTCTTGGCCATGTCGCGGATGCCGCCCAGGGTCTTGTCCAGCTTGTCCTTCTCACGGCGCATCCCGAGAAGTTCCTTCTTGGTGCGGCCCGAGCCTGCGACGTCGTCGAAGTCGATCTCTTCGAGCTCCTTGAGGCGCGAGACGCGCTTGCTCACGGTCTGGAAGTTGGTGAGCATTCCACCGAGCCAGCGCTCGTTCACGAAGGGCATGCCCACGCGCTTGGCCTGCTCGGCGATCTGCTCCTGCGCCTGGCGCTTGGTGCCGACGAACAGCACCGTGCCGCCGTGAGCGACCGTGTCGCGCACGAACTCGTAGGCGGAGTCGATCATCGCGAGCGACTGCTGCAGGTCGATGATGTAGATGCCGTTGCGCTCGGTGAAGATGAAGCGCTTCATCTTGGGGTTCCAGCGGCTGGTCTGGTGTCCGAAGTGGACACCGGAGTCGAGCAGCTGTCGCATGGTCACGACGGCCATGGTTCGTCCTGTTCCGCACGCGCGAGGCGTGCATGTTCGTGTGCGGGGTCGGAGGACCCCGCGTGTTCGGTTGACGATGCGACCCATCTGGGCCGAATCCCTAGTGCCAACGCGGGTCGGCACCGAGCTGCGCTCGGACCTCGCCTTCCCGGCGCGCTCCCTGCCGGTGAACCGGTGGGTGGCGCGAATGGCACGCGATGTCATCCGGGCATGCCGGATGCACTGGCGATGATACCTGACGGGAGCACGGACGGCATACCTGACGGCCTCAGCGGTCCCCCGCCGTGCCGGTCCCCGCCGCCTCCCCCGGTCGAGCCCGTTCGGGTGGCACGGGCCGATGCGCGCGGCTGAGATGGCGTGATGACACGTCACCTCAGGTGGGGTCGTGCGGCTCCGGCCACGCTGGCGCTCGCCGTCACCGCCGTCGCGCTCGCTTCGCCGGCGCCCGCGACCGTGAGCCCGCCGTGGGCGCCGGCAGCGCCCTACGGATCCCCCATCGAGCCGATGCGCGTGGTCGCGCTGGCGCGCATCCCGCCCGAGCCCTGGCTCGCCGGGCACCGCGGCGTGGACCTCGCCACAGAGATCGGCGCGCCGGTGGAGTCACCTGCGCCAGGGGTCGTCGAGTTCGTCGGCTGGGTGGTGAATCGTGGCGTCGTCACGGTCAGGCATGACGATGGCGGGCTGACCAGCCTCGAGCCGGTCGATGCGGCGGTGACTGCGGGTGACCGCGTGGGCCGCGGCGCAGTGCTCGGCACTGTCGGCGACGCGGACGGGCACTGCGCCCCTGCGGCGTGCGTGCATTGGGGCGTGCGGTTCGACGGCGACTACGTCGACCCTCTCGACGCGCTCGAGGGGTACGGACCGGTGCGGCTCCTGCCGCGCTCGGCGCAGTCGTTCAGGCGAAGGCGCCGGTGCGCAGCAGCGACTCCCGGAGCTTCTTCACGGCCCCGGAGTGGATCTGGGAGACCCGCGATTCCGTCACCCCGAGGATCTGACCGATCTGCGCGAGGGTCAGGTTCTCGAAGTAGTACAGCCGCAGCACCTCCTGCTCACGATCGCGCACGCCCTGGACGGCCGTCGCCAGCAGCGCGCGCGTCTCCCGTGCCTCGAACGACATGGAGGCCTCGGGAGCGGAGTGCGCCAGTGCGGAGTCGATGGCCTGCGTCTCGCCACCGGACACCATGCCGTCGAGCGCCGCCACATGCGACAGCGCGACCTGCGCCCGGACCGTGCGCACCTCGGCGGTGTGCCAACCGAGATGATCGGCGACGTCCTCGTCGGTGACGGGCCGCAGCAGGGTCTGCTCGAGCGCACGGGTCGCCTGTTCGACGGTGCGTGCCTTCGAGCGCACGGAGCGCGGCACCCAGTCGGCGGCGCGCAGCTCGTCGATGATGGCTCCGCGCACTCGCTGGGCGGCGTAGGTCTCGAACTTGTACCCGCGAGCGGGCTCGAACTTGGCGACCGCATCGATCAGACCGAACATGCCGTACGACACGAGGTCGGCGAGCTCGACGGTGTCGGGGAGCCGGCCGATCATTCGCGACGCCACCTGCGTCACCAGGGGCGCATGGTGGGTGATGAGCGCATCGCGCGCCTCGAGGCGGATGGCCTCGTCCTCGGAGTGGAGATCCTCCCACCACGTCGCGACCGTGCTGGCCTCGGGACGCTCGGGGGCGCCACTCATCAGCTCCTCCGTGGCGTGCGTGCGCACCGCGTTCAAGCTCGACATGGTTCTCCTAGGCGCGCGGGTGCGCGAGTTGGTAGGTGGCGCGCAGGCGTTCTGCGGACACGTGGGTGTATCGCTGAGTCGTGTTCAGGCTTGCGTGGCCCAGCACCTCTTGGACCGACCGAAGGTCGGAGCCGCCGGTGAGCAGGTGCGTCGCCGCGCTGTGTCGCAGGGCGTGAGGAGCGATCTCGGGAACGTCCGCCGCTCGGCACAGGGCATGGATCGCTTCGCGGATCTGACGCTGCCCGGCTCGGCCGCCGCGGCGGCCGAGGAACAGCGCCGAGTCGGTCTCGTGACTCACGAGGGCCGGTCGGCCGTCAGCGATCCATGCGCGGATCGCGCGGGCGGCCGGAACCCCGAAAGGCACGACTCGCTCCTTGTTCCCCTTGCCCACCACGCGCACGAGCCGCTCGTCGAGATCGATGTCCGCCAAGTCGACGGAGGCCAGTTCTCCGACGCGCATGCCGGTCGCGTAGAGGAGCTCTGCCGCAGCCCAGTCGCGCAGATGCATCGCGTCGCCGTCGTCGCACCGGGTCTGGGCGACGCTGAGCAGCGTCATGACGTCCGCCGGGCTCATCACCGCGGGAAGCGTGGATGCGGCGCGGGCGGACGCAAGGCGCAGGGCCGGGTTGTGGTCGACGTGCTCGTTCTTGTGCGCCCACGCATAGAAGGCGCGCACGGCCGCGCCCCGTCGCGCGAGGGTGGTGCGGCTGAGTCCGGCGCCGGCCATCATCGCGAGCCATGCGCGCAGATCCTGGAGCTCGACTGATTCGAGCGCAGAGTCGACATCCAGGACGTCGTCACCGAGGTCGTCACGATCGTCGTGGTCGTCGTGGAGCGATGACGGCATCACGTCGCCATGCGTCACGAAGGCCGCGAGGTGGGAGAGGTCGCCCCGGTAGGCGCGCACCGTGTTCTCGGACAGACCTCGCTGATGGCGCAGGTAGCCCTCGAACAGGGCAATCAGCCCGGTCCGTCCCCTCGCACCCCTGGTCGGCATGGAGTCACTGTGGCACCGTCACACCTGTCATATCAACCCCTCTTGTCACATTCGTCACATCAATCTCATGCCTCACGCATCTTTTGTCCCGTTTCGTCCCTTTCTTGACGGGGCCGTGGGCGCTCCCGGGCGCCGAAACGTTTCGCCTGCGGGGGCGACGCGCGACGCCATCCAGTGCCGTCCCGGTGGACTGCACCGGCGAGCTCCAGTCGCCCGAGGGCGGCCCTGACCTCCGCCAGTGTGAGGCCCGCGGTGGCGGAGAGCCCCTCCACGGCCTTCGCCCGGTGCCCGAGCGCATCGAAGACGGCGCGGTCCGCGGGGGCCGCGAACTCGGGCATCGCCCGGTTGCTGCCCTCACCACGCCCGGCACCGCCGTCGATGGCGTCGCCTTCGCGAAGCTCGATGGGCCCCGCCAGCTCCAGCACATCGGCGCCGCCGGTCACCAGCACCGCCATGCCGTCGCGGATCAGCCGGTGACAGCCTGCGGACGTGGCACTCGTCACGGGGCCGGGCACCGCCGCGACGGGGCGGGCGAGCTCGGCCGCACGGTTCGCGGTGCTGAGCGCGCCCGACCGCCCCGCCGCCTCGACGACCACGGTGGCGGTCGCACAGGCGATGAGGCGGTTGCGGGTGAGGAACCGCGACCGATGCGGTGCCCACCCTGGCGGCACCTCACTCACGATCGCACCCTGGTCGAGCACTCGCGTGAGCAGGTCGCCGTTGCCCGCCGGGTACAGGCGGTCCACCCCGCCCGCCATCACGGCGAGGGTGCGACCCCCGGCCGCGAGCGCACCCCGGTGAGCCGCCGCATCGATGCCGTAGGCGCCGCCTGACACCACCGACCAGCCGTGATCGGCCGCGTGGGCGGCCATGGTGCTGGCGATGTGATCGCCGTAGGACGTCGACGACCTCGCGCCGACGATCGCCACCGATCGCGGCAACAGGGCGGCCAGGGGCTCGACGCCTCGCACCCAGAGCGCGAAGGGCGCCCCGCGCCCGAGCGCGTCCACCGCCGTGGGCCACTCGGCGTCGTCGCGCACCACCACGCGCGCGCCGCAGTGATCGGCGCGTTCACGAAGGTCATCCGAGCGTGCCCCCTCCCGCCGTCGCGCCCACCGCTCGCTCGCGCGCACCACGTCGGTGATGGTGCGCTCCGGCGCGCTGCCCGCGAGCATGATCGTGGCCTCGACGACATCGCGTGCGGCGACGTCCACCCACTCCCGTGCCGCATCCGGGCCGAGCGTGGAGATGAGCCAGCCCGCGGCCTCGTCCGCCGGCTCGGCGAGCGCACTCCACTCGATCCACGCATCGGCGCTCATGCGGCCGACCCTCGCGACCGCAGGGTCATCGCCTGAGCCACGTCGTCCTCCCCTGGCTCGTCCGCCTCGCGCAGGTCCGCGAGCGTCCACGCCAATCTGAGAGCCCGGTCCGCGCCTCGCGCGGAGAGCACTCCCGTGTCGAGAGCCCTCCACACGGGAGTGACCGCGCGCGGAGGCGTGTGGCGGCGCAGCCAGGCGCCGGAGGCCTGGGAGTTGAGGGACCACCCGTGAGACGAGAGCCGGGCGCCCGCCCTCTCCCGAGCCCGTGCCACTCGCGCGGCCACCTCCGCCGAGCTCTCGCCTGGCTCGTCGGCGCCGCGGCGCACGGGATGGACGTCGACCTGGATGTCGACGCGGTCGAGAAGCGGTCCCGAGAGCCTTCCGAAGTACCGCCGCCGGACGATCGCGCTGCACGTGCACCGCGTGCCGTTCCCATAGAAGTGGCCGCAGGGACAGGGATTCGCGGCGAGCACCAGTTGAAATCTGGCCGGATAGCGTGTCGCGCCGCTGGCCCGGTGGAGCACGATCTCGCCGCTCTCGAGCGGTTGGCGGAGGGTCTGGAGCACACGGGCCGGGAACTCGGGAGCCTCGTCCAGGAAGAGCACCCCCGCGTGGGCGCGAGAGATCGCGCCGGGGCGCGCCAAGCCGCTGCCCCCGCCCACGATCGCCGCCGCCGAGGCCGAGTGGTGCGGCGCCTCGAACGGTGCCCGACGCATGAGCCCGCCGGAGACGTCGAGCGAGCCGGAGAGCGAATGGATCGAGGTCGCGGCGACGGCATCGGCGTCCGCAAGCGGGGGCAGCACGCTGGGCAGTCGGCACGCCAGCATCGTCTTGCCGGCGCCGGGTGGCCCGGTCATGAGCAGGTGATGCCCGCCGGCGGCGGCGACCTCGAGCGCCCAGCGCGCCTCCCCCTGGCCCCTGACCTCACTCAGGTCCGCCTGAGACTCTGCCATCGCTGGCACTGGCGGTGACGTGACCGGCTCACTGGCCGACGCCACCGCATCGGCGCTTCCGTAGGCCCGAGCGAGCTCGGCAAGGGAGGCGACGGGGTGCACCTCGGCGCCCGGCACGAGCCTGGCCTCGTCGGCGTTGGCCCACGGCACGGTCACCGAGGGCATGCCCGCGCCGACGGCGGCCGCGACTGCGGGGAGGACGCCAGCGATGGGCCGCACCCTCCCGTCGAGCCCGAGCTCGCCGAGGTGCGCTCCCGCCCCCGCCCGCGCAGGGTCGATCATCCCCGCCGCCGCGAGCACCGCGACCGCGATGGCGAGGTCCGTGGCCGACCCGCGCTTGGGCAAGGACGCGGGCGAGAGGTTCACGGTGATGCGCCGCTGCGGCCAGGAGAGCCCTGAACTGGCGACCGCAGCACGCACGCGGTCGCGCGCCTCGGTGAGCGACGCATCGGGCAATCCCACGATGGTGAAGGCTGGCAGGCTCGACCCGATGTGGGCCTCGACGTCGACCACGTGCCCGTGGAGACCCGCCAGCACGATGGCCCGTGACCGGCCGATCACTCGACGCCCCGCACGTGCTCGAGCTGAGCGGCCCCTGCCGCCGGGAGCGTCACCGCGACCACGTCGATGCGCGCGTCGGAGAACGTGCGGCTCTGCTGCCGCAGCCACGCCGCCAGCAGTGCGCGCAGGCGAGCCACCTTCGCCGGCGTCACCGCCTCGAGAGGCGAACCGCACGCGTCGGTGCGCCGCGTCTTGACCTCGACCGCGACCACCGCGTGCCCGTCGACGGCCACGATGTCGATCTCGCCGCGAGCCACGCGCCAGTTGCGCGCGAGCACCTCCCAGCCGTCCTCCTCGAGCCGCCGCGCCACGACCTGCTCCCCGTGCCGACCCACCGCGTCCTTCGCCGCCATGTCCCACCTCCGCGGCCCACGGTGGAGGGTTCGTCCGGCCGATGCGCGGGAGCCTGGGGCGGGCGGGGGATGAGTCGAGCGCGGCGAACGCTGGGGACGGCGCTACTGCGGTCGTCTAGGTCGCGCCCCGCGCACCGGCGAGATCTGGCGCGTAGCAAGTCTCCGTCCGGTTCGCCGCAACCGTGCCGTGCTCGGAGAATCCAAAACTCGGTGAGGTCAAGTGGGAGCCAGTCGTAGACGTTGAGACGTTCGACCGGCTCGTCCGCATCTTCTCGGACCCGGAGCGACGCAAGACCATATCCCCCGGCGTGAAGGGTGGGCGGTACTCACTTGGCGGAGGCCTCTGCGTGTGTGGCCTATGCGGTGCATCCCTGACGAGCTACAAGCGGGGGAAGGAGCGCAGCAACCGTGCGGGCCTCCGATGCGCGAAGCACACGGGCGGTTGCGGTCATCTGACGGTGGACTACGAACGCCTAGAGTCGTACGTCTTCGACACCGTGATCGCCTCTCTCGAAGAGAACCCCCGTTGGCAGCAGCGCTCGGCTGAACAGGACCCTGCCCATGACGCCGAACTGGCCCGTCTGGAAGGTCAGAAGGCCAACCTCGAAGAACACGCACGTCGCGCACGGTCACTGTTCGTCGAAGGACTAATGCCCGAACAAGAGATGCGCCAGCAGGTCACGCGCATCAACACCGAACTGGAGTCGCTGAACGGTCGCATCGACTCGATGCTCGGCACGACTGTCCTCAGCGCGGCGATGGCCGATGGTCTTGACTGGCGCTCATGGAACGTGTCCAGACGCCGCAACTTCATCCGGCTGCTAGTTGCTCAGGTCGTCGTAGATAAGTGGCCGGAGGGGATGGCTACCGGCCTTCCAAAGCGAGCCAGCGAGTCCGTTGACGACCACCGTGCACGAGTCGAGGCCCACCAGCGTGAGGGCATACGTCAGCGCGTGACCATCAAGACGAAGTAGACGCCGGCACCACGTAGGTGGCGAAGATGCTGAGCAGTACCAACGCCACCCCGACCGGAGCCCACATAACGACGCGGGGAAGCAAGTGGGGTCGTGCGGCTTTCGCTCCGTCTACGAACCGCTCCCACCTGGACGTTTTAGCCGCGAGAAGCCCAAGGCCCTCGTCTTCTGGACCGAACAATCGCCCCCGCGGTGCACCGGCAAGTTCGGCGAGAGTGCGAGGGATCTGCTCGACATTGCCGTTCAAGTAGTTCGCGTACACCGCCATGAATCGCGACATCGCCCCGAGACCCGCGACGAAAGGAAGTACAGCGGTCAGCCGCCACACCAATGGCACCTCTATCAGCGGCAGAGCCAGGAGGACCAACGGGTAGCAGATCATGAGGACGGCTGCGTAGCCCAGGACCCGAATAATCAATGAGTAATCGTCACTCGCCTTCACCCGCGCGAACTCGGCCCGTGCGGTGGCAGACTCTGCGATCGACTTGGTGACCACCTCCCGCTTCTGGCGTTCCTGTTCCCGAGCACGACCCAGTTGCTTCTCAAGTTCTTCGTTGGCCCGCTCGACGTCGGCGTCTACCTCCCTACGCAACTCCTCAACCTCGCCCCAAAGGAGGAGCGACCGGGCAGCCATCCCTTCCAAGGTCACCAGATACGCATACTTCCACAGGTACTGATCAGCCATGCGCTTTCGTATCGGGATGCGTTGTGCCACTTCTTCCCACGTGACCACCACATTGGAAGTCCTCCCTAGAAGGTCGAGTTCGCCTTCGTACTCTGCTAGCAGGTCGATCCTGGTCTCGCATCGCTCCTTGAATGCGCTCCGCACAGCGGTTGACGCGCTGAAGGCATGGGTTTCGACGAGGTAGTCGACGTCAACGTGGTGCGCGATCTCGTCGTAGACAGCGCCCTCAGTCGCGAGGACTTGACCCTCGAGGCGGTTCGCGTTCCGAGCAAGTTCTTCCGCACTTATTTCGTCTCGCTCCAGGTGCAGATCTGCGCTCTCAGACGCAGCCTTCGAGATGTCAAAGTCGCGGCGGCTGGACACGAACCTAGCTACGGCCATGCCACCGACGATGGCGACGATGGCAGCGCCGGACTGCATCATCGCGGATAGGAGCCAGTTCACGTCCGTCATGTGCGCACACTAGCGGCACGGCGTGTCGCACTCACGTGTCAGACCCTCGGGCGACCCTTAGAGAAACGAGAGCGTGGACCATCATGCCCAAGACAATCCTTCACCGGGACGTCACCGACCGTTGCGTGTGCTGCGGCATGCTCGACACGTTCAACTTCACGAACGCACACGACGTCGCTCAGTGTCGCGCGTGCAAGTCTCACCGATTTAGTGCAACGACGATCCCCAAGAAACAGGATGACGACCATAAGGCACGGTGGCGTGCGAAGTACGACAAGGACACCACCGAACTGAATTCCACCGTCAACGCCCTCAAATCCGAAGTGGCCAAACAGCGCGCAATCATCAAGGACTACGAGAAGCAGCTCGACGCGAAGTATGAGGACTTGCCTCCCGATGTCGTAGAGCGGTACTACGTGAATGACCTTGTGCGCGAAGCCCACGAGGACCGGGCGAAGGCTTGGTACGCCAGGGATATGGCCATGCTCGCGCTCACGAGGATCGAGGGCGTGCACAATCCGGTCATCTCGAAGGACGAGTGCAGTTGCGGTGAACCTCTCGACGACTGCAAGGTCGGCCTCGCACTCGAAGCACAACAGCCCCACCTCTTCCAGTGGCAGAAAAAGCGGCGGGAGGCCGGGAAACTCAGTGACGAAGACGACCCGCGTCTCTAGCGGCGATTCACGGGGACCCGTATAGGCACCCAACGACGACGGCCCGTCGCGCTCATCTGGGGCGGGCTGTCGTCGCGTCTGAGCACGTTGAAGCCGCGGCGGGTCCAACTAGCCGGGCGGCGGCGTCCGCGTGGCTCGGTAGGGTGTCGACATGGCTGAGGACGTGACCCAACCCGGAGCGCCGGAGGTCACCGAACGCCCGTTCTTCGACTGGGCCCGGTTTCGGTCAACCCTCGGAATCATCGGTGTGTTCGTCGCGCTCCTCTCGCCTGTCTACGTACTCATCCGCGTCATTACGCTTGCGCAAGGCGATATGGATGCCGCCTCCGTAGTATTGGCGCGCACCGACTTCGCACGATTCGCGATGGCGTCAGCCGCGTACGTCGTGCCGCTCGGTGCACTTCTAAGCGCACTGTCCATCCCACTCTTCTTCAGGAACCGGCTCGCCGCGCTGCAATGGGCCGCCTTCGGAACCATGGGGCTTTTTGCAGTCGTCACATTCACAACGACGGAGGACGGGGTTACACGCTGGCTCGTGGGCGCAGTGTGGGCCTTCAGCGCGCTAGTCATGCCGATGGCTCTTTGGGACATCAGTGAGGCAATGAAGCGCGAGAACAAGACGTACTTCCAACTCTCGCGAGACACTTTTTTCCCGTCAAGGTCGTCGCGCCAGCGGGGCAGACGGGGCAGTGCGCTTCGCAGAGCGTTCGAGTCGCTACTCATGCCGGTCGGCGTTATTGCCGTACTCGCCTCGCTGCTTTTTGGCCTCTTCCAGTCTGCGTTTTCAGCGCAGCCGACGGCATGGATTGGCTTCGACGGCGAGAGCTACCCCTTCGCAACCACCTGGCTCCAGACCGGCGATGGCGGCACGTACTATCTGCGTCAGGACACACCCGAAGAGGGCTCGACTATCCAGTGGCATCGGGGTGACCCGCTGTTCATCGTCTATTGCGATATTCGGCCGCTCGTCGAGCCCGACGGTGCGCACTGCGACACCAATGGAGACGGGATCCCACCGGAGCCATCACCTTCCGCAGGTTCATCCTCGCCAGCACCATAGTGTAAAGGCATGGTAAACTGAAGCGTTCCTTGCTTGTGGACAGCATCTAGCTTTGGACACTCTCTCGCCAGGACGCTCCTTGCATGCATTGCACCAATCGCTACAACCTTGTTGCTGCTGCTTCGAGAAAACTGGAAGGAGGTACTGACTATGACAGCAAGTATCGTCACGCTCATCACCTTCGTCGGAGCACCACCCCTGGGAGAGATGTTGTCCAGAAGCAAGGAACCAGTCAGCGAATGACCTTGGCGATGTTCGCCTTCGTCCACGCCTGAGCCTTCCTCGGACTGAGGCCACGCTGGGTGAGGTCATCCGCGCTGGCCTGCCAGTCGTGACCCGCACGGCGCATGGCTTTGGCCTCGGCCAGTACGCGCTGCTCCCCCGGCACGGGCCTCTGCTTGGAGAACCCATACAGGTACGAGCCACTGGGGTGTCCGCCCTTGGAAGCTTTGGCTTTGCGGCCATCCCGTGGTCGCTTGACCGTCACCGCGCGGTCGAGTTCAGCGAAGACGCCGGCCATCTGGCGCATGGCGGTTCGCATCAGGCCATCGGGATCGTCCTCCGGCACACGGCCCGTGTCGGCAGCGTGGACCTGTGCGCCGTATTTCCAGCACTCAGCGAGAATCGCCTCCTGCGTCGTCAACGCTCGGGCCAAGCGGTCCAAACTGGCAACGACCAGAACATCCGCGAGGTCATCCCGTAGAGCGGACAGACCGTCCATCAGCGCCGGCCGTTCGGCTGACAGCAGCGTCCCGGACAAACCTTCGTCCTTGTGAACGTCCACGACCTCGAGGCCAGCCCGCTTCACGTAGTCGAGGAAGAGTCGTTCCTGCACGTCGAGTCCGTAGCCGTCGAGCGCTTCGCATTGGGTCAAGACCCGGACGTAGGTCACAGCATCCGTGGTCGAAATCAACTGGGTGCGGGTGTCGATGTCAACCGTCGGTGCTGGTCGCTAGGCTCTCGGCAGGAGGTCGGAGCATGTTGAAGAGACCAAGTTTCTGGGTGCCGTTGGGGATTGCCCTGACCTTGGCCGCCGTACTCGCGTTCGTAGTCGACGACGCGTTTGGGAAGAACATCTCCACCTTCGTGCAGGCAGTCGCGACTCTGATTCTCGTGGCGGTCACGACTTCGTACGTCGTGGCGACCTATGGAATCGCGCAGGTCTCTGAGGAGCAACTGGAACTCCAGAAGGCGCAGCGCGGTCTCGACGCGGTCACGGAACTTTGGAAGGAGTTCTCGGAGACGCAGATGCTGGCGCGGATCGTTCTTACCGACGCGAAGCGCATGCATCGCATTGCGAAGAAGAACGTGAACCACTTCCCCTCCGTCAGCACGCAAGCAGAGGGCCGCAGGGAGCAATTGGCCGCGTTCTCCAGGACCTTCAACCGGCTTTCACTCCATATCCCGGAGGCCCTCGTCGAGCCGGGTCAGCGGGTGGTCAGCGCCTACATGGACTCCTCTTTGGTGAGTAGCCTCGTCAGCGACGAGATCCAACGTGCGATCGTGAAGACGAGCGCCGATGGCGGTGGGTTCGATGCGGAGGCCTTCGGCGCGTATTGGGACGAGATGGCGGAAGTCGTCTGGG
Organism: Demequina muriae; assembly: GCF_030418295.1. NCBI lineage: Bacteria > Bacillati > Actinomycetota > Actinomycetes > Micrococcales > Demequinaceae > Demequina > Demequina muriae. The sequence goes on from NZ_JAUHQA010000001.1 coordinate 333,059, forward strand.
CCGATGTGCCGACATGGAGCAACTTCGACCTCGGGCCCCAAGAAGATAGGCTCGAGGGTGCCATGAGCGCCTTCACCACCGCTGCGCGCGACTATGTGAAGCCGGAGAAGTGAACCTCTTCTGAAGAAGCAGTTCTCGGCCGCCGATCGGTAGTCACTGAGAATTCGCGGACCGGCCGAGCGCCTCCACCAGTCAAGAACGTCGAGGAGCCTGGGGCACCGTGACGCCAGCTCCGGCGGGACGCACCTCCTCCACAGGTTCGGCGTCGGAGACCACCTGCGTCGCGTCCGTGTCGTTCTTGTCGTCAGCGGGCATGTGCGCATCGGCGCTAAGGAGCAGCCGACCGGCGATCAGCGACACCAGCACGGTTCCCGCGCCGCCGATCAGGTAGGGCAGCTGCAGGTCGACGCGGGCGACCCAGCCGCCCAGCATCGTCGCCACCGGCATGAGACCCCACGTGACGGTGCGCGCGGCGCCGAGCACGCGGCCCAGCATGTGCCCGGGGATGATCGACTGCCGCAGCGACCCCCACGGGACGTTCCACATTGCGATGCCATACGCACTCGCCGAGTACGCCAGGACGGCGACCCACGCGTTGGGCGCCAGCCCCACGCCGACGAGTCCCACCCCACCGGCGATCGCCGCTCCCAGCATCGTCCTGCCGCGGCCCAGGCGCACCACTACGCGACCGGCCGTCAGCGCGCCCGCGACGCCGCCGAGCCCGATGCCGGCGGTGACGATGCCCACGAGCTCGGCGGTCACTCCGTAGTGATCGACGAACAGCAGCACGGTGATCGCCTGCGCGAAGGCAAGGAACCCACCCACGAGCGAGGTGACCAGCACCATCGACCGCAGGTAGCGGTGACGCCAAAGGAAGCCCAGCGCCGCGCGCAGCGGGACCGCAGCCGGAGCCTCGCCGGATCGGTCGCCGTCCCCCGCATCGGCCGCCGGAAGTTCAGACCGACCTGCCCGCGCGGCTGTCGCCGGCAGGAGCAGCACCAGGGCGCCCGCGATCAGGTAGCCGGCCCCGCTGACGACCATGGGCAGCACGATCGCCAGCGAGAACAGCACGCCCGAGACGGGCTGGGCGACGAACATGTCCACGCCCACCTGGGCGGCCTGAATGCGGCCGTTGGCCTTGTCGAGGCCGCGGCGGCGCACCAGTGACGGCAGCACCGCGTTGGTGGCGTTGTCGAAGAGCGTCTCCCCCAGTCCGAACACCAGCACGGCGGCGGCGAGCACCCACAGCGTGATCTGGTCCGTGGCGATCGCGAGCGCGACCCCTGCGGCGGCGACCACGCGCACCACCGAGGCGGCGGCCATCGCGTGTCGACGGTCCACGCGGTCGACGATCATTCCGGACGGCACGCCGAAGATCAGCCAGGGGACATATGCAAGCGCGGTGAGCACGGCGATCGCGATCGGGTCCGTGGTCAGTCCGACGGCCGCCAGGGGTATCGCGAGCCGCGCGATGCCGTCCGACAGATTGGAGCCGATGGCCGCGCCCCAGAGCCTCCCGAAGTCCTTGCCCAGAGCCGGCCCCTTCGACGACGAGTCGTTCGCAGACGGGTCCGTGGCAGCGACCCGGGTCGCGGCGGCGCTCATGACCCGTCCCCGTCCACGCCGACCACCGGGAAGGCATTCACGTGCAGCGCGACGACCTTGGCCTCGGGCGGTTCCTCGCGGTCTCGGAAGGGCGTGAGCCGCTCGGAGACGAACGCCTCGACGGCGTCGGTCAGCTCGTCGAGCTCGTGCGCCGTCATCCGCACGCTCGCGGAGATCAGCATCGACGAGTCGACCCATGCGGGACCGAGTTCCGCCTCGCCGCGCCGCAGGAACGTGTCGACGTGGCGCGCGCGCTGATCCGCGAACTGGCGCGCGACCAGGATGGTGGAGTCCATGGCGGCGCGGTCCTCGCGCATGTCCGTCGCCGCGAGGGTCAGGCCGCCGGGAACCATGCGCCACCACCGCTCACGCCCGGTGCCGCGATCGGGGTCCTCCTCGACGAAGCCGTGCCGCGCGAGCTGGCGCAGGTGGTAGCTGGTGGCGCCCGAGGACTCCCCCAGCCGGTCCGCGAGCAGCGAGGCGGTGGCGGGACCCGCCATGGCCAGGCTGTCGAGGATGTCGACGCGCAGCGGGTGCGCGAGTCCCTTGAGTGCTGCGGCGTCGAGTCGACGCTGAGGTGTGGTCATGTGCACGACGATATCCTTGCAAAGACTTCTTTGCAAGACTTTCTTTGCAACCTACCGACGCGCACGCCTGCGGGAGTCCTGTGCTTCCTCCCGGAGACGCGGGGACGGGACGATGAGTCCTCACGTTCCTACGTCGAAGGGCGGGCGGGGACCAGCGCCGGGTCGCGGTTAGCCGGGCCTGCGGAGGCCTCAGCAGGCACCGGCGCGTCGCGATCGATCTCGCGCTCGATCCGTGTCGCCAACGGCGCCTCCTTCACGAAGAGCAGCAGCACGAACGACACCAGCGACAGCGGCACCATCAGGAGGAAGACCGGCGTGAGAGCGTCGTTGTACGCCCCCACGATCACGTCGCTCAGTGCGTCCGGCAGCTGCTGCACGAGCGCGGGGGTGAGCGAGTTCGTCCCACCCTCGAGCGCTCCCCCGCCGGCGGGCAGCCGGTCGGCGAGCAGCCCGACCAGGCGCTCCGTGAACAGGGCGCCCACGATCGCGGTGCCGAGCGAGGCGCCGATCTGCCGGAAGTAGTTGTTGGACGCCGTGGCCGTCCCCACCATCGACACCGGGAAGGTGTTCTGCACCACCAGCACCAGGATCTGCATCGACAGCCCCAGGCCGGTGCCGAGGACCGCGAGGTACGCGCACACGTGCCACAGGGCGCCGTCCGCGGTCAGGGTCGACAGCAGGTACAGGCCCGCCCCGATGAACACCGACCCCACGATCGGCAGCACCTTGTAGCGACCGGTGCGCGTGACGGCCCGGCCAGCGGTGATGGACGTCACGAGCATCGCGCCCATCATGGGGGCCATCAGCAGTCCAGCCGTGGTGGCGCTCACGCCCGCGACCATCTGCAGGTACGTGGGCATGTAGCCGACGGTGCCGAACATGCCGACACCCACCAGCAGGCCGGCGGCCGTGGGCAGCACGAAGTTGCGGCGGCGGAATAGCGCGAGCGGAATCACCGGCTCGCTCGCGCGGCGCTCCACCGCCACGAACGCCAGCGCGGCCGAGGCCGTGAGCACGATCAGGCCGATGATCTGCGGCGACCCCCACGCGTACTGGTGGCCGCCGAAGCTCGTCATGAGCACCAGCGACGTCGAGGCGATCGTGAGCAGGACCATCCCGCCCACGTCGATCCTGCGCCCGGCGCGGGGACGTGCAGGAATCTTGAGGAAGAGCACCGCAGAGGCGATCGCGAGAGCACCAAGCGGGAGGTTGAACCACATCACCCAACGCCATCCGATGGACTCCGTGAACCAGCCGCCGAGCAGCGGCCCCGTCAGAGTCGCGAACGCGAACACGCCACCCATCACCCCCATGTAGCGGCCACGCTCTCGCGCCGGCACGACATCGGCGATGATCGCCTGCGCGAGCACGAACAGCCCGCCGCCGCCGAGGCCCTGGATCACGCGGCCCACGATCAGGGAGTCCATGCCCTGGGCCAATCCGCCCACCACCGAGCCGGCCAAGAACAGCCCGATCGCCGTGATGAACAGCCCCTTGCGGCCGTACAGGTCGCCGAGCTTGCCGTAGATGGGCATGGTGACCGTCGCCGCCAGAATGTAGGCGGTCGTCACCCACAGCATGCGATCCACGCCGTCGAGCTCGCCCACGATCGTGGGCAGGGCAGTCGCGAAGATGGTCTGGTAGAGCGCCGCGAGCAGCATCGCGGTCATGAGGCCGATGAACATCAGCAGCAGCTGGCGCCGGTCGGGCGTCTCGGCTGGCGTCTGGTCTCGGGTGTGCGTGGGGTGGGACACCGTCATTTCCTCGTCTGTTCTGCCGCCGGTCGGGCGGCGTGCGTCACGCGGTCGGCGCCTGGGTGAGGCGCCGCACGCGGGGAAAGTAGTCGTGAATGAGCGAGGCGAGCGGGGCCTCGCCGTCGCCGGCGAGCCAGCCGCGAGCCACCACCTGAAGCGCGCCCATGGCGATGGACACGGCCATGGCGGCCTCGATCTCAGCGTCCGCATCCGAGAGACCCGGACGGGTCGCGTCGAGGCGCTGACGCACGATCTCGGCGTACTGCGCCCTGGCCTCGGTGATCCGCATCATGTTGAGCGCCGCGAGCTCTGGCGTGGCGTCGAGGAGGCGGCGGCGCTGACGGAACAGCTCGCGGTCGGGCTCCGCGTCCGTCCACACCTCGGCCATCATGACCGCGAACGCCTCGACGTCGGAGACGCCGGTGGCGGCGACGAACGCGGCGACCTGAGCCTCGTCGGGCATCGGCTTGCCTTCCCCCAGCACCGCGGTCTCGCGGCTCGGGAAGTAGTTGTAGAACGTCCGCGGCGAGATGCCGGCGGCATCGCAGATCATGTCGACCGTCACCGCGTCGTACCCGTGCTCGAGGCCGAGTGCGATCGCCGCACGCCGAGTGGCGTCGCGGGTCTCGCGGCGCTTGCGCTCGCGCAGGCCTTCGGGCTTGGTGTCCGATGCGGCGTCGGGCGCGCGGACAGCCACGAGCTCAGTCTGTTGCATAGTCTGCATATTTGCAGAGTGTGCAACGAACTGTCAAGTGGCGCTAGCGCGGCCTCAGGTGGCGGATGTCGGGAATCGCGCCATCGTCGGTCGACAGCTCCTCGATGTTGACGTCCTTGAAGGTCACCACGCGCACGTTGCGCACCAGCCGCGCCGAGCGGTACACGTCCCACACCCACGCATCGGTCATGGTCACCTCGAAGTAGACGTCGCCGCCAGACGCGCGCACCTGCAGGTCCACCTTGTTGCACAGGTAGAAGCGTCGCTCCGTCTCGACGACGTACTGGAACAGGCCCACCACATCGCGGTACTCGCGGTACAGCGCCAGCTCGGCGTCGGTTTCATAGTTCTCGAGGTCCTCGCTGCTCACCGGACCATCATGGACACAGACGGCCGATGCGCGCATCCGGCGCGCCGGGACCATCCCCGGCGACTGCGGTCAGGAGGGCAGCTTCCAGCTGCGGCGATGCAGCGGCGTGGGCCCGAGAGCGCGGATCGCGTCGAGGTGGCTCGCGGCGCCGTATCCCTTGTTGCCGTCCCAGCCGTACTCGGGGTGGTCACGGTGAGCCGCGGTCATGATCGCGTCGCGCTCCACCTTCGCGATCACGGACCCGGCAGCGATCGATGCGCACAGACCGTCTCCCTTGATCACCATCGTGACGGGCGGGACCGGCACACCGGCCGATGCGCGTGGGGGCTGGTCGAACAGGGTCACGGGCGGCGGGGTGAGCCAGTCGTGCTTGCCGTCGAGGAGCACCGCGTCGACGGTCACGCCGGCATCGGCAATCGTGCCGAGCGCGCGCATGCCCGCGAGCCGGAGCGCCGCGATGATGCCGTGCTCGTCGATCTCCGCGGGGCTGGCGTGGCCCACGGCCCGCGCCAGCCCGAAGCCGGCCCCCGCGAAGGTGGCGAGCGCATCGGCCATCGCCAGACGCTTGGGGAGGGACAGCTCCTTGGAGTCCGCGAGGCCGTCTGGCCAGGCGTCGCACCGCTCGACGGCGCAGACACCCACGGAGACGGGGCCGGCCAGCGCTCCCCTGCCCACCTCATCGATCCCGGCCACCACGGTGGCGCCGGCGTCCCACAGGGACGCCTCACGTGCCAGCGAGACCGGCATCAGTCCTCGACGGCGTCCGGGTTCTCGTACGGGTTGCCGAGCGTCTGCCACTGCTGGAGCGGCCACACCGTCACGAAGGCGGTGCCCACGATCGAGCTGATCGGCACGGAGCCGCCACCGGGATTGCCCTGGTGAGCACGCGAGTCGGCTGAGTGTGGGCGGTTGTCGCCCATCACCCACACATAGTTCGCGGGCACGGTGGTGGTGAAGTCGGTCTCGGAGGGAACGATGCCGTCGACGAGGTAGTCCTCGTGCAGCGGTTCGCCGTCCACGAGCAGACGTCCGTCCGCGTCGCAGCACTCGATGGTCTCGCCGGGCAGTCCCACCACGCGCTTGACGAGGTGCTCGCCCGCATCTTCGGGAAGCAGTCCGGTGAACGTCAGCACGGTCTTGCCTGCCGCCTCGAGGGGCGTGTCATCCGAGTTGTCGACGGGCTCGAGCCAGCCACCGGGATCCTTGAAGACCACGATGTCTCCGCGGCGCAGGTCCAGCACGCCCGGACGCCACTTGGTCACGAGAATGCGGTCGTTCAACTGAAGCGTGGGCTCCATGGATCCCGAGGGAATCCAGAACGACTGGAAGAAGAAGGTCTTGAGCACCAGCGACAGCACGAGAGCGCTGACCACGATGATGAGGAGCTCTTTGCCCCACCCCCACAGACGACGACCGGCGGAGGGCTGCTGCCCTACCGCCGGTGCGCCGTCAGTGTCGCTGATGTCAGTTCTCGCGCTTCTCGCGAATGCGCGCAGCCTTGCCGCGGCGGTCGCGCAGGTAGTACAGCTTCGCGCGGCGGACGTCGCCGCGGCTCACGAGCTCGATGTGGTCGATCGTGGGGGTGTGCACCGGGTAGGTGCGCTCCACGCCCACGCCGAACGACACCTTGCGGACCGTGAAGGTCTCGCCGATGCCCTGGCCCTGGCGGCCGATGACGGCGCCCTGGAAGATCTGAATACGCGAGCGGGTGCCCTCGACGACCTTCACGTGCACCTTGACGGTGTCACCGGGACGGAAGTCCGGCACGTCGTCGCGGAGCTGGCCCGCGGTGATGTGGTCAAGCTTCTGCATGAGATTCTTCTCCTCGCGCACGCCACAGGTCCTGCACGGTATCTGCCTTGCGGCATCTGATGGTTGCTGTGCGCAGCGGATTTCGCTCGACCCCCTGTGGCAGGCAAGAGCGCCGCACGCACCGAGGAGCAATTATGCCACAGGCGCCGCCCGTGCGCGGCGCGATTCCTACCCGAGCAGGTCGGGGCGTCGTTCACGCGTGCGCGCGAGCTGCTGATCGTGTCGCCACTGCGCGATCTTCGCGTGGTGACCGCTCAACAGCACCTCAGGGACGTCGAGACCGCGCCACGAGGCGGGACGGGTGTAACTGGGGTACTCGAGCAGGCCATCGGAGTGGCTCTCCTCGACGATCGACTGCGCGTTGCCCATGAAGCCGGGGATGAGCCGCGTGATCGCCTCGATCATCGCGAAGGCCGCGACCTCTCCCCCATTGAGCACGTAGTCGCCGAGCGACACCTCGCTCACGCTGAAGCCCGCCTTGGCGTAGTGCTGGGCGACGCGCGCGTCGATGCCCTCGTACCGCCCGCAGGCGAACACCAGCTGACTCTCGGTGGCGAGCTCCGCGGCCTGTCCTTGCGTGAACCGTGTGCCGGCCGGGCTGGGGATCACGAGGTGGGCGCCGGGCTGCAGGACGTCGTCGAGCGCCGCACCCCACACATCGGCCTTCATGACCATGCCGGCGCCGCCGCCGAAGGGCGCGTCGTCCACGGTCCCGTGGACGTCGTGGGTCCAGTCCCGCAGGTCGTGCACGTGGGTGTCGACCAGCGCGGCCTGGCGGGCCTTGCCCAGCAGCGACACGTCGAGCACCTGGAAGAACTCGGGGAAGATCGTCAGGACGTCGATCCGCACGGTCAACTCGCCCCGTGGGTCTCGCCGGTGGCCTCAGGCGTCTCACCCGAGAGCAGCCCGTACGGAGGCGTGAGCGTCACGGTGCCGGCGTCGATGTCGACCTCGGGCACGAACTCCTCGACGAATGGCACCATCGCGCGGTGGCCGTCGGGCTGCTTGATGACCAGCAGATCCTGGGCGGGCATCGACAGCAGGTCCACAACCTCGCCGAGCTTCTCGCCGTCGGGGCGCACCGCCGCCAGACCGACCAGCTCGTGGACGAACCACGCGTCGTCCTCGTCGGACTCCTCTGCGTCGATGACGAGCTCGACGCCGCGCACGGCGTCGGCTCCCTCGCGCGTGGTGACCTCATCGAAGCGGACGTACCAGCGACCGGACTGCGTGCGCACGGACTCGATGGTGAGCGGTCCTGCGGCGGCGGGCTCCGTCTCAAGCGCCTCGCCCGGCACCAGCCGCTCCTCGGGGATGTCCGTGTGCAGCTCGACGCTGACCTCGCCTTTCAGTCCGTGGGCACGGCCGATGCGCGCGACAGTCAGTTTCATGGCACCCAGGGTACGGCGCGGTCGACCGCAGGGAGTGCACGGGCGTCTCGGCTGTGCGTCCGTGCAGGACCTGCATCGGGGGCTTCCGGACTGACGAGCCAGCACATCGTCAGTGCACAGACTGCACAGCGCGGAGCAGGCACGCGAAAGGGCCCCTGCCGCACGGCTTGGATTCAAGCGGTGCGCGGCAGGGGCCCTTGTCGCGTGCGTGGCGTCAGTCGACGTCGACGATGTTGACGCGGACGTCATCACGCGCGATGGCGTCGATGACCGTACGGATCGCCGTCGCGGTGCGGCCACGACGGCCGATCACGCGAGGAAGGTCCTCCGGGTTGACGACGACGTTCAGCGTGGTGCCGCGGCGACCATCGCGCTCCGTCACGGTGACATCATCCGGGTTGCGGACGATGCTCTTGATCAGGAACTCCAGCGCGTCGACGACCATCGCTACTTGTCCTCGGAAGCGGGCTCCGGCTCAGCCGGCCCAGTGGCCTCGTCGGACGCGGGCGCTGCAGCGGCAGCATCCTCGGCAGGCGCGGCATCGGCGACGGCAGCCTTCTCGGCCTCAGCCTTCGCCGCCTCATCGGCCTCAGCCTTGGCGGCCGCATCGGCCTCCTGCTTGGCCTTCTCGTCGGCAGCGGCCTTCTCGGCCTTCAGCTTCTCAGCGGCGTCGGAGTTGGCCTGGATCTGGTCAGCGGGCGACAGCTTGCCTGCGGCCACCTCGACCGTGCTCTTCGAGTCCTTGTCGCCCTTGAACGTGCCCCAGTCGCCAGTGAGCGTCAGCAGCTTGCGGACCTGGTCGGAGGGCTGGGCGCCCACGCCGAGCCAGTACAGCGCACGCTCGGAGTCGATCTCGATGACCGAGGGGTTCGCGAGGGGGTGGTAGATGCCGATCTCCTCGATCGCGCGACCGTCGCGCTTGGCGCGGCTGTCGATCACGACGACACGGTAGAACGGGGCCTTCTTCTTGCCAAAGCGCTTGAGGCGAATCTTTGCAGCCATGATGGCTTCTCCTTGTGTATTCGGTGTGAGCCGGCGCACGCCACCCGGGGAAAGGTGGGCAGCGGTTGCTGGCAAGACGAATAGCCGTGGCGGGTAGAGGGCCGCTACGACCAGCCCCCTATTGTGCCAGATCCGTCACCTCGCGAGCAACGGCGCGCGTCAGCCGGCGGCGATGCCTGCGATGTACGGCTGCACGACCGCGGTGACGACGCCGTCCTCGAGCCGCAGCCACACCCCGCGGTTGTCCCCCGTGCCTGGGGCGTTCGTCGCCTGCGGGAAGCCCGCTGCGGTGATCGGCTCCCACTGGGTGGACGCCAGGAACGCCTCCGCGCCCGCGGCGATCCGCAGCGTGCGCTCGTGCACCACATCGTTGTTGACGACGTGATTCGCCAGCACGCCGCGCTCGTCCTCGTCGGTCTCGGTCGCGGCATACGCCTCGAACTGCTCCGTGCCGGGACCGTAGACGCATGCGACGTCCACGGTGACGCGGAACTCGTCGTAGTCGACGACGAACGCGTACCAGTCGCCGTCGGGCAGGGTCTCCGCCTCTTCGTCCGCGCAGCCTGCCCCGAGGGCGCCGTCGTCGCCCGGCTCTCCGGACATCGCCACGAGGTGATGAAGGCCCTCGGACACCAGAGTCGACGCGGAATCGGCGGTGTCGCTCGCGTCGCTTCCGCCCTCGATTGCGTCGATCGCTGACGAGTCCGCCGCGGTCGAGACGTCCGTCTGCAGCTCCGCTTGCGCAGGCGCGCTGTCATATGCCGCGGGCTCGCATGCTGCGAGCACCAACGCGCCAGCGAGCACCAATGCCCGCCGGGGATTGTTCATCGTTGCCATCGATTTCCCCTCGGCTCAGCCGTGTGCCCGTCAATCTAGCGCAAGATTGAGAATGCCGCATCACGCCCGTGCGCGCTCCCAACCGGGGCTCGACTGCGCGTGCACCTTGCCCTCGAGGGTGCGCAGCGCCATCACATCGATACCGTTATCGACGGCGAGCTTCAGCGTCCGCTTCCCTCCGGCGACGATCGCGGTCGCCCAGGCGTCGCACGCGACCAGGTCGCTCCCCCGCACGCTGACCTGCGTGTAGTGCGTCGCGGCTGACCCCGTCCGCGGGTCCCAGATGTGGCCCGGTCGGTGCGCGTCGCCGGACGTGGCGAGGGCCGATGCGCGGGCATCGAGCACGGTCGTGCTCACCATCGGCGCCGAGGACAACGCTGCAGCGTCGCCGCGAGGGTCCGCGATCCCGACGCGCCAGCCGCCGTCGGCCGGCCCACGGCCGTGAACGACGACGTCGCCCGCACATCCCCACAGCCACCCGGATGCTCCGAGCAGTCCGAGCCGCCACCGCACCCGCTCCATCGCCCAGGACTTGACGATGCCGGTGGGGTCGATCGCGCCGGAGGGACTGCGCGCGTCGAAAGCCCCCGAGGTCTCGTCGCGGAAGCGCTCGCACAGGTCGAGCACCTCGGCCACGGCAGGAGGCGCATCACCCACTCCGCAGTCTCCCCGCGACAGGCGCGAGATCCACGAGTCCTCACGATACGGAGAGAACACGTCGTCGACCCACCTCAGGTCGGACTCGACGTGGCTCATCACCGCGTCGAGCGACTCGGGAGCGACGTCCCCCTCCGCCTCCAGGCGAAAGTCCATGGTCATCGCGGTGACCGTGCGGGAGGCCGCCATGCCCTACAGCCCTGCGTCGTCGAACGCCGCCTGCGCGGACTCGACCATCGCGGGCGACGTGTAGCTGGCGCCAGACACGTACTCGACGTCGGCGCTCTGCGCCTCGAGGAAGCGCTCCTCCAGCACCGGCAACGCCATCCCATTGACGCGCCGCGACTCAGCGGCCTCCGTCCCCGCCACGGGGAACTCGACGTCAACGACCTCGCCGTCGACCACGTGCAGCCGCACCTGGTAGTCGCCGCGGATGTTGGTGACGACCGGTCCGTCGATGGTCTGCTCGGCGCTGTCGCCCGTCGCATCGTCGTCGGGCGCGGCGTCGTTGTCAGGCGCGTCCTCGGTCGGCGCGGCCGCAGGCTCCTCCCCGGTCGAAGGCTCCTCCCCTGGCGACAGCTCCTCCAGCGGGCTCGGCGCCGCGGCCCACCCCGCCGTCAGGATGACTGCCGACGCTCCGCCGACCATCACCGCTCGCGATGTCCTCATCCCGTCACCACCCGAACTCTTCGCGATGCACGGCGTGGGGCGGAATGCCCGCCGCCTTCGCATCGGCCTCGACCTGCAGCGCCCACGGACGCGGCCCGCAGATGTACACATCGGTATCGCCCGTCCGCTCGACGAGATCGCCGAGCACGCCGGGCCGCTCGCGCGTCCCCCACGTGTCCCCGCGCGGTCCCAGCATCAGCTCGAGCCGCGCCCCCCGGTCAGCAGCGAGCGCCTCGATCTCCTCCAGGAGCGGCGCCTCGTCGCGCGAGCGCGCCCGAATCACCACGGTGACGTCGTCCCCTGGCTCCGCCTCCTCGAGCATGGCTCGCACGGGTGTGACGCCGATGCCTGCTGCGACCAGCAGCAGCGCGTCGCCGGTCCTGGTCGCATGCGTGAACACCCCGAGCGGACCCTCGGCGAGCACGCGGGTGCCGGGCTCGAGAGCGCGCACCCGTGCCGAACCATCGCCCGAGGCCTTCACCGTGATGCGCAGGCGGTCGCGAGGGGCGGCCGAGAGCGAGTACGGGTGCGACTGCGTGCGCAGCCCCGGCGCGAGGAACCGCCACAGGAAGAACTGGCCGGCGCTGGCGCGCAGGCGCTCGAGCTCCCGACCCGTGAGAGTGACCGTGGTGGAACCGTCCGGGCGGGACTCCACCGTCTCCACCGTCAGCCCATGCCGCCGCATCAGCACGAGCGGCCGGATCAGCCTGAATGCCACGAACGAGCCGATCGACGCGGTCCACAGGGTCGCCCAGAACCACCACGCGAGGCCTCCCGAGCGGAAGGTGGAGCCCTCGAGGAACTGGTGCGGCACCGCGAATGCGACCCCGAGATACACCAGCATGTGCACCGCGTGCCAGCGCTCATACGGAACCCGCAGCCGCACCGCCGCGACGGACGTCACGAGCACCACGAAGAAGGCGGCCGCGGCGATCTGCGCGAACAGCATGAACCATCCGTAGTCCCGCCACGCCAGCGACTGCTCCACGAAGGAGCGCCCGTCGTAGATGCCCGACATGCCGGTCATCAGCGCCAGGTGCACGAACAGCAGGATGATGGCGACAGGGCCGATGCGGGTGTGCCGGGCGATTGCGCGGTCGTGGCCGATGGCGCGCTCCACCCATGGCGCACGGGAGGCGAGCAGCACCTGCGTCATCATCAGCACCGCGGCGATGATCCCGAGCGCACGCCCCAGGGTGTAGAACCAGTCCGTGGTGGACTCGGCCAGCAGCCCGCCCGAGGCGATCATGAGCGCGATGCCGCACGCGCTTGCGAGCCACATCGCCGCCTCGAGGCCGTCGACCCACCACCCTCGGCGCTCGGCGGCCCGGGCGCGCATGCCCGTCGTCGTTGCTGTCACGTCTCTCCCCTGGTGTGCGCGTGCGGAACGCGGTCAGTATCCCCCGGGCGACCCTCGGTTGTCAGCGCCCGTCCGCGAATTCTCAGGAGACCATCAGCATTCGCCCGGGCGCGATCACGCGACCCTGTGCCCCCGCAGCACCACGTGCGTGGGGCTCGCGAGCGCGCCGATGTCCTCGCGGGGGTCGTCCGCATAGACCACCAGGTCCGCACTGGCCCCCTCGGTGAGGGTGTCCGCGCCCAGGAATGCTCGCGCGCGCCAGCTCGCCGCCGCCACCGCATCGGCCGCAGGGACGCCCGCCCTGACGATCTCGGCCGCCTCGCGAGGAAGCAGACCGTGCCCCAGCGTGCCGCCCGCATCGGTCCCGACCAGGAGCGGGACGCCCGCCTCCCACAGTGCGCGCACCTGCTCGTAGCGGCGCGCGTGCATGCCGCGCATCCGCTCGGCGTAGCGCGGGAACCGGGCCTCGCCCGCGTCGGCATAGGCCGCGAACTGATCCACCTGCAGCAGCGTGGGCACCACGGGGATTTCGGCGGCGGCCGCCACGCGCATGTGCTCCTCGGTCATCCCGGTGCCGTGCTCGATGCAGTCGATGCCGGCGTCGAGCAGCGGGCCGATCGCCTCGTGGGAGAAGGCGTGGACCGTCGCCCGGGCTCCCTGCGCGTGGACGGCCGCGAGCGCCTCCGCCAGCTGGACGGGGCTCCACAAGGGGGTGAGGTCGCCCTCCTCGCGGTCGATCCAGTCGCCGATCAGCTTGATCCAGCCGTCCCCCTTGCGGGCTTCGTCGACGGCGACCGCGGTCAGGTCCTCCGGCTCGATCTCACGCGCGTAGTGCCGCAGGTATCGCTTGGGGCGCGCGATGAACCGCGCGGCACGGATCAGCCGCGGCAGGTCGGTGCGCTCGTGCACGAACGAGGTGTCGAGCGGAGAGCCAGCGTCGCGGATCAGCAGCGTGCCCGCGTCTCGGTCCACCGTCGCCTGCTTGGCGGCCAGGTCGCGGTCCGTCGCACCGCCGGAGTCCAGGCCCACGTGACAGTGGACGTCGACCAGGCCGGGGATGACGGTGCCGGGCACCGTGGTGACCACGCCGCCGTGCCGCGGGCGCTCGTACGTGATGCGCCCGTCCAGCACCCACGCCTCGGCGCGGACGTCATCGTCACCGACGACGACGGGCCCCGTGAGGTGGAGTGCGGGCACTACTTGAGGTACTTGCTCAGGTCCGCGTCGACGGACGACGGATCGAAGTCCTCCTGCTTGCCCAGGCCGAAGGCGCTGCCGGGCGCCGCCTGCTTGGAGGCGCGGTTCTTGGCCGCCGCCTCCTGCTGGGCGCGCTTGGCCGGGTTGCCGGACTTGCCCTTGACCTTGCGCTGGGGCGCCTGCTTGCCCTTGGACTTCTTGCCGCCCGGCATGCCGCCCCACGCGCCGGGACCGCCGCCCTGACCGGGCAGCTGCGGCATGTTGCCGCCGTTGGCGTTGATCGCGCGCATCATCTGCTGCGCCTGCTCGAAGCGCTTGACCAGCGAGTTGATGTCCGCGACGGTCATGCCCGATCCCCGCGCGATGCGCGCACGGCGGGAGCCGTTCAGGAGCTTGGGGTTGTCGCGCTCGAGGGGCGTCATCGACTGGATGATCGCCTCGGTGCGCACCAGCTCGCGCTCGTCGAAGTTCTCGATCTGGTCGCGCATCGCGCCCATGCCGGGCAGCATGCCCAGCATCTTCTTCATCGAGCCCATGTTCTTGAGCTGCTGCATCTGCGACAGGAAGTCCGTGAAGGTGAAGTCCTCGCCCTTCGAGACCTTCTCCGCCATGCGGGCGGCCTCGTCCTGGTCGAAGGCCTTCTCGGCCTGCTCGATCAGGGTGAGGACGTCTCCCATGTCGAGGATGCGCCCCGCCATGCGATCGGGGTGGAAGACCTCGAAGTCGGTGAGCTTCTCGCCGGTGGAGGCGAACATGATGGGGCGGCCGGTCACCTCGCGCACGGACAGCGCCGCGCCGCCGCGCGTGTCGCCGTCGAGCTTGGTGAGCACCACACCCGTGAAGTCCACGCCCTGCTGGAAGGCGGTCGCGGTGGCGACGGCGTCCTGGCCGATCATCGCGTCGATGACGAACAGCACCTCGTCCGGCTCGATCGCCTTGCGGATGTCCGCGGCCTGCTTCATGAGCTCGGCGTCGACGCCCAGGCGGCCGGCGGTGTCCACAATCACCACGGAGTGCTGGCGCTGCTCGGCCTCCTTGAGACCCTTCTTGGCGACCTTGACCGGGTTGCCGCGCTCGCGCTCTCCCTCGCGCGTGACGCCCGGCTCGGGTGCGAACACCGGCACACCTGCGCGCTCGCCCACGACCTGAAGCTGGTTCACCGCGTTGGGGCGCTGCAGGTCCGCCGCCACCAGCAGCGGGGTGTGGCCCTGCTCCTTGAGGTGGTGAGCGAGCTTGCCCGCCAGGGTGGTCTTTCCGGCTCCCTGGAGACCCGCGAGCATGATCACCGTGGGCCCGTGCTTGGCGTGGCGGAGCTGGCGGGACTCGCCGCCGAGGATCGCGATGAGCTCCTCGTTGACGATCTTGACGACCTGCTCGCCCGGGTTCAGCGCACCGGAGACCTCGACGCCCAGCGCACGTTCGCGCACGTTGCCCGTGAAGGTCTTCACGACGGACACGGCGACGTCGGCGTCGAGCAGTGCGCGGCGGATCTCGCGGATGGTGCCGTCGATGTCCGCCTCGGTCAGCCTGCCCTTGCCCCGCAGGTTGCGGAAGGTGGAGGTCAGGCGGTCAGAGAGGTTCGCGAACACAGGTGTCCCTTCGAGGAAAGCGTGGCCACCAGCCTACCCGGCGCCTCACGGTGCGTCTGATCGCGCCCCAGCCCGCGCATCGGCCGCACGCCCGACCACGAGACGCGCGCCATCAGTCGCTGAGTGCGGATTCTTGGCCCGAACTCAGCACTCAGCGACTGCCAGGAGGGCGTGCTCAGGCGTCGCGCTCGCGACGCCCGTTCGACTGAGCCAGCGCACGCCGGGCGTGCGCGGTGAGCGTGTCGATCAGGCTGGCGCGCCAGGTCGTCCACGCCTTGGGCCCGGCGGCTCGCGCATCGGCCTCGGTGAGCGCGCGCAGCGTATCGAGCAGATCGAGCCGATGCTCCACGGCATCCAGCAGACGTGCGACGGTCGCGGGCGAGGCCGGATCCTCCTTGGTCGCGAGCTCCGCGAGCGTCAGGTGCTCGCGCACCAGCAGCTCGAGGTCGTGCGCGGCGGCTGGCGCCAGATCGAGCCGGCGAGCAATGGCGGGGATCAGCGCGGCGCCGTCGAGAGAGTGGTTGGTGGCTCCCGGCCGCTTGCCGATGTCATGGAGCCAGGCCGCGAGCAGGAGCACGTCCCCGTCGGCCACGTGGCGACGGTGCTTGCCGGCCAGCACCACCGTCTCGAGCATGTGGCGGTCCACCGTGAAGCGATGCACCGGGCTGCGCTGCGGCCGGTTGCGGACGCCGTCCCATTCGGGGACCCAGCGCACCGCCTGACCGTGGAGATCGATTGCCTCCCACACCGCGATGAGGTGCTGGCTCGCGCGCAGCAGATCGCGCAGGTGGACGCGCGCCTGCTCGGGCCATGGCTCGGGAAGGTCCGGGGTGTGGGCCAGCGACGCCAGCAGGTGCGGCGAGAAGCTCAGCCCCGTCGTGGCAGCCGTCGAGGCGGCGCGCAGCGGCAGCAAGGCGTCGGCACCGGGCTCCGCGTGGGGAGCCAGCGCGAGTTCGCCGTCGACGTCGATGAGACCGGGCGCCACCTCGACGTGGCGAGGAGCGATGCCGCGTCGGCGCGCCTTCCACGCCCGCGAGCCGATGCCGGAGCGCTCGAGCGCACGCCGCGCGCCTCGTTCGGTGGTGTCGAGGGCATAGGCGACCGTGCGGCCCGCCTCCGCGAGCGACGCCAGCAGATCGTCGGGGTGATCGAAGCCCTGAAGCTCAGCCACCTCGTCGGCGATGTGCCGTCCCAGCACGTTCACGGGCCGGCCGGTCACGATCTGGATCGCGTCCCGGACGTCCTTGAGGTGGATTCCGGCCTCATCGACCGCGCCGTGCGGTCGGTCGGTCAGCCACGTCGCGGACAGCGCGGTCAGGCTCATATGGTCGCGCAGGCCTCCGCGCGCCTCCTTGAGGTGCGGCTCGATCAGGTACGCGAGCTCGCCGTGGCGTTCGGCGCGTTGGCGCGAGGCGGCGAGCAGCTCGGGAAGACGCTTGCGCGCGGCGGAACGCCAGTCCTGATAGATCGCCGAGCGCGCCTGCTGTGCCAGCGCGGCGTCCCCCGCGACGGGATGCAGGTCGAGGAGCCCTGCGGCGGCGGCGAGGTCCTTCGACGCCACCTGGCGGCACTCGGTGAGCGAGCGCATCGAGTAGTCGAGCTCCAGCCCGGCGTCCCAGATCGGGTACCACAGCCGCTGGGCGAGCGCCGCGACGTCCTGCGTGGAGTGGGTGCGCCCGTCATGGATCAGCACCAGGTCGAGGTCGGACCACGGGCCCGCGTCGCCGCGGCCGATCGACCCCACCGCACCCAGAGCCACTCCCTCAGCGAGCGGCTCGGAGGCGTCCCAGTGCTCGCGCAGCCGCGTGAGCATCAGGTCCGTGATCGCCGTGCGGCGTTCGGGCCCGGTCACTCCGGCGCTGACGAGCGAATCGGCGAGTGCGGCCCGTTCACGCTTGAGGTCCCGCACCCCGTGGGGGTGCGGGACCTCAGCGTGCGGACCTTCAGAGGCAGTGCCCATCTGGTCCTTCATTGATAGTGAACGGTACCGATCAGAGGGCGTCGGCGCCGTGCTCGCCAGTGCGAACACGAGCCACGTCGTCCACGGGGACCGTCCAGACCTTGCCGTCGCCGATCTTGCCGGTCTGCGCGGCCGAGACGATCGCCTCGGTCACGACAGCGGCATCCGCGTCGTCGACGAGGACCTCGAGTCGGGTCTTGGGGACCAGGTCCACCGTGTACTCCGCACCGCGGTAGACCTCGGTGTGGCCCTTCTGGCGGCCGTAGCCCGCTGCCTCGGAGACCGTGACGCCCTTGACGCCTGCGGCCTCGAGAGCTGCACGGACCTCGTCCACGCGGTGCGGCTGGATGATTGCAGTGACCAGCTTCATAACTAGATCGCCTCCTCGTAGGCAGTCTCGCCGTGCTCGGCGAAGTCGATGCCAGCGACCTCATCCTCGTCGGACACGCGGAGACCGATCGTGAACTTGATGGCCAGTCCGATGATGAGCGTAGCAATGGCGGAGTACGCCATCACGACGACCGCAGCGATGATCTGCGACACGAGCAGGCTCGCACCGCCACCGTAGAACAGACCGGCGTCGCCGAACGCGTTGACGTCCGTGGCGAACAGACCCACGGCGACCGTGCCCCAGAGGCCAGCCACCAGGTGGACGCCGACCACGTCGAGCGAGTCGTCGTAGCCGAGCTTGTACTTGAGCCCCACCGCGAGTGCGGAGAGGATACCGGCGATGAAGCCGAGCGTGATCGCGCCGAGCGGCGAGACCGAGAGACCGGCCGGGGTGATGGCGACCAGACCTGCGACGACACCAGATGCGGAGCCGAGCGAGGTGGCCTTGCCGTCACGGAGCTTCTCCAGCAGCAGCCAGCCGAGCATACCGGCGGCGGTGGCCACCAGGGTGTTCAGCCAGATCTGAGCGGCGAACACGTCCGCCTCCCACCAGGAGCCGGCGTTGAATCCGAACCAGCCGAACCACAGCAGTGCGGCACCGAGCATCACCAGGGTGAGGTTGTGCGGACGCATGGGCTCCTTGCCGAAGCCCTTGCGCTTGCCGAGGAGCAGCACGAGCACAAGAGCGGCCACACCGGCATTGATGTGGACCACTGTTCCACCCGCGATGTCCTGCGGAGCAGTCAGGTCGGAGAACAGGTAGTCCGACGAGAGCAGACCGCCGCCCCACACCCAGTGCGAGACCGGCGAGTAGACGATCACGGCCCACAGGGCCGCGAACACGAGCCATGCCGAGAACTTCATGCGGTCAGCGACCGCACCCGAGATCAGCGCGACCGTGATGATCGCGAAGGTCGCGCCGAAGGCGGCCAGGATCAGGTCGGCCTCCGTACCTTCGGCCTCGTCGACTCCCGACTGGAAGATCGACTGCATACCGAAGTCAGACGCGGGGTTGCCGAACCAGCCGCCGACGGTGTCGCCCGCCGAGACTGAGTATCCGACAATCACCCACAGAACGCCGACAACGCCAATGGCGCTGAAGGACATCATCATCATGTTGAGCACCGACTTGCGACGCGACATGCCACCGTAGAACAACGCCAGTCCAGGCGTCATCAGCAACACGAGCGAAGCGGAAGTCAGCAGCCATGCAACGTTTGGGCTGTCCATAGTTTCGCTTCTCCTTGTATCCCTCGCCCGCTCGGCGAGTCAGGAGTCACCCTCCCGCACGGATGTTGCCCCTGAACCTCCGCCGTGTTTCCGTACGGTTACATCAACCGCGCTGCGGTAAAAGGTGTGTTGCGGGGCCCGAGGCCAGACGGGCGGGTCAGGACCCGAGCAGTCCGTCGACGAACTGCTCGACGTCGAACGGCGCGAGATCGTCGGCGCCCTCGCCGAGACCGATGAGCTTGACGGGCACGCCCAGCTCACGCTGCACCGCGACCACGATGCCGCCCTTCGCCGTGCCATCCAGCTTGGTCAGCACGATGCCCGTGACCTGCGCCACCTCGGCGAAGACGCGAGCCTGGGCCAGTCCGTTCTGACCGGTGGTCGCGTCGAGCACCAGCAGCACCTCGACCGGCTCCTTCACCTTGGTCACCACGCGCACGAGCTTGCCCAGCTCGTCCATGAGTCCGGCCTTGTTCTGGAGCCGGCCCGCGGTGTCGACGAGCAGCACGTCGGCGCCGTCCGTGCGGGCGCGGTCCGCCCCCTCGAACGCGACGGACGCGGGGTCCGCCCCTTCACGGTCCGACCTGACCACCGGCACTCCCACGCGGGCGCCCCAGGTCTCGAGCTGGTCGGCGGCCGCCGCACGGAACGTATCGGCGGCGGCCAGCACGACCGCATGCCCCTCTGCCACGAGCATGCGCGCGATCTTGCCGACAGTGGTGGTCTTGCCGACGCCGTTGACGCCGACCACGACGATGGGCTCGTACTTCCCCGCACCCGGCTCGGCGAGACGCAGCGAGCGGTCGAGAGTGGGGTCGATGGTCTCGATCAGGACGGCCCGCAGCATGGTCCTCGGGTCGCCGTCCGGCTCGGCGCGCAGGCGCGCCTGGAGACCGGCGAGGATGTCGTCGGTGGCCGAGGCGCCCACGTCAGCGAGCAGCAGCGTCTCTTCGAGCTCGTCCCAGTCGTCCTGCGACAAGGCGCCGCGCGAGAAGATCGCCAGCAGACTCGCGCCGAGGCCGCCGCCGATGCGCGCGCGCAGGCGCGCCAGACGCGAATCCGGAGACTCGGGCGCCTCGGTGACCACGGAGGGCTCAGCCGGGGTCTCCCGCACGGCGGCGTCGTCCACGGGGTACGGGGCGTACCCGCGCTGCGTGGGTTCGCCGCTCCTGCGGCGACTCTTGAGATACGCACCTGCGCCGCCCAGCACCGCCACAGCGGCGACGATGACGACGACGAGATCAGCAGAACCGGGGATCCATGAGACGTCCATGGCGTCAGTCTGTCAGGTGTTCGCCGCTGTTCGCCTACTGGCGCGCGAGGCCCAATTCGCCGCTGCGCGGCGTCGTCTCGACGACGTCCTCCGGACGACCAAGGGCCGATGCGCGCTCGGCGACGACCCGCGACGCCTTGGCCCCGGCGTCGGCGGCCCAGGCCGCGGCGCGGGCGCCCGGCGCGGGCCGGTCGGGAGTGGAGTCGACGCGTGCCACGAGCTCCCAGTCGCCCGTCTCGCGGGGCGCATCCTCGAGAATGGCCGCGAGGTTCTCGCGCGACCGCAGGCCGAACACGAGACGCGCGAGGTGACGGCCGCGACCTTCGGCCACCATGGCCGCCAGCATCAGGGCGATGGCGAGGACAATGGCGAACGACAGCGGGCCGATCATGGACGAGAGCATCACGTCTCCTTCGTGGGACATTTCGGACAGAGTGTGACTCGCCACCGAACTCAGATTCAACTCAGATTCACTCAGGAGGGCGCGCCCGGCAGCGTCTCAGACGGCACGGGATCAAGCGGCTACCCTCCCAGCATGGACAACGCGCGGCATGGCCGGAAGGTTGCCCTCTGGGCGGCAGGAGCCGTGGTCGCTACGGGCGCGTTGATCGCGGTGCTGGTGACGCTGGGGGGCTCCTCCGAGACGGTCGAGCCCACGACGGGCCCCACCGAGGCGAGTGACGGCTGCGCTGGCGTCGAGGGACAGTCTATCGACCTGGACACCCAGGTGGTGCAGCCCGAGCCGCGCACCTGCTTCGAGCTCGACGCCGCGGCCTCGGTCACGATCGGCGCCGCGGCCCTCGAGCCCACGGACACCATCGAGCTGGCGGTGTACGACGCGACGGGAACCCAGCTCGGGTCCGCCGCGAGCGCGCCGGAGTGGGATCCCGAAGTCAGCGTCGAGCTCGAGCCCGGCAGCTACGTGATCGAGGTGACGGGACTCGTCATGGGAGAGGACCCGCCCTTCCTGCTCTACACCGCCACGTTCGCGCCGCAGCCCGGGGCTTCTCCCGCGCCCGGCGAGGGCGTGGACACTGCCTCCGTGCCGCCCGCCGAGGCATGCGGCGCGGAGGTGCCGCAGCTCGCGGACGACGCGCCGGTGTCCGTCGTGGACGACTCCAGCGCCGCCGACGCGACGCTCGACCCCAGCGCGGCCGGCGACGTGCACTACGCCTGCGTGGTGGTCGACGAGCCGGTGTTCGCCAAGGTGGGCGTCGCCTCCGAGGACCCCGACGACATCGACTCCCCCGACCTCACCATGGCCGTCTACCTGGCGAGCGACGACGGTGACGCGACGCTCGTGCGCACGGCGGACGATGCGATCGGCTTCGACCCCGAGACGAGCCTCGCGCTGGAGCCGGGCACGTACATGGTCGCGGCGAGCGCGTGGCTCGGCGGCGCCACGGGAGCGGTCGAGATCTACTACGACGACGATGCCGACCTGTTCCGACGGAGCGAGGCGACCAGCATGCACGCCGGCGTCACTCCGGACGTGTGCGACGATGGCGCCTCGGTCGCGCCGGGAGACACCCTCACGGTCGAGGGCGAACGGACCTACGTGTGCCTCGACAACGATCAGGCGCAACGACTGACGATTCAGGCGGCGACCTTGACGGACCAGGACCTGGTGCTCGAGGTGCTGGGCTTCGATGAGGCGCCGTACCGGCTCGCGTGGGCGGACGGCAACCCCTATTCCGACGTGCTCGCGGACTTCGACCCGCTCCTGGATCAGACGGTGCCGGAGGGTCAGTGGATCATCGCGGTGACCACCTACTTCACCGGCACGGCCGCGGACTACGACCTGCGCATCGTCCCCGGTGGCGGCGAGTAGCCACCACGGGCGGGACGGGCAGCGTCAGGCGACGTCCTCGTCGGTGAGCCGCTGGCTGATGACCGTCGTGACGCCGTCGCCGCGCATCGTGACCCCGTAGAGCGCATCGGCGATCTCCATGGTGCGCTTCTGGTGCGTGATCACGATCAGCTGCGAGTCGTCCTTGAGCTCAGTGAAGATCTCCAGCAGCCTGCCCAGGTTGGCGTCGTCGAGCGCGGCCTCGACCTCGTCCATGACGTAGAACGGGCTGGGGCGCGCCTTGAAGATCGCGACGAGCAGCGCCACGGCCGTCAGGGAACGCTCGCCACCGGACAGCAGCGACAGGCGCTTGACCTTCTTGCCTGCGGGACGGGCCTCGACCTCGATGCCGGTCTCCAGCATGTTCGACGGGTCGGTGAGGACGAGCTTGCCCTCGCCCCCCGGGAACAGCCGCGGGAAGATGATGTCGAACTGGGCCTGCGTGTCCTCGAACGCGTCGACGAAGATGCGCTCGACGCGCTCATCGATCTCGCGCACGATCTCCATCAGGTCCTCACGGGACTTCTTGATGTCGCTCAGCTGGTCCTGCAGGAACTTGTGGCGCTCCTCGAGTGCCGCGAACTCCTCGAGAGCGAGCGGGTTGACCTGTCCCAGCTGCTTCATCGCGCGCTCAGCAGAGCGCAGTCGCTTCTCCTGGGCTTCGCGGATGTAGGGCTGGGTGCGCTGCTCGCCATCCTCGTCGGGCTCGCCGTCCCCGTCCTCGGAGTGCACGGGCACCGGCAGGTGCGGGCCGTACTCCTCCACGAGCTTCGCGGGGTCCATCCCGAGCTCGTCGACGGCGCGCTGCTCGAGCTGCTCGAGGCGCACCTTCACCTGCGCGCGGGCCAGCTCGTCGCGGTGGGACTCGTCCGTGAGGCGGCGCAGCTCGTCGGCGAGCCCCTCGACCTCGCGTCGCACCTCGGATAGGTCGGAGGTGCGCTCGGAGCGAGCGGCCTCGGCGGCGGCCCTCGCGTCGTCCGCATGCGCGACGGCGATGTCGATCGCGGCCAGCGCGTCGACCGTCCCGGCGATGACCTCTCGTGCCGCCACCGCCTGGCGCTCGCGGCGCTGGGCCGCCGCCTCGGCGCGGGCGCGGGCGTCGCGCTCGGCGACGGCGGCACGTTCCAGGCTCTCGGCACGAGCGGCGAGCGCACGCGCCCGCTCCTCCGAGGTGCGCAGCGACAGCCGTGCCTCGGTCTCCTTGGCGCGGGCGGCCACGGCCGCCTGCGCGTCCTCGTCGCGGCGCGTCTGGGCCGCGGCGGTGTCGACCTCGGTCTGCTCGGGCTCGGCCTGCGCGGCGGCGAGCCGCTCGGCGAGGCTCGCGAGCTCCGCCGACTGCTCGGCCATGCGCTCCTGTGCCGCGACGATCTGGGTCTCGAGCCGTTCGCCGTCGGCGCGGGCCGCCCTCGCCGACGCGTTCAGGTGGCCCAGCTGCTCCGCGACAGCCGCCATGCGCGCGTCCGAATCGTTGAGCCGCTCGAGCGTGATCTCGTGGCGGGTGCGGGCCTGGGACTCGCGCTCCTCCGCGCCGCGGATCTCGAACGTGGTGCTCTCCACGACGATGGACGCCTGATCACGCTTGTGCTTGGCCTCGTCGAGAGCCGCCTGCATGTGCAGCACGCTCGGGGCGTCGCCGGCGCCGCCGGAGGCGTTCTTGGCACCCAGCAGGTCTCCGCGGCGGGTGACGGCCACGACCTCGCGGTGCACGGCGACGAGTGCGCGGGCGGCGGCGAGATCGTCCACCACCGCGACTCCGGACAGGTGTGCGCGCACGGTGTCGACGATTCCGGCCGGGCCTGACACCAGGTCGGACGCCCACGCGGCGCCGCTGGGCAGCGTCACCGTCGGGTTGTCGACGGTGGCGCTGGAATCCGCCACCAGGAACCGCGCCCTCCCGGCATCCTCGTCGCGCAGCCACCGGATCGCATCGACCGCATCCTCGACGGAGTCGACGGCGAGCGCATCGGCCAGCGGGCCGAGCGCGGCGGCGATCGCGTCCTCCGCGTCCGCACTGACCTCGAGGTGCGCGGCCACCGTGCCTCGCACCGACCGCGACCCTGACGCCAGCAGCGCGCCCGCGCCGTCCTTGCGCGCCAGCGACAGCTCGAGAGCCTCGACCTTCGCCGCCCACGTGTCCCGCTCGCGCATGGACGTGTTGAGTCGGTCCTTGAGGTCCGTGAGAGCGGCCTTGGCCTCGTCCCACTCCTCCGTCGCGGCCTCGTGAGCGTCGTCGAGATCCTCTTCGCCCTGCTCCACCGACGCCACCTGCGTCTCGAGGTGCTGGAACTCCGTGGTCGCCTCATGCGCTCGCTTCTGGGCGTCCGCGAGGGACTCCCGCAGGCGACCGATCTCGGCCTCGGCCGCCTCCACGCGCGACCGGCGCGCGGACACGTCGCCGGCGAGGCGTGCAACGCCCTCCCGACGGTCGGCCACGGATCGCAGCAGGTTCGCGAGGTGACGCTCGGACTCTTCCGCCACCTGCTCCGCATCGCGGCGGCCCTGCTCCGCCTGCTCGAGAGCGGTCGCGGCGGCAGCCACCTCCGCATCTAGCTCCGCTGCGGCGGCGCGCGCACGGTCCAGCTGCTCGTCGAGGTCGACCAGGTCGCGCGGCGGCGCCTCCTGCGTGGCGTTGCCGAGCATCCGCAGCCGCTCCTCGGCGAGCGACGAGAGGTTGCGCAACCGTTCGCGGATCGCGCTGAGCCGGTAGTACGTGTCGTTCGCCTTGGTCAGGGCCGGCGTGGCCTCGGCCGATGCGCGCTCGAGGTCGGCCAGCCGCGACCGGGCGTCGCCAAGCGCCTTGTCGACCTCCGCGCGCCGCTCGAGCAGCGCCGACTCATCGGCCCTCTCCTGCGAGAAGCGCGCCTCGAGCTGCGCGATGTCATCGGCCAGCAGCCGCGCGCGGGAATCGCGCACGTCGACCTGGATGCGCTGCGCCTGGCGGGCGACATCGGCCTGGCGCCCGAGCGGCCCCAGCTGGCGGCGCAGCTCGGCGGTGAGGTCGGTGACGCGCGTGAGGTTCGCCTGCATCGCGTCGAGTTTGCGCAACGCCTTGTCCTTGCGCTTGCGGTGCTTGAGGATGCCAGCGGCCTCCTCGATGAAGTGGCGGCGGTCCTCGGGGGTGGCGCGCAGCACGGCGTCGAGTTGCCCCTGGCCCACGATGACGTGCATCTCGCGGCCGAGGCCGGAATCGCTCAGCAGATCCTGGATGTCGAGCAGCCGGCACGGAGAACCGTTGATCTGATACTCCGACCCGCCGGTGCGGAACAGCGTGCGGGTGATCGTGACCTCGGTGTACTCGATCGGCAGCGCGCCGTCCGTGTTGTCGATGGTCAGCGACACCTCGGCGCGGCCCAGCGGTGCGCGTCCCGCGGTGCCCGCGAAGATGACGTCGTCCATCTTGCCGCCGCGCAGCGTCTTCGCGCCCTGTTCGCCCATCACCCACGCGAGAGCGTCCACCACGTTGGACTTGCCCGAGCCGTTGGGGCCCACCACGCAGGTGACGCCGGGCTCGAACTCCAGAGTGGTCGCCGACGCGAACGACTTGAAGCCGCGGAGCGTCAGCGTCTTGAGGTGCACGTGGGCGAGTCTAGAGGCTCGGTGCGCATAGGTGACCGAGGCGGGCGGGTCGGGCCCGCATCGGCTCTATCGCTGGAAGGCGGGGAACCAGATGGCGATCTCGCGCGCGGCGGACTCCTCGGAGTCCGAGCCGTGCACGAGGTTCTGCATGACCTTGAGGCCCCAGTCGCGGGCGAGATCGCCCCGGATCGTGCCAGGGGCCGCCTCGGTCGGGTTGGTGGCGCCCGCCAGCGAGCGGAAGCCGGGGATGACGCCCTGCCCCTCTGCGACGATGGCCAGGGTCGGCCCCGAGAGCATGAACTCGACCAGGGGCTCGTAGAACGGCTTGCCCACGTGCTCGGCGTAGTGCTCGGCGAGCAGCTCGGGGGTCGCGGTGCGCAGCTCGACCGCCACGGGCACGTAGCCCTTGGCCTCGACGCGACGGAGGATCTCTCCCGACAGTCCGCGCTTGACGCCGTCGGGCTTCACAAGGATGAGCGTTGTCTCGGTCATGGCGACGAGCCTAACCGCTGTTGCCGGATCGCTCGCGCGGGTTCTGGGATGATGTCCGCGTGATCACACTCGCCCACTTCGACACTCACCCCGACTTCCCCGTTCCGGGAATCCTGTTCTACGACATCAGCCCGATCCTCGCGGATCCCGCGCTGTTCCGGGAGGCGTGCGACGCGCTCACCCCCGCACCAGGATCCGTCGACATCGTCGTGGGGGTCGACGCCCGTGGCTTCATCTTCGCGCCCGTGGTCGCGCAGACGCTCGGGATCGGAATGTCGATGGTGCGCAAGAAGGGCAAGATGCCCGGCGACCTCCTCGAGTCCGATGCGACGATCGAATACGGTGCGTCGGAGCTGGTGCTCAGCCCCAACGGGCTCGAGGGCAAGCGCGTGCTCGTGGTCGACGACGTGCTCGCGACCGGCGGCACCGCGAGCGCCGTCGGCGAGATGCTCGCCCGAGCGGGGGCCGCGAGCGTGCGCTATGCGTTCCTGCTCGAACTGGGCGGACTGCCGGGTCGCGAGGTGCTGAAGGACTTCGTGGTCACGTCCGTGGTCGAGGTGCCGGCGTAGGCGACGCTTCCGCCTCAGGAGGCCGTGCCGGCGGGCGGGGCCACGTCGTACCGCAGCCACACCATGCCGTTGTCGAACCGGCGCTCGTCACGCAGCGTGAGGTCCTGCCACACGCCGTCGGGGAACATGCGCTGGCCGCCGCCCACCACCACGGGGGCCAAGAACACCTGGACCTCGTCGATGAGCCCCAGCCGCGCCGCGACTGCGGCGAGAGTCGCCCCTGACACCGCCAGGTCCCCGTCGACGCTCGCCTTGATCGCCTCGACGGTGGCGCGGTCGAACTCGCGCTCGATCCGGGTGCGACGGGTGGCGACCTCGTCCATGGTGCGCGAGAACACGACCTTGTCCGCCTGCTGCCAGATGCCGGCGAACTCTCCGCTCATGGGCGAACTGGCGGCGAGGTCGGGATCCGTCTCCCAGACGACCATCATCTCGTAGATGCGACGACCGTAGAGGTAGGTCGAGACCCCTCGCTCCAGCTCGTTGATGAACGCGAGCACCTGCTCGTCGGGCTCCGCCCAGTCGAACGCGCCGGACGCATCGGCGATGTAGCCGTCGAGCGATGCCAGATACGAGTAGACGAGCCGTCCCATGACTGGAGGGTACGGCGGGCGGCGAGGCCCCGCCAGCGCTCGCCAGGCCGTCGGGCGTGCCGCACCTCAGTTCTGGGCGGGCGCTTCGCGCGGCTTGTACCCCGGCGCCCACCGCGCGCCGAGCAGCACGAGGGCGATGATCACGAGCGCCGCCATGATTACCTGGAAGGCGACGAACCCCGCGTTGGGGTCGACCGGCACCGCGTCGAGGCTCCGGATGTAGCCCGCGTGGGTCGCGACGGAGGTGACGAGCGCGCCGCCCGGCAGCACGATCAGCAGCACCAGGAACCACACGGGAAGCTGCTTGACCTCGGGATGGGTGCGCAGGTACGCCCCCCAGTGGTCGAGGGCCCAGAACGCACAGAGGTTCACCACCGCGAGGCCGACGAACATGGTGACGTAGACGCGCGTGGGGATGACAGCCTCGGTGCCGTCGTGCGTGGCGGCGAAGTTGATGAGCGACGTGCGCTCGAGCGCGTAGATCAGCATGGTCAGACCGATCACCCCGAGGACGATCGCGATCGTCACGCGGCGCACGAGCGACGAGGACCTCACGCGGTGGCCTCCCCTGGCGTGTGCGCGCCGTCCGGCGTCGCGGCGTGGGTCGTGGCTGCGTCGTCACGTTCCTTGCGCTCACGGTCGATGCGGGAGCCGAGTCGCAGCCCCAGGATCCAGATCCCGAGGAACACCGCACCGATCACGGCGATGGCGGGCACGAGCAATCCGCCCACCAGCATCGGCACCTGCAGGATCCAGCCGAGGATTCGTCCCCAGCGCTTCTTCTGCTTGCCCGCGGCATAGCCGAGCAGGACCATGAGCGCGATTCCGCCGGCGGCGACCCCGCCCGCCGGAGCGTCGAGAAGCCCGTTGTGAGCAAAGCTCCACGCCACGAGCGTCGCGAACAGCGCGACGAAGGCCTGCAGGACGAGCACCGCCTGCGTAAAGACCAGGGTCGCGGGCCGCTGCGGGCGCTGCTGCGGTGCGGCGTCGGCCGGCTCGTCGCGCGGCTCGCTGGACGCGCCTTGCGGCGGCATCGACTCGGACGTCATCGCGCCTGGCCCGCGCCCTTGCGCTTGTCGGCGCCCATGAGCATGCGCGCCTCGGAGACCACCGTGACGGAACCCGTCACGAGGACACCTGCCCCCATGTCGTGCACGCGCTCGGCCGTCTGAACGGCGCGATCGATCGCATCGGGCAGGTCTCGCGCGACCTGGACGCGGTCATCGCCGAAGACGCTGCGGGCGATCTCGGCGAGCTCCTCCGCCGGGATCGCGCGCGGCGAGGACGAGGCCGTGATGACCACGTGGTCGAGCAGCTGGTCGAGACCGCCCAGGATGCCCTCGGGGTCCTTGTCGTCGAGTATCCCGACCACACCCACGATCGACTCGAAGGCGAAGGACTCCTCGACCGCGCTCACCAGGGCATCGATGCCCGCCGGGTTGTGGGCGACGTCCACGAGCACCATCGGCGAGGTGCGGACCACCTCGAGCCGGCCCGGCGACGTCACGGCGCCGAAGCCTGCCTCGACGGTCTGGCCGTCGAGCGACTCCACAGGACCGCCGTCGGCCAGCAGCGCCTCCGTGGCCGCGAGCGCGAGCAGGGCGTTGTGCGCCTGATGCTCGCCGTAGAGCGGCACGAACAGGTCGGCATAGGTCGCGGCGGGCGTCCGCAGCGTCACGAGCTGGCCGCCCACGCCCGGCTGGCGCTCGACGACCTCGATGGCGTCTCCCTCCCAGAGCCCCGTGGCGCCGCGCTCGGCGATGGCCTGGAGCAGGACTGGGATGACTGCATCGGTCTGCTCGGCGATCACGGCGGTGGCGCCGTCCTTGATGATGCCGGCCTTCTCCCCTGCGATGGCCGCGAGATCCTCGCCGAGCCACTGCGCGTGGTCCATGCTGACGGGTGCCACGACGGCGACCTGTCCGTCGGCGACGTTGGTGGCGTCCCAGACGCCGCCCATGCCGACCTCGATGACAGCGACCTCCACCGGCGCATCGGCGAAGGCGGCGTACGCGAGCACGACCAGCACCTCGAAGAAGCTCAGCCGCGGACCGCCGCGCTCGAGGGAGCGGGCGTCGACCAGGTGGACGATGGGCGCGACGTCCTGCCACAGGCGGATGAAGTCATCCTGGGTGATGGGCTCGCCGTCGATCTGAATGCGCTCACGCACGGTGCTGAGGTGCGGAGAGGTGAACAGTCCGGTGCGAAGCCCGTGCTCGCGGACCAACGACTCGACCATGCGTGCGGTGCTGGTCTTGCCGTTGGTGCCCGTGATGTGCACCGCCTTGAAGACCGACTGAGGGGAGCCGAGCAGGTCGCACGCCTCCCTCACGCGGTCGAGCGTGGGCTCGAAGTCGTGCTCGGGATTGCGGGTGAGAATGTGGCTGTAGATCTCGCGCTCGGCCTCGTCAGGAGTGAGGCCGCCGAGCGTGAGGTCGCTGGGATCAGGCATGCGGCCAGTGTCCCACGTGCACCTCGCGAGTCCCACCCGAACGCTGCTCACTTGCTAGGTTGGACTCGCTATGGGGGGCTATGCAGTCGACGCGGCGGGAGTCGCGTCGCTTTCTCAAACCGTGTCCGGCACCGTTTCCGACGTCGAGCAGTCCGTCGATGCGGCGGCCGATGCGGCAGATGCGGTGAGCGCCGCGCTGGGATCGCTGACGGCGGTGCGTGCGGCCTTCGAGAGCGCAGCAGACCCGCGCCGCGAGGCGGGTAAGGCTCTCGTGTCACGCGCTCGGTCGACCTTGGCGGCGGTCCATGAAGGAACGCTCGCCTTCGTCGAGGCCGATCAGACGATGGCCGCCTCGACGACGGCAGCGCGAACCGCGACAGAGGCAGGCCCACCTCCGTACTCGTCGCGACGGTTCGGACAGGTGCCGCAGTGAGCGCGCTCGTCGCACTGTCCCACGTCCCCGAGGTTCCTGCGGAGCCAGGGGCGCTCGACGAAGCTGCGAGTGCTTTGCGGACCGCGGTGGCCGAGGTCGACACCCGAACGTCGGAAGCCCAGTCGGAGTGGAGCGGTCTGAGGGACGTCTACGAGATGGCGGAGACCCCGACGCTCGTGTCGAAGTTCGCTGTCGTCTCACAGGCGGGCGATGACTTCACCGATGCGCTCTCTCAAGCCGCGGGGGCGCTACGAGACCTGGCGGCAGCTCTGCAAGAGGCGCGACAGCGCGTGGACACTCTCAGGCTGGAGATTCCTCAGCTGCGCGAAGGAGTCGCCACCTACCGCCGCTCGCTCGAAGAACAGTACGAACAAGAGTTCGCACCCGATGCGGAGGTGTGGGGTCCCGGCCAGTACGAATGGAATGCAAGGCTCCGCACGGAATGCCTCCAGGTCGAGACGCTCATCCAACAAGCCGTCGAGGACTGCCAGAAGGCTCTCAGCAGGATCGAGAGTCCACCGTTCTCGGTCACCTCGACGTTCCGCACTGACGAACCCTGGACGAGCACCACCACCCCGGCGGAACAGCACGAGCGCTTCCATGCCGGCCTCGCGAGCGCCATCTTCGACAGGCTCGCGGATCACGGCGGCGCGGAGGCTGCCGCGCTCCTCCGCGACCACCCGAACTGGGCGGACGTGCTCCTCGACACGCCACCATCGGCCACTCAGGTCCGAGAATGGTGGAGCGACCTCGACACCGCGACGGCCCAGGCGCTCATCGCGGGCGCGCCCCTGCTCGTGGGCAATCTCAACGGCGTGCGGCTAGACCACCGGATAGCAGCCAACCGGATCAATATGCAGCACGCTATCGACGCCGAGCAGGAGGAAGTCGAGGCACTCCGCCAACGAATGAACAGGATGCAGGGACCCGGCAACGTCGGCGCCCGGTTCGACATCGAAGACCAGATCGCGGCGATCAACGACCGGATCGATGTGTGGCAAGGGTTGCTTGACGACCCCACTACTTACGTCGACGAGTACAGCGCTCGGCAACGGATCACCGGTGCGCAGGTGGTGGCGTTCGACATCGAACGGCAGTCGGTTGCCACGTATCACGGCCCGATCGACCCGAGCACCGGAGAGGTCCCCTCGTGGATAGAGAACGTCGCAGTCTCCGTACCAGGCACCGGCGCCAGCATGGTCGGTTGGTCCTCCGAGCGCGCACAAGCGATACACGAGAACGACAGTGACGGGCGGACAGCCGTCTTCCAGTGGGCTGGCGGAGAGTTTCCGCAGAGCATTCCAGGAGCAACCAATGCGAGCTACTCCCATGACCTCGCGCCCAAGCTCGCCAGCTTCGTCAATGGTCTCCAAGTGCCCTCGGAATCGAGTGTGACGGTGCTCGGCCACTCGTACGGCGGGGCGACAGTCGGGGTTGCGCAAGCCGAGGGTATGAAGGCCGATCGAATCCTCTACGTCGCTGCGGCGGGCTTGGGAGATGGGAACTCCGGCCTCACAGACTTCCCCCACACCGCTGACGTCCCTCAGTACTCACTCATGGCGCGCAACGATTCGGTCGTGGGCGCGATCCAGCCGTCGTTCATGGACTGGGTCCACGGCCCTTCCACGCTGGACACCCCTGGCATCGTTCGCCTAGAGACGGGCCGTATCGATGCGTCCGACCACGGGAGCGAGTGGATCGAGAGTTAC
Source organism: Demequina muriae (assembly GCF_030418295.1). Classification (NCBI taxonomy): domain Bacteria; kingdom Bacillati; phylum Actinomycetota; class Actinomycetes; order Micrococcales; family Demequinaceae; genus Demequina; species Demequina muriae. The sequence continues at coordinate 365,130 of NZ_JAUHQA010000001.1, forward strand.
AACACGACTGGCAACTGGTCGCCGCCAGCTTTCGACAGCCACAGCACGGTCTTCACGCCTGGTTCGACGTCTTTTCAGAGCATCATGGCTGTGATCACGGGAGGCGAGGCGGAGTTGTTCGTCCCCGACCACTTCGTGGAGGTGCCACGCCAAGGCGCGGTGAGCATTCCCGGCTACCTTGCTCCCGACTACTCACCGCGTTATACGGTCATCAAGTGATCATGCGCCGAACCATCGCAGCCGTCCTTTGCACGCTCATCGCCGCCAGCCTAGGAGGGTGCGCCATGCCAGAAAGTGAGCTCGACGAGTATAGGGAAGTCGCCGAAGAACTACGCGTGGAACTCGACGCGCAGATCCCCACCGAACTCATCCGAGACGAACCCATCATCGAAGGATCAGTAAGCGAAGGAGCCCAACACGGGCCTGGCGGCGAACCATCCTCACCCGCTTCGTGGCACCTCAATCACTTTCGCAGACTCATCGACGAGCCCGGCAGTTCGCAGCAAACAGCTCAGGCGCTGCAGGACCACCTCACGGATGAAGGATGGCGCTATTCACGAGAAGGCACGGGCAGCAGCGGCACGTCATTCACTGAGGGGTATCGTCGGTCTGACGAAGACGACGGCCTCTGGTACATCCAGATCATCTGGGCCGAGACCAGTCCCGACCGGGTGGAGCGTGTAGACGTGCTCATCGTCTCCCCCACGACCGTCCTCGGAACCGACCCGCCTGACGCCCAATGGTCCGCGATCGACGAGTGAACGCCGCTAGAGGATCGATTGCGCTTGCCGTGACCGCACTGATCGCAGTCGGCGTAGGAGGGTGTCTGATGCCAGAGAGCAAACTCCATGAGTACAAGGCCGAGACCGAGCAGCTCCGCAGCGACCTCGACTCGCAGATTCCCGCCGAGCTCATCGACTCCGAGCCCACCATCGAAGCCGAGGCGCGCGAAGGCGCAGAGCACGGCCCTGGAGGCGAACCGTCGTCATCGGCATGGTGGCAAGTGCGACAGTACCGCTGGCTCGATGACTCGGCTGGCAGCTCCGAGCGCGCTGCCCAGGCGATCCACGACCATCTCGTGGGGGAGGGGTGGAGTTACTCGCGCGAACGCGAAAGTGCGGATGGGCCTGGAGTGTCGGATGGATACCGGCGCACCGACGACGACGACGGCGGGTGGTACGTCGAGCTCACCTGGGCCGAGACCACGCCTGATCGGGCGGAGAGTCTGGTGCTGCTCATCGTCTCCCCCATGACCGTCCTCGGCTCCGACCAGCCCAAGAGCGAGCGGACCGGGCCCGTCGACTGATCACTCGCGGAACCTCGATCGCCGTCCTCGCTAGACCTTTTCCACCGCCACGTCGAGCTCCGTGCCCGCGATGACCTCGATGTGGTCCTCGCCAGTCTCGGGGTTCTGAGCCAGAGTCTCGCGGGCGATCAGACCGCCCCAGCCCTCGACGGCACCCAGCCGGTCCATCGGCACACGCAGAGTGAGCCGGATCCGGTCAGACACATTCAGCCCCTCGGCCTTGCGCCGGTCCTGCACCGTGCGGATGACGTCGCGTGCGTAGCCCTCGGCCTCGAGCTCAGGCGTGAGGCCGGTCTCGAGGAGGACGAACCCTCCGCTGGGAAGCACCGCGGCTGCCTGCTCCGAACCCGCGTCCGACCCAGCGGAACCTCCACCGATCACCGTCGCGAGCTCGTACTCTCCCTCGACCAGCGCGACGCCACCGGCGACCACCTCTCCGGACGCGGACAGCGACCAGTCGCCCGTCTTGGAGCCCCGGATCGCGGCCTGGACCTCCTTGCCGATGCGAGGACCGGCTGCGCGAGCATTGACCGTCAGCTGCTGCTCGACCGGGTGAGCGGCGGTGAACTCCGCGACCGCCTGCACGTGCACGGCCTTGACGTTGAGCTCGGCGGCCACCAGGCCGGCGTAGGGATCGAAGGCCGCGACATCGTCGACGGCGACGTGCAGCGCCGCGAGCGGCTGGCGCACGCGGATCTGCTCCTTCTTGCGAAGGGCGTGCGCCGTCGACACGACCTCACGCACCTGGTCCATCACGTCGCCCAGGGACGTATCGCGCCAGGCTTCGGGAGCCGTCGGGTAGTCGGTCAGGTGCACCGAGCGCCCGCCCGTGAGCCCACGCCAGATCTCTTCCGTGAGCAGCGGCAGCAGCGGCGCCGCGACGCCCGTGATCGTCACGAGCACCGTGTAGAGCGTGTCGAAGGCCTGGGGGTCCTCGTCCCAGAACCGGTCGCGCTGCGTGCGCACGTACCAGTTGGTGAGCAGGTCCATCGAGGCGGTCAGCGAGGCCGATGCGCCCGGCACGTCGTATGCGTCCAGCTGCGCGGTCATGGTGTCGACGAGCTCGGCCGTCTTGGCGAGCACGTACCGGTCCATCACCGGCAGCGAGGCGACGTCCGCGTCGGCCACGAGCGAGGCCTGATAGCCCGCTCCCCCGTTCGCGGCTCCCGCATAGAGCTGGAAGAAGTAGTACGAGCTCCACAGCGGCAGCATCACCTCGCGCACGCCCTCGCGGATGCCCTCCTCGGTCACCACCAGGTTGCCGCCGCGCAGGATCGGCGAGGCCATCAGGAACCAGCGCATCGCGTCGGAGCCGTCGCGGTGGAACACCTCGTTGACGTCCGGGTAGTTGCGCAGGCTCTTGCTCATCTTGCGCCCGTCGGAGCCGAGCACGATGCCGTGAGAGATGCACGTCGTGAACGCCGGCCGGTCGAACAAGGCCGTCGCAAGCACGTGCATCACGTAGAACCAGCCGCGGGTCTGCCCGATGTACTCGACGATGAAGTCCGCCGGGTGGTGGCCATCGAACCACTCCCGGTTGTCGAAGGGGTAGTGCACCTGCGCGAAGGGCATGGACCCGGAGTCGAACCACACGTCGAACACGTCGGGGATGCGGCGCATGGTCGACTGGCCCGTGGGGTCGTCAGGGTTGGGCCGTGTGAGGTCGTCGATGTACGGGCGGTGCAGGTCGGGCTCGCCGTCCTCGTTCACCGGCAGGCGGCCGAAGTCGCGCTCGATGTCCTCGAGCGACCCGTACACGTCGGTGCGAGGAAAAGCAGGGTCGTCACTCACCCACACCGGGATGGGCGTGCCAAAGTAGCGGTTGCGGGAGATCGACCAGTCGCGGGCGCCCTCGAGCCATTTGCCGAACTGCCCCTCCTTGATGTGGTCCGGCACCCAGCGGATGTCCTCGTTCAGCTCGACCATGCGATCGCGAAACTCGGTGACCCGCACGAACCAGGACGAGATCGCGCGGTAGATCAGCGGATTGCGGCACCGCCAGCAGTGCGGATACGAGTGGTCGTAGGTCTCGTGACGCAGCACGACTCCGGCGTCCTTGAGGTCGCGGATGATCGGCGCGTTGGCCTCGAACACCTGCTGGCCCTCATAGTCAGGCACCTCACTCGTGAAGCGGCCCTTCGAGTCGACCGGGATGACGGTCTCGATGCCCACGGCACCGCACACCGCCGCATCGTCCTCACCGAAGGCCGGCGCGAGGTGCACCAGCCCGGAGCCGTCCTCGGTCGTGACGAAGTCCGCGACCAGGATCTGGTGCGCGTTCTCGCGGCCCGTGAAGTAGTCGAACGGCGGCTGATACGTGAGCCCGGCCAGCTCCGCGCCGGTCACGGTCGCGACGACGGTCGCGCCCTCACCCAGTTCGCGCGCATACGCGCCCAGGCGAGCCGATGCGAGCACGACCCTGCGGCCCACGAACTCGCCCTCGACGGGCGAGACCACCGAGTACTCGACCTCGGGGCCTACGGCGACGGCGAGGTTGGACGGCAGCGTCCACGGCGTGGTGGTCCACACGACGGCCGATGCGCCGGTCAGTGCGGCCTTCACGTCGTCCCCGAGCGCGGCTGCGGCCACGGCAGCAGGATCGAGCGGCAGCAGCACCGTCAGCGCGGGGTCCTGGCGCATCTGGTAGACGTCGTCGTCCATGCGCAGCTCGTGGTTGCTGAGGGGAGTCTCGTCGCGCCAGCAGTACGGCAGCACCCGATAGCCCTCGTACGCGAGGCCCTTGTCATGCAGCGACTTGAACGCCCACAGCACGGACTCCATGTACGTGACGTCGAGGGTCTTGTAGTCGTTCTCGAAGTCGACCCAGCGGGCCTGACGAGTGACGTACTCCTCCCACTCGTCGGTGTACTTCAGCACCGACTCGCGACACACCTTGTTGAAGGCGGCGATGCCCATCTCGTCGATCTGGGCCTTGTCGGTGATCCCCAGCACGCGCTCGGCCTCGAGCTCGGCGGGCAGCCCGTGCGTGTCCCAGCCGAACCGACGCTCGACCTTCTTGCCGCGCATGGTCTCGAAGCGCGGCACCACGTCCTTGGCGTACCCGGTCAGCAGGTGGCCGTAGTGCGGCAGCCCGTTGGCGAACGGAGGGCCGTCGTAGAACACGAACTCCTGCGCGGTCTCACGGTTGTCGATCGACGCCTGGAACGTGCCGTCGGACTTCCAGTACGCGAGCACATCCTCCTCGATGGAGGGAAAGCTCGGCGAGGCGGGCACTTCGGAGCCGGGGCGATGCTGCGGGTACATGCGATTCCTTCGGTGGTCCTGGACACAAGACTGCTGTCACGAGGACGCTCCCAGGTCCCGACCGCATCGGCCGCGATCCCGCTCGCGCGGTACCACCTCGCTTGCCCCGCTCGCCCGCTGCTGCGGACGGTGCGTGACCGCTCATGTCCCCGAGGGGACTCGCTGTGACGGGCTGCCCGTGCGGTTCTACTGAGGCGTGACGCCCGTTCTTCCGCAAGCTCACCGGTGATGGCCGGGTCGTCGCTTGTGCGACCAGTATAGGCAGTGCGCCCGATGCGGGGGTCAAGCGGCGCTCTGACGTGCCCCAGCAGTGCACCAGGTCACGTTCTCGGCCACTTCGTGCGCTCCTGCACTGCTGGGGAGATGGCGGGCGGGCAGAGATCGCGCGGGGAGAGGTCAGGCGCCGACGGTGTCGGCGAGGACCTCGGCAAGGCGCTGCGCGCTGGGCCGGCGCAGCACCGCGGCCACATAGCGATCTGCGCGCAGCACGGCCACCTGACCCGACCGCAGATGGGAGCCCCGCGGCGCGGACTCGAGGCGCACCGCGATCATGCCGGGCGGCACTGCCGGAGGGTCGCACGCGATCGAGATGACTGCGGCGCGCCCCTGGGTGTGCGTCACCATCCGGGTGCCATCCGGGAGCACCACGTTCGCCAGTCGGCGGCCCACGGGACCAAGGCCGATGCGGCTCGACCCGCGCAGCCGCACGGAGTGATGGGGACGGTAGCGGAGGTCGCGCATCGACAGCCGTCGCGTGAGCATGCGCGTGAACCACGACAGCCGCGTCGCGATCCGCAGCGCGAAGAACCCGAGCGGTCGCAGCCACGGCGGAGTCGCGAACTCGAGAAGAGAGTTGATCTGCGCGCGACGCGCCACCACGTCCGCGGCATGCTCGCGCTCGCCGGCGTAGCCGTCCAGCATGGACTCCGCCGTGGGGCCGTCGCCGGCCCGCAGCGCCGCGGCAAGCGACCACGCGAGGTTCTCCGCATCCTGGATACCCTGGTTCATGCCCTGCCCACCCGCGGGCGACACCAGGTGCGCGCTGTCGCCCGCGAGGAGGATCCGCCCGCCGAGCCGGAAGTCGGGCACGCGCTGCTGGTACAGCGTGGTCTGGCTCTGCCACAGCACGTCGAGCTCGCGCTCGCCGAAGAGCTGATGCGCGAAGCCTTCGAGTCGCTCCACTGGCAGATCGGGCTTGCGCGGCGGCGGGCCGTCGGTCGCCGTCGTGGTGGGATTGGTGAGCGCCTCGAGCGAGGCCAGCACCCGCCATCGGCCCGGCCCGAATCGCAGGCCGGCGAGCAGGCCGGGCTGCTTCGCGACGAGCCGCACGGGACTCAGGTCCGCGTCGTCCTCGAGCGCAATGTCGAACACGAGGAGGTCGTGGTCGATGATGCGTCCTTCATGGCGCACGCCTTGAGACTCGCGCACCGCGGAGCGGGATCCGTCCGCGCCGACCACGTAGGCCGCCCTGATCGTCGTCACGCCTCCGTCGGGCGATGCGATGTCCACGTCCGCCCCCGCATCGTCCAGCCGGACATCGGTGACGTCGCCGTCCACCAGGTCGATGCCGGACGCACTCGTCACCGCTTCACGCAGCAGTCGCTCGGTCGAGGACTGCGGGATCAGCAGCAGGCCCGGCATCGCGCTCTCGGCCGCGAGCGCCGTGAAGTCCACGGTGAAGGCGGGCCGACCCGTCTCGACCGTGACGGGAGAGACGGCATCCCGCGCATCGCCCGCCGCGAGGAATCGCTCGCTGAGACCCCACGCGTCGAGCGTCTCGAGCGTGCGTCCCCAGACGCCGAAGGCCTTGGACCCCACCGTGGGCTCGGCGCGCCGCTCGACGAGGGTGCAGCGCACGCCATGGTGAGCGAGGCCGAGGGCGGTCGCCATTCCGACAGGCCCAGCGCCGACCACGATCACGTCGCCTTCGATGCTCGTCACGTCAGCCGACACCTCCTCGAGGGCATGAACACCCACGTCCTTGCGTTTATTCAGCCAGACCGACCCGCGGGAGGGAGCGAACGTGACCATCCAGGCCGAGCCACTCGAAGTGCTCGACGTCCTGTGGGACGTCGAGATGCCCTCCGGCGACCGGCTCCCCGTGCACAAGGCCGATGCGCGAGCCAAGCTCGAGGACCGCGGCCAGCAACGCGCGGCTCGGATGCTCGACGGCCTGCCCGTGCGCAAGGACGGCACCCTCGAGGAGGTGCCCGTCGACCAGGTCTTCCTCGCCGTGCACCTCGAGCTCGCGCGCCTGTCCGAGTTCGTGCACGTGCCGCAGCGCATGGCGTCGTCGCTGGCGCCCATCGTCGCGCAGCTGCGTGACGACGCTGGAGGCACCATCCGCGTGGTCGACGTGGGGTGCGGCATCGGCTTCGACACCCGGGTGCTGGCCGCGACCCGCGCGCTCGGCCCCGATGTGGAGTTCGTCGGGCTCGACTTCAACTCCCTGCTGGTGGACGCGGCGGCGCGGCTGGCGAGAGCCGAGGACATCCCGGTGCGGTTCATTCACGGCGACGCCCTGGACCCGAGCCTCGCGATCGATGATCCGGCACGCACGCTCATGATCTCCTCCGGCGTGCTCCACCACATCGGGCGAGACTCCCTGGGCGACTTCTTTGCGCGGCACGGCGATCTGGGGGTGGCGGGCTTCGCCCACTTCGACCCCTCGCCCGGGTTCTGGACCCATGCGGGCGCCTGGATGCTGCATCGCACGCGCATGCGAGAGCCGATCTCACGCCATGACGGCTCGATGTCAATGCGACGGGCGCTCAGCGCACAGGAGCTGCTCGACAGCGCGACGGCTCGCATCGGCGATGACTACGAACTGACCTGCGAGGACGTCTCGCGCTACATCCCGCAGCCCGAGAAGATCGTGCGGCCGATCGTGGGCAGGCGGCGATGAGCGGCCTCATGGACGCCGTGGGCGCGTGGCCCATCTGGGACCTCACCGTCGCCGAGTGGGCGGTGTTCGGTGCGCTGCTGCTCGTGGTGCTCCAGCACGGCGGCACGGCCGGCATCCATGCGGCCATGGGCCGCGACGGCATGATCGACCACCGCCGGGCGGAGCTCATCGGGGCGCGGCGCGGCACGATCGCGCTCGTGGTGCTGATGTTCCCCGTGCTGATCATCTGGGCGTTCGACGCCCTGTCCGGCCCCGACCGGATGGAACTGTACGTGCGTGCCAACTGGGCGATCCTGGCCGTGTATCTGCCGGTGACGCTGCTGGCGCTCACGAGCTTCATCCTCGCCCGCACGACGCCGTGGCAGGTGCGCTCGAACATGAACTCGGTGGTGATCGGCACGCTCGAGTTCGTCCGCACCGGCATCGCGGCGGCAGGCATGCTCGCTGGCGTGCTGGTGACACGGGACGTGCGCGTCGCGGTGATCGGCGGGCTCGCGGTCGTCGCAGGGGCGCTGGTGGCCCGGGTCACGCGCCGGTGGTGGTACTCGCGCCCCGTGCAGCTGGCGGATCTGGGTGAGCCCGCACGCGCCGAGGGAGCCGCCGACGCGGCCTGATTCGCGCCCGTGAGGACGCCGCGAGAGGCCATGAGAGGCCGGTCCCTGTGGGAACATTGAGGGGGCCGCGCCCGTTGGCTGAACGAGGGGACGCGGACCTGCGTCAACTGTGTCAGTTGCCTCGCACACTCCGCCTCGTACCAGCCCCTTTTCCTCCCCCACGAATCACGAAAGCCGCCCGCGTTGTCCGACTCCACCAGCACTCTCGAGCTCGATCTGGGCGACGACGACGCGGCCGAGCCCCTGGCGGACACACAGGAGCTGCCTGTCGGCTCGCTGCCGGGCTTCGACCCGTCGAACTACGAGTCTGAGCCGGCCACCCTTTCCATCCCGATCGCGGGCGGCACCACCGCCACGATGGTGCTCGACGAGCCCGATCCCGGCTATCGCTCAGAAGACGCCCTGTCGCTCTCGCCGCGTCGGGCCCGGCTCGGACTGATCACCCTCGCCGTGGGCGCTTTCGCCGCCGGTGCGAACGAGGCGTCCGTGGTCGCATTGAGCACGACGATCGCCGCGGGGCTGGACGTGCCTGTCTCCTCGATCGGGCTGCTCGCGACCGCGTTCGCGCTCACCGTCGTGGTGGCGACCCTGCCGCTGACGATGGTCACCAAGCGCGTGAGCCGGAGGGTCGCGCTGAGTGCGACGTTCGGCGTGTGGACCTCCGGCGTCGTGGTGGTCGCGAACGCTGATGGGCTCGCCATGTTCGCCACGGGACGCGTGATCTCCGCCACCGCGCATGCGCTGTTCTGGGCGGTGGTGGCGCCCGCCGCGGCAAGCCTGTTCGCCCCGCACCTGCGGGCACGCACGGTGACGACCATCATGCTGGGCTCCGCCGCCGCTGGAGTCCTCGGCACCCCGCTCGTCACGGCGCTCGGCACCTCCGTCGCCTGGCAGGCGCCGTACTGGGGGCTCGCCGTCATCGGCCTGGTCCTGGCGGTCGCTCTCGCGGTGGTGCTCCCCTCGTCGCGCTCCGCCACCACTCAGCACAGCACGGTCGGCGACCTGCCGTCGTGGCCCGCTTTCGCGCGGGTGCTCGGCGTCACGCTGGTCGCGACCACGGCGATGTCACTCACCTGGACGTACGTGGTGCCCTTGCTGACCGATGAGGTGGGCATGCCCGCCTCGTCGCTGCCGCTGCTGTTCGGCCTGGGCGGCGCCGTCGCGGTGGCCGCCACGCTCGGCATCTCCGGCCACCTGTCGCGACGGCCCGTGCACACCGTCGCGCTCGCCATCGGCTCCCTCGCGGTCGCGTGGTGCCTGCTGGCACTCGGCCAGACCTGGTCGGCCGTGGCCTTCCAGGTGGTCCAGGCGGCGTCGTGGGCGGTCGCGGTCACGGCGCTGCTGAACTGGGCCATGCGACACACCCCGTGGCGCACCGAGATGGGCGCAGGCGCCTACACCGTGGTGTTCAACGTGGGCGCGGCGCTGGGGCCGGTGCTCGGCGCGGTGGTCGTGGCGACGTGGGGTGCGCGGTGGCTGCCACTGGTCTCCCTCGCGCTGACCCTCGTCGCCGCGGGCATCCTCGCGACTGTCGACAGCCGCACCATCCGCCGCCTGAGCGTGCCGCGTCAGGTGCGCGCGGCCCTCGCCGCACAGGCCGCGCTCAACGAGCGTCGCCGCGAGTGGTGGTGGCGTCAGCAGCTCAACCACCACCAGCCGCGCGCGTACGCCGACCTGGCCGCACGCCGCCCACGCTCGTCACGGATCAAGACGAGCGGCAAGGCGGCCAGCAAGTCCGGAACGAAGCCGCGGACGCGCAGGTCGGAGTCCCCGCGCAAGGACCCCGCCGCCAAGGGCGGCGCGGCGCTCAGGAAGGTCGTGAAGGGCCCCATCGGCAAGAGCGCCCGTCCGCAGCGCGAGGCCAAGCGGCCTCCTGACAGCGGCGAGCCCGGGGTCTGACACGCCCTGCGAGCGTCGATGCGCGCGCATAGGGTGGCGATATGTCCCGACGGCCCCTCATTCCTCGGCACTCCGGCACCCGACCGCTGCCACGCCTCCGCGCGGCTCGGTCCGGTGCCATCGTCGCCGCGACGATGCTCGCGCTCGCTGCGTGCTCATCCGATGCGACTCCGGACGCCACGACCGGCTCGCCCGATGACGTCCCGGGCGTCACCGCGGGCAGCGCCTCTCCCCCGCCATCGGCCCAGCCGCCGTCGGTGTCGCGTGAGGTCGCGGAGATGGTGGTCGTGGCTCGCGAGGACGTGGCGACGGGACTGTCCGCTCCGTGGGCCATGGCGTTCGAGCCCGACGGGTCGATCCTCGTCACCGAGCGAGACGACGGCCGCGTCCTGCGCGTGAGCCCCGACGGCACCCCGACGGAACTCACGGGTCCGGGCGCCGAGGCACTCGCCGAGACCGACGCCACAGGCGAGGCCGGGCTGCTGGGGATCGCGCTGCTGCCCTCGGACCCGAGCGTGCTGTACGCCTACCTGACGCGTGCTGATGGCAATGCCGTGGTGCGCATGAGCCTCGACGGCGACGTCCTGGACGCGCCGGTCGATGTCGTCGCCGGCATCCCGAAGGCGTCGAACCACGACGGCGGCCGCATCGCCTTCGGCCCCGACGGCCACCTCTACGTCGCGACCGGGGACGCCGCTCAGGCCGACCTCGCGCAGGATCGATCCACTCTCCACGGCACGATTCTGCGCGTCGTCGCCGACGGACCCGACGGCGAGGAGGATGGCGCACCCGCTCCCGACAACCCCTTCGGCGACCTCGTGTGGAGCTACGGCCACCGCAACGTGCAGGGCCTCGGGTGGTCCCCCGACGGCACGATGCTCGCCTCGGAGTTCGGCCAGGCCGACGCGGACGAGCTCAACGTCATCGTGCCGGGGGCCAACTACGGGTGGCCCGTGGTCGAAGGACTGATCGGCGCCCCGGACGGCACCGGGCTCGGCCAGACCGTCGACGGCCTGACGTACCCGGTGGCCGAATGGCGCCCCACCGCGGCGGCCTCCCCCAGTGGCATCGCGGTCACCGCCGAGGGCGCCTACGTGGCTGCCCTGCGGGGCGAGGCCATCTATCGCGTGCCCTTCACCGCGGAGGGGGTGGGCGAGCCGCAGGTGCTGGTGGACGACCTGGGGCGTGTGCGCGCCGTGACGATCGGTCCGGACGGAGCGCTCTATGCGCTGACCAACAACACCGATGGCCGGGGCGACCCCCGTGACGGCGACGACCGCATCGTCCGGCTGGAGCTCGAGCCAGTGGAGTGACCGGCATTCGCCCGCCCAGACGCCGAGACGCGCAGTTGTGCAGTGCGACGTGGCGCGAGCTGCGACGCTAGTCCTGGCCGTCGGGACAGACGTCCGGAGGTCCGACCTCGGGCATGACGGCCACCTGAACGCTGTGCAGGTGCGATTTGGGCCCTCGTGACTTGGCCTCGTATCGCGCGAGGAGCGCGAGCAGCTCGTCGCCCAACTCGGCGCGCTCCTCGTCAGTGAGCCACAGCGCTGCGTGCCGCACGGTGAGGCTGGACTGTGACCACTCGTCGCCCGCCTGCGCGAGATAGCGGCTGGAGCTGGCGACCATGAGGTCGGCGAGGGTCTGGACCGCCGCGAGCGCCTCCTCGGGACTCGACGATTCGACGTCCTCCGCGGTCAGCGGCACGTCGTCGGGCGCGAGCCGGTACGTGCGCTCCATGGCACCGCCGCGGCGCTCCTCGCTCACGACTTCGACGATGCCTGCGGAGGCCAACTGCGCGATGGCGCGGTACAGCGAGGCCTGCGGCACTTCGGGCATCAGCTCATGAATGTGGCGCGTGGTGAGCTGCTGCGCCGACAGCGCGATGACGATGCGCATCCGCACGGGATGCAGCAGGAGTCGTGCCCGTTCAGTCGCCATTTTCACATCGTAGTGAGCAACGCGCCGTCGTCGCCCGATGACCTGGGCCTAGGGCGTGTTCGAGGGCCGCCGTACCGTTTTAGCGGCCCCGGCCTGCTCCCGGGGGCGGATCACCAGCTGGTCGATGTTGACGTGGTGAGGCCGCGTCACGGCCCACGTGATCGCCTCGGCGATGTCGTGAGCGGTCAGCGGTTCGATGCCCTCGTACACCGCGTCCGCAGCGCGGTCGTCACCGCCGAACCGGTTGAGCGAGAACTCCTCCGTGCGCACCATGCCGGGCGCGATCTCGATGACGCGCACTCCGGTGCCGGTGAGCTCGAGCCGGAGCGTGCGGGTCATCGCGACGGCGGCGTGCTTGGCGGCGACGTAGCCCGCGCCGTTCTCATAGGGCTCGTGGCCGGCGGTCGAGGTCACGACCACCACGTCGCCCCGGCCCGATGCGGTGAGCGCGGGCAGCAGCGCCTGCGTGACGCGGACGGTGCCGACCACGTTGAGCTCGTACTGGTCGCTCCACGCCTGGAGGCTCGACTCGGCCACGGTGTCCCAGCCGATCGCACCGCCCGCGTTGTTCACCAGCACGTGCACGGGCTCGTCCAGCTCGCGAGCGAGCCGGTCGACGTCCTCCTGCGAGGTGATGTCGGCCTGGACGACGGCGCATCCGGTCTGCGCCGCGAGCTCGTCGAGGCGGTCGCGGCGGCGCGCCACTGCGGTGACGCGCATGCCGTGGTCGCGGGTGAGCGAGCGGACGGTCTCGTATCCGATGCCGGACGATGCGCCGGTGACGACGGCATGCAACTGTTCCATGGCACGAGGCTAGGTCATGGGCGCGGCCTCGGAGGCACGAGCCGGATCATGAGGAACCGCAGCGGCCGGGGCGAGCCTCCTCCAAGGAAGGCTCACCCCGGCCCTGACGACGTCCAGGCGCCATCAACCCGGCACAGCGTGGTCGTCCATGCGTCTCGCGCGAGGGCTCCCCCCGAAGACACCGCGCCTGCGTAGCGACCACGCGAGCTCATCCCCCCATGAGCCTGGCCCGAATGCTAGCGGCATCGGAACGATTCGTACAGACCCGCACCCGGTTCGCCCGGCGCAGTCACGGCGACGCGACTAGCGAGAGGCGACGCGCTGCCCCACCCCGGGGAAGAACTTGCCGGTGCGCGTGGAGTACTCCGCATAGCCCTCGTACTCGGAGAGCAGGTAGCGCTCCTCGACGCGGGTCTTGTACTCCAGGAACGCGGCGAGCAGCGCCACGGAGACGTAGCACCACCATGTGCCGGAGCCGACGGCGACTCCCAGGCAGATCACCACCAGTGCGGTGTACATGGGATGCCGCGCGTGACGGTAGAGGCCGCGCGCGACCAGCCCCTGATGGTTGGGCACCGGCGACGGGGTGAGCGCCCGCCCCAGATCCTTCGCGGACCAGATGACGCCGACGGAACCGAGGATCACGAGCGCGAGCCCGGTCCACAGGGACCGCCACAGCAGCGGGCCGGGGAGCAGCGCCGTCACCGCGACCGCGGCGAACAGCAGTCCCTGCACCGCGACCAGGCCCCAGCGTCCGTCCTTGAGTGCACTCATGCGCCCACGCTACGTCACGGGCAGCCATGAGCATGGCGGGCGGCGGCGCGCTAGGGAACGGGCCGATGCTCGTCGATCCACGCGTCCACGCGCTCCCACCAGTCGTACAGCCAGTCGGCACGCGCCTCGCGTCCCTCAGGGATCTCCTCGGGCGCGGCGGTCCAGCCCTTGAGGACGATGCGCTTGTCGACGGGCAGTTCGCGCCACACGTCTCTGGCGGTCGACAGCGCCTCGAGTCCGGTGTGCGCCACGACGACCACGGCCGCCTCGGGACGAGCGTCGAGAGCGGCGAGCACTCCCCCGGCATGCGGCGGCATCACGTGCGGCATGGCCTCCGCGCGGTCAGCCAGCTCCCCATGACCCGCCGCGCGCAGCTCCGCGATGCGGCGCTCGCGGCGCTTGGGGGTCGCGTTCGCCCCCTCGGGGAAGATCAGCAGCGCGTCTTCTCCCTCGAGTCCGGCCGCGAGCTCGCCGATGGACGCCGACCCTCCTGGCGCGCCTGGCTTGCGATGGCGCTCCGGCGTGACGAACCGGGTGGGCAGCCGGTTGAGCAGCACGTCCACGGCGGGGTCCCACTGCAGCGTGTCCTTGAGCACGATGGCGGGCTCGCGTGAGTACTGGTTGATGAGCGCCTCGACGATGATGAACGAATCCCCCGGCCCCGCATGACGGGACACCACGATGAGCGGCCTGCCCTTCGCCAGCGCATCGAAGTTCGCGTCCCTGAACTCGATCTCGAGGCGCAGCACCCGGCGCGCCGCCCAGAACAGCGAGCCCAGCATGAGGCCGGCGATGCGATAGTGCTCGCGCTCGAACCACGGGGTGCGCAGCTTCCACCCGAAACCCGAGATCACCCACAGCCCGAACATCCACACCAGCGCGGTCGCGTCCCACAGCAGGTACAGGCCCGCCATGAAGATCACCCGCAGCACGCGCACCCGGCCCGGCAGCGCCCAGGCGACCACGCCCGCCACCACCACGCCGATCCAGACCAGCAGCGGCAGCCACACGAACGCCGCGAGCACGATCAGCGGGGCGATCACCACGCGCCGCACCCACACCGGCGGCAGACGCCAGAAGACGCTGCGTCGTGGCGCCTTCGCGGGCTTGGCTGCCCGCGCATCGGCCGTGGTCACCGGCCGCGCCGGTGGTACTCGAGGTACAGGCGCGACGCGTCGTAGGCCGCCTGCATGCGGGCGTGCGTGCGGTCGAGGCGGCGGTAGGCGTTCAGCCGTTCATCGCCGGGCTGGCGGCCGCCGTACGGGAGCACGTGCACCGTGACGTGCTCCGGCACCTCATCCAGGTCCCGTGCGAACCGGTGGCGGCGCGAGATCTCGAACGCGACGCGGCCCACCTCCGACGGCCGCGTAGGCACCCCGAGCGGCTCCTCGATGCGGCCCACCTGCAGCACGTAGACCTCGTCGGCGCCGCGGGAGATCGCCTCACCCAGCGGGATCGAGTTGACCACGCCGCCGTCGATGTAGTGCTCGTCGCCGATGCGCGTGGGCGGCAGTGCGGCCGGCACCGAGGCGCTGGCGAGCACCGCCTGAACGACCGGGCCGGTGTCGAACCACTGCTCGGATGCCCGTTCGATGCTGGCGGCGCACACCGCGAGCGGCACCGGCAGGTCCTCGAACTGCGCGTCCGCGCCCAGAATCGACTCGAGCAGCAGCCGCAGCGGCTCGGGATCGTTGAGATGGGTCTTCGACTGCGCGAGCCGGCGCAGCTGGCGCGGCCACGACTCCCCGTAGACGGCCGATGCGGTGGGTGAGGCCCACGCGTGCTCGAGCACGTCCACGACGGCCGCGGTGGGGTTCGCGGCCACGGCCGCTCCGTTGATGGCGCCGATGCTGGTGCCGACCACGAGGTCTGGCGTCACGCCCGCATCGAACAGGGCGCGCAGCATGCCGACCTCGACGGCGCCGCGCACGCCCCCGCCGCCCAGCACGTAGCCCACGGTCATGCGCCTCAGGCTAGCGCTCGCATCGGCCGCCGTGCCGGGTGACGCCCGACCACCCCTGCCGAGCCGCATTAGTCTCATGGCATGCGTAGCCCCGTGCAGGAGTACCTGGAGAGCATCGTCGAGCAGTGCGGCGGGACCGACGGCGAGGTGGCGTCGTACATCCCCGAGCTGGCCGATGCCGACCCCGACGGCTTCGCGCTCGCGCTCGCCACCATCGACGGCCACGTCTACACGGTGGGCGACGCCGACCTGCGGTACAGCATCCAGTCCATCTCGAAGCCGTTCACCTACGCGCTCGCGCTCGCGGATCAGGGCTTCGAGGCGGTGGACGCGAAGATCGACGTGGAGCCCTCGGGGGACGCGTTCAACGAGATCAGCCTCGCCTCCGACTCCGGCCGGCCCCGCAATCCGATGATCAACGCCGGCGCGATCACTGCGGCGTCGCTCGTCGCGGGCGATGACGGCCAGCACCGCTTCCAGCGCGTGCTCGAGTGGTACGGCGCGTTCGCCGGCCGCGAGCTCGACGTGGACGACGCGATCTACGACTCCGAGATCACCACCACGCACCGCAACCGGGCGATCGCGCACATGCTGCGCGAGTTCGAGGTGCTCCAGGGCCACCCCGAGGACGCTCTCGCGCAGTACGTGCGCCAGTGCGCGATCAGCGTCGACACCCGCGATCTCGCCCTCATGGCGGCCACGCTCGCCAACGGCGGCGTGCAGCCCGTCACCGGTGCACGGGTGCTCGAGACCACCAGCGTCGAGCGCGTCCTCAGCGTGATGGCGACGTGCGGCATGTACGACTCGGCCGGCGACTGGATCTCCGCGGTCGGCATGCCCGCCAAGAGCGGCGTCAGCGGCGGGATCATCGCGGTGCTTCCCGGGCAGGTGGGGCTCGCGGTCTACTCCCCGCGCCTCGACAAGCACGGCAACAGTGCACGCGGCGTGCAGCTGTGCGAGCGGATGTCGCGCGACATGGAGATGCACCTCATGCACGTGGGCCGGTCGTCGAACACCGCCGTGCGGAACCGCTTCCCCCTGTCTCAGGTCGCCTCGCGCCGGCGCCGTCCCGAGGCGGACCAGGCGGTGCTCGACGAGCACGCCGACCATTCGACGGTCTATGAGCTGCACGGCGACCTGCTCTTCGCCGGAGTCGAGCACGTGGTCAGGGCCGTCGTGGACGACAGCCCCGAGCTGGCGATCGTGGACGTGCGCCGAGTGGACGACGTGGCCGACGTGGCCCGCGTGACGCTGCGAGGACTGCGCGCCATGCTGCGCGAGGCCGGGAGCGAGGCGGCGATCGTGGACCCCGAGGGCGTGCTGCGCGACCCCGACGCCGGGAGCGACCAGGCGAGCCCGATGTTCGACGACCTCGACTCCGCCGTGCGCTGGTGCGAGGACGAACTGCTGCGGCGCCACGGCGACGGGCCGACCGACGAGCAGACGCTTGTCGACGATCACCCCTTGCTGCGCGACCTGTCCCCCGAGGCGCGGTCGGTGCTCGACGCGGAGATGGAGCAGGTGACCTTCACCGCCGACGAGGTGGTGCTGGACAAGGGCTGCGACTTCGCCGGGGTCCACGTGATCGTGAGCGGCTCGGCGGCAGCGACGGTGGAGGGTCCCGACGGCACGCGGGTCCACCTGGTCACGATGCATCCGGGCACCTCCTTCGGGGAGCTCGCTCTCGGCACGGAGGGCATCCAGGAGACCTGCATCCGCGCCGTCACCGACCTCACCCTGCTGCGGCTCTCTGCCGAGTCGATCGAGCGGATCACCGACGAGCAGCCCCGCGTCGCGCTCGAGATGTGGCGCGCCATGGCCCGTGACGGGTACCGCGAGGCCGATCGCACGCTGCGGTCCGGCATCGTCAGCACCTGACGCCCTCGACCCAACTGCGGCCGCGTCGCCTCCGAACACCTGTCATGCTCCTGCTCACCCTCGTCGGCCTCGTGTCCGGCATCATCACCGCCATCAGCCCGTGCGTGCTGCCGGTCCTGCCCGCGATCCTCACGAGCTCCATCCAGGACGGGGCGGCCTCGCGGCGGCGGCCGGTGGTGGTGGTCGCCGGTCTGGTGACCAGCTTCGCGGTGTTCACGCTGCTGGGCGGTCTGCTGCTCTCGTCGCTGGGCCTGCCGCAGGACGTGCTCCGCTGGGCCGGGATCGTCGTGCTCGCGCTCGTGGGCCTGGGGCTCGCGATCCCGCCGCTCGGCGAGCTGCTGCAGCGGCCCTTCGAGCGCATCGGCCCTCCCCAGCTCAAGCGCGACGGCAACGGATTCGTCATGGGCCTCGCGCTGGGGCTGGTGTTCGTGCCGTGCGCCGGGCCGATCCTCGCGTCGATCACCGTGCTGGCGGCGACCAACGGCTACAGCTGGGGGCTCGTCGTGCTGACGCTCAGCTTCTCCGTGGGAATCGCCGTGCCGCTGCTCGCCTTCGGTCTCGCCGGGCAGGCCATGGGTGGGCGCATCCGGGCCGTGCGCGAGCACCTGCGGGCGATCCGCATCGGCTCGGGCGTGGTGCTGCTCGCGACCGCGCTCGTGGTCGCCACGAACGTCGCGGAGCCGCTGCAGCGCTGGGTGCCCGGCGTGCTCGCGAGCGCCCAAGAGGCAATCGAGGACAACGACGCGGTGCGCGGAGAGCTCGACGGCCTCACCGGTCGGGAGGAGGCCGCTCCGGCGGGAGGCGATGCGCTCACGTTCGACGAGTGCGAGGCGGGCGCGCCCGATGCGCTGCAGAACTGCGGCCCCGCGCGAGACCTGGTGGGCATCCAGGAGTGGCTGAACACCAAGGACGGCCGGGCCCTCGACATCGACGCGCTCACGAGCGACGGCGGCGTGGTGCTGATCGACTTCTGGACCTACTCGTGCATCAACTGCCAGCGCACCTTCCCCTTCCTCACGGCATGGGACGAGCGCTATCGCGACGACGGGCTCACGATCATCGGCGTGCACTCCCCCGAGTTCGCCTTCGAGCGAGAGGTCGACAACGTGGCTGATGCGGCGGAGCGCTACGGGATCGACTACCCGATCGCGATCGACAACGACTTCGAGACCTGGCGCGAGTGGGACCAGCGCTTCTGGCCGGCGCACTACCTGATCGACTCCGACGGGGTGGTGCGTCAGGTCCACTACGGCGAGGGCCGTTACGCGGAGACCGAAGAGCTGATCCAGCGACTGCTCGATACCGCGCCCATGCCCGCGGTGGACGCCAACCCCGGCCGTCACACCGTGGGCCGCACTCCGGAGACATACCTGGGGTACGGGCGCCTCGAGTACGCGGACAACGCGGGTCAGGTGCGCGACGACGAGGCCGCCGTGTTCGGCCACGACGCCTTCCCCCAGCCTGATCACTTCGCGTACCTCGGCGAGTGGACCGTGACCGAGGAGCATGCCCTCTCGGGAGCCGGAGCGCGCCTGATGCTCAACTTCTACGCCGCGGACGTCCACCTGGTGATGGCGGGCGAGGGCGAGGTGCGGGTCACCCTGCTCGATGACGCGGACTACGAGCGCGTGGTCGAGGTGAATGGCGTCTCCGACCTCTACGACCTGTACGAAGGCGCACCCCTCGACGACGTGATGATCCTGGAGTTCTCCCCCGGCATCGAGGCGTACGCCTTCACCTTTGGGTAAAGCCGTTGACGAAGATTTTGCCTGGTTCGAGGTGCAGAACCGGGCATTTCGGGTGCTAATGGAAGTGGCGGGTCAGAGCGGCCCGTTCTGTCATGACCCCAAGGAGGCCCCACCATGGATCTTCGCAAGGCAGCAGTTCCCGCCCTCGTCCTCGTCGGCGGTGCCCTTCTCGCAGGCTGCGGCGACACCGCGACCGACGGCGATCTGGACACCACGTCAGACCCGCTGATGGAGGACACCATGGCGCCCACGCCCTGACGGGCGCCTCACCTCACTCCCGGGGCGGTCGACTGAGCGGGTCGGCCGCCCTTCTTCATGCCCGATGAGAGCTCGGCGTCCCATCCGGCGGCCGCTCGGCGCCGAACCACTGGTGCCGGGCCATTCGGGCCAGGCACACTCAGGGAGGACCACCATGCCCACGCTTCGCACCCTGGCCATTCCGGCCGCGATTCTGCTCTCGGGCACGTTTCTCGCCGGCTGCGGCGACGACAACGAGCCCGCCACCGACCCCTCTGACGAGATGATGGAGGAGACCATGGCTCCCACTGACGACTCGATGGAGGAGGACGACTCCATGGAGGAGGACAGCATGGAGGATGACGCGATGGAGGACGAGGGCTGATCCCGCCCCGACCCCTCCCCACGTGAGCTCTCGACAGCTCCCCACCCGATGACCCCGAGCGACAAGGAGGACCGCATGAGCGCCGAACGCCACCTGCGCGCGGTTCCCGACACGCCGTCGGACGGGGCATCCGCTCCCGCTCCGGACGTCACGTCGCTGCTCGAACGCACCGCTCTGGGCGACGCCGAGGCGTACGAACGTCTCTACGACGCCGTCGCGGGCTCCGTCTTCGGTCTCGCCGTGCGGATCGTGCGCGACCGCGACATGGCCGAGGACATCGCGCAGGAGGCGCTCGTCGAGGTGTGGCACCGGGCCGCACGGTTCGACAGCGCCTTGGGCTCGGCACGTTCGTGGATACTCACCATCGCCCACCGGCGCGCGGTGGACCGCGTGCGCTCCGAGCAGGCGCACACGACCCGGATGCACGCCCACGGAGTGCGGGACGAGGTGGACGCCGCCGAGCAGGACTCGGTGGTGAACGTGATGTACCGCGAGTGGGAGTCGGCTCGCGTCCGGGCAGGCATGGACTCGCTCACGGAGCGCCAGCGCGAAGCGATCGAGCTCACGTACTTCAAGGGCTACACCCAGCGCGAGGCGGCGGACGCACTGGGCGTGCCGCTGGGCACCGCGAAGGCCCGCATTCGCGACGGCCTCATCAAGCTCCGCGACGCGTTGGGAGGCGAGCGATGACCATCGACCCGCACTCCCTGGTGGGCGCCTACGCCGTCGACGCGCTCGAGGCGCCCGAGCGCGCGCTCGTCGAGGCCCACCTCGACGACTGCGCGGAGTGCCGCGAGGAGCTCGCGTCGTTCGCGGCGGTGACGATGGCGATCGCCGATGCGCACGCCACCGCTCCGCCCCCCTTCCTGCGGTCGCGGGTGATGGCGGCCGTCGGCGGCACTCCCCAGCTCACGCCGGCACGCGCCGATGCGCGGGCCTTCGCAGCGGCCGATGCGCGGTTGGAGACGCGCGCCGGGGTCCGCCCCGACGCGCTCGCCGCAGACCACGCGCCGGCTCCGGCCGGACGGGCGGGCCGCGCCGAGCGCAGCCGCGCGCGGCGATGGATGCCCGCGCTCCTCGGCGCCGCCGCATCGGCCGTCGCGGTCGCGATCGTGGCCGTCGGCGCGCTGAACGTCGGCGGCGGTGACGACGCCGCGCAGATCGCGCTCGAGAAGGACGTGATGATGGTGACGTCGGCGCCCGACGCGCAGTCCATGGACCTCGACCTCGGCAACGGCCACGTGGTCGCGAGCGAGCGCATGGACGGCGTGGCGCTCATGGGCGCGTCCGCCCCGATGCCCACCGACGGCATGGAGTACCAGGTGTGGCTCGTGATGGACGACGGCACGGCGATGCCAGGCCCCACCTTCATGCCGCAGGACGACGGCGAGTACATGGCGGTGGTCCACATGGACCTGGGCGACGTCACTGCCGTATGCATCACCGAGGAGCCTGCGGGCGGCTCGACCCACCCCACGATGGAACCGATGCTCACCGTCGAGCTCTAGGTGTTCTTCCGTGGGAGGGCGCGGTCACCCCTCCCACGCGGCGAGATCGTCCAGCGCCCGCTGGTACTCGGGGCTGTAGCCGTAGCTCGAGTGGGTGAGCACGTGCTCGACGCCGCGCGGAGGCGTGTGCGACGCCTGCCGACTCGCGGGGCCGAGCGCGGCGATGGGATGCCCCAGCGGATCCGTCTCGCGGAAGAGGTGGATCCACCTGCCCGGGGCCACGTCGTCGAGAGCGCGGAGCCGGGCGTCGTCGAACAGATGCGGGAAGAGCCGCTGGTAGTGCGCGGAGAGCAGCGTGCCGTAGCTGAGGAAGCGCAGCTCGCCCGCGTGGGTGGGATCGTCGGCGAGCAGGCGCCGCATCGCGGGGAAGCCCAGCACCGCGCCCTGGCTGTGGCAGCTGAGCACGATGCAGTGACTCGGGTGGTCCGCGCGCAGGTCGGCCAGGCGCCGCTCGAGCGCCGGGATCGCCGCTTCCGAGTACGGCGGCGGCGCCCACGGGTGGTGGAGCCGTGGCCAGAAGTTGGTGAGGTCCCACAGCACGCCGACGCCGCGGCGCGACTCCCGGTTGCCGGAGGCCGAGAGCACGAACCACAGCACCGAGACCGCGGGGATGAACAGCGCGACCGTCACCGCGACGAGCGTGAACCCGGATGCCGCGACCCACGGGTCGCCGATGGCCGTCGCGACGATCGCCCCCGGGTCCACCGGCGATGAGCCGCCGAGCACGGTCGGGGAGCCATGGCTCTCGGGAGCGAGACCGACCACCGGGGCGCCTGACTCCGCCCGGTCGACGCGCGCCCACGACAGCACATCGAACCCCGCGCGCTGCAGCAGCCACGCGAGGGCCGCGACCCCCGCCGCAGCGACGGCCGCGCCGACCAGCGCTCCGCGCCTGCCGCGGCACACCCGCACGAGCAGGTACACGACGAACAGCCAGCCGACCGCGCCGACGACCAGGCGCGGCTCCGTGACGAGGCGGCCCACGTGCTGCGCCCACTCCTGGGAAGGAAGGCCGATGCGCAGGACCTCGCCGGCGACGAGCACACCGGCGGCGATCAGCATCCCGGGGCCCGCGCGGCGCACCTCGAGCGGCGCCAGTTCGACGGCCCGGCGCACCCGTGCCGCCGCGTCGACGCCCAGGTCACCGGCGTGAGCGAGCGGCCGCGCCTCGCCCACCACGCGCGCGGCGATGAACAGCACTCCGCACGTCAGCACCACCGCCGCGAAGTCGACCAGCCGGAACATCGCGGCGGGCGCAGGCGCCTCGACGAACGCCCTGACCGACCGGTCCGAGCCGTACGCGAGCAGCGCATACGACAGCGCCCCGAACGCCGAGTACGACATGAAGAACCCCAGTGCGGCGAAGGACACGGAGAAGCCCGCCGACTCGCGGACGGGCATGCGCCGCTCGGCCGCATAGGCGACGCCCAGGGCGATCACCGCCGTCGCGGCCAGCACGAAGTGCACGGCGGTCAGTCCCGTCGCGGCGGCTGCCGCATCGTCGCGCACGGCGGTGGCGACGGCGGCGGCGACCACCGCGGCCGCTCCCACCACGGCGGCCGGGCCGCCTGCGGGATGAGCCGCGTCACTGCCCGCGACGCGGGTGCCCAGCACGGCGGCGGTGCCAAGAGTCAGGGCGGCACCGGCGAGCACGGCCACCGCGACTGCCCCGACCACCGCTCCGGTCGATGCGGCGGCGCTCCCGTTCAGCGTCACCGCCCACCCCACGAGCGCGATCACCGCGAGAGCGACGCCCAGGTGGGCCAGCGCGAGCGAGCGCAGCGCGAGGGCGCGTCCCCAGGGGTCGTCGTGGCGATCGCGGTCGTCGGGCGCTCCTCCCACCTTCGCCAGCACGTGCAGCCCGGCGGGCACCAGCGCGGCAAGCACCACCATCGCCGCCGCGCGGCCGGGGGCCACCGCCGCATCGGCCGTCATCAGGCCCAGCACGGAGGCGGCCGCCTGGACTGCGACGGCACCGATCAGCGCCGTCGCCACCAGCGTGACGATGCTCATCGCGGCGTCGCGCACCGTCGAGGCACGCGACCGGGACGACGCCGCGGCGGCACCCGACGCGCCGCGGGCGGGCAGCGAGTGCGTGGGCGTCATCCACCCGGCCACGTTGATCAGGGACAGCGGCGCGAGGAACAGCCACAACGCGGTGATGCGCTTGCGCGAGGTGAGCCCGCCCCAGCTAAATGCCTCGGCGATGCCGCCGGACGTGCCCGCATCGTGCGCGCGGTAGAACCCCGCATCGGCATCGCCCGCGACCCGCACCGGGAACGCGCCGAGCAGCGCCTCGGGTGGCGTCCCCGAGACCCCATGGACCCGCACCTCGATGGTGCGGTCGGGAACGCGCACCCGCACGAGCTCCTCCACCGGTTCCATGCGAGCGAAGGTACACCCGCGCTCCGACGTGCGCCGGGCCCCGGTCAGCGCGGATGGCCCGGCAGAGGCAGACTGGGGGTATGGCCGAGATTCTGATGCTCCACCACGTGCACGGCCTCACCGAGGGCCTGTGCTCGCTGGCGGACCGTCTGCGCGCGAGCGGCCACACGGTGCACACTCCCGATGTGTTCGGGGGCAGGACCTTCGCCAGCATCGATGACGGCATCGCGTACGCCGACCGCATCGGGCACGACGCCCTGCTGGAGGCGGCGCAGCGAGAGGCGCGGCACCACCCTCACGCGGACGTGGTGATGGGATTCTCCATGGGCGCCGGGCCAGCGCAGCACCTGGCGCAGGTGCGCCGGCGCATGCGCGGATGCGTGCTCGTCGGCGGGGCGAGCAGCGCCGAGATGCACGGCTCCACCTGGCGTCCGCGAGTGGCGCTGCAGATTCACGTCGCGGACCCCGACGACTGGTGCACCGCGGACGAGGTGGGCGCGTTGGAGCGAGAGGTCCCCACCGCCGAGGTCTACCGTTACCCGCACCAGCGCCACATGTTCGTGGATCCCTCGACGCGCGACTACGACGCCGATGCCGCCGACACGTTCGAGGAGCGGCTGAACGAGTGGCTCTTGCGC
The DNA here is from genome assembly GCF_030418295.1 of Demequina muriae. Taxonomy (NCBI): domain Bacteria; kingdom Bacillati; phylum Actinomycetota; class Actinomycetes; order Micrococcales; family Demequinaceae; genus Demequina; species Demequina muriae. The sequence goes on from NZ_JAUHQA010000001.1 coordinate 389,379, forward strand.
CTCGACGCTTAGCCCACCCCGCCCCGCAATCCCCGCCTTAGCGCGCCAGAGGGCAGTGGGTGACGAATCCGGCGCTCACGCGTCTCCTGGAGGTCGCTGACTGTCGCAGGGCTACGCAGGCTCGGTGACGTCGGCGACCGTCGCCTCCAGCACCTCGACCAGCTGAGCCGGGTGCACCGACGCCGCGACCCCGTGGGCTCCGCCGCCGATCGACACCGGCCCCTCTCGCGACACGATCAGCGCGTCGGCGATCACCGGCCAGGGCGTGCCTGCGGGCGACGGCGACGACCCGAACGGCGTGATGGTGCCGCGCTCGTAGCCGGTGACGTCGCGCGCGGTGTCCTTGTCCGGCATCGACAGCCGTGAGACGCCCAGGTGCTCGCGCAGCTTGGGCCAAGAGATCTGGCGGTCGCCCGGCACGAGCACGAACAGGAAGTCGTCCTCGCCGCGGCGCACCACGAGCGTCTTGAGGATCTGGCGCGGCTCGAGCCCCCGGGCCTCGGCGGCCTCCTCGAGAGAGCGGACCGGACCGTGCGCGGTGACCTCGAACTCGATGCCCGATGCGGCGAGCGCCCTCGTCGCCGGCGTCTCCGGCGTCTCCGGCGTCTCCGGGGCGGAGGTCACAGGTACGCGCCGTCCGCGTCGTCGGCGCCGCCAGCGCGCGAGAAGCGATCGCGTGCGATGGCCCGAAGCGCGGCGACCATCCACTCGCAGATCATCTCGTCGAAGTCGCCCTGCACCCCGCTGAAGGCGACGATCAGCCCTTCGCGGATGATCGCGCCGGGGTACTTGATGTCGCCCTCGCGGTACAGGTGCGGGAAGTCCTGACGTACGCGTGAGCTGTCGAGCCCGGTGCGGATGGTGACCGCGACCTTGCCCTCGACGTTGCGCAGGTACTCGGGGTTCGGCTCGCCCACGTGTCCGACGAACAGCGGCGCGGCCGGGTCAGGGTTCGCGGGGTCGAGGACCATGATGGTGCCGCGCAGTCCGTTGATGAGGCCCATCTCCCGCGACTTCTCGATCGCCGGCTCGAGGATGGACCACGCCATCGCACAGGACTCTTCGGTGACACCTGGGAACATGCGGACTCCTTGGGATTGCGGGCGGCCGATGCACCGGCCGCCTGTCGCTTGCCACGCTAGCCGATGCGCGGGCAGGAGAGAGGAACGGTGCCGTGGTCACGGCCGGCCCCCGGACGCGGCACAATATGTTGAGGGCAACAACCTTCACCCCCCGACGATGGAGAACGGCCGATGCGCGACGACGCGACCCCCGACCGCTCACCCGAGCACCCGCACGGCTATGCCGTGCCGACGCCAGGGACGAGCGCATCGGCCCTCGTGCCGGCCGACCCCACGCCGGAGAGCGCGGCGCCGGGCGCCGCCCCCTCCGCCCGGCCATGGACCCCTCCCGCGTCGTCGCGCAGGTCGATGGCGGCACTGATCGCCCTCGCGGCCTCGGCGTTCATGATCGTCACCAACGAGATCGCGCCGATGGGGCTCATCCGGCTGATGGCGGCGGACCTAGGCCGCACCGAGTCGGAGATCGGCCTGGTGACGACAGTGTTCGCCGTGGTTGCGATGGTGACGACCGTGCCGCTCGCGCTCCTCACCACTCGCCTGCCGCGGCGGCCGCTCATCGTCGCGACCATGACGTTCTGGTCCGCAGGCGCGCTCGTCATGGCGACCGCGGATTCCTTCACTCAGGTGCTGGGCGGGCGCGTCATCACCGCCATGGGTCACGCGCTGTTCTGGGCGGTGGTGACCCCGGCCGCGGCGGGCATGTTCGCGCCCCAGATGCGCGGGCGCTCCGTGACGCGGCTGATGCTCGGGGCATCGGGCGCGGGCGTGATCGGCCTGCCGATGTCGACGTGGCTCGCGCAGCAGACGGACTGGCGGGTGCCGTTCTGGATCATCGGCATCGGCGGCCTGGTGCTCGCGGTCACCATCGCAGTGCTGATGCCGAGCTTCCGCACGGAGCAGGGCTCTGCCGCTCGCGGGGACGTGCCGTCGTTGCGGCGATTCATCAGGGTGCTGCTGGTGGTACTGCTCACCACGTCCTCGATGGCCACCACCTGGACCTACATCACGCCGTTCTTCGTCGAGGTCTCGGGCTTCGCAGAGTCCACCGTGCCGGTGCTGCTCGCGCTCGGTGGCGCGACGGGCGTGGTCTCCATGTGGCTCACCGGCCGGTTCCTGGATCGCTGGCCCGTCAGGGCCGTCGCGCTGGGCGAGGCGGGCCTCGTGATCATGTGGCTGGGGCTCGCCTCGCTCGGGCAGCACAAGCCCGTCGCGATCCTGATGGTGCTGCTGCAGGGGCTCGCCTGGTCGCTGCTCGTGGCCGCGATGCTCAACTGGGCACTGCGCCACACGCCGTGGTCGAGCGACATCGGCGTGGGCGCTCAGGCGAGCACGTTCAATGCGGGCAACGCCGTCGGGTCCGTGCTGGGCGCCGCCATGCTGGCGTGGTGGGGCGCGCAGTGGCTGCCGCTCGCATCGGCCGTGATGTCCGCCGCCGCGCTGGCACTCGTCGTGGCGGTGGCTCCCGACGCGACGCGCGCGCTCGCACGTCGCGGCGTGCGTCAGCGGCGGTGATTCACGGGGCCGCCACCAGACCGGTCAGTCAGAGATGACGAACGACGGTGTGGTGACGGTGCCGAACAGCGATCCGTCGCCCACCGGCAGCTGAGGCGCCAGGGGGTCGATCGCGAGGTACGGGGCCACCGTGGTGGTGTACCACCCGAGGAAGGCGTCCGTCGCGGCGCCGATCCACCCCTGCGTCACAGTCAAGTAGGCGATGAGCACGAGGCCTGCCACCGCGAGAGTCCGGAGTGCCACATATCCCAAGCGAAGCCCAATGCGCGTACGGCGCTCGACCAGCAGTCGGTGCTCGGCCGCGGTGCGCGGGTCCCGGGTCGGGCTGGCGACCCCGGGGCGGGGAGTCGTGACCGTGGGAGCGGTGACGCGGACCGGATGGCGGCCTTCTGTCACCGGCTCCAAGGTCATGACAGATGGGTGTGTGACTGTCACGGTTTCCTCAAGAGTCGGTGTGGATTCGTGCCATCAAGGCCAACTCTTCCACCTCTGAGGCTATTCCGCCTGCCCGGTGCACCCGCCGATATGCAACTGTGACGAATCCCCCGCTACACGCCCTTCATCGGGGGCGGTGTGTGCGTTTCTGCGCGGGTTCGTGCGCCGCAATGGACTGGGCGAGACGCCTGCGTCAGGGGGCGGACGCGCCCGTCGTCGAGCCGCGCACCGCGAGCCGCGTGGGAAGCGTCACCACGCGGTGGGTGCCCGTGGGCGTCTGGAGCTCGTCGAGCAGATTCCGCGCGAGCGTGGATCCGATCTCCTCGAATGGCAGCTCGATGGTCGACAGGTCGAGCACGTCCGACATCGGGTGACCGTCGTAGCCGATGAGGTCGATGTCGCGGCCGGGCACCAGGCCGTGCTCGCGCATGGTGCGCATGGCGCCGTACGCCATCTCATCCGAGAACGCGAAGACGGCCGTGGGCGGGTCCTCTCCCGCCAGCAGCTGCTCCATCGCGATGGCGCCGCCGCTGGTCGTGTAGTCACCTGCGACGATGAGGTTCTGGTCCAGGGAGATGCGCGCGCGTTCCGCAGCGTCACGGACTCCCACGTGCATCTCGTGCTCGAGCACTCCCGCGTCCACCGCCTCGCGCCCGTAGATGATGCCCAGGCGGCGATGCCCGAGGTCGACCAGGTGATCGATGGCGCGTGAGGCCCCGGCGCGGTCGTCCACCCGCACGCTCGACGTGTCCGCGCCACGCGAGCCGAACATCGACACGGGCATCCCCAGTCGCAGGATCTGCTCGAGGTCGCGGCTGTCCGCGGAGATCGACAGGACGATGAAGCCGTCGACGCGTCGCGCCAGTCGCTTGTGGGGAGGCACGGGGTGCGGCTCGCTCGGATCGCCGGTGCAGTGCAGCAGCAGGTCCAAGTCAGAACCGCGCATCTCGCTCTCGATGCCGGCGAGCATGCGCTGGAACCCCAGCCGGTCCACGAACGGCGTAATGAGGCCCACGCTTCCGGCCTTGCCGGTGGTGAGGGCCGCCGCCGCAGGCGAGCCCACGTAGTCGAGCCGCTGCGCGACGTCGAGGACGTGCGCTCGCACGGCAGGATCGACTGACTCGAATCCTCGGAGCGCCCGCGAGACGGTCGCGGTCGAGACGCCTGCGACCCGGGCGACATCCTTCACTGTGACGCCCACGGAACCCCTTCCACGAATTCGTTCCCACAAGATAGCACGGGGCATCCGGCCCCGAGTAACCGTTTACCAGTGAGCACCGCCATAGCTCCGCTGTCGCCCGGATCCAGCCTTGTGCTGACGCGGGTCACGATTGGATTACGGAAAGTAACCGGTTACTTGACAGGGCCGCATCGGCCTGTGCATCCTGATCGCGCCGCACCACCGATGCGGTGGCTGGCCCCCGCCAGTCAGCACTGACAGCAGTTCACTCAAAGGAGAGAAAACGTGCGCAGAACTCAGCGAATCGCGATGGTCGCGGCAGGCACTGCCGCCGTCCTCGCGCTGGCCTCGTGCAGCTCAGACGCCTCAGGAGACGCCGACCCGTCGGATGGCTCCCCCGCAGCGGAGGACGCCGAAGGCGTCGGTCCGATCACCTTCGCGTCGGGCAAGGACCTGACCGGCGCCATGCCCCAGCTCATCGAGATGTGGAACGAGATGCACCCCGAGCAGGAGGTCACCTTCCTCGAGCTCTCGGCATCTCCCGACGACCAGCGCACCTCGTTCGTCCAGGACTTCCAGGCCCAGAGCGGCAACTACGACGTGGTCTGGGGCGACGTGGTGTGGACCTCGGAGTTCGCGGCACGCGGGTGGCTCGAGCCGCTCGATGCCGAGGCCGTGGCCGGCGACGACATCCTGCCGGCGGCGATCGAGTCCGCGACGTACGACGGTCAGGTCTGGGCCGCGCCGTTCATGACGAACGCCGCGCTGCTGTTCTACCGCTCCGACCTGATCGACACGCCTCCGACCACCTGGGCCGAGCTCAGGGAGGACTGCGCGATCGCGGAGGAGAACGACATGCAGTGCTACGCGGGACAGTTCGCACAGTACGAGGGCCTCACGGTCAACGCCGCTGAAGCGATCACCTCCGCTGGCGGCTCGTTCCTGAGCGAGGACGGCACCTCCGTCGCCGTGGACTCGCCGGAGGCTCGCGAGGGCCTCCAGAACCTCGTGGACATGTTCGACGAAGGCCAGATCGACCCGGCCGCGATCACGTTCCAGGAGCAGGAGAGCGCGAACGCGTTCCTCGACGGCAGCACGCTGTTCCTGCGCAACTGGCCCTACGTCTACACCGCAGCCAGCGAAGAGGGCTCGGAGATTGCCGGCAAGTTCGACATGACGGTGCTTCCTGGCATCGATGGCCCCGGAAGCTCGTCGCTGGGCGGCATCAACCTGGGCGTCTCCGCATTCTCGGAGAACAAGCAGACGGCCAAGGACTGGGTCGAGTGGATGCAGTCGGACGAGGCGCAGCGCGTGCTGGTGAGCGTGATGAACCAGGCCTCCGTCCGCACGGACCTGTACACGGACCCCGAGATGGTCGAGGTCTCGCCGTACCTGCCCAACCTCCAGGAGTCGCTCATGAACGCCGTGCCGCGACCCCGCACCCCCAACTACAACGCAGTGAGCCTCGCGATCCAGCAGAACGCGTACGCCGCCCTCCAGGGTGACGTGAGCGTCGACGAGGCCATCACGAACATGGCGGCTGATCTCGAGCTCGCCATCGCCGAGTAGTCGACAGCCAGAAGGCGAGTCATGTCACTCATCACGTCGTTGACCAAGCGCCAGCCCACGACGACGAGCTCCGGTCCCGTTCGCGACATCCGCGAAAAGGACGGCCGGCTCGCCTTCTGGCTCGTCGTTCCCTCCCTCATCGTCCTCACGATCGTCATCGCGTTCCCCGTGGTGTGGTCCTTCGTGAGATCGCTGTACGGCGACGGCATCGGCGCCACGCCGTTCGTCGGAGGGGACAACTACGCCAATGCCCTGTGGGGCAACGGCTCCGCGGAGTTCTGGGACGCGGCCCGCTTCACCTACTTCTTCACCGCAGTGTCCGTCGTCCTCGAGGTACTGATCGGCGTGGGCATGGCGCTCGTCGCCAACCGGGCCTTCCGGGGACGCGGGCTACTGCGGGCGAGCGTGCTCGTGCCGTGGGCGATCCCCACGGCCGTGGCCGCCGTGCTGTGGAAGTGGGCCTTCGACCCCAATGGCATCGTCAACGCGGTGACCGGGTGGGACCTCATCTGGACCGGCGCCGAGGGGCCGTCCACGGTCGCGATCATCGTCGCGGACGTGTGGAAGACCGCGCCGTTCGTGGCGCTGCTGGTGCTCGCCGGGCTCCAGATCATCCCGGAGGACGTCTACGAGGCCGCTCGCCTCGACGGCGCCACCGCGTGGCAGCAGTTCGTGCGCATCACCCTCCCGCTGGTGCGCCCCGCGCTGCTGGTCGCGATCCTGTTCCGCCTGCTCGATGCGCTCCGCATGTACGACCTGCCGGCGATCATGACGGGCGGCGCGAACGGCACCACCACGCTGTCCGTGCTCGTCGTCCAATCGAGCCTCAGCCAGCTGAAACCCGGCTACGGCGGCGCGCTGGCGACGCTGACCTTCCTGCTCATCTTCATCACCGCCTTCCTGTTCGTGCGCATGCTCAACGTCAACGCGGTGGAGCAGGCCGGCGTGCGGACTCCCCGAAAGAAGGACTCGGAATGACCACCCGCACCCCCGACACCGCCGTCAAGGGCGCAGGCCGTCGCGGCAAGAAGTCCGTGCACCGCGGCTCGCACCTGTCCATGCTCGGCCAGAACGCCGCTCTCGCCGCGATCATCGTGTTCTGCCTCGCGCCGTTCTACTGGATGGTCGTCTCGAGCCTCAAGTCCCCCGACGAGATCTTCGACAACTCGCTGGTCCCGGCCGAGCCCACGCTGCTCAACTACGAGGCGGTGTTCGGCGCGGAGAACACGTTCGTCTACGCCCTGCGCAACAGCTTCGTCATCGCGGGGTCGGTGACGATCATCGCGCTGCTGTTCGGCGTGCTCGCGGCCTACGCGATCGCCCGCCTACAGTTCCGGTTCAAGACCACGGTCCTCGCGCTGTTCCTCGCGACGTCGATGTTCCCCGGCGCGGCGATCCTCACTCCCCTGTTCCAGCTCTTTGCCAGACTGGGGTGGATCGACACGTACCAGGCGATGATCATCCCTGACATCAGCTTCTCGCTGCCGCTCGGGGTGTGGATCCTCACCAGCTTCTTCCGTGCGATGCCGTGGGAGCTCGAGGCCGCGGCACGCGTCGATGGGTGCAGTCGCGGTCAGGCCTTCCGCAAGATCATCCTGCCGCTGGCGGTGCCCGGGGTGTTCACCACGGCGATCCTGGTGTTCATCTCCGCGTGGAACGAGTTCATGATCGCGAATTCCATGTCTCAGACCCCGGACGCCCAGCCCGTGACGGTGGCGATCGCCCAGTTCACGGGGGTATCGCAGTACGACAAGCCGTATGGGACGCAGATGGCGGCAGGCGTGATCGTCACGATCCCGCTCATCATCCTCGTCCTCATCTTCCAACGCCGCATCATCAGCGGCCTGACCGCAGGAGGACTCAAATGACCCCTCAGCGCATCCTGTTCATCGGCGGCACCGGCATCATCAGCGCGAGCTGCGTCCGCGAGGCCGTCGCCCAGGGCCACGAGGTCCACTGCCTCAACCGCGGCGCATCGACGCTCCGCCCCCTCCACCCCGAGGTCACCCTGCACACGGCCGATGCGCGCGATCGGGAGGCAGTCGCCGGCATCGTCCGCGCAGGCGAGTTCGACGCGGTAGTCCAGTTCGTGGGATTCGTGCCCGAGCACGTCGAGGCGGACATCGAGGCGATGGCCGGGCACGTGGGCCAGTACGTATTCATCAGCTCCGCGTCGGCGTACCAGACGCCGGTCACGCGGCTCCCAGTCACGGAGTCCACTCCCCTGCGCAATCCGCACTGGCAGTACTCCCGCGACAAGATCGCGTGCGAGGAGACCCTGCTCCGGGCGTACCGCGACCACGGCTTCCCGGTGACGATCGTGCGCCCGTCGCACACCTACGACGAGACGATGCTGCCGTTCGACGGCGGGTGGACCGTCGTGGATCGCATGAGGGCCGGCAAGGAGGTCGTGGTGCCCGGCGACGGCACGTCGCTGTGGACCATCACCCACCACTCGGACTTCGCGCGCGGCTTCGTCGGCCTACTGGGCCGGGTCGACACCGTGGGCGAGGCGTTCCACATCACCTCGGACCAGGCGCCCACCTGGAACGAGATCTACGAGGCGATCGCCGCCGCCGCGGGCGTCACGCCCCGCCTGGTGCACGTGCCGTCGACGTACATCGCCGCCGTCGACGCGGAGTGGGGCGCCGCGCTGCTGGGCGACAAGTCGCACTCCATGGTGTTCGACAACTCCAAGATCCGATCGATCGTGCCGGGCTTCCGCGCCACCGTGCCGTTCCGCGACGGCGCTCGCGAGATGGTCGCATGGCACGACGCGCACCCGGAGCACCAGCGCGTCGACCCCCGCTGGGACGGCCTCATGGACCGTCTCGCAGACACCTTCCGTCCCCCCGCGGCCGCCGCGTCGCCCACCGCACCCCACCACGAGGAGAACCTCACGTGAAGTACCGTCAGCTCGGCGCCTCCGGCGCCGCCATCTCCCACTACTCGCTCGGCACGATGACGTTCGGCGCGGAGACGTCCGAGGAGGACAGCCACGCGCAGCTGGATCTTTATGCCGAGCGCGGCGGCACCGTGATCGAGACGGCCGACGTCTACAGCGGCGGCGTCTCCGAGCAGATCGTGGGGCGCTGGCTGGCCAACCGGGACAATGCCACCACGGACGCGATGTTCCTCGCCGGCAAGGGCCGGTTCCCGGTGGGCGTGCCCGCGTTCGAGGCGGGCCTCTCGCGACGCCACCTGCGGCGCGCTCTCGACGCCACGCTGGCGCGCATGGGAGTCGACCACCTCGACCTCTACCAGGTGCACTCCTGGGATCCGCTGACGCCGCTCGAGGAGACGCTGGGCTTCCTCGAGGACGCCGTGCGCTCCGGCAAGGTCTCCTACGTGGGGCTGTCGAACTTCCTCGGCTGGCAGATCGCGCAGGCGGCGACGCTCGCACGCGGGCGCTTCCCGCTCGTGTCGATGCAGCCGCAGTACAACCTGCTGGCGCGCGAGGTCGAGTGGGAGATCGTTCCCGCGTCAGAGGCGAACGGCCTGGGGATCCTGCCCTGGTCTCCGCTCGGCGGCGGCTGGCTCGCAGGCAAGTACACCAAGGACGCGGCGCCCAGCGGCGCGACCCGGCTCGGCGAGGACCCCGAGCGCGGTGTCGAGGCCTACGGCAAGCGGTCCCAGGACGAACGCACGTGGCGCGTGCTGGACGCGGTCTCGGAAGTCGCCACACGCATCGGCCGCACGGAGGCCCAAGTCTCGCTCGCGTGGCTCGACTCGCGACCGGCCGTGAGCTCGATCATCCTCGGCTGCCGCACCAGCGAGCAGCTCGCGTCCAACCTCGACGCGAGCGACGTGGAGCTGTCCGCCGAGGACCTCGCGCTGCTCGACGAGGCCAGCGACCCCCAGCCGGCCAACTGGCCGTACGGCGCCGCTGGCGTCGAGCAGCGGAGTCGGTCTCTCGGGTAGCGCAGCGGAGTCGCTCGCTCGGCTAGCCCTGGTCAGATGGCCGATGCGCGGGTGGCCAAGGGGCGAGAGCTGGGACGGCCCAGTCAGTCGGCCGATGCGCGGGTGGGCCACGGGGCGAACGCCGGCGCGGCCTTGATGGCGGCTCGGGCGGCACGGCGCTCGTGCCTGCTATGCCTGACCCAACTGCGATCAGTGCCGTCGCGTCCCGTCATCCCGTACGCCAGTCCGCGACGCTCCACGCGCTCCCACGCCATGCCCGTGGCGACCGCGATGGCCAGGGACTCGAGCCAGTCGGCCATCTCCTCGACCCTCTCGTCGCAGGCGTCGCAGCTGCACATGGGGGCGCTGGTCTCGAGCGTCGCGCCGGCCAGCATCACGACCCCCGGGGAGCCGGTCTCGATCACCGTCAACGGCGCTCCCGGCCCGCGAGGGACGAGGCGGCGCACGGCGGGCGGTGCTCCGGCGATCGGCTCTCGGGGCCGGGGCGCGCGTTCCGGGAAGGCACGGTCCTGCGCGGGGTCCACGTCGGCGATTACCTCGACGTCGTACTCGGCGACCAGGTGATCGACCAGGGCGCGAGCGAGCGTCCACGCGACCTCGAAGCGCTCCAGATGGTCGGTGCGCGAGTAACTGTCGGCCGGCGGGCTCATGTCCCAGCGCTCGCCGTACGGGATGACGGCGCCCGAGTCGTCGCGAAACTCCGCGAACGCGACGTCCGGCCTCCAGTCCATGGACTCAGCGTAGGCGCGGCGCTAGCCTGAGGCCATGGCCAACCCGCTGGTACCCGCCGTATACGACGTCATCTGGACGCTCGCCGTGCTGGCGATCCCCACCGCGATCGTCGTGACCATCGTGCTGGTCGTCCGCCGCTCGCGTGCCCACGGGGAAGGGTCCGGCGCCCTGCAGGCGAATACCGACGTGACCGGACCCCGCGACACCCCGCTCGCCTGACCCTGCCCGCTGGCTCGGCCACGGCCGTTGTGAGAGTCTCAAGGTCATGCGCTCCTCTCTCACCAGACTCGTGACCGTGGCCGGCGTCCTGGCGGGCGTCGCAGCATTGTCGGCGTGCGGGCCAGGTGACGACGGCCCCGGCGAGGACGCTGCGGCCGTGACGTTCCGCCCCGTTGAGGCAGCCGTGCTCGTGGAGTCGGCCGGCGACGCACTGCCCCCAGAAGTCGAGGGTCACGAGGCCGCCGACTGGTTCGCGGCCGGCGACTGCGCGGCGGAGGCCCCGACCGGTGAAGGCTTCGCGGCCGCGTGCTCCGCGGATGGCAGCGAGATCTTCCTGCTCGGCGCGACCGCTCTCGACGGCACGGACGTCGAGAGCGTCGAGGTCACCCGCGACGACGAGACAGGCGACGCCGTGACGCTGACGTTCTCCGAGGCGGGGACTCAGGCGCTCGCCGACCTCACCGAAGAAGCGGTCGGCCAGCCCCAACCCGGCAATCGGATCGCGATCGTGGTCGACGGCACCGTGCTCGCCTCCCCTGTCGTGCAGTCGGCCATCACCAATGGCCTCATCTCGGTCTTCGGCGGCACGGGAGACGACGTCGTCCAAGCGATCGCCGACGCGCTCGACTGATCCCCGCAGCCACCTCCGGTGGCGAGACCGCCGCACCGCGCATCGGCCGATTCGCATCTCCCAGCAACGCCCATAGTGTGGAGGGATGACTTCCGCCAACGAGAGCCCCGACGTCGCTCCCGACGTCACCACCGACGAGATCCTGCAGGCCTTCGCTCGTGACGTCGAGCTCCTGCTCACCACGCTGCCGCCGTCCTCGTCCGACACCTTGGTCGAGGACCCGCACCGCGAGCTCGACCCCATCGAGACCGAGATGCTCGCGGACATGCCACATGCACTCGACCCCGCGCGCGACAACCGGTACCTGCGCTCCGAGTACGCCGAGTTCATCCAGCTCGCCGTCACGGTCGACGCCACGGCACGCGAGGCCCAGGACCGCGCCCGCACGGTGCTCGAGGCGCTGCCGGAGCAGGACGGCATCGCGCTGGTGCAGCAGCCGTTCCAGACGCTCACCCCCGAGCAGGCCACGGCCATCGGCGCGCTGGGAGACGAGACGCTCCTGCGCGCGAATGCCGACGGCCAACAGCTCGCCGAGGACATCGCGATCTTCCTCGACCGCAACGTCACGATCGCCGAAGAGGAGTAGCAGGCCCATCGCGAGCGTGGGTCACGACGCCGGTACGCGCGTGGGCGTCGGTCGCGCCCGCTAGCCTCGGGCCATGCGCCTTCTCCACACCAGCGACTGGCACATCGGCCGCACGTTCCACGGGCACAGCACCGACGATCACCTGCGGTCGGTGCTCGCCGCCATCGCCGATGCGGTGGCTGAGTTCAGCGTCGACGCCGTCGTCGTCGCGGGCGACATCTTCGACAGCTCGACCCCCAAGGCCGGGGCCTTCACGCTGCTGGCCGATGCGCTCCGAGCCATTCGCGACAACGGGGCCCAGGTGGTCCTCACCTCGGGCAACCACGACGGCCCCGCGAGGCTCGCGCACAATGCCGCCTTCGCCTCGGCCGGCGGCGTCCACATCAAGGCCGACCACACGGACCTCGCCTCCCCCGTCACGCTGAGCGACGAGCACGGCGAGGTGCTCGTCTACGGCATCCCGTATCTCCACCCTGAGTTCATGCGCGGCGCCTACGCGGAGTTCACCGGGTCGACCCATCAGGACGCCCTGGCATTCGCCATGGATCAGATCAGGGCCGATGCGCTCGCCCGCCCCGGCAGTTCAGATACGCAGGGCAAGACCCCACCCCGGTACGTGGTTGCCGCCCACTGCTTCGCCGCATCGGCCGCAGGCACCGCCCCGCCGGAGACGACCGAGGACACCGGCCGCGCCGAGGAGCGCGACATCACGCGTGGCGGGCTCAACCTGGTGGACATCGCGACGTTTGACGGGCCGGCGTACACCGCGCTGGGACACATTCATTCGCGCCAGACCTTGAGCGACACGGTCCGCTACAGCGGCGCTCCCCTGCGGTTCTCGTTCGGCGAGCGGAGCAGCGCGAAGGGAATGTGGCTCGTGGACTTGGGCGCGGACGGCCTCGAGAGTGCGACCTGGCTCGAGCTGCCCACCCCGCGCGCAGCCGTGCGCCTCGAGGGGACGCTGGCCGCGCTCATGGCCCCCGATGCGCACCCCGGCGCCGAGGAGGCCTGGGTCGAGGTGATCCTCACCGATGACCAGCTGCCGCGCGACGCGATGCGCACGCTCCAGGCGCGCTACCCGCACGCGGTGACGCTGTCGCATCGGCCCGCCAACCGCTACGACGCCGGTCCGCAGCAGTACGCGGAGCGCGTCGAGGGCAAGAGCGACGCCGAGGTGCTCGAGGAGTTCCTCACGTATGTGCGCAACGGCGCGGGCCCCACCGACGCCGAGCACGCCCTGCTCAATGAGGCCCTCGACGCGATCGACGCGCGGGAGGCCACCCGATGAAGGTGCTCTCACTGGAGGTCGAGGGATTCGGCCCATATCTGCGGCGCCAGACCATCGACTTCGCCGAGTTCGACGACGACATCTTCGTGATCACCGGCAAGACTGGCGCGGGCAAGAGCACGATTCTGGACGCCATCGTGTTCGCCCTCTACGACGCGGTGCCGCGCTACCAGGGCGCGGCCAAGTCGGTGCGCAGCGACTTCTGCACGCCCGAGGACCCCACCGTCGTCACCCTGGAGTTCGAGTCGGGTGGCGAGCGGTATCGCGTGCGGCGATCCCCGGAGTTCCGGCGACCCAAGCAGCGCGGCGAGGGCCTCACCACCCAGAAGGCCGAGGCGACGCTGTGGGTCGAACGCGACGGCTCGTGGGAAGCGCTGGCGGTGCGCCCCGTCGAGGCCGGGCAGCTCATCACCGACATCCTGGGGCTCAGCGCGGACCAGTTCCTGCAGGTGATCCTGCTCGCCCAAGGGCGGTTCCAGAAGTTCCTGGAGGCCAAGACCGATGAGCGCCGCGACGTGCTGCGGTCGCTGTTCGGCACCAGCCGGTTCGCCGCACTCGAGCGCCATGTGCGCGACGTCGCGAAGGAACGGTCACGCGAGGTCGAGGCGGCCGATGCCGGCTTGGGCGAGCTCATCGCGCGGGCGTCGTCAGAGGCCGGGGTTGCGACTCCGGGGCTCGCCGAGCGCGACACCTGGCTGGCTGCCACGGCCGATGCGCTGGCGGAGTCAGCACTGGAGGCGGAGTCCGCGCGCATCAGCGCAGGCAAGAATGCCGATGCGGCGGCCACCGCCCTCGCAGCGGCGAAGGCTGCCGCGGACAAGCAGGCGAAGCTGGCCGAGGCTCGCGAGACGGTGGCGGCGCTCGAGGCACGCGCCCACGAGCACGAGGCCGATCGCTCCCGGCTCGATTCGGCGACGCGCGCGAAGCCGGTGGCGGCGCCGATGCGCGCCGTGGAGCGCGCTGAGGCCGAGGTCGAGAAGGCGACGCTCGCGCGGGACGCCGCTCTGGACAGCGCTCGGGCCGCGGCCATGGCGGAGGTCGCGTGGCCGCAGGCGTCCGGGAGGCTGGCGGAGGCCTCCGAAGAGTCGCTGGCCGCGCGCGTGAGCGAGTTGGCGGGCGAGATCGGCGCGCTGTCGACGGCGCTGGAGCTGGAACTCGCGCTGCCCCGGCTGCGCGAGGAGGCGGAGTCGGCCGAGGCCGCCGTGACTGCGGCTGCCGACAACCGAGATGCGGTGCAGAAGGACATCGACGCGCTGCCGGAGCTCGCGAAGGCGCTGCGCGCGGCTCGCGATGAGGCGGCGGCGACGGCGGCACGTGTCGACGACCTCGAGCAGGCGCACGTGCGCGCCGAGGCCGTGGCGCAGGCCCACGAGCGCGCCCTCGAGCTGGCGACCGAACTGGCCGGTGCAGCCCAGGACCGCGATGAGGCGCTGAAGGCTCACGCCGCGGCGACCGAGGCCTACAACGACCTGGTGCAGCGGCGCCTGCGGTCGCAGGCGGCCCACCTGGCGGCTGAGTTGACCGACGGCGAGCCATGTCCAGTCTGCGGAGCGACGGAGCACCCCGCACCCGCCCAGCCGTCGGACCATCACGTGACCGACGACGAGGTCGACGCCGCACGCGCCGCTGAGGCAGAGGCGTCCGATCTGCTCAAGGGCGCCAAGGACGCGGTGGCGGGGGTGGAGTCGAATCTCGCGGTCGTGCGGGCGACCGCGGGCGACCGGGACGCGGAGTCGGCGACCGCCGCCGTCGAGGCCGCGCTCGCGCAACTGGAGGCCGCGCATGCGGCGGCCGACGAGCGCGCACGGCTGGACGAGCAGCTGGCGGGTCTCGATGAGCGGGAGTCAGGGCTCAAGGAGTCGCTCGCCTCGACGTCGGGGTCGCTCGACGCGGCGCGCGCGGCACGGACGCAGGCGATGGCCGCAGTCGAGTCGGCGGAGAAGGCGGTCGCGAAGAGCCGCGCCGAGTACGAGTCGGTGGGCGCCCGGGCGCGCGACCTCGAACGCGCTAAGGAGTTGGTGGCCGCGGTCGCGCAGGCCGTGGGAGCTCTGGCCGCTGCGACATCCGCCGTGTCGCAGGCGCGGGCGTCTCTCACGGAGGCGCTCGACGAGTCGGGCTTCGACACCGCCGAGGCGGCACGGGACGCGCTGCTGCCGGAGGTCGATCTGGTGGCGCTCCGCGAGTCCGTCGCCACGCACGAGTCGAAGCTCGCGGGCGCCAGGGCCGTGGTAGCCAATCTCAGTGCCGAGGACCTGCCCTCGGTGGCGGAGGCCGCGGCGACGACGGACCTCGAGGCGCTGACCGCATCGGCCGTCGAGACGGCCCAGGCGAGAGACGACGCGGTGGCTGCCGAGACCGCCGCGGTCGCGCGCAGCAAGCGGTTCCAGGCCCTGCGCGCCGAGTACGCCGAGAAGGCGGAGTCGTCGCAGCAGGCGCGGGCCGCGCGCGACGTGGCGCTGACGCTGGCGGACAGCCTTGAGGGCAACCCGCCGAACGATCGCCGGATCCGTCTCGAGTCATTCGTGCTGGCGTCCAAGCTCGAGCGCATCGTGGCGGCGGCGAACGTGCGGCTGCAGGTGATGTCGAGCGGGCAGTACCGGCTCGAGCACGACGACGACAAGCAGTACCGCAACACCCAGGCCGGGCTGGGCCTCAGGATCGCCGACTCTCACACCGGCCAGTCGCGGTCCACCAGCTCGCTCTCGGGCGGCGAGACGTTCCTCGCGTCGCTGTCCTTGGCGTTGGGACTCGCGGAGACGGTGACCGCCGAGGCGGGCGGCATCCGGCTGTCGACGCTGTTCATCGACGAGGGCTTCGGGTCGCTCGACGGCGACACCCTCGAGGTCGCGATGTCCACGCTGGACGAGCTGAGGTCGGGCGGCCGCACCATCGGACTGATCTCCCACGTCGAGGCGATGAAGGAGCAGATCGCGGCGAAGCTCGAGGTCGAGCGGCTGGCCGATGGGTCGAGTCAGGTGGTGCCGTACCCGACTCGGGCCACGTAGGACCTGCGGCGCAGTCGTCCCAGTCCAACCCGGATTGGGAGTGCCTACAAGCCGACCTCATCGACCGCGTGAGTCGCCTGCGCGGTAGTGAATCCCTCGTACTTCAACTGGTCAATGAGACTGGCGCGTGAGAACGACGAGAAGTCGAGATACGACTCGGCGGACTTGACCGCCTGTTCGTTCCAGTCGGCGTCCACCGCATCGGCTCCGTGCGTCGCTTGGTCGCTAGTGAATCCTTCGTACTCCAGTTGCTCGATGAGCCCCGTGTACGAGAAGGCCGAGAAGTCGAGGTACGACTCAGCAGACTTGGCAGCCTGCTCCTTCCAGTCCGCCCCGACCGCATCGACCGCGTACTCGGCATCCGCAGACGCGAAGCCTTCGTACTCGAGCTGTCCGATGAGCCCCGCACGAGAGAAGGCAGAGAAATCGAGGTAAGACACAGCCGACTCTCGGGCGTTCTCCTGCGCGACCGTTTCTTGTGGCGCATCGTCGGCAGGCTCGTCCGTCTCTTGTGGCTCTGTTGGCTCCTTGGCCTGATTGGACTCATCGGGCTCGTCGCCAGGGCACGGTTCATCATCCTTCACCGCGGCAAGAAGCACTCGGGCCTCGACGGGCACCTCAGCACCTGCGGCTGGCTCCTGGGTGCACACGGTCCAGTTCGAGTCGACGAGCTGCAACCGTCCCTCGCCTGACGCGTCCTCCTGGTCAACAAGGTACGAGCCAAGTGCCTGAAGCGAGTCCTGTGCGTCCTGCAGGTTGGAACCCACCACCTCGGGCATCACAAACGTCGTCGGCACCGCAGACTCAGACGGATCGGCTGATGAATTCGCGACCACCGGAGAGGGCGACGGGCTCGCGACCGCCTCACCATTACCGCCAGAGGCCGCGGCGCCGAGCGCACCAATACCCAGAAATGCCACCAACGCGGCACCGGGAATGACGAAGCGCTTCTTCTTCCACCACGGCCGTGCGTCGGGCTCGCCGGGCGTTGGAGGTGGGCTTGCCGCCACTCCGGCGTTCGGCTCCGCGCTTGATGTCGGTGACGCTGCCGGCACGATGTGGTCGGTCCATTGCGAACCGTCCCAATAGCGCTGGCTACCGTCGGGCTGGGCGTACCAGTTGGCGGGTGCGTTGTCTGTCATCGCTCGTTCACTCCCTCAAGCAGCAGACTCGCTCCTGGCCATGCCGACCAAATCGCACCATCCGCTAGTGCTGAGAAAAGGCTAGTGATATCACAGGTGAAAGTCACCTCAGTGTTTTGAATGCCACACAGTGCACACGGATCGCCGGACCGTGCTTAGCCTTAAGTTCGGAGAATTTCGACAACTACGCGTATACGCCTACGCATTTCTCCAACATCTGGAGATACCGTCGCAAATGCCGCCTATTGGTCGCTTCACGTCGAGGCGATGAAGGAGCAGATCGCGGCGAAGCTCGAGGTCGAGCGGCTGGCCGATGGGTCGAGTCAGGTCGTCACCCGCAGCGCGATGGCGCACACCCGGGCGGGGTCAACCGCGCCGGATTAGGATCGTCTCGACGCGCAGATCACCGTCGCGCGAGAGGGGACGGGAGAGCCATGGCGACCGACTCGGACCACGATGCCAAGGTCGAGCAGCTGCGTGAGCGCTACCGCGAACTGCTCGAGGAGCTGCGCACCATCATCCCGGGCTCCCAAGTGCTCTTCGCATTCCTGCTGACGGCACCGTTCAGCGCTCGTTTCGAGGAGCTCGACGACTTCGGGCGCAACGTGTTCGTGCTCGTCCTGCTGGGGGTCGCCGCCGCAACCGTGTTCTTCATCGCGCCGGCAGCCTTCCACCGGGTCAGCAGTCACCCCTACCGGCACACCCGGCTGCGGTACGCCATCAGGTTCGCGATCACCGGCATGGTGCTGCTGGCGGCGTCGATGTCGGGAGCGGTCTTCGTGGTGACCCGGTTCATCTTCCACGACGTCGCATGGGTGGGGGTGGCCACCGGAGCCGCCGTCGCGACGCTCACGGCAGTGCTCTGGTACCTGCTGCCGCTCCTGCGCAGCCGCCGCACGCGCGAGTAGGGCGCTCACAAGAGCGCTCAGGACAGAACCGTCGCCGGCGCGGAGTAGCGGCAGGAGCTCACCGCCGCCAGCTCGATGGACGTCGACTGGACCAGCCACGACATCTCGCGCGGATCCAGCCGATCGCACACCCAGTCCCAGTGCAGCGACACCCAGTCGCCGGGCACGACCGGCCGGCTGAGCCCGTGCCCGTCGCGCCGCAGCTGCGCCGTCTCGAGCGTGCGCGGGCCGAGGTGGAGGCGCCGCCCGTCCCACTCGAGGTGCCGGCTGCGGACCACGGCGACCTCCCCGTCGAGCGACACCACGTGGCCCCACCGGATGCGACAGCGGTCCAGCACCTCGAGCGGCGCGTCGCCCATCCCACCCTGCAGCAGCCCCACCCACGGGTACACCCCGAACACATGAAAGCTGTGATGCGGGGTCCCGCCGTTTCGCACCCCGTCCTCGAGCCGCTCGAACTCCTGACGGCTCAGCCGCGGCCGGAACCTCTCCTCGAGCGAGCGAGCGAAGGCCGCTCCCCCGCATCGGGCCAACGCCGGCCCTCCCAGCCAGTACGTCGCGACCACCGCCGCGTCGAGCGGCGCCCGGCCCAGGCACTCGCCGATGTGCTCGAGATACGGCCACGCGCCCGCGAAGCCACGCGCCACCTCCGCGAGCGCAGGCCCCGACGCACCTTCGCTCACGCGCTCGAGCAGCTCCCCGGCGCGGTCGGGCCCGCAGTAGCCCTTCTCGTTGGGCGGGAACGCGTAGCGGCCGAAGAGGATCGCGCCGTCGGCCCCGAGGGGCACGGCGTCCGGCCGATGCGCGGTGAGGGTCACGTCACGGCTCGCCTCCCGCGCAGGCTCAGCTGGGGCGCGATCCACACCATGACCGTGCCCGCGGCGATCATCACGAGCCACGGCGCCTGAGCGGAGAGCGGCACGGCGTCGAACGCCCCCGCGAGCGCGGCCGTCACGAGCGCGCCGAGCGACAGCACCGCCGTCACGTCGACAGCCTGCGCCCGCGTGAGGGCCTCGTGCCACGACAGCACGTAGCCCGCGAGCAGCACTCCGGTGACGGCGACCCAGCCCCACTGAGTGGCCGTCGACGGCACCACGGTGCCCAGCGATCCGGTCATGGCCGACCACGCGAGCAGGGCGAGCGATCCGCCCGCCATGCGGGTGAGTGACAGGGTCCACGCCGACATGTCCCGCAGCAGGCGCTTGGTGATGGCGACCTCGACGGCCCACATCAGCGTCGCGGCCGCGATGAGCGCGGTGCCCACGTCGGCGATGATCCGCACGTCACCCGCGAGCCCGAGCTGCGCGACGATCAGCAGCGCGATCGCGGCGCCGTGCCACCACGTGAGCTTCTCCTTGAGCAGCAGGACGGCGAGCACGGCCACCCACACCAGCTGGGTCTTGTGCAGGAACGCCGCCTGGGTGGACGCGGTGCTCGCGAGTCCCTCAAAGAACAGCACGAATGGCACTGCCCCTCCGAGCACCGCGACCACGATCAGACCCCACCAGTGCCCGGGTCGCGACGGGCGGGTGAGGGAGACGGCGCCGGCGCCCTTGGCGCGGCGCGCGAGCACGAAGGCCAGGGCGATCACCAGGGCCGATGCGGCGTTCTTGGCGGTCGTGTACGCCGTGGCGTCGCCGTACGCGGCCACGCCGTTGGCGTTGACGTAGATCGCGACGCCGGAGATGGTCGCGGTGACGGCGGCGAGCGCGAGGCCGCGCGTGCGGGTGGAGGTCATCACTGCACCTCCTTGATGGGCGGGGCCCCCTGCTCGGGT
This sequence comes from Demequina muriae, assembly GCF_030418295.1. Lineage (NCBI taxonomy): Bacteria > Bacillati > Actinomycetota > Actinomycetes > Micrococcales > Demequinaceae > Demequina > Demequina muriae. Next base: position 409,366 of record NZ_JAUHQA010000001.1, read on the forward strand.
GAGGCCTCCTGGGTCTCCTGGGTGGACGGTGTCCCCTGCGGCACCGGTGTCTCTGGCGACTCGGTGCTGGACGCTGTTTCGTGGTGCGCGGGGCCGACTGCACCCCGGATGCGCAGCGCCTCCTGCGCCTGGGACTCGGTGAGCCGCTCGAGCGCGAAGCCCGAGTTGATCACCACCCAGTCGCCGGGCCCGATGTCGTCGTCGGACAACGTCATCTCGAGCACCTCTTGACGCACCCCGTCCACATCGACGACGGCGCGGCCGTCACGGTGCACCTCGATGACCTTGGCAATGGTTCCTAGGCACATGTCGTGGCCTCGATTCCTTCCCTGGCGAGCTCGGCCTCCACGGCGGCTGCCGCGGCGCCTATGCTCGCGCTGACCTGCGGGGACATCGGCCCGTAGGCGAACGTGGCCGCCTCGACGCCGACGATGATGACTCGCGGGGGCAGAGTCCCCAGCGCCCGTGCGAGCTCCACTGCTCCCGCGAGTCCGAATGCGTGGGTGCCGCCCCGGCCGCTCGCCGCGAAGGCATCGGTGGGCAGCGGCGGGGCGTCCGCCCCGGCCTCGATCACCTGGACGGTGCCCGGCTCGCGGCCCGACGCCACCGCGTCGACCACGATGGCCTCGCGGCATCCGCCCCACAGCTGAATGAGCGCGGTCGGGTCCTCGCGCGTCACCACCCGCACCTGGCCGCCCATCCGCTCGCCGACGCGCGCGGCGACGGCGCCGCCCACCGCATCGTCCCCCCGATCGGGCGAACCGAGCCCGACCACGACGAGCGGTCCGACCACCACCACGCCCTCCACTTCCTCGACGGCGCTCATGATCGCTTCACCCGGAGGTCCAAGAAGTGCGTCGCGCACGAGATGCAGGGGTCGTAGTTGCGGATGGCCGCCTCGCAGCGGTGCGTAAGGGCGTGGTCGTCGAGGTCCACCCACTGCTCGGCGGCGGTGCGCAGGTCCATCTCGATGCTCGACTGATTCTGCGACGTGGGCGGCACGATCTGCGCGTCCTCGATGATGCCCGCCTCGTTGACGCGGTAGCGGTGCCAGATGGTGCCGCGCGGCGCCTCGGACGCGCCCACCCCCTCGCCGGCGCGCGGCCACGTGGGCACCGACGGTGCGTGCCCGTCGGTCCAGCCGTCGATGATCCGCAGAGCCTCCTCGAAGGCGTAGGCCAGCTCGACCGTGCGGACGATGATCGACTTGAACGGGTTGCGGCACGTCTCGGTGAGGCCCGCAGACAACGCAGCCTCTTGGCAGCGCGGGCTGAGCTGGTCGAAGTTCAGGGTGTAGCGCGCGAGCGGCCCCACGAAGAACGGCTCGCCGTCGAACCGCGCGTGCAGCGCGTTCGAGTGCGCGACGTGGAACTCCTCGACGTGGAGCGGCATCTCGGCCACGGGGAACCGCACCCCGGACGATGCGACCACCTCGGCGCCGCGCTCGAGCGGGTAGTAGTCGGGGTGCCGCAGGGACACGTAGGTGTAGTCCTGCTCCATGTCGGGGAAGTCGAACGTGGACACGAGCTGGACTGCGGCCAGCGCGTCCTCGAGGCCGCGCTCCAGTTCCGGCCGCAGGGCCATCAGGTCGGCGAGGGCCGGCATGCGGTAGAAGCCGCCCACCCGCACGTTGACCGGGTGGATCGCGCGACCGCCCACGGTGTCCATGAGGTCGTTGCCGCACTTCTTGAGCCGCAGCGCCATCTGCACCACGTCCCCGTGGGTCTCGGCCATCTCCAGCACCGAGTCGTAGCCCAGAAAGTCGGGGGCGTGGAGCATGAAGATGTGCAGTGCGTGCGACTCGATCCACTCGCCGCAGTACAGGAGGCGGCGCATGGTCTGGATCGCATCCGTGGTCTGGACGCCGCAGATCACCTCCATCGCCTCCGTCGACGCGCTCTGGTACGCGACCGGGCAGATGCCGCAGATGCGGGCGGTGATGTCCGGCGGCTCCGTGTAGTGGCGGCCTCGCAGGAACCCCTCGTAGAAGCGCGGCGGCTCGAAGATGTTGAGCTGCACGTCGACGACCTTGCGGTCCTTGATCTCGATGTGCATCCCGCCCTCGCCCTCGACGCGCGCGAGCATGCCGACGTTGAGGACCTGGCCGCCGTCCTTGAGCGTGTGCGTCATCGTGCGCCTCCCGCCTCGACCGCGTTGCCGGCCGCCTCGAACTCCGGTGCGCCCGCGTTGAAGGTGCGGTACACGCGGACGATGTCCGCATCGGCCATCCCCAGCTCGACCAGCTGCGTGGTGAGCGACGCCGTGTTGGTGGTGTCCTGCGGGCCGAAGCAGCCATAGCAGCCGCGTCCGTAGGTGGGGCACAGCGCGCCGCATCCGGCCTGCGTCACCGGGCCCAGACAAGGCGTGCCGTTCGCGACGGGCACGCAGATGTTGCCCTTGCGCTTGCACTCCACGCACACCGAGTAGGTGGGGATGCGGGGCTTGCGGCCGTTCAGGTACGCCGCGAGCACCTCGATCAGCTGGCGCTTGTCGACGGGGCAGCCGCGCAGCTCGTAGTCGACGTCGACGTGGCTCGCGATGGGCGTCGAGGTGTCGAGCGTGGAGAGATATTCGGGGTGCGCGTAGACGATCGAGCGGAACTCGTCCACGTCCGCCCAGTTGCGCAGCGCCTGGATGCCGCCGGCGGTGGCGCACGCGCCGATGGTGACCAGGGTGCCGCTCTGCGCGCGGATCTCGTGGATGCGGCGCATGTCCTCGGGAGTGGTGATCGACCCCTCCACGAGCGAGAGGTCGTACGGGCCCTCGACCACGGCGCGGGTGGCCTCCGGGAAGTAGGCGATGTGGACGGCGCCGGCGATCGAGAGCAGTTCGTCCTCGCAGTTGAGCAGGCTCAGCTGGCAGCCGTCGCAGCTGGCGAACTTCCAGACGGCGAGCTTGGGGCGTGCGGCCGATGCGGGGGCTGGCGCTGGCTTCGCAGCCTCCGCGAGCGCGGGCTCAGGGACGGCGCCTTGCTCGGGCCCAGAGCCTGGCTCAGCTGCACCGGCCTGCTCGCGCGCGGCGCCTGGCTCAGGACCAGACGCTGGCTCAATTCCACCAGCCGACTCAGCTGCGGGTCCGTGGTGGTGCTCGTGGTGAGTCATGTCACCGCTCCCCTCTCACAGTTCCCGCACGTCCATGAGCGGCTCGAGCCGCGCATAGTCCAGCACTGGCCCGTCGACGCAGACGAACAGCTCGCGCATCTGGCAGTGCCCGCACAGGCCGATGCCGCACTTCATGGACCGCTCCATCGACAGCCGCACGCGGGAGGGGCTCACGCCGCGGCTCACGAGGGCCGACGCGGCGGCGCGCATCATCCCCTCGGGGCCGCACACGAACGCGAAGGCCCGACGGGGGTCGAAGCCCGCGCGGCCGATCAGCTCGGTCACGAAACCCACGCGCCCGCGATATCCGTGGGGCGCGTTGTCGACGGTCATCTGCACGTTGACGCCGTCGAGGTCGGCCCACCGCCGCATCTGCGCGCCGTAGAGGGTGTCGTCGGGGGTCCTGGACCCGTACAGCAGCAGCACCTTGCCGTAGCTGTCGCGCTCGGCGAGCACGTCCAGGATCGCGGGTCGCAGCGGCGCCAGCCCGATGCCGCCCGTGACGAACACGACGTCGTGGCCGCGCGCATCGGCCGCATCCCACGAGGTCCCGAAGGGGCCGCGCACGCCGATCTCGGTGCCGGGAGGCGCGTTGACCAGGGCGCGGGTGACGGCGCCTACGTTGCGGATGGTGTGCTCGAGCGGCGCGGGGTGACGGGGGTCGCCCGAGATCGAGATGGGCACCTCCCCTACGCCGAACGCGTGCAGCATGGTGAACTGGCCGGCGCGGAACGTCATCTCGTCGCCGCCGTCGACGGGGTCGAGCAGCAAGGTGAAGGTGTCGCGGGTGTCCTGGCGCACGCGGGTGATCGCGAAGCGGCGCGGGATCATCGGGTCGGCCCGACCCGTGCGAGCAACCGCATCGGCGATGGTGCCAACGCCAGCCATGGCTGCTCCTCTCTACTGGATCCCGCTACTGGATCCCACTTGCCACAGGCAGTGGCTCATGAGGAAGGCTGCCGCCGGAGCGCATGCGTCCCAGCGCCGCGGCCTCCTCGGTGATGTCGATGCCTGCCGGGCACCAGGCGATGCAGCGGCCGCAGCCCACGCAGCCGAGCATCCCGAACTGGTCCTCCCACGAGGACAGCTTGTGCGTGATCCACTGGCGGTAGCGGGCCTTGACCGACTCGCGGGTGGGGCCGCCGTGGATGTACGTGAAGTCCTCCGAGAAGCACGAGTCCCACACGCGGTGACGCTCGGCGGTCGCGCCGGTGAGGTCAGAGACGTCCTCGACGGTGGTGCAGAAGCACGTGGGGCACACCAGCGTGCAGTTGGTGCACGACAGGCAGCGCGAGGCGACGTCCTCCCACCGCGAGGACTCAGCCGATGCGCGCAGGTCGTCGTGCACGGTCGCGGTGGAGATGCGGCGGCTCTGCTGCGAGGCGGCGTGGGCGGTGACGGCGAGCGCCTCGTGCTGGTCGTCGAACTCCGCGGGCCACGTATCGATCGCGTGGACCACGTCGCGGCCGGCCTCGGTGCCGATCTCGAGGACGAAGTGGTGCCGGTCCGGGTCGCTGGGGGCGATCTCGGTGAGCAGCAGATCGTACGAGGGCTCGCCGGTGGCCGGGTCGGTGGCGGCGGGACGCGGGCCGGTGCCCATCGAGGCGCAGAAGCACGTGGCAGCGGGGTCGGAGCAGGCGACGGCGACCACGAAGGTGGCCTCACGTCGGGTGACGTAGTGGGCGTCGATGTAGGTGCGGCCGGCGAGCACCTTGTCGTGGATCTGGACGGCGCGCAGGTCGCACGAGCGGACGCCCAGGAGCGCGATCGGAGGGGCGTCCAGTTGGTCGCGCTCGACGGTGAAGCCGGGGTCGTGGGTGCTGGTGGTCGCGGTGGTGGTCGCGCTGGTCGAGGCAGCGCCGGTCGAGGCAGCGGCAGGGTCGCGGCGGCCACGCCAGATCACCTCGTGCGCAGGGAAGAACACCGGCTTCGACGACTGCGCAGGGGCCGCGAAGCCGAAGTAGGCGCCGTCGTCACGCTTGCGCAGGCGGTAGCGGGCGGGGTCTTGCTCGTCACCCACCCCCTGCGGGAGGTCGGAGGCCGAGCGGATCTCGCCGGTGACGATCGCATCGTCCCGGAGCGTGGGGCCCATCACCGTGTAGCCGCGGCTTCGCAGCTGCGCGATGAGGGCCTCGAGTCCCGTCACCGGGAGCAGTCGGATGTCATCCATGACACGCCTCCACTTGCGACGCTAGACCGCAGGGCCGCGCGTGGAGGGGACGTTGGTCCCGGGGCTGGTGAGGTGCTGGGGAGCGTGCTGGTTGTCGGCCGGTACCGCGCATCGCAGTCGCGTGTCAGTGCGACTCAGGGTGCGGGTGTCGCTCGGTGCGTGGGTGCCGGACCTAGGCCCGAGGCACCGGCTCAGTCAGCGTCGCCGAAGAGCATCTGTCCCATCTGCGACAGCTCCTGGCCCACGTCCTCGATGCGTTCGAGCTCGCTGTCGGGGTACGCGCCCTCGGGGTAGTCGAAGGCCGCGCCGACGTCCACGAACGCCAGCGCCAGGCGCTTGGGAACGTCGGAGTGGTTCGCGTAGTGGTCGATGAGGCGCTCGAGCGCGGCGGTGAGGTCGCTGTACGCGTCCTCGTCCAGCCCCTCGCGCATGCGCAGGCGGATCGGGATGGAGTGCTCGGAGAGCATCAGCCGCTCCACGGTCCGCAGGTCGTTCTGGATGCTCACGGGCGCCTCCTTCGTCGCTGGTGGGTTCCCTGGCGGGTTCACTCCCGAGTCTGGCACCTTGCGCGCATCGGCGTGGACCGACTCGCGTCACCCCTCGCCGCGCGTGATGGTTCTCGCGTCGCCGACCACGATGGATGGCACGAAGCAAGATCGGCGCGACCCTACCCCTTCTCGACCTCAGGCAGACTCCGGCCCACCACCGCCCCAGCGACGCCCAGCACGGCGAGCAGCAGCAAGGCGAACTCGGCGCCGAGGACTGCCAGTGCTGCGGTTCCCGCTCCGACCGCCAGCAGCAGCACTCCCATCAGCGTGTTCGCCACCGCCACATACTGAGTGCGCCGATCACCCTCCGCGATGTCCACCACGTAGGTCTTGCGGGCCAGGCGCGCGCCTACGTGAACCAGGGCGAGCAGGAGATAGGCGGCGGCGGCGAGCCACACGGCTTCGCCCATCCCTGGCAGACGCACCAGCCCCAGGTGCGCCACGATGACCGCCGACGCAGCCAGCGAGGCGCCGATCATCAGCCGCCGCGAGGAGCGGTCCGCGAGCCTCCCGAACACGCGCCCGCCCACGAGCCCCGCGACTCCTTGCGCGATCACGAACAGTCCCAGAGCGGACAGCCCCGACCCCTGCTGAACGCCGAGGGTCACCACGAACGGCGGGCTGAGCGCCGTCACGAGCAGCAGCGCTCGAGCGAAGACGAACTTCCGGAACACCGCGTCCTCGCGCCACAGCTGCACCGCCTGACTCACCCACCCGGGGCCGTCCGCATCGGCCTGTGCGACTTCCGCCGCGGGCTCCCGGATAGTCGCGTAGACGGCGGCCGCGCCCACCCAGGCAAGCGCCGCTGCGCCGAGCAGCGCCGCCAGCACGCCCGTTCCCACGCTCTCGCCGCCCCAGGTCCGCAACGCCACGCCGAGGCTCAGGGCCACGGCGGCCGACGCGACCGTGGTCGCTCCCTTGATCTGGCCTCGCTGCCCCTTGGGCACCGTGCGGCCCAGCACGTCCTTGCTCGCAATCGAGCTGAGCGACCGGGCGAGTGCGAATACCGCCAGAGCGGCCAGCACACCCACGCCCGCCACGGTGCCCGATGCGGTCGCCGCCACGAGCGCCATCGCGGCGGTCGCGCCCGCCTGCCCGGCCGCACCTGCCACCCACACCCACTTGCGCACGCGCCGGCGCCGGATCCGGGGGGCCCACGCCGCCTGCGGCAGCATGGAGCCGGCTTCGCGGATGGGCACCAGGAGGCCGACGAAGCCGCTGGGTGCGCCGAGGGCCGTCACGAGCCAGGGCAGGACAGTCTTGGCGTTGACCACCTGATCGCCCACGGATTGCAGCGTCTGGGCGGCCATCTGCCGGATCCCATTGGCTGCGATGTGGGGACGGGCCTCGGGGCTCACGCTGGCGGCGTCGGCCTCGTCGTCGCTGACCAGGAAGCGGAAGAACCGTTGAGATGCCACGGGACCATTATCTCGATGTCGACAGGCACGTCTCGACCTCGTCAGGTGCATCCCGCCGTCGACTGGCACGTCTCGAGGTCGTCAGGCCCATCCCGCCGTCGTCAGAAGCATCTCGACGTCGGCCGTGGCGCATGGCGGCCAGGGCTCGCCCGACCGCGCGCCCGCCGCTGGTCCCTCAGCGCGCTTGCGACGTGAGGGCGACGGGGTGCGGTGACGCGCAGGCTGGCAGTCGGAGTGGCGGTCGGAATGGCGGTCGGACTGGCGTTCGGAATGGCGGCCGGACCGGCGGTCGAATTCGCGTTCGTCCGCACAGCCGGTTCCTCGCGCCAGTGCTCGTCCTCGTCACGGGTGACCCGCGCCACCACGCATGGCACCGGTGCCGCCATCGCGCATCGGCGATCTGAGTCACTCGGGCTGGACGTCGGTTCCGGTTCCAGCGGATAGGCGTCAAAGAGCCGCCGACCACCCGGTCGCTTTCGCCGGGCCGGATCGACGGTCGCCGGAGGTGTGAACCACACCTCGTCTGGGGTGGCGTGGATCTGCCAGTCGTCACGATGGATGTCGTGGTGGCACCGCACACAGAGCAGCACGCCGTTGTCCATATCCGTGGTGCCACCGCGGGCCCAATGGCGAATATGGTGCGCGTCGCACCACGACGGTGGCGCCCCGCACATCGCGCACCCGCCGTCGCGTTCCACGAGCGCGAGCTTCTGCTCGTGCGTGAAGTGCCGCTTGCGCCGGCCGTGGTCCAGGGCGACGGACTCGCCGCCCATCACCTGAGGGATGACTCCGGCTGCGGCGGCCGCCCTGCGCAGCGCTCCCGCGTCCACGGAGGTCGAGAGACCGTCGACGGACGCGCCACCCAGTCCTTCGCGCAGCTCGTCGAGCGTGGTCCTCACCACGAGGGTCACGCCTGAACGTGGCAACACCTCGACCTCGCACCCGGCGAGATGGCGCGCGAAGTCACCGATCGCATCGGCCCTCACCTGCTCGGGAGTGCGCTCGTCGATCACCACCGACTCACCGGCCTTGGCCGCGTCCTGCATCCTCTTGCGCAGGCGGAAGTGCTGCGTGACCATCGCCTGCAGCACCGCAATGAGGGGCGCGCCGTTCTCGGGGTCGAGGCGGCCGGTGACTGTCACCATGCCGTCCGGTGCCTCGCCGATGCGCAGGAACCGTCGCTCCCGCCGGTCCCGCGCGAGCTCCTCCAGGTGTTCGCGATCCAGGCGCTCCTCGGTGCGGGTGATGAGACCCGCGAGGCGGTCGATCCGCATGTATCGCGCGGAGTGCACCAGGTCCTTCTCGGCGGAGGCAAGCGACTGCTCGGGACACCTCTTCGCGACGCGGCGCAGCATGCGCAGGATCATCGCGGACGCCTCGACGCCCAGCTCCCCCGCGTTGACGGCCTTGGCGACCTCGGGAAACACCGGGGCGGGTTCGGGCTGACCCTTGTCGGGAGCGGGTTCGGCATCAGCACGTTCGGCATCAGCACGTTCGGCATCGCGCAGCGCCTCACCCAGTTCGATGAGGCGACCCGCCTCCGCGTGAGAGCCGCCGGTCTGCGCGGAGACCATCCCGCGCTCATCGCCCTTGCCGCGGCGTCGCGCCAGTCCCACCTCGTTCGCCTTGGCACGGGAGCGCGCGGCCTGCTCGGCGGCCACCACCGCCATCATCCGGTCCGCGTCCTTGCGCACCGCACCCAGCGCCGCGCCGAGAGCGACCAGGTCGTCCTCCGCCATCGCGCTGACGCTGGCATGCGTCAACTCCCGCCGGTCGACGAGCGCCGCGCGCACGCGCTGATCCCACGTCGAGCCACCGTCGGCCCCGTCGCCACCCCGCGCAGCCTCGCCCGCCATACCCTCATCGGGGGCGAGCAGCACGGGTGCCTCGGTCATGCATCCATCACATCACTGGGGTCTGACATCGGGGTGGTCTGACATCGGCGCGAGTCGAGCCAGCACCCTCCCTCGCCACACCGAACAGCAGCCGGCCGATGCGCGGGCCCGGCCAGCCTGCCCGGTTCACCCCGCGGAGCCAGTGGGGCTACTCGGCCCACCCGGCCCGCCGCACGACTACTCGGACGCGGACTCCGCCACCCGCGCGGGCGGCACCACCACCCGATACCAGGCCGCGAGCCGGGCATCGTCATCGCCTCGGCCCAGCACCGATGCGCGGTCATAGGCGGCAGCCGTCCATCCCCGGCGATAGTGGCCAAGTGCGAGCACGTTGATGATCACCCGCCACACGTCGCCGCCCGTACGCAGCCCCACCCGGTAGAGCGCGCGCCCGGGCACAGGCAGCGCGGGCGGACGGTGGCGTCGGCGCAGCACGTCGTAGACGATCGCGAGCGGAAAGCCCAGCACGAGCACGACCAGCGGCAGCACATTGTTGAGCGTCAGGGCGTTGACCACGGGCGCGAACCCACCCCGCATGTTGAGCGCGGCATGGTCGAGCGTGACGAGCGCCAGCGGGGCGATGGCGAAGCACAGCGCGAGGATGCGGCGGCGACGGTAGATCGATGCCAGCGCCAGCCCCAGTCCGACGATCGCAGTCCAGCCCGCGTGCACGATCAGCAGGTCGCCGTAGCCCGTGAAGAACGTGGGAAACACCGCGCCCCACGGCTCGCCGAACGACCCGAACACCGACTCGTCCCACGACGCCATGGTGCGGTTCCACAGCAGATCCTCATAGACGGCGAAGCCGCCGCCCACCGCGAAGCCCAGCATCATCAGTTCGCTCACGCCGTGCGACTGACCGCTCCTGCGCGAGTAGAGCCACAGGAACAGCACCAGCGGAATGGCCTTCGCCAACTCCTCGACGAGCGGCACCCATACCGCGACGGTCATGTCGTTCTCGCCGAACCAGTTCAACAAGGGCCGGGTGAAGAGCCACGACACCGTGGTCGCCAGGAAGAAACCCGAGAAGAACATCGCGACGGTCTGACGGATGCCCACCGTGCGCACCACCACCGTGGCCACGAGCATCCAGGCCAGCACATACCAATGGGCCACGAGGTTGGCCATCACGAGTCCGCCCGCGCCCTGCGACCACTCGGGGATCACGATCGTGAAGAACGAGATCAGGGCGACAACGAACCCCAGGACGGACAGCGCCTCAATCGGCTGAGTCTTCACCCAGTGCCACAGGAAGTGAGGCCGCTTCGAGGGCGCAGGGGTCGGCGTTGATGAGCTCACGGGTCAGTCGCCCCTTCGACCGCGGGGTCCGTAGTTCTGCTCCTGTGCGATCGCGTCCCACGCCGCTTTGCCGCTTTTGGAGCTGCCGCCCATGCCCCGCCCCTGGTTCTCGTTGATGATGGTGATCCCCTCGGCCATGGTCTGACTTCCACTCGCCACCGTTCCGAGGGCACCCACAGTTCCCGCAGCCGCCGGCAGCGCCTTGCCCGCGATGTCGAGCGCGATCTCGGTCGCCACGTCCTGGCCCACGGTCTTGATGACGTCGACGGTGACATCGTGAGAACCGTCGTCCTTGCCGCTGTCAAAGAAACGGTCCCACCACGACGGCTTGTCGTCTCCTGGCGTGTCTTCGGTGGGACGAGGGCTATCGTCACTCGGCGCGTCGGACCGGTCCGAGTTGCCCGGAGGCGGGCCCGTCGTCGGCGATCCGACGTCCCCGGCAATGGTGGGAACAATCGACGGCGACGATGGCGCGCACGCCGTGCAGACATCCGCAATGACCTCAAGCAGCATCGGTGTGCCCTCTCCCCTCAACCGGGCGGTCAGCCCAGCGGCGCGCGAGCGGACCCTCATTGGCCCAGGCCTCAGCACCTACGTCACGCATCGACCCTACTGAGAAACGCCCGGACGTAAATAGGCAGGTACTCACTATTGCGGAATCCCGTTCGGACACTCCGCCGCGCATGGGTGTCGCGGCAGCAGCGATCATCGCACGGCGCCTGCGCACAGGACGGCCGATGCGCGGGTCCGCTCGGCCGGCCGATGCGCGGGCTGGCTACTCCTCAGCGCTCGGCTCGACCCGCCGCGCCTACTTGTCGCGCTTGAGCTTGTCCGCGACCGCGCCGGCGGCCTTCGCTCCGGCGCCCTTCGCTGCCTTGGCCGCACTCACCGCTGCGCCACCCACCGTCGCACCCACGGACGCACCCGCCGACTTCACCGCGGTCAGCGCCTGGGGCTCGTGGTGCACGCCGTCGACGTCCGTGCCACGGAACGCGGCCGTCCCGTCGACCACGCGCGTCCACACGCCCTCGCCGAACTCCTTCGCGGAGCCTGACGCCGCGCGCATGGCGACGACCGCGCGCGAGCCAGCAAGCGCATCGGCCGTATCGCCCTCCCTGGGCTCGAGCCACGCGGGCCACGTCGCTGCCGGCTCGGAGAAGCCCTCGCGGCACGCCTTCACCACGCTCGAGCCGAAGTAGTAGCTGGTCACGCCCCCGGCGACCGCGCCGATGACGGGGATCGCCTTGGTGCCGATCTTCACGCTTCCGAACACCGCGGCCTGCGTCCCCATCTGCTTCGCGAGGGCGATCGTCACCGGCACCAGCGCCGAGTCGGGCAGCTGGGTCGCCAGCAGGTCGCCCCACTTGGGGTTGACCTTCGACACGGTGGCGCCGGCGGTGCGGCGGGCGGTGCCCACGGTCGCGCCTGCGGGCAGCGCGCTCAGGACGATCTCGGTGATGCGGCTCTTGCGCTTCTCCCCCAGGAGCGCGGCGAGCACCACGGCCTTAGCGCGCTCGGGGTCGTCGATGGGGATGCCGCGCAGCTCCGCCATGCAGAGGGCAAAGAGAGCCGTGGTCTCGTAGAAGAACAGCAGGTCCGCGACGCCGAGGCCGATCGCGACCGGCACGCCCACCACCGGGATGCCTGCGGTGGCGCCTGCCGCGGCGCTCGCCGAGGTCGTGGTCGCGACGTACTGCGACTCGATGGTCTTCATGACCTCGGCGGGGGTCGCATCGGGCTTCCGGCGCCGGATCTCCTTGATGTACGCCGTCGCCGCAGGGCGCTGCACGGCGATCGCCTTGAACACGCGCTCCTGGAAATCGTCGGGAAGGGCGAGTGCGCTGGAGGTCGGCGAAGAGTCCTGGGTCATAGTGCACACGCTAGCTGGCGGTTCGGACAACCATCGCCGACGCTCCCTACCGCCCGGCAGCGTCCTCGACCAACCACTCGCCAGGGGCACGGGTGCCGTCGGGCCCGCGCGTCGTGTACCGGCGGCGCCACACGCCCAGCCGAGCCGTCACGAAGCGATAGGTCAGCCACGCCCCAATACCCACCCCGATCCCGGCCAGCGCGCCAAGAATCGGAGGCTCGACCCGGAAGATCACCTGCCAGTGGACCAGGTAGATGAACAGCGAGGCGCCCGCGAGCGCCCACACCGCTCCCACGAGGGGCCGCGGGACCGGGACCCACGGCACCCACAGCAGAGCAAGGACGCCGATGCTGCCGACGAAGTCCCACAGGTCGCGAGCGGCGAACACCGGGGCCGCCGCGACCGCGACGGTCGAGATCAGCGCCAGTCCGCGCCAGGAGCGTGCGCGAGCGCCGGCCCAGCCCAGCATCACGAACCAGGCCGCCGTTGCCAGAATGTATCGATCGAGCTCGTTTCCCGCCACGTCGGTCAGCAGGAAGCGCACGGGGAACGCAAGAGCGAGCAGGACAAGCGCGAAGCCGAAGGGCGTGCGCCTCTCCCACCGATCGATCGCGGGGACGGCGAAGAGCGCCGCGAGCGCCACCATGGTCCAGACCGCGATCTCGATGAACCACAGCTCCCACTGATATGTCCACGCCGCGTCTCGAGGGAGGAAGGCGTTCACCAGTAGCACCGTGGTCGGTTGGTAGTGGCCGCTCACCACCGCGATGAACCCCGACCACAGCACGGCGGGGATCGCGATCTGAACGGCGACGCCGAGGAGCCTCCTGCTCCGGCTCACCCCTGGCAGGTCGACGAGCTGGAAGCGTGCGAGGTTGTAGCCCAGCACCGCAAGAAGGACGGCGGACCCGCCCTGCAGGTTGAGCAGCCCCACGTGCATGAACACGATCTGGATGATCGCGGCCGCGCGCAGCGCGATGGAGGTCTCCACGCGGGAGATGGACCCGGCCCACGCGCGAAGGCGCGCGGACAGTGAGGGCGGGGCGGCGGGCTCGGCGCCCAGCGGGCCCGTCTCAGAGGGGGTCCGCTCGCCGTCCAGCCGCGCTTCGAGCTCACGAGGGCTCAGCGCATGCCAATCCGCGGGCAACCGCCCCAGCATGGTCTCGAGTCGGATCGAGACCTCGACGTAGCTCAACGAGTCGCCGCCGAGGGCCGCGAACGAGTCGTCCATGGTGGCGCCCGGACGGCCCAGCAGCTCGGCGTAGAGGTCGCGAATCGAGTCGCCCACGGGTGCAGCAGGGGCCACAGCCCCCGCCACAGCGCTGGACGCTTCCCGATGCGCCTCCGCGCGACGCACCAGCGCGGCCGTATCCGACTTGCCGCTCTCGGTGCGCGGGAACTCGTCGATCGCGAAGGAGTCGATCGCGTGGATGGGCACACCGATTGCCGCCGCCGCCCGCCCCCGGGCCACGTCGACGAGCCGAGGTGACCGCACGAACAGCAGCAGCCGCTCGTCCGCCGATGCCGTGCGCGCGTCGATGCCGGCCTCCGCGAGCAAGTGTTCGACGGCGTCGAGGTCGATCCGCAGTCCGTAGACCTTGACGAACCGGTTGGCGCGCCCCACGATCTCAAAGAGCCCGTCCTCGCGCTGGCGGGCCAGGTCGCCGGTGCGCAGCTCGGTGATCACGCGGCCGGTGGCGAAGTCGGCGGGATGCTCCGCGTAGCCCAGCATCACGTTGGGGCCGGAGTACACGAGTTCGCCCGAGCCGTCGCCGGTCGAGGCGTCCACGCGCAGCGACCCACCGGGGATGGCTCGGCCGATGGTGCCGGCGGCGGATTCGGCCAACTCGGGTGGGAGGTAGGCCATGCGCGCCGTCGCCTCGGTCTGCCCGTACATCACGACGAGGTCGAAGCCGCGTTCGCGACCCAGCCGCGCGTAGCGCCGGACCAAGTCGGGGGCCAGACGCCCGCCGGCTTGGGTGATGTAGCGCAGGCTCGGGAGGTCTCGCTGTTCGAATCCAGACGCGTCGAGAAGCTCGAACGTATAGGGAACGCCGGCGAACGACGTCGCGCCCGTGAGCGTGAACTCGTCCCAGAATCGCTCGTCCGAGACGCTGTGCTCGGTCAGCACCACGCTCGCTCCCGCCAGCAGGTAGCTGTTCAGCACCGAGAGCCCGTAGCAGTACTGCAGGGGCAGTGTGGTCGCCGCCCGGTCGCGCGGCGTGATCTGCAAGTACTCGCCGATGGCCGCCGCGTTGCTGCGCAGGTTCTCGAACGACAGTCGCACGAGCTTGGGCGAGCCCGTGGAGCCAGAGGTGCTCGCGAGCATCGCCAGGTCCGGGTGGAGGTCGTGGCGCGAGCCGGCACGGCGCTCCTGCAGCCGCCACCCCTCGCTCGCACCGGCGGCGACCACGTCTGGGTCGAAACGCTCGATCAGCGCCTCGCGGTGGGCGGCACCGGCGGATCCGTCATCAGGGACGAAGAGCACCGGGTGGCCCGCCTCCAGGGCGGTCAGATACGTCACGACCGGCTCGATCGCGTTCCCGGCGGTGATCACCACCAGGCGACGCTCGGTCCCCAGCTCCGCACGACGCTCGTCCACCAGGCTGCGCAGCTCGCCGTAGCTGACGGTGCGGTCGGAGGCGATCAGCGCCGGATCTTCGGTGCGTCCTCCCGTGAGGCAGAGTCCCGGAAGCATCGGATCCCCCTCACCGGATCACCACGCTCTCTGGGCTCAGGGAGCATGTCGCGACTGTACTGCTGGGCCTGCCCGATGCGCCAGAGTCCTGGCTTGGCCCGGGGGTTGGCAGGCGGTGGGCTGGGGCTGTCATGCGGCCGATGCGCGGGCTCAGTTCAGTTCAGCTCAGTTCAGTTCCCCGAACGGGTAGCGCACGGTCGCGAAGGGCCAGGAGCTCTCCAGCCATTTCGGGACGAAGTCGCGCACGGCCTCGGCGAGCCCCTGTGGTGCGTCCGGGACGACCCACCACGAGACGTCGGCGGCCGGCTGCTCGACGCTGGAGCCGGGTTCGAGCTCGGCGGGGTCGATGTAGATGCAGCCGAACAGGCGGCTCTCGTCGCTGGGCAGGATCGCGTAGTTGAAGGAGAGGTTCTCGACCATGTCTTCGGCGTGGAGCACCAGGTCCTCGCGGTCCTCTTCGGCCGTCATGGTGGTGGGCGGCCAACCCCAGGCGTCGCCGTACTTGTCCCACAGCATCGCCTGATTGCCCATGACGGCGGGCATGTCGATGTCGAGGTCGTCGGGGCTGATGGGGCGGATGTGGATGTCGTCGGTGATGTCGACACTGAGGGGGTGGGTGAAGTCGTTGGGGAGCCAGAGTGAATTCATGGTGTGTGCGCCTCTCGTCAGACCCGAGCCCTCTACGCGGAACCGACGCGGCCGGATTGCTTGCGCCAGACCGCATGATCCAGTTCGTGGATCCCGACCTCCAGTCGCTCAGCAACACCGGCGAATGTGGCCTCGATCTCGGACTTGGTCACGTTCTTGCCGAGAACGGGAACAACGTAGCGAGAGATCATCCGATCGATCTTCACACCTGGCACGCCAGCGAGCATCAGCAGGTATCGCCACGAGGCGTAGCCCAGACCCGACTCGGACGTCCAGGCGCGGCCAACGTTGGCCAGGTCTTCGCTTGCACACCCTCGGAGGTCTTCGGTCGTTCTGATGTCAAGGGCGACAAGTTTGCTCGCGGCACCATGAAGCGCCTCCGACTTGAGACGTTTGGTGCCCGGAGCGCGATGCTGATTCTCGAAGAGCACTGAGGCGCAAGCCGCAGCTCCTCCAACGGCGTTGATGGTCCGCAGCAGGCCATCTAGCGAGTCGGTGTTGGCGTTGGCACCGCTAGCCGCTCGGTGCGCCACGTACCGGGCGACCACGTTGCGGGTCGCTCCGTATCGAACGGACAACGAATAGACAGAATCGATGGCGCAAAGCGCGAGCGAGTCCGGATAGCCGTACCCCGTGAGCATTGGAATTCCGTCCGGAAAGTCTCGCTGCACGCGGAGAGTTAGCTTCTCGGTCATGTCATCCTTGTCATCTACGGTCATGTGTCGACCATAGCGACGGCGTCTGACACGGCGAATGGAATCGCGGGCGCTGTCGACTCGCAGACATTAGGGACGCCTGAAGAACCACGGGTTCGCCATCCGGCAGGGCGCTGAAACTCAGAAGTCCCCTAGTCCGGCCAAACTCCGAACCGTCTCGCGCAGCCCGACCTCGTCGGCAAGGACCCAACGCTGCTCGGCGACGATACGCGGATGGGCCTCGACGTTGAGTGCTTGAACCAAGACACGTGCTTGCCGGTCGACGGCTTCATCGGCGTAGTCGAGCGCCTCCGCAACATGAGACTCATCGCAGTCTTGATGCGCAAGCAGCCCTCCCACGAGGTTGTGGAGCAGCAGCACGATGTCCGACTCGGCGAGCGGATCGGGGTTATCGCTGAGCAGTTCCTCGCGGGCCAGTTCGACAGCAGCACGCTTGTCGGCAAGTTCGCGGGAGCACCGGTTGTGGTCGGCACGCAATCCCGCCGCTGTGCTGAACCTCCACGCCCGCGTCATCCGAGGCGAACTCGCGGCAGCGAGCTCGCCATCTGCGAGCGGTTCCGATGAGTCGCTGGGTGTCATGTCACACAGGCTAGGCACAGCATCCGACACCCCCGCCTGTCGTACCCCTCCCCTACAGTCGACACCGAGACAGAGGGGGTCGCATGCAGGTTCGTGACGGCACAGTCATCTGGTCCGCGAGCGATCTCGCAGTCGCCAGCGAGTGCGAGTTCGGCTTTCTGCGCCGGCTCGACGTGAAGGCCGGGAGGCGGGACGATCCGCGCTTCGAGCGTGACGCCATGCTGGAGCGCGCCGCGGACCTGGGCGACGTCCACGAGCGCCGGTTGCTCGATGCGTACAAGGACCAGTTCGGCGACGGCGTGGTCGAGATCGCTCGTCCTGCCAACACCTCACAGGCCATCGCCGATGCGCCTTCCGACAAATTGCCTGACAGAACGACCAAGATACGATGACCGCAGCCGATGACGGCTCAGCCTGAGGGGGCCACGCCCGTGACCACAATTGACATCCAATTCCGCCACAGAGACACGGTGTCGTATCCCGCGGCCTACAACCGGGCGGATTTCATCGAGCACCTGGCAGTCGGCACGACGGACGGCTCTACAGTGCACGATGTTCTGGTCACAGTCTCGCTGGAAAGCTCCGACGGCGTCCTCCTCATGGATCCGTGGACTCGACGACTCGACATCCTTGGCCCCATCGCGGTCCAGTGGGATGCGACGGATTTCCGGGACAACCGAATTGACGCTTCCGCAGTGTCTGCCTTCACCGATCAGCAGTGGTCAAGGTTCACAATTCGCGTGAACGTCGGTGACACAGAGATCGCGCGGCGAACCTCGGACGCATCAATTTTGGCGCACAACTTCTGGGCAGTCACTGCACCCAAGAGCATCGCGGCGCTCGAACTCGCAGCGTTCGCCCAGCCAAACCATCCGAGCCTAGTTTCGGTGCTGCAGACCGCTCGCGAGAACCTTCGGCGGGGCGGGCGGGCGGGCGAACTCTCGGGGTATCAGTCGACCGCTAACGGTGAGGGCGCGGCCCACATCGACGCGATGGTCGGAGCTATCTACGATGCCGTTCGGACACTTGACATCGGCTACATCGACCCGCCTCCCTCGTGGGACGCCCAAGCCAGCGGGCATCAGGGCCAGAAGGTTCGCACCGCGGCACAGGTGCTCGAGGACCGCTTTGGCACGTGCCTCGACACTGCCGCGCTATGTGCTGCTCTCGTGGAAAACGTTGGACTCTATCCCGTGATCGTTATCGTGCCTGGCCATGCATTCGCGGGCTATTGGAGAGACGAGCACGCGGGCCATCGCGCGCCTGTGCTACCAGTGCGAGACGTGATGAACGACGTTCAAAGTGGGGCACTACAGCTCTTTGAGACCACCACGCTGACCGGCGGCTCCGCTTCCAAGCCGTTTGCCGAGGCGTCCCGCCTCGGGCTGCACAACCTAGATCAATACGGTGCACTCGATCCGGAACTCGCGGGCGAGTCATGGGTGATTGACGTCGTACGCGCGCGTCAGCAGGCACGTATCCTTCCCCTGCCCGCCCGGGTCGAACTGTCGGATGGCTCCGTCGAGGTCGTCGAGTACCGGCCACAAGAGTTCTCCGTCAACATGCTCGAGAACGCGGTCGCTGAACACGCCTCTACGCGCGCCGGACTTGCCTCGCAGAACGCACCGCGGCGCGTCAAGACGTGGATGGACAGTCTGCTCGACCTCACGCTTCGCAACCCGCTGCTCAACTACCGCTTTCCTCGCGCGTCGAGCACGTCGCTCTACGTGCCGGCGCAGACGCTTGGAACTGTCGAGGACATGCTCCAGAGCGGTGTGAAGATCAAGCTCTCGCCTGGATTTGAAGATTCCTCAGGTCGCATTGGAGGGCTCACTGCACGCAGGACTCCCGCTCAAGGCCTCGAGGACGACCTAATCCGTGCGCTCTCGGTCGACCGCGCACTCCACGTCTTCGAGTCAGGCGATACTTTTCTCACGCGCATGCGCCGCATCGCGGCAAACGCGCGGTCCCTGGTTGCGGAACACGGCACAAACAGCCTGCACCTCGCGCTTGGCATGGTCGTGTGGACACCCGAGGGCAAGCAAGAGGTGTCCTCACCGCTCATACTTCTGCCCGTCAACCTCGTTCCGTCGAACCGGTCGCGCACCTTCCATCTTGAAGTAGATGCCACGAGTTCCGTCACGCCCAACTTCTCCCTCGCGGAGAAGCTCAAGCGTGACGCGGGCCTCAACCTTCCAGGGCTCATCGAGCCTGAGCTCGATGACGCTGGAATCGACGTCCCGGCGCTTATCGCGTACGTCCGTACTGAGTTTCAGCGCGCAGGACTGCACGAGTTCCGAGTCGACGAATCCTGCACGCTCGGCTTCTTCGACTTCAGCACCTACCGCATGTGGCGTGACCTGCAGGACCACTGGCCGACCCTCACTGAGCGGCCGCTCGTGAAACACCTGGTCCACTCGCCCTACGACGCCTTCGACGACCCCGCAACGGCCTCGCTGAACGACGAGACCGTGGACCTAGACGACTTCGCCGCAGGACTCCCCATCGCTGCTGATGGGTCCCAGGCACGTGCCGTCATGCGCGCACTGGATGGCCAGACTTTCGTCCTGCAGGGTCCACCTGGCACTGGCAAGTCGCAGACCATCACCAACCTCTTGGCGCAGGCTTTGCACTCCGGCATGCGAGTTCTGTTCATCGCGGAGAAGGCGACCGCGCTCGGTGTGGTGCGTGACCGACTAGCGCAGGTGGGACTCGGCGCGTTCGGCCTCAACCTGCACAGCCGCGGCATGAGCCCAGCCGAGGTACGGCACCAACTCGCACGCTCGTTGGACGCGACTGCCGTCGCCGATGCAGAAGGATTCACGACCGCTCGTGCCGAGATTGACCGAGCGATCCCTCCTCTCAAGAAGTACCCCGAACGCCTTCACCAGATCGGCGAGTTCGGGGAGTCCGCGTACTCGGCGCGCAACCGGCTTCTAGCGATGGGCGAGGGTACTCGACTGCGGTTCACCCTTGCCCAGTTGATGAGCCTGTCGCGCGATGACGTGGCCGAGATCCGTGCCACGATGCGCGACCTCCAAGACATCGGCCCCGCAGCGGGCAGCCTCGAGACCAATGCGTGGTCAATCGCGACAATCACGGCTGACGACCTCACAGCAGAACGCCGGACCGAGATTTCGGAGGCTGTGAACGCCGTTGCCTCCGCACTCGCCAATGCATCGGATCGTGTCGCTGCCCGCGAGTACTTACTCGCGTTGACCGACATGGCCGAAGTCCTCACAGCGACCAATGTCGACGCCGCAACGCTCGGGTCAGTTCAACTGGCGGATGCTGCTGCAGGCGAGGACCAAACTCGCCAGCGTCACGACGTTCGGCAGTCGTTGTCGGCCTGGGAGCCGGGCAGGGTTGACACTCGGCTATCCGAGGCGTCCCTCTTTGCCCCAACTGCGGAGATACGCGCCTCGCTCGACTCGGCACGGGCGAGTTTCTTCATCGGGCGAAAGAAACGCGTGAACGCGGTCGCACAGCGGCTCGCACCATACGTCGCAAGTGCCCCCGGCCCCGAGGATGGTGCGCTGGAGGCAGTCATCGAGGTCGTGGGTCAGGCGCAAGCGAGCGCGGCCAGGCTTGCTCAATACGTCGCGACGACCGCGGGAGTCAATGTTGGTCCCGAATGGAATCCGCTGCGCGAACTTGACCGCGGTGCCGTGCTCCAACAGCTGGACGCTGTTGACTCGACGGTCGCGGTGCTCGCAGATGACGGCAGCTCGGAGCGCTCGCGCATACGCACCCTTGCAAGCCGTGGCAGCGCCGAGGATCGAGTCGCGGTCGCCAACCTCGCGCGCGCAACCACCCTCCTATTTACGGTACTCGGCGCCACACCGTCATCAACGCAGGCGTGGCTTCGGGATCGTGCTCCGATCAGCGCGTTGGCGGATGCCTCATCCTTGTGGGCCTCTGACGTAAAGGAGCGCGGCCTCATCCAGCTGTCGCGGTGGACAGCCCTACAGAGCAAACTGGCGACCATAAGCTCCCGCGGTCTTGGCGACCACGCGCACGCAGTCGCATCGGGAGAAGTCGCGTACCACGACGCCGAGTCGGCCTTCGAGCGCGGACTCCTCGGGGCGATCCTTGAACAGCAAATCGAGTCGCAGTCCCTTCATGCGTTCGACGGCCGCCAGCACGACAGCCAGGTGCGGACGTACGCACGCGGATCGGCCGAGCTGCGACGCCTGAGCCCCAGCATCCTGGCTCACGAGATGCTTCAGGCGCGCGGATTCGACGGAGGTGCAACTGTCGGCGCCATCGGCGAATTGCGACGCGAACTCGGCAAGCGTCGAGGCACCAAGCCAGTACGGCAGCTCATCAAGGACCATTGGCACGTCATCTCCAAGCTCACGCCTTGCGTGCTCGCTGTTCCAGACGCTGCGGTGAGATACCTCGATGCGAGCAACGAGCCTTTCGACTTGGTGGTTTTCGACGAGGCGTCGCAAATCAGGGTGGCGCATGCCATAGGCGTCCTTGGAAGAGCACGGGCCGCCGTCGTAGTCGGTGACTCCAAGCAGATGCCTCCGACGTCCATAGCCGAGGTCGCTGTCGAAGTCGAGGACGACGGAGCAGAAGACGAGGTGATCGACGAGGAGAGCATCCTGACAGAGTGCGTGCAGGCGAGAGTCCCCGCACTGATGCTCAACTGGCACTACCGAAGCGAAGACGAGACGCTCATCGCGTTCTCGAACGCCAAGTACTACGAAGGCCACCTCAACTCCCTCCCCTCGCCGTCTGCGGAGCTCGCAACCAAGGGGGTGAGCCTTCGCCGTGTGGACGGCCAATTCGTTCAGCGCGGGATGGGCTCACCGACCGCACCCGTCGGCACCAACGAGGTTGAGGCTCATGCAATCGTCGAGGAGATACGTCGCCGGGCCAACGACCCATCCTCCGCAAACCAGAGCATGGGTGTGGTCACGTTCAACAAGCCCCAACAGCAGTTGATCCGAGCGCTCCTCGAGGACATTGACGACGACGCGACCCAGGAACTCCTGAAGCCTGTCGAAGACGAAAGTGCGCACGAGCGAATCGAAGTGTGGAACCTCGAAACAGTGCAGGGTCAGGAGCGCGACGTCATCCTGTTCTCTGTCGCGTTCTCGAAGAACTCAACAGGTCGGATACCGCTCAATTTTGGGCCGCTGAACAAGGTTGGCGGGGAGCGGCGCCTCAACGTCGCGGTCACTCGCGCACGGCGCCAAGTAGTGGTCTTCAGCTCCTTCGAGCCAGAGGAACTCCAAGCGGAGAATTCAAGTTCGGTGGGCCTTAAGCACCTGAAGGAGTACCTACTCACGGCCAAGCACGGGCCGCAGGTATCAGGTGCCATTGCATCGAGCGTCGTGAAGGCCCCTGATCGGCACCGAGACGCCATCCTCGAAGCGCTCAAGGCCCGCGGGCTCGATGCCGCGCCAGACGTCGGATTGTCGGAGTTCAAGGTAGACATTGCGATACGCGCACCCGGACACGAGCACTGGACCGTTGGGGTGCTAGTCGACGGTGCCGCGTGGCATGCGCGTCCTACCGTTGGAGACCGTGACGCACTTCCCGTCACGTTGCTCGAGGCAAGAATGGGCTGGAAAGCGGTCACTCGGGTGTGGACCCCGGACTGGCTGCGAGACGCACCAGGTGAGGTCGACCGTATCGCTGAGCTCGTCGACGATGTAGCACAGCGGCCCGAAGTACCTGCTCCACCTCCCCCGCCGACAATGAGCGGACTCGGTCAGGAGACGGCGACTCAAGGTAGTCGACCTGCGAGTCTTGCCAACGTCCCAGCAAGGAGATCCGCACCACCACAAAGTGCGCACGACCCGTTTGCGAAAGTGCCGAAATGGCGGGCTTGGGCAGCCCCACAAGTAGGCACCGCCGATGAACTCGACTACCTCGCGGACGCGGACACACGGCAGAAAGCCCAGCACATCGCGAAGCGGGTTGTCGACCACGAGGGGCCCGCGCATCCCGACCGCGTAGCCAAGCTCGTCGCCAACTCCTTCGGATTGAAACGCGTAGCCTCGAGACGGCTCGCAGCTATCCGCTCAGTCGTCCGTCCGACTTTCCAGATTGGTCCTGACGGTTTCTACTTCCCTCGGGACACCGACCCCCTGACTCATTCTGAGTGGCGCCGGAGCGATCCCCAAGACGGCCGCGTGCCCGACGAGGTCTCATTGGTCGAACTTGGGAATGCGATGGTGAGCGTCGCTCGGATCGGCCTCGGGGCCGGGCGAGAAGACCTCCTTCGAGGAACCGCGAGCTGTTTCGGAGTCGCACGGCTCACGGAGGGGACTCGTGAGCGCCTCGCTGCTGCGCTCGCTCTGGCGTTGGAACGCGGGATCCTCACGACTCGCGGGGAACATCTTGTGGCTGCAGAAGAGTGACCAACACTGACCAAAGGAGATGCCCATGACTGGCGAATGGGCGCGCACAAGCGCCGACTCGAAGCTCGTCTACCTGCACGACAACGGGTCGTGGCAATTCGTGGAGGAGAAGGACCGAGCGACTCTGACCGCAAGTGACCCCGGCCCCGAGCGCACCACCCTCGAAACGAGCATTGCCACGGAAGCGAGAGCTCCCATCGACAGGTCGACGGAGTCAGACTTCAGGGCGTCTCATTGGGGAGACTCCAAGGACACCATCTGCGCCGTGGAAGGGGCGTCGCCGGACCACGAGAGCGACGACCAGATCGCATGGAGTGCGCAACTCGCTGGACTCGATGTATTCGCCTTCTACGACCTTCACGAGAACCGACTCGTCTCAGCCTCATATTTCCTGGGCGAGGAGTACGCGAACGAGAACTCCTATGTCCGCGACTTTGAGATGCTCGCGGCTCTCCTTGAGCGCAAGTACGGAGAGCCCACGGAAAGCCACGCAGTTTGGCATGACGACCTCTACGAAGACGACGGCCCCGACAAGTGGGGAAGAGCAATAGCCTCTGAGGGGCTCTCTCTCATCAAGCGCTGGGAACTGGAGCGGACGAACATCACAGCGATGGCCTACGGCAAGGACTACGAGGTGAAGGTTGCGATCCGTTACGAGAGCAAGGAGTTGATTAGGGTCAAGGAGAGCGCCGCCGAAGCGCAGGCGATCGCGGACTTGTAGTCCCCAGACTGAGCGCGCGGGTCACTCACCGCATCGAGCGCAACGCCCATCGTCCACGGCCGATTCCATTTGCAGAACGGAACAGGTCGGTGCCCTTGAATACGGCGGAGTCAGAGGAATGGCGCTCAAGCGAGCCCCTCACCGATGCCTTCCATGTTCTCGTCAGACGGCCTGGCGGACGTATCTGCTCGATCTCGCGATAGATCTCCGCGAGACTGCCCTCACCTCCAAGTCTCTTCAGAGCCGTCTGGATGTCCTCAGCCCACGTTGCCATCTATTGCATCCGGTCGGGGCGAGACGCTTCCCGCTCTGCACGAGAGGCCTTGCCTCGCGACACAAGTCCCGCCAGGAACTCCCGCGTCTCTTCGTCGGTCGAGTACAGGACCGTCCCCAACATGCCTCGAGTCAGCAGCACTTTGTAGATGTTCCGAACGTTGCGGTCGAATGTTTCGTCGCTGACCGACTTGCGACTCCTGAAGGCCGGGTCCTTGTTGAATTCTCGCTGGCTGACAAACCTGCCGTTTCGCACGACAAGGTCTGGCCCGAAGATCATCCCGTTCCAGTCGTACTCAAAGCCTTGCGCTGTATAGACACAGCCAACTTGTCCGAATCCACCTGCTTCAGTCGCCCACAGCGCCGAAGGCGGGATGTCACCAAGCCGGCGCTTAAGCGGAGAGTTCCAGGGTCGCCTCCAGTCTCCGATCACCACGTCATCGACCAGTTGACCGTCTTTAACATCAGACCACTTCCAGCAATAGCCGGCTGTCATGCGCGCGGAGTATCCTTCGGCTCGCTTTCGCGCTAACCGCTCTTCGAGCTCGTGAACCGAGTCGACAACCTCAACCGCAAAGGCGTCCTCGTGCCGCCAATCAGCAGGTCCTCCACTTCCGAGTCCCAACAACCCAAGCACCCACTCGATGTAGGCGGCGCTCCCGCCGGCACGGTATTGCGCATTCAAGTCGACCTGGCTCACCCACAAGCCACGGGTGGCGGCGTACGCGCGAATATCCGCGACACTGCCAAGTTCACCGGGCTTCACGACCTGGTGCTCATCGAGAAGAAATACAGGCACTCGCGCAGCGTCGACGAGCTCCTCAATCTGCGGTCTCGCTGCCACGCGCTTTGTTTGAGGCGTGTAGCGGTTCACTGACTGTTCACGGATTCGGTGCGCCTCGTCGAGAATCAGCACGTCGAGTCCATTCCGCTCGGCTTCCATGAAGTTGAAGAAGTACTTGAAGAGCGCTTGCGTCGATGTTGACCCCTTGCCCGCGACCTTGCGCAATGTCTCGGTGAACGAGCGCGATCCCGTCGCATGGAGCGCAGGCCGACCCTGGCGCGCCAGTTCGCCGAGCAGCGACAGCGCGATGACACTCTTGCCCGATCCCGGACCGCCAGTGACGATCACGACCTCCTTCGAGTCAGCGGACCGCGCCGTCTCGACCGCGCGCATTACCAACTCGAACGCGACCCGCTGTTCGTCCAACAGAATGAACTGTTCCCGCTCCCGAATCTCGGCCGCCGCGACCTGAAGTAATTGCTTCGAGGGCGCGATGGCCGAACTGAGGAACGCATCGGCCGGCGCCGCGCCGCTCGCAGGCGCCAAGCGCGAGGCAAGGAAATCGGCGAACTGCCCCCGGCGCTGGCCAGTGAACATCCGGCCTTCGTCACTGGGCGCGACGGACCACAATTCGGCGACACCCGCGTCGTCCGCGTTGTGCAAGTACGCGGCACCCACGAGCGACTCGGGTGCCGCTTCGAGGCCTCGCACGAAGTCCCGGTAGTACCGCGCGTACTCGCCGACCTGCAGGGCGGGGTGCAGCACCGGGTTGTAGGCGATGCCATCAACGTCGACCAGCGTCTCTGAGTCTTCGTGGCGCCGGGCCTTCGTCCACTGCTTGAGCTCCACGACCACGTACGACGGGGCACCGGTGGTCGGATGTACGCCCGCGAGCACCACGTCGGCTCGCTTGCTCGTGAGTGGGAGCCTGTGCTCGAGGAGTACCTCGACGTCGCCGAGCCCTGAGTCATCAAGGACGCTTGCGAGCTGCGGGATGCTGTTGCGCCACGACTGGCGCTCGTTGGCACCAGGGATGCCGAGTCCGTGGAACAGGAACATGCCAGCGAGAGCTTCCTCGACGACGGAGAAATCGCTTCTTGCGTAGTGAGCAAGAGAACGGGCACTGTGGCGAACGACCTGCAACGGAACTCCCTGACAGCCAGAAGACTGCGCGGGAGGCCTATTCGCAGGAGCGAAAGCCTGTCGATGCGCTTACGCCGAGCACACTATCGTGCAGCGCTGACAACACGAGCGAGGCGTGCGAGAGTCATCCCATGACTGACGCCAACGACTCAATATCTGCGCTCACCGAGGACATTCGCGAGTTCGCTCGCGAGCGCGACTGGGAGCAGTTCCACGACCCCAAATCCTTAATTCTCGCGCTGGTGGGTGAGGTCGGAGAGCTCGCTGAACTCTTCCAGTGGGTGCCGGCGGCCGATGCGGTGACTGAGTTCGCGGAGCCCGCGCGTAAGCAGCGTGCGGAGGAGGAGATGGCCGATGTGCTTACCTATCTTGTGAGACTCGCTGACGTCCTGGGTATCGACCTCGCGTCGGCCACTGCGCGGAAGATGGAGTCATCTCGCAGACGATTCGAGCCCAAGGATGTTCGGGGCGAAGCGCCCATCAAGAGGTGACACGCGCGTGAGACGGCAAGCTCAGAGCGTGCCGACGAGCCAGCCCGACTTACTAAGACGCGAAACCGGATATCGCGCTCCGAAGGCGGCATCAGATGACCGTGCGTCGCAACCCGCGCCAACAGCGGCCCGCGACGTACCGACACCACCTCGGAAGCGATTATGTATGTCTTACCAATGTGGGAGTCTTGGGCACAATGGTCGAAGCACATTCGAGCAGGAGAGGGTGAGTAAGTCTCAATGGAGTCCGACAGCGCGCGCTGGCATCCCGTCACGGACTCCGAGCATCGCCACGAGGAGGAGGGGCTGGCCCTCATCCAGAAGCGGCTTCCGGACCGCCCTCCCTTCCATGCCTGGACGAACTTCGAGTTCACCGACGGCCGGAACCACTGGGCCGAGGTCGACCTGCTCGTGCTGGCTCCAGCTGGCCTGTTTCTCGTCGAACTCAAGCACTACCGGGGAGCCATCAGCGGCAACGCGTACCAGTGGAAGCGCGGCTCCCGCTCAGAGCCATCTCCCCTGATCACCACCCGCCGTAAGGCCCAGCGACTTAAGAGCGTCCTCTTGGACGCGGCGCGCGACCTGAAGTTGCCGCCACACGTCGTGCCGTGGATCGACGCAGCCGTTCTTCTGCATGCACCGGATAGCAAGTCGCACCTGGATCCCGGCGCCGAAGAGGGCATCTGGGGGATCGATGGCAGGGAGAACATCAGCAACCTGCCAGGTATCTCCGGCCTCTTCAAAACCGCACCCAAGCAAAGCGTGGATGAGAAGACGGTTCTCGCACTCATCGAGAAGGCGGGATTCGCCAAGCGACGGGAGCGCGAGATCGGGTCGTGGCGCCTCGTCGGCCCCGCAGAGGACGTCACCGAGGGAATCCAGGACCGGCCGGCCGAGCACCGCATCACGCAGGACGCGGCGCGCATCCGGTTCTACCTCGTGCCTGCGGGCACCGCGGCGAAAGAGCGTGGAGCGCGGCGAGAACTAGCGAAGCGCGAGTTTCTCCTCACCCGAGACCTCCGACACGACGGAATCCTCCAGCCTCGCGATCTGGTCGACGATGAGTCTGGTGATGGGCTGGTGTTCGACCGTGTTGAAGACGAACAGCCACTCGACCTCTGGCTCGCGGACAACAGCGCAGACCTGTCGTTGGCGGAGCGCCTCGGGTTGGTGCGCCAGATAGTGGAGGCGCTCCACTACGCGCACGGCCACGGAGTCGTACATCGTGCGCTCAGCCCGTCGGACGTACTAGTGACAACCGATGACCAACGGCGCACTCGACTTCGCATCGGCGGGTGGCGGCAGGCAGGCACCATCGATCGCTCGAGCACCGCAGCGGCAGCGACCCGCGCGGCGACACGTCTCTTCGGGAGCGACGATGCGGCAGTCACCTCGCTCGGGTCAGTTGGCGCGTTCGTCGCGCCAGAAGGCCGCTGGAGTCCAGAGGCGCGCCGTGTGCCGCTCGACATGTTCGCGCTCGGTGCACTCTCCTACCTGATTCTCACCGGAGTGCCGCCGGCCGGCAGCGCTACTGAGCTCGCGCAGCGTCTTGCCCGCGAAGAAGGGCTGGACCTAGCAGCGCATCTTCCTGAGGCTCCGCGGTCGCTGCGCGATCTGCTGCGCGAAGCGACCGCTCCTCAGGTATCGAAGCGCACGCCAGACGCGGGTCGGTTCATCGAAGGGCTCTCACTCGTCGAGGCGGGGCTGATCGGGGTGGCCGCCGATCATGTCGACCCGCTCGAGGCGCCCCCAGGGACCGTCTTCGACGACCGCTTCACCCTCGTGAGGCGCCTAGGCTCGGGTTCAACCGCAGCGGGCCTTCTGGTGACCGATGCTGAGGCAGACGGCGTTCAGCGTGTGCTCAAGGTCGCTCTCGACGACTCGGCGACAACGCGCATCGCGCGCGAGGCTCAGACGCTCGTCGCCCTCGGTGCCGCAACCGCGTCACGTCGACTCGTGAGAATTCTTGCCACCGAGCCCTTGGACATCGGCGGTCGGCAGGCGCTGCTGCTCGAGTCCGCTGGCGAGGAGACCCTTGCCGACGTGCTGCAGGCCCACAGCCGTCGGCTTTCGCTCGATCTGCTGAAGCGATGGGGTGGCGATTTGCTCGAGGCGCTCGTCGCGCTCGACGCCGCCGGGTTTGATCACCGGGATATCAAGCCGGCGAACCTAGGCGTACGCGAGCAGCCGTCGGATCACGCGAAGCACTTGGTTCTCTTCGATTTCTCGATGACGGGCGCAAGCCCCGACGCCGTCGAGGCGGGCACGCCCCCGTACGTAGATCCGTTCCTGGGGGTGGGGTCGCGGCGCCGATGGGACTCGGCAGCCGAGCGGTATGCGGTCGGAGTGACGCTCTACGAGATGGCCACCGGCAAGCGTCCGGTCTATGGCGACGGAGAGTCGGCCCCGCAGTTCGGCGGTCAGATCACGCTCGACCCCGCGGACTTCGACCCGGCGGCGTCCGATGCCCTGGTCACCTTCTTCACTCACGCTCTCTCAGGCGAAATCTCGGAGCGGCACGCGAGCGCAGAGACTATGCACCGTGCTTGGAAAGATGCGCTCGCCCCCGCCACCGTTCCCGCCACCGAGGATGCCGATGCGGTCGCCGCCCGCGCGACGCTCGACACCGCATTGAGCGAAGCTGGGCTGAGTGCGAGGGCACTGTCGGCGCTCGAGCCCTTCGGGGTAGTAACCGTCGGCGACGCCACTCGCCTGGACCTGCGCCGGGTGAACAGCACGCCCCACTTGGTCGCCGCCACCAAGACTGAGATCGGCACTCGCATCAAGCAGTGGCGGGCACGGCTAGGAGAAGCCGTAGACGACGCCGCGCTCGAGACCCCAAGTGACGACGTGCTGCTGCACCCGCGCGACGCGGCTGAACTGCTTGTGGCGTCTGCCAGCACGCCCGACCAGGCACGAGCGGCCGCGCTGATTCTGGGACTCGACGGCGATTTGGATGCGTTCGCGATCGGAGCCGCGTTGTCGACGGCACTCGGACCGTCGTCCCCCAACGCGTGGAAGGTCCTATCTGGGCTGTTCGAGTCCTGGACCGCGGTTCCCGCCACTGGAACGTTGCTCAAGGGGCTATCTGCGCGCGTCGAGGCGGCCCTCGAGGACCTCGCGGGCGTCGCGTGGACGGACGAGCTCGCCACGGCACTGTCACCAGACCAGGGGTCAAAGCGACTCGTGGCGGGCCTCGTGCGCGCTTCGCTCGACACCGCCGACCACCTCTGCAGGGAACGCTCGGAGTCCGGGGAGCCACGGTTCGTCCGCCGCCGTCGCCGCGACGGGCGCATGCTCGTGTCGCGTGACCCCAAGCTCGCCGATGCCGCGTTGACGCTAGGAACGCAGGCAGACTCGGCCATCGGTACGGACAGCGGAAGCCCCGTCATGCCGCAAGCACGTGCCGCCGCCACCCTCCGCGAAGTTGCCGGACCGCTGGCCTCCCTCGATCACGCACGGCTTAACCGGGTCGCGGCGCGCTTCAGCACTTCAGCCGGAGCTACGGCGGATGGCTCGCTGTTCCGCCTGAACATTGGCGCCTCCGAGGCGCTCCGGCTCGCGCTCCGCTCTGCGGAATCGTCGCAGGCCTTCGACGCGCAGCAACTTCGGCAACTCGTCAAGGTGCGCTTCCCCGGCGCCAAGGCGCTCCCGCCAAGACCCAAGCTTGACGACGTGGTGGCGGAGGCCGACGTGGGATTGACGTGGGATGGCAAGGCGTATGTCGTTGCGTCGGCTCCCGCGACAGCCACCGTCCTCACATCTTCCACTACTGTCACTGTCCCGTCTGGGCCCACGGGACTAACGCACGAGAGCGAACTGCGGACGTCGGGCGCGGAAAGGTCCTTCCTCGCGCTCGGCGTGAGGCCCCGCCACCACGATGCCGTCATCAGCCAACTACTGGAGTCGTTCAGTGCCCGAGAGGTCAACGTCACGGACCTCTTGCTTGACACGCTCACGGGCCTAGCGGAGGACGCCGGAGTATCTTGGGATCTCGTTCTCAATGCCGATTCCGCGACCGCCGGGTCGGAGGACCGGCGTGGTCTTGCGGTGCTTGTGGAGCGTGCGGTGCCCACTCTGGTTGAACACATCGACCAGGCACTCCTCGATGCCGATGGACGACCAGTCCTCCTGACGGATACAGCACCGCTCGCACGCTACGGCCACCTGGACGTCATCGCCCGGTACAGCGAGATCACCCGCCCCAGGGCCGCTGCGGTGTGGCTCGTCTTCCCGGAGGAGACCGGCCGAGGGGCAGCACTCGATGGCGTGCCCGTACCCACCAGCCATCCAGGGCAGTTTGTTCATCTCGGCGGACCAACCGCCGCGGAAGGAGCTCACGCGTGAGCGCACAGTCCTCTTTGACCGCAGAACTGCGTGCGGAGGTCACCGCGCTCGAGGACGACCTCCGTTCACGGGTCGCGGCACAGCCCGACGTCGATGCCGAGTGGCGTGAACAGTACCGTCAGGCGATCTCAGCCGAGCGCACGTCCGCCTCATGGGAGGCGTGGCGCGATGAGAGGGTGACGCTCGCTGCGGTGTCGTGGGTCCTCACGACCGTCTTTGTGAGGTTCTGTGAAGACAATGGCCTGGTATCGCCCGTGTGGATCGCCGGCCCGCGCAGTTCTGAAGCAGTCGAGCGGCAGAGCCACTTCATTCGCGACAAGGCCTCTGCTGGCGAGGATGTCACTGATCGAGAATGGATCCTGGACGCCGTCGCCCACCTCTCGTCTCTCGAAGCGACACGCGAACTCGTCGACGCGAACGCGCCGATGTGGCTCGTTGCCCCCTCCGGAGACGCCGCCACACGGCTCCTCGCGTTCTGGCGCGAACGGGATGAAGACGGCACCCAGCGCCGCGATCTCGTCGATCCATTACTAGACACCCGCTTTCTCGGCGACCTCTACCAAGACATCTCGGAGGCCGCGCGGGAGCGGTATGCGCTCTTGCAGACTCCCGACTTCGTCGAGGAGTTCATTCTGGACCACACCCTAGAGCCCGCGCTAGCCGAGCGACCCCTCGACGGGTTCCGGATGATCGACCCGACGTGCGGCTCGGGACACTTCCTCCTTGGCGCCTTCGCACTACTGCTCGACCGGTGGCATCGGGAGGCCCCGGGCCTCGATGAGCGCGAGCGTGTTCAACGTGCACTCGACGCTATCCATGGCGTCGACATCAACCCGTACGCGGTCGCGATTGCACGGTTCCGGCTGACCGTGTCCGCGCTCCAGGCATGCGGAATGACGAGCCTCGAAACCGCCCCCGCGTTCAGATACCACCTGGCGGCCGGCGATTCCCTGCTGCACGGGGGCGCCGCAGATGCCTACTCCCTCGACCTCGGAGCGGCTCACACCAGCGATCGTGTAGCGGCCGAACACGCCTATGCCACAGAGAACCTTGGCGTACTCCGAGAGATACTCGCAGACGGGCGGTACGACGCCGTCGTCGGAAACCCCCCGTACATCTCCGTAAAAGACGCCAAACTGCGGAACGTCTACCGAGCGCGCTACTCGTCATGCAAAGGCAAGTACGTCCTGACAGTGCCGTTCATGGAGAAATTCTTCTCACTGGCCAAGACGGGAGACTCCCCAGGATGGGTTGGGCAGATCACCTCGAACTCGTTCATGAAGCGCGAGTTTGGCTCCAAACTCATTGAGTGGTTCTTGCCAAAGCAGGACCTGCGCCTGGTCGTCGATACCTCTGGCGCATACATTCCGGGCCACGGCACTCCTACCGTGATTATCGTGGGACGCCCTGTTCAACCAACAACGGCAACCGTGCGGACGGTGCTCGGAGTGCGGGGCGAGCCGGGCCTACCCGACGACCCCGCGCGTGCGAAAGTGTGGACCTCTATTGCGACAAACATCGACGCACCCGGCTACGAGGACGAGTGGGTGTCGGTTGCTGACCTCGATCGAGATCGCTTGGCAAGGCACCCATGGTCCCTTTCTGGAGGGGGAGCACCGGAGATTTCTGCCGCACTTGCTGAGGTCGACTTCTCCACCCTGGGACAGCGTGCGACGGAAATCGGGGTGTCGGCAGTCCTCGGCGCCGACGACGCGTTCGAGCTTTCATCTTGGAGTGAAGCGGAAAGTGTTGGACTCGTGGTGGGTGATGCCGTCCGAGACTTCGTCGCGAGCGCTGAAGTCCGCCTCTGGCCGTACGATGACCGCCTTGCACCACTAGAGTCGGAGCCTGTCACACGTTGGCTTTGGAGAAACCGACGCACCTTGGAGAACGGCATCTACTTCGGTCAAACCAAGGAAGAGCGCGGTCTGAGGTGGTTTGAGTACGCGATCCTTCTTCGTTCAAAGCTGCACCCCCCCCTTTCGATTACGTTTGCGTTTGTCGCCACTCACAACCATTTCGTCTTAGACCGTGGCGGGAGAGTCTTCAACAGGTCGGCGCCAGTCATCAAGCTCCCCGCCGACGCCTCAGAGGATGACCACCTTGCGCTTCTCGGGGTCTTGAACTCTTCGACGGCGTGCTTCTGGCTCAAGCAGAACAGCTACCCAAAGGGCGGCGATCCAGTCGGCGATTCCGGTGCTCGTGTCTCACAACAGCCGTGGTCAGACCGCTACGAGTTCACAGGCACCACCCTCCAGGATTACCCCCTCCCGTCAGTACTGCCTACTGAGCGCGGCCGATCGCTAGACGCACTCGCACAGCAATTTGCGGCGAACAGCCCGGGGAACGTAATTGAACGAGCGACACCCTCGCGCGCAACCCTCGACGAGGCTCACGCCGGGTTCGATACTGCTCGCGGCCAAATGATCTCCACCCAGGAGGAACTGGACTGGGATTGCTACCGCCTCTACGGACTCATCGGTGACGACCTCACCTATCGAGGCGAGCCACCTCCTCTCGCCCTTGGAGAGCGCGCCTTCGAGATCGCGCTCG
Source organism: Demequina muriae (assembly GCF_030418295.1). NCBI lineage: Bacteria > Bacillati > Actinomycetota > Actinomycetes > Micrococcales > Demequinaceae > Demequina > Demequina muriae. The sequence goes on from NZ_JAUHQA010000001.1 coordinate 442,997, forward strand.
CACGACGAGTTGAGGCCGGCGAAACCGACACCGCGTGGTTCGCACGACACCGTTCTACGCCCATCACTGATTTGCCGTCGCACTGGCCCGCGGACTACCAGGAGCTAGTGCAGCGGCGCCTCGACCTCATCGCGAACGACCGGTGCATCGCACTGCTAGAGCAACCTGAGCACAAGCGCCGGTGGGCGACTGAACCTTGGGAGGACCAGGAGAAGGCCGCTCTAGGCGACTGGTTGCTCGACCGGCTCGAGGACCGCGCCCTCTGGTTCGATGCGCGCCATCGACCCGCGACCCAGTCGATCACGGTGCTTGCCGACAAGGTGTCCCGTGACGATACGTTGCGCGACGCCCTCGCCTTGTGGGAGGGCCGACCCGACATCGCTGTCCAGAATTCGCTCGAGCGGCTCCTTAAGGGAGAAGCGGTTCCTTACCTCGCCGCGCACCGCTACAAGGAATCCGGCATGCGCAAGCGAGCCGCGTGGGAACGCACCTGGGCACTCCAGCGGCGCGAGGACTCCGGCAACTACAATCCCGCATCGACCCGGTACGGCGGTGACGGGCCCATCCCCGTGCCGCCGAGTTACGTCACTGCGGACTTCCGCCGGAGCGAGTACTGGTCGCATCGAGGCAAACTCGACGTGCCGAAGGAACGCTTCATTCTCTACCCGGGTGCAGGTCGCTCGGGCGAGGACGTGCTCGGCTGGGCAGGCTGGGATTATGCGCAGCAGGCGCTGGCACTCGCGCAGCTCGTTCTCGCGGGACAGACCCAGGACGCCGACCGGGACCGGCTCGTTCCGCTCATCGCGGGACTCGATGAAGTCATGCCGTGGGTTGAGCAGTGGCACGGCGATCACGACGACTTCTATGGCCAGTCGCCCGCCCGGTACTTCGCTGCGGAACTCGAGACCTTTCTTGCCGAGAACGGCATCACACGCGAAGACCTTTACGCATGGCGGCCCACCACCGCACGAGGAAGGAAGGCACGCGCATGAGTCGCTTGCTCAAGGACGTCATCGACATCCCCACCCGCACCGGAGCGGAGGACTACGTCCTCCGTCTTACCGAAGGGGTGAGCGAGGACCGTCTCGCGCAAACCGTCAACGATTACGTGGTGACTGACGACCTCACTGACGCCTTCGACCGGGCACTCGCGCTCGTCGCCGATTCGCTCCGCACCCGCAACAGCCGCGCGGCGTTTCTCGCTGGCTCGTTCGGCTCGGGGAAGAGCCACTTCATGGCGGTGCTCCACGCACTCCTCGGCGAACACCCAGCCGCCCGTGCAAAAACCGAACTGCAGGGCGTCGTGGCCGAACACGATTCGACATTGCAGGGCAAGAAGTTCCTGCGCCTCGCTTTCCATTTCCTCGATGCCAAGAGCATCGAGCAGTGCATCCTCGGCGGATACGTCACCCAGATCCGGACCCTACATCCCGACGCCCCGCTCCCGGCTGTCCACCAGAGCGACGCTCTCCTTGCCGATGCTGACCGCTGGCGTGAACGCATGGGCGACGCCAAGTTCTTCGAGGGGCTTGAGATCGACAACGCCAATCCGAGCCCCTGGAGTTCGGTGCTCGGCACTTCGGGCTGGGGCCCCGCGCGCTACGACAACGCGCGCCACGCAGCACAAGCCGACCCCGAACGTCACGCCCTTGTCGATGCCCTCGTGCGCTCGTACTTTGCCGCGTTCGCCGACACCGACGATTACGTGGACCTCGACACGGGCCTCGCGCGCATCAGCGATCACGCGAAGCAACTCGGCTACGACACCGTAGTGATGTTCCTGGACGAACTGGTGCTGTGGTTGTCGTTCCACGTGCGCGACGCTGCCTTCTTCGGTCGAGAGACTCAGAAGATCACCAAACTCGTTGAGGGCCAGCACGAGCGCTCGATCCCGCTCGTCTCATTCGTCGCGCGGCAGTTCGACCTCCGGCGCTACTTCGACGATGCGGCGGACTCGGTGGGAGCCGACCAGCAGTCTCTTGACAAGGCGTTCCGACACCAGGAAGGACGCTTCTCCACGATCGAGCTCGGCGACACCAACCTTCCTTACGTCGCCCAGCAACGTCTGCTCCGGCCCGTCGATGACGCTGCGGCGCAGGTGCTCAAGGACGCATTTCACAAGCTCGACGGATCGCCAGAGGTCTGGGACGTCCTCCTCGACGGAGCGGTCGAGGGTCATCGCGGCGCAGACCGCGCCGCGTTCCAACGCACGTACCCCTTCTCGCCCGCGCTCGTGGCGACCCTTCGGACCCTGTCCTCAGCCATGCAACGTGACCGCACGGCCCTCAAGGTGATGCAGCAGTTGCTCGTCGACCACCGCGACCACCTCACGGTGGATGACGTCATTCCGGTCGGGGACACATTCGACCTCGTCATCAATGGGTCGCACGCCATCACGCCAGAAATGCACGCCCGCTTTCGCAACGCACAACAGCTGTACGACCAGAAGGTCCAGCCGATGCTGCTGCGCGAGCACCAACTGTCGTCAGCGGAAATCAAGGGGCTGGATCGGTCACATGCGTTCCATGCCGACGACCGCCTGATGAAGACCTTGCTGCTCTCGGCCATCGCGCCTGAGGTTCCTGCGCTCAAGGAACTGACAGCGGCACGCCTCGCGGCCCTCAACCACGGCTCGATTGTGAGCCCCCTGCCGGGCCGTGAAGCGTCGATGGTGCTCGACAAGTTGCGCCGATGGAGCGCGGAGATTCCGGAGATCCACCTCACGGGCGACCCCAAGAATCCTACGATTCGCGCACGAGTCTCCGAGGTCGATTACGAGTCCGTCGTGGCCAAGGCACGCGGAGAGGACAGTGCGGCCCGTCGACAGGAGCTCGTCAAGCGCCTGGTATTCGAGCAGCTGGGACTGGAGCTCAAAGTTGAGGAACTCTCCCAGGTGACCCGTCATCCTCACGTGTGGCGCGGTTCCCGGCGCGAGGTCGAAGTCGTCTTCGGCAATGTGCGAGACACGAACTGGCTGCCCGACAGCCTGTTTGACGCTACCCAAGGTACGTGGCGATTCGTCATCGACTTTCCCTTCGACGACGAGGGCCGGTCTGTGCGTGACGACGACCAGCGCGTGGAGTCGCTTGCGCAGCGTGGACCGACGACCACCGTCGTCTGGCTGCCCCACCACCTCGCACCCGCGGTCCGCAGTGACCTAGGACGGCTCGTCATCCTCGACTGGCTTATGTCCGGGCCCGGCGAACGGTGGGAGCACGCCTCTAGCCACTTGTCGACCGCTGACCGCCCGCAAGCGAAGAGCATCCTCGAGAACGCGCGTACCTCCCTGTTGGGGAAGTTCCGCCAAATCATCAAGGAGGCCTACGGCGCGGCTCGTCCCAGCGCAGACCACCTCGAGATCGACGAGGGGCACACAAGAGTCATCCAATCGCTCTACCCCGAACTCGCTGCGGGCGCACTCGTCGGTGCCGACCTCGAGACCGCGTTCAGCGGCCTTGCCGACCAGGCTTTCGCCGCGCTTTACCCCGCGCATCCCGACGTTGAGAACGGCCGAGTCGAGGTAACCGTCGCGCAGCTCGAGCGAGTGCTCGAGGCGGTCGAGGAAGCGACGCAGACGCCGGACGGAATCATCCGCATTGACGGCGGCGATCGCCCCACGCTTCGGCGCATCGGTCCGGCGCTGAATATCGCCACGATGGGCGAGGATCGGTTCCGCTTTGCACGCGAGACCTTCGCGTGGAACCGCGCCTTCGCATCAGGCATGGGTGCCGAGAACCTGGATGAGGGCTCGGATGTCAGCGTGGCCCAGGCACGTGCCTGGGTGAACGGAGTTGAGCCTCCTCGCGGCCTCCGCAAAGAGGTCGTTGACCTCATCATTTCCGTGTGGGCCACGGCGGAGGGGCGCACGTGGTACCGACACGGCGCGCCGATTCCTAGGCCGCGCCTGGGACAGATCAGCGACGACATCGTCATGCGCCCCGTCCCGCTTCCAAGCCTGGAAACCTGGCAGGAGGCTCAGAGACGCGCGGCCAAGCTCTTTGGAATCGCGACACCGGAGTTCCTCAACGGGTCGAACGCCGCTGAGCTGGCGGGGGCGCTGGAGTTCCGGAGCACGGAAGGCAAAGAGCCTTCCAAGCGACTCGTAGATGAACTCGAAGCCGCGCAGACTCGCCTGAAGTCGGACGGCGGCGGGCGTCTGGCGACAGCGCGTTCCACGCAGCAACTGCTCGCTGAGCTCGGTGCCGCTTCGAACACTGTCGACCGCCTGGCCGTGTTGTCGGACTTCGAGCTGCCGTGTTCCGATGAGGCGGCCTCTCGTTCCCTGACGTACGCGACCTCCGTCGCGGAGTCGCTTGCCCGTTTCGACTGGTCCCGGCTGTCTGTCCTTCTTGAAGCGGAGGGCGGCCGCGACGAACTCGCGACAAGCGCCAGAAACGCACTCACGAAGCTGCGCGAGGCACTGGATCATGACGAGATCGTCACGGGCATGTCCAGCGCCCTGTCCACCGCCGATTCGGACGCGTTCGCCTGGCTGGCTTCAGCGGCAACCAAACCACCAGAGACGACCGCCCCGAAACTCAACCCCGAGGACCCGACGACTCTCTCTCCAGGCCGCGGGCGACACACCGTCCACTCGACGACCGAGCTCTCGGCCGTCGAGGCCGAGTTGCGCGCGTTCGTTGACGAGCACGGCGGCGCGGTCATCGAGTGGCGGACTGACGAGTGAATAGCCCGCGATCCGCGCGCTCCACGCTCCCGGTGCTGCGCTCGCTCCTGGAACGCGCCTCAAGTTCAGGCGCGGTCTCATCCGGTATCCTCGGCGTGCGCGCGCTCCCGGAGTGGGACGGTCCTGGCTCGTTCAGCCACCACGGCGTGATCGCGCATGTGCGCCCGTGCATCTCTCCACTGGCAATGAGACAGGCTATTCGGCAACGGGCAAGCGACGACTGGCTGATCGTCCTCACGGACTGTGACGAATCAGACCTCGGTGTGGGGTTGACCCGCTATCTCAACGGGCAGCGACTCCGTACGCCCGATCCGTGGGACGCCGTGCGCACACTGTTCCGCGCACCGCGCCTCGATCGCAGGCTGGTCGCGGGCCCCCGCGCACGCGATCTCGCGCTGGGCCTCGCCTCGGTCGCACAAGAACTCGATCTACCTCCCGCGCCGGCGGGGATGCTGACGCTGGACCACGTCTGCGGGTCGCTATGTGAGCGCGTGCTGGCCCTGCGCGGCGCTCAGTCACTCAGCCTCGAAGATGTCATGGACTGGAGCGCGGATGCCCGCGCCGTCGCCAACATCGCAACGCTGCGCGAACGCGCGGGAGAGGTGCTCACGGCTCTGGTGCTCCGGTGGATCGCCGCCAGGTGTGGTGCCGCGGGGCCCGCGGTGAGCGCGCTTCTCGAATCCGACCGCGCCTCAAGTCTGGCCCCCTTGGGGCTCGTGGCTCGCCCCGTGCGTGAGAGTCGAAACGACGTTCCCCGCGCACTTCTGACTCGCGTGCACCTGAGTGGGACGCAGGTCTCCGAAGCTGGGCTCGACGAACTCGCTAGCGCCGCTGAGTCCGTAGCGTTGCGGCGACTTCACCGCCGGGATAAGCAGTCGGCCATCGACCTGTCGAGGCTGCTACGGGACGCCGACGCACTCGCCACAGACATATCCCTCGGCGACGACGTCGCTGCCTCGACTCTGTTGCCGAGTGCGCTCGAACGCCGGCTCGAGCACCTGGGCCGCGCTCTGCAACTCGCCACGGAGCGATCCCGCAAGGCCGTGCTCGCGGACCCACGGGGTGTGTCTATCCCGTCTGAGGCCGCAGTCAGTATCGAAGAAGCGTTCACGTCTGTCGAAGAGCACGCGGCCGCGGGCACGGCCGCCACCCAGCGAGTTCGGACCGCGCGCGCCGGCGTACGGCTTGTGCGGTGGTTGGCACAGCCGGCGCCTGATTTTCAGGACCTTGCCGACGCGACACGGGACTACCGAGACGCGCTTGGATGGGTCGACCGTGCCTACGCGGACGCCTGGCGCGGGGTCGACGGCCTTCCCGAACTCGCCTCCGGGCTTCGCGCCGTCGTGGAAACGACGAAGGCCCGTCGCGCGGTCTCCGACTCTCGCTTTGGTGCGCTGCTCGCGTCTCACGCTGCTCTCGATGAGGCCCTCCCGTCGGACGTCGTGCGCATTGAGGACCTCATCCCGACAGTCGTCGCTCCCCTTGCCCGTGGCGGTCGACCGGTTCTTCTCGTCGTCGCAGACGGGATGTCCGTGCCCGTGGCAACCGAGATCGTCGACTCTCTACAGCTCGACTCCGGACTGTGGCACGAGTGCCTGCCCGACGATCAGGAGCGACGCTCCACCGCGCTGGCGGTGCTGCCTTCGCTTACCGAGGTGTCACGGTGCTCGATGCTCTCGGGTCACCTCGCCACCGGTGGCCAGAGTGCGGAGCGTTCCGGGTTCGCCGAACTCCTGCGTGCCCAGAACCTCACTGGCACGCTGTTGCACAAGAAATCCCTCGCATCGTCCGGCGGCGGCGAGTCGCTACCTGGCGACGTTGCTCAAGCGATCGACGACACTGCGCAGAATCAGGTGGTCGCGTGCGTGCTCAACTCGATCGATGACGCACTCGACCGTACCGATCCGGGCATCGATTGGGACACCGACGCGGTCCAGCACCTGCGCCCACTCCTTGAGAGTGCCCAGCGCGCGGGGCGTGTTGTGGTGCTGACCTCCGATCACGGCCACGTCATCGAGCGGCGCGCGGGTCACGTCCTCGAGGCGGGCACCGTTTCGAGCAACCGGTCGCGCCCCGGTGGTCTGCCACCAGAAGTGACCGCCGAAGAGGTGCGGGTGCGTGGGCCGCGAGTGCTGCTGCACGACGGTGACGCTGTGCTCGCGGTCGACGAATCGCTCCGGTACGGCTCGCTCAAAGCGGGCTACCACGGAGGCGCCGCGCCTGCGGAAGTGGTCATACCGATCCACGTGCTCGCGGTCGACCCGCCGCGACGCTGGCGCGAGGCCGCCCCGCAGGAGCCGTTGTGGTGGCGTGAGTCGATCCAGGTGGCGGCGGACCCTACTGCCGCAATCCGCGAAACGCCGCCCGCGCGTAAGAAGGAAGAACGCGGCGACCAGCCGACCCTCTTCGACACCGGAGCTGAGCAAGCACCCAAACGTCAGGAAACGCCACCTTCATGGGACCTCGCGGCGCGCGTTGCTCAGTCGCCGGTGTATCGAGACCAGTTGAGCCGTGCCGGTCGACTGCCGATCGACGAGGCCCGCATCCTGACCCTCCTACGCGCGCTCGCCCACGCACCGTCGCATCGGGTCTCGATCCAGACCGCAGCGTCGCTGCTCAACATCGCCACGGTCCGGGTGTCTGGGGCGCTGCCGTACGTGCAGCGACTCCTGAACATCGACCAGTACGCCGTCATCTCCCGCGACGACGACGACATCGTGCTGGACCTGGACCTCCTGCGCGAGCAGTTCGAGGTGAAGGCATGAGCCAAGCAAGTCCGCGACGGCGCAGGGAGGTCCTCGACGCACTCCGGCGGGGAACAGTTCCTCACCAAGGGCTTGACCTGCTCGCTGTCGGCCTCGACCGCTTCGAAGGCACGATCGATGCGGAGCTCGAGACCGTGCGCGCCGGGGGCGCGGTCTTCAAGGCGGTGCGGGGCGAATACGGGTCTGGCAAGACGTTCTTCGCCCGGTGGCTCGGAGAGCGCGCCAAGCAGAAGGGTCTCGCTTTTGCGGAGGTTCAGATCTCCGAGACTGAGACGCCGTTGCATCGCCTCGAGACTGTGTACCGTCGCGTGTGCGAGTCGCTGGAGACGCTCCAGTTCCCCCCGTCGGCATTTCGACCGGTGGTCGACGCGTGGATCTTCGCTCTCGAGCAAGAAGGCGACGTCGCCACCATGATTGAGAAGCGGCTCGCCTCCGTTTCCCAAACCACTCCCGCATTCGCGGCAGCCCTTCGTGGCTACGCCGCGGCGCAAGGAGACGACGACGTCTCCACCAGCGAGGGCCTCGCGGCGTGGCTGGCAGGCCAGCCCCACGTAGCGTCCGGCATTCGCCGCAGCGCGGGTGTACGGGGCGACCTGGACCACTTTGGCGCGCTCGGCTTTCTCCAGGGGCTGCTCACCGTGTTGCGCGACTCGGGTCACCCGGGCCTCGTGCTGGTCCTCGATGAAGTCGAGACCCTCCAACGCGTCCGCACGGACGTCCGCGAGAAGGCGCTCAATGCGCTGCGTCAACTCGTCGACGAAGTAGATGGAGGTCGATTCCCGGGTCTCTACCTTGTGATCACGGGCACGCCGGCGTTCTTCGATGGCACGCAGGGGATGCAACGGCTCCCCCCACTCGCGCAACGCATCGCCACCGACTTCACGACCGACGCGCGCTTCGACAACCCCCGAGCTGTGCAAATCAGGCTTCCCGGCTTCACCCGGCCAATGCTCGAAGAGGTGGGCACCTCCGTCCGCGACCTGTATGCGTCCGGATCCCAATCAGAGCGGCTGAAGTCCGTCGTCGACGATCAGTACATCGGTGACCTCGCCGCCGCGGTCACCGGCTCATTGGGCGGCCGGGCGGGTGTCGCACCGCGCCTGTTTCTCAAGAAGCTGGTCGCAGACGTGCTGGACCGCGTCGAACAGTTCGATGACTTTGATCCCCGTGTGCACTACGCCCCCACCGTCTCGGGCTCGGAGATGACCGATGTCGAGCGCAATGCGGCATCGTCGGTCGACGACGTCGAACTGTGAGCGACGAACTCGACCCGGTGCTCGTGCACCACATCGTTAACACGTTGGGATGGCCGTCGCTCCGACCGCTGCAAGAGCAAGCAATCGCGCCGGTGAGCAGGGGCGACGATGCGCTTCTCCTCGCACCAACTGCTGGAGGGAAGACCGAGGCGGCGCTGTTCCCGCTGCTCACCCGCGCATCGGCCGAACGATGGTCCGGCCTGTCGATTCTCTACGTCTGCCCGCTCCGAGCGCTGCTCAACAACTTGGAGCCTCGCGTGGACGGCTACACCTCTTGGCTCGGCCGGCGGGCGCAACTATGGCACGGTGACACAGCGCAGGGTCAGCGGCAGCGCATTCTTCGAGACCCGCCTGACATTCTGCTCACCACGCCAGAGTCGCTCGAGGCCATGTTGGTGTCGACCAAAGTCGACGCGCATGAGCTCTTCTCCGGGGTCCAGGCGATTGTTGTCGACGAAGTGCACGCCTTCGCAGGCGACGACCGTGGCTGGCACCTTCTCTCTGTGCTAGAGCGGATTGAGCGCCTTGCCGGGCATCCGATTCAGCGAGTGGGCTTGTCGGCTACGGTTGGCAACCCTGACGAGCTCATTTCGTGGCTCCAGGGGTCCCATGCTGGAAAAAGACCTGCCACCGTGATTGCGCCAGGCATCGTGAGTGCTGGAGTCGCTGACGCGCCGCCGCCTGGTGAGGTGACCCTGGACTTTGTCGGATCGCTGGACAATGCGGCGACTGTCATTGCTCAGTTGCACCGAGGCGAGAAGCGCCTGGTCTTCTGCGAGTCGCGCCGCGCGGTCGAGGAACTCGCTGGGTCATTGCGTCAACGCGACATCACGACCTTTGTGTCCCACTCGTCCCTGTCCCGCGACGAACGCCATCGTGCCGAGCAGGCATTTGCCGAGGCCCGTGACTGCGTGATCGTGTCGACCTCTACGCTCGAACTTGGCATCGACGTCGGCGACCTTGATCGGATGATCCAGATCGACTCTCCCTCAACCGTAGCGTCGTTTCTCCAGCGGATTGGACGTACGGGGAGACGCGACGGTGCCACGCGCAATGCTCTGTTTCTCGCGACGACCCCCACCGCCTTGCTCCAAGCGGCGGGGCTCCTACATTTGTGGTCGTCAGGCTTCGTGGAGCGCATTGCAGCGCCTCCAAACCCTCGGCACATTGTGGCCCAACAGGTGCTTGCACTCTGCCTTCAAGAGCATCGTGTTGGCCGCTCTACCTGGCGCGAGTGGTGGGGTGGCCTCGAGGTCTTTGGACCTCATATGGACACCGAGGAAATCGTGTCATGGCTTATCGATGAGGGATTCCTTGAACTAGACGGCGGCATGATGTTCATCGGGCCCGAAGCCGAGAGGCGTTTCGGCAGGCGCAACTTCATGGATCTCGTGGCGGTCTTCACTGCCTCGCCAGAGTTCACTGTGGTCCGCGGCCGCGAAGAACTCGGCTCTGTCGACCCCTCTATGCTGACCGTCAAGGTCGACGGACCTCGGATCGTCTTGTTGGCTGGTCGGTCGTGGCGCGTCACCCACATCGACTGGAAACGAAAGCGCTGCTTCGTTGAGGCGAGCGACATCGCGGGGCGGTCCAAGTGGTTCAGCGCGGGCCTTGGGCTTGGGTATCGGCTGTGCCAGGCGCAGCGCGAGGTGCTGTTAGGAAGCGATCCGCGTGTGACGATTTCTCGCCGCGCGAGCGATGCCCTGGCGGAGGCGCGCGACAGGTTCTCCCCAATGGTCTCTGGGGCCGGTTCGGTGGTTTTTCGCGAGAGCGGCAAGGGTGACGTCGAGTGGTGGACCTGGGCCGGAACTGGTGCGAACGCCACACTCGCGGCGGCTCTCGGGGACATCGCTGACCCAGTGCAGTCACCACACGCGTTCCGCATCCGCCTTAGTACTGAAACGACTCCGGAGGTTCTCGCCGACCGGCTTCGCGCTGCGGATGTAGAAGCGGCGCTCCCGGAAATCAGGCCGGAAGCATTGAGGGGGCTCAAGTTCTCGGCAGCACTTCCGGAAGGGCTCGCTATCGCGACGCTGGCGTCGCGTGTGGGCGATACGGAATGCGCGTCGCGGGTAGTGGCCGTGCCGCGGACATGGGTTCAGGGCCTGCCGTCGCCCACCCCCTGAGGCTTCACATCTAGCGGTCTGCGAGTTGGTGCGCTTCGAGCGCAGGGGGCAGGTGCTCTCGGAGACCATCCCGCTCCGCATCGGGGACCCTCATGTGGCGCTGAAGCAAGGCAACGAAACTGAGAAACTCTCCGGAGGCAGCAGCTGTGGACTCGAAACCCCAAGACCGGTCTAGGTCTCGTGTTACCACGTCCAGACGGGCGCCCGACGTGTCGGCGCGGCGTCTCACGTAGCGAATGTCAGACACCTTGACATCGACATCAAAAACGCCGTGGCGCTCGAACTCGGCACGTTGAGCACTCAGCAATCGCTCAGAGGTCAGCACGATCAGTTCTCGCCGCCGGAGTCGATTGCGCCCCTGAGCAATAGCCTCGACGGTTTCGTCTCGCTCCATGCGCCAGCGCAGAACAGAGGCAAGTGCGTCCGGCGCTTCGTCGTCTCCAAAGCAGACTGTGGACGGCAACGCCACGTCATCTCTCGGCGACCGGACAGGTGCGCCGATCGCCTGCAGTGCTTCGGAAAGGTCCGCGGCCATCTCTGCGGCTTCCCGTGCCGATTTCCGCTTGCCCAAGAAGGGGAGAGTCCTGTTGCCCGGCAACGTGTGTGCGATCCACAACTCCCGCTCGAGCGCGTCGAGAAGCAATCCGATGTTCTCAAGCGAGCGCTTGTGTCCAACCCTCGCGTCAAGAACGATCTTGTCGAAGAGCACTTCGTTGCTGGGATCTTCAGGAATCCTGGACCTCACCCAACTCGCACGGAGCGCCTGGTACCTGAACCAGGCGTTGAGTGCCACGACGGCCCCATGTGCGTCCTGAAGTATCGCTTCTCCGTTGTCAATGAGGTAGTCGCGGCGCTTGGCGTGGTCACGCGCCTGGCCAAGCTGCCGGACATGCGAGTCCGTTGCCTTCTGGAAGAGGTCAAGTTGCTTGCCGAGGTCCGCTTCACGCGCTCGCACGTTGTCCCAAATATCCGTGCTCACGGCGCCAACGAGCATGGCTTCACTGACGGCCTGCTGGACCGCGCGATCCAGTCCGCTCAGTTCGGCCCACTGCTCGGCGCGCAACGTACCCAGCACTTGCTGCGTCTGCGCCAGAGTGTGCTCGGAGATCTTCGAGATCTCATTGAGCTGGACCTGGATAGCAAGAAGTGTGACGGCCGGCCCTACGCTCGCAAGAACAGCGGCGGTTCCCCCCGCGGATGCCGGAGCCCATAGGACTTGCGAGCTGAACTTCCCGCCTTCGCCGGCCAAGACGCCAATGTTGTAGCCCCCGCTCGCAATGGGTTGTGCGCCTGAGTTGATGGCAGCGAGCGTCTCTGGCGCGAGCCGCACAAGGCCACTTGCCTCTGACATCGCTTGTGCCGCTTGAGCGGCGACGCTTCCAGCGGCAATGGACGTCGCGACCTGCCGTTGAATGTCCTTGCGATCAAAATCCGGCAGGAGCGTGAACGGAGCGACCTGTTGGCCCGGAGGAGGCGTGCCGAAAACCAGTGCTGTGCCCGGCTCGATCTCGACAAGTACAGTGTCGATTCTCTCGATATGCTCCCCGCTCATACTGCGACCTTAGTGGTGTCGGGTCGAGGCGCCTGGTGCTGTGGCCCCATTTGGTGCGGTCTGGACTTGCCCGGGTTTGACAGACCCAGGTGTGGTTGACTCCTCAGTCGACCCCCTCACAGTCGCAGAAGCCGGTTGTGGGGCAGGTGAAGGAGTCACCTACAGCTGCGGCAGACCCGTCGAGCAGATCGCGAAGGATCTCGGGATCTCATCATCGTGTCTGCAGCGTTGTGGCAGCCATTTGTCGAGCCAGTCCCGCTCTCTCTGCCATCGCATCGGCCAGTGCCTGCACCTGCGCCAAGATCTCGATTGGCGACATCGCCAAGTCGAGCGACCAGTCGGCTATCTCGACGTTGACATTGCGCACCCTGCGCACTACTGGCGCTCCGCCGGCCGCGTAGACGAGCCACGCGCGGTCCACCCCGAGCGCCGTGCAGTAGGCAAGCATCTGGTACTTGTCGGTATTCGGAAACCGTCCAGACATCGACTCGGCCTTGTACTTCGCATCCGCGACGATCACGGGCTTCAAACCAACTTCGTGCACGACGTCGACGTTCATCGTTACCGCAGGCACACCGATCTGCGGCTCGTCCAGCCGGGTTCCGTACTGCAGCGTTGTACGACCCCGATAGCGACTCAACGACTCCTGCAACGCCACACCGACGAAGTCCTCGTAGACGGTCTCCATCGATGCCACGAATGACGCCCCGACGAGACCATACGCATCACCGAGCCTCAGCGACTGATGCCTCAGCACAAGCTCAGCAAGCGTTAGCGCGGGACGGTAGCGCTCGGTCAGTCGCGTCAGCTTGTATGGCGGTAGTGGCCCCCGCACTTCAATCTCGCTCACCCCCTCGAACACGGCGGTCAATGCGGAGGCTCTGGCATATGTCTCATCACCGAGCCGCGGGATGTGCAGCACCCGGTGCAGTGCGCTCAAGAGAATGCGATTCTCAGCGATGTCGGCGCTGTACTCGTCGTATGTGATCTCTGCCGGCACCGATCGCCCGTGGTGCAGGCGCACCTGGTCCCCCATCCGAATGCGCCCGCGCAAGGTTCTTGAAGTCTCGTCCACCGTGACGTAGCCGCGGTGCACCCCGCGCAGAACAGCGCGACTCACCTGCCTGACAAGCGCCTCGGCGATCGCAGTGAAGAGATCGTCGTCACGTCCCATCTCAACGTTCTCGTCTCGAAACCAGGGGTCAGCGGCATACCCGAGCAAGAAGAGGACCGATGCGAGCGGCACCTTATCCTTCGGGTGCACCTCGACTTGGAGATCACCGATGCGAGTCACTCCGACCTTGCCTCGCGGAAGAACTCGGTAATCGCCCCCTATGAGTGGCTCTACCCGGACGAGCCCGGTCGAGTCGAGCGCAGCAGCCACGTCCGATGAGCAGCGCACCGTGGCCCCGTCGTCGCGCAACTCGTCGAGCACGACCGTCTGCGGCATCGGCTACGCCTCCTGCCCGCCCGACGTACCCAGGAGCAGGTCGAGCGAGAACTCCTCACGGATAGCCGCAGGGCTCCGGTGCCCGTAGTAGTGCTCAAACAGGAGTGGAAGGATGTCGAAATCCCAGATGTCGCGGAGCCCTTCGGCCGTCCTCGCGTCATCTCGCATGAAGTACGAGGGGCCGATGCGCAGATCACGTTCCTCAATAAGCGCGTTCAGACGCCCGAGCAAGGTGGCAAGCCGTGGGTCGCCATCAGAGGCGGCGAGATAGCGATCCAGGACGCCTGAGACCGGCGCGGTGTCCGGGTGGAACTCCATGAACGCAAAACGACGACGGATTGCGGCATCAACGAGTCCGATCGAACGGTCGGTGGTGTTCATCGTGCCGATGATGTGGAGATTGTCAGGCAGGCTGAATTGGGTCTTCGGACTGTAGAGCAGTGAGGCAGTCTCACCCCGGTACTCAAGCAGGAAATACAACTCGCCGAACACCTTGGCGAGGTTGCCCCGATTCATCTCATCGATGATGAGGAAGTGCGGCTGATCAGGGTTGTCCGCAGCGCTAGCCGCGAGAAGCCGGAGAGGTCCGCGCTGCAGAGAGAAGCCGCCGTCATGCTCCCCACCCCGCGGCCGAAAGCCCTCGAAGAAGTCCTCGTAGGAGTAGGACGGGTGGAACTGCACCAGCCGTACCGCATCTTCCGACCCGGCGATCGCCAGAGCCAGCTTGCGCGCCGCATACGTCTTGCCGGTGCCGGGCGGGCCGTAGAACACGACTTGACGACGACTCTCGAGCACGCGCGCGATCCTGCCCAACTGGGCGGGCGTCATATGGAGGTCTTCGGCAACACGATGCGCCACATCCGCGAAGCTGACACCTACCTTCGGCCCATCGCCCTTGCCACTCTCGCTCTCTCCTTCGAGCCACTGCTCTCGGAATGGAGAGTCGTAGAAGCTCAGATACTCAGTCCCGGTTTCGCTCTGCAAGCCTCTGTCAATCGCGAACAGGTCGCGCTGGATATCGACATTCCGGGATCCCCGCTGCCCACCGAGAAAGCGCGCGAATGCCTTCCGGATTCGCTTGATGTGGTCGCTCGACACGATCGGATGGAAGTAGCTCGGCCACGCGACGTAGCAGAGCACCATTCGCATGTGTGAATCTGCGGCAGTCGGCCCCTCGACTCCTTCGAGGAAGTCCAGCCACTCCCACGGGTCGCTGAGCAACTTCGCCCTCTCGGGTACCTCGAGAGCTCGCCACTCGGCGACCATCCGTGCCGCAAAGATGAGATGACGCCACTGGCTCTGGTTGAAGTACGCACCGCCCCCAAACACGCCCTCCTCGGAGAACGCCGTCTCAAGCGCGTCTGGGAGTACCCACTCGGTCGCGGCAATTCCATTGCACACCGCAAGTGCCTTGTGGGCCCCTGCAAGGCCAACGTTTGACGTCGCCAACTGACGGACGAACTGCAACTCGGCAAGGAGTTGCACGGCCTCGACCGACGCGCCGTCGAACTGCAGCTTCAACTGCTCGTAGAAGCCGGGGGCCTGGTCTCCCGGTGGTTGCTGCGAAATGCGAGTCGCGACCTCGATTGCAGCCTCAGCCGTCCACACGGAAGCGCCTCCCGTGAGAGGCGACGCGTCCATGCGCAGCCCCGCTTCGAGGATCGACCACGCGGCATCTTCCACAACAGCATTGATGCGGTTGCCGCGCACATGTCCTTGAGTTTCGCCGCGCCACTGGCGCACCCGGTCCGCCAACGGCCCGTCCGCGATGTCCGCCGCGTCGTACTCGATCAGGGTCCAGACGATGCTCTGCGTGTGAATCCGGTCGTCAGGCTCAATGCCCGCCGCCTCGAGTGCGATATCAGCCCTGGTCAACATGCCGATGAACTGCGACCACCGTGCGGCCACGTTCGCGGCAGGCGCGGGCTCTGCGCCGACGAGCCGCAGTGCGCGCGCAACCGGTCGTGCGCGGAACGGTGCGACGTCTGCCACGGCCAACAACAGGTTCGACGCGAGGGCAACGGCATCGCCGGGGCCGAGATCCTGTCTGGCTTCTCGAACAAACGCAGAGAAAGCCGCGACGCCCTTGGGCGATCCCTCACTCTCCCAAAGCTCGAGCAACTGGGCGCGTGTGGAAGACGGATGCTCGGTGAGTAAGTCCCTGAAGCGGGCCCTAGTGATGTGAAACACCAGGTTCTCGCCGCTATCCAAGGCCGCCGCGAGTTCCGCGACCCATCCGTCGCGGCCCTCAGAGACCGCATCCCGCGCTGCACGCATGCGGTCGCGGACGACTCCCTTGTATTCGCGCTCGTAGCGGTCGATATCCACGCGCCCCGCCTCAAGCACATCTCGCGCAATCTCAGCGAATTCGCGCCACCGCGCATCATCACCGAGGTCTTGACTGCGCTCGGCCCCCAGGGGCGCGAAGCGCTCGCGTACCGCACGTGCCTCGTCCGCAGTGACCTGCCAAGGAGTGTCGTGCGTCTCTTCGGGACGGGCGAACTCGCGCCTGAGAAAGCGTCTCACCTCGCGTGGACTCACTCCCAACTCGGCGGCGAGATCAGCGGGCGTGAGTTCAACGGGCGTGTCCGACATGGAGCAACCTTTCGACACCGTCACAGTAGCGGGACTCGTCACATGAGGCTTCCATGCGGTGTTCGAAGTCGCCTACGGTTAGGCCATGCCGATCTACCAGGTGCGGCGCTGGAAGCGCTACGGGCACGACCGCGCCTACTTCGCCGACGCCGACGGCACCAAGGTCGGGTACCTCGACCTCGCGTCCGGAGAGCATGTGCTCGACGAGGGCGCTGACCGTGACGCGATCGAGGCCGCCGCGCTCGCGTGGTGTGCGGACAACGAGATCACTCCGCCCAATCTCCCCCTCATGGGTGCAAGCAAGCAGGAGGACGTACAAGCCGTTCAAGCCGCCTCTGCTGCCGCATTCGCCGAAGACGGTGCGCAATCGGTGGCCGTGCCCGTTGCGCCCGCCCCGCCGAAGGAAGCTGAACCCGAGTGGACCGATCTCTCCGCGCATCGGCCGGGTGAAGGCGTGCGAAAGCTGGCCGAGGCCGAATGGACCGCCTCAAAGGACCGCTCCAAGGTGTTCGCTGCCCTCAACCGCTACGTGTTCGACAATCACACCGACGAGCGAGCGTGGCGCAAAGGCGCCGAGGGTGAGGAGTACGTGGGGGCGAAGCTCGACAAGCTCCGGGACAAGGGCTGGCACGTGCTGCACAGCGTGCCGGTCGGCAAAAGTGACTCGGATATCGACCACATCGCTATCGGGCCCGGCGGCGTCTTCACGGTCAACAGCAAGATGCACGCCGGCAAGAAGATCTGGGTAGCCAAGTACCAGATGCGCGTGAACGGCCAGCCTGTCCCCTACCTCCGGAACTCTCGGCACGAGGCCGGGCGGGCCAAGAAGCTCCTGGACGCGCAGCTCGACTTCGAGGTTCCAGTCGTGGGCTGCGTGGTGGTGCTCACGGGCTCGCTCGTCCCGGAGGTGACCTACAAGCAGATGCCCGACGACGTGCGCGTGCTCGACAAGTGGGACCTGCCCAAATGGTTCAAGAAGCGGCCGGCCGTTCTGTCGCCGGAACAGGTCGAGGCCGTGTTCGACACCGCCCGCCGATCGACGACATGGCGAACCATTGAATGAGCGGCGGAAGTAACTGGTACAACCGAGACGTCGTCGGCGACCGCTACGTTGGACCGAGGAACAATCTCACGATTGAGGAGAACTGCACCGATGAGGTCCAACGCAGCCGTCTACATCGATGCGGGCTATCTGCTGGCGTCCGCAGCCACACGACTTACCGGGAGCTCGTTTCGGCAAGGTATCCAGCCGGACTACCCGAAACTCATCAACGGAGTTCTCCGCCAGGCTGAGGAGATCGCCGGGCGTCCCGTGCTGCGCTCCTACTGGTACGACGCAGCGCCGAACCAGTCGCCCGACAGCGACCAGCGCGTCATCGAGATGGTCCCGCGGGTGAAGCTCCGGCTCGGACGCATCGGCAACGAGGGCCAGCAGAAGGGCGTAGACCTCAAGATTGGCCTCGATATGGTGACTCACGCACGCAATGGCGCGATCGACACACTTGTCTTGATCTCGGGTGATGACGACCTGACGGAGGCAGTCGACCAGGCACAGGTCACAGGCGTCGAGGTGATCGTGCTCGCTGTTCCAGATGCCACAGGGCGCCCGCACGGCGTGTCCCGCCACCTGCACGCAGCTGCGGACAGACTCGATCTCCTCAATTCGGAAATGCTCGAAGGAGCAATCGCCAAACGTATTGCCAAGACCATCCTGGCAGGAGCAGTTGCCAACGTGCTCGAGGCGTCCGCGCCCGTGATCCCACACGATGTCGACGCCGCGCTACGCCACCCGAGCCCTGTTGAACTAGCAAGGCCAAAGCCAACCGCAGTCCGCCCCACTTCACCCCCTCCCGCCGCTGTTCCGGTCTATTCGACAGCGTCAGGCGACGCACCCTCGGCAACACCGCAAGGCCATGCTCCGCTGAACGACGTGGATCCGTCCGAGCGCGAGGAAGCCACCCAGCGCGTGGTGCGGGCAGTCCTTGGAGCATTCCTTGGTTCCGCGACCCAGGCGGAACTGGTGGAACTGAAAGCGAGCCGTCCCTCTATCCCGCGGGAACTCGACTCAACCCTCTTGCGGGACCTCTCTGATGTGTTGCAGATCTACTCGCTGACCGATTCCGAACGACACGGCCTAAGGAACGCCTTCTGGGCCGAGATGGATGCGCAAGACGTGTAGCGGGACGAGCGAATAGCCGGAGACACCTCTTCCCCGACCGTGCGCGCACGGTGGCACGGTGCCGCATGGCCTGCTCCTGGGGGTCGCTCCAGCTCCTTGCCGGGTATCGATCTACGCGGGCGCGAACAGGTCGCCTTCACGGCATCCAGCGAAATCCGGGAGTGCAAATCGAGAACCGACACCGGCCGCTCCCAAGCCGCCCGCGCATCGGCCCCCTGTAGCCCGTACCGCACAGGACGCGCTCGTCGCCAGGTGCTGCGTCTCCTGCGGTTGTCGACGGCGGGATGGGGAGATGGGGACTTCGGCGGTGCGTCAACCGTCAGCGGCCACGGGCGTGGCGCCAGTATCAACAGTGGTCGGGCTTTTCGTCACAAGTCGACACGCGCCAGCCTTTCCCGCTACGCACCCTCGGCGATCGGCATCCGGCCACTCTCGACCGCGGCCAGCAGCGCCTCGTGGTCGGCCTCCGTCTGATCCGCATACGCACGGGCAAACGTCGCCATCGCCTTGTCCAGATTGGTGCCCTTTCCCACATAGCCGGCGATCATCGACGCGCCGCTGGTGCGCGCGTGGCCCTTCGCGAGTAGGCGACCGGCGATGCCCGCGTAGTTCGCGAGCGCCTTCCCGGAGATGTTCTTGAGCGACACGGCGCCCTTCATGTTGCGAAACTGCCGCACGTAGAACTGCCGGTCATCCACGGTGGTCCATCCGAGCAGTGGATCGCTCACGGTCTGCAGCGCCTTCTGATACTCCACCACTCGCTGACCCTGGTGCTCGTGCAGTGCTTTGTCGCCGTGCACGTGCCGCGCGAGCACCGACCTCCGAGCCTGCTTGAGCTGAAGGAAGATCACGTCCTCCTTGCTCGATCCCTCGAGCAGCGCCACATACGCGCGCAGGCCCACGGACCCCACACCCACGACCTTGTGGGCCACGTCGACGAGCGTGTAGCCACCGAGCAGGCGCCGCCAGTGCGGGTCGAGAGTCATCAGGTACTCATCGAGCCCTTCGGCCACCATCTCGGCCTCGGCCTCGGGCAGCCGGGTGATGAGCGGCGGCTCCTCGACAATCTGGCGGGCGCCGCCGTTCTCCGTGGTGAAGCGGGGCAGGGCGCGGTCCGAGGTGCGCTTGCGCGCCCGCTTCGCCGCCCGCTTGAGTTCGGAGTCCAGCGAACTGCCCGTCTCGTGGAGGGCCATCCGGTCCATGTCGAGTCGCTCGAACGAGCGGGTGAAGAGAGCCTGGTTCGCTTGATAGCGGATCTCCTCGCGATACGACCGCGCGCATGTGAGCACCGCCTGCTTGCACTTCTTCTCCGAGGCGCCGGTCTCGCGGCCTGCCACCCAGGTGCTCGCCACCAGCCGGCGCAGGTCCCACTCCCACGAGCCAGGGTGCGCCTCGTCGAAGTCGTTGAGATCCAGCACCAGGTCGCGCTCGGGCGAGGCGTAGAAGCCCACATTGCCCAGGTGCGCGTCTCCACACACCACCGGCGTGATCCCGGTCGCGGGAAGCCGTGCCACGTCATCGGCCATCACCACCGCGGAGCCGCGAAGGAACCCGTACGGCGAAGCAGCCATCCGCGCCACCCGCACAGCGACCAGCTCCGGGATGCGTCCCTCATGGTTCTCCTCCACGAGTGCGATGGGGTCGCGGTCCTCGCGGCCGATGCGCCACTCGCCCAGCGAGCTCCTCGGCACCTTTTTGCGCAGGGCCTTGCCGAGCGCGTAGCGCTCGGAACGGTCGGCCGGACGCTTGCGCAGCGACTGGTATGCGAGCCGGTCGGTGTCGCCATCGCTGACGACATCGTGACCTTCGGTCGCTTGTTTGCCCACGTGATTCATCCCCTACTTCAGAAGACGGTGTATCCGCCGTCGACGGTCAACACCGTGCCCGTGGCGAACGACGAGGCGTCCGACGCCAGGTACACGATCGCCCCCGCGAGCTCGTCGGGCTCGCCGACCCGGCCGAGCGGCGCATCGGCCTTCCAGTAGCGCTGGAACTGCGGCTCGTCGACGGGCGACATGTCGGTCCGCATGTAGCCGGGGGCGAGCGCATTCACGCGCACGCCGAGAGGCGCCCACTCGGCCGCGAGCGAGCGCGTGAGGTGGTGAACGGCCGCCTTCGACGCGTTGTACGCGGGCTGCCACTGCGGCCGGTTGACGATCTGCGCCGACATCGAGCCGATGTTGATGATGGAACCACTGCCCCGGTCGACCATATGCCGGCCAAAAACCTGGCAGCCCAGCCACACGCCGTCGACGTTGACGCTCATGACCTGACGCCACTCGTCGTCGGTGACGTCGAGCGCGGGCTTATGGATGCATGTGCCCGCGTTGTTGACAAGGATGTCGACGCTTCCGAATGCGCTGACAGCCTCGGCAAGCATGCGCTCCACATCGGCACGGACGGTCACATCCCCGAGCACCACCACGCTCTCGCGCCCGCGGTCGGCGACCTCCGCCGCGACGGAGGCCGCAGCATCGGCATCCCGGCCGACGATCACGATGGTGGCCCCGGCCTCGGCAAGCGCTAGGGCGAACGTGCGACCGAGTCCCCTGGTCGCTCCGGTGACGACCGCCGTGCGGCCGGCGAGATCGAATTGCGACAGTGACGTACCCATGAATGAACTCCCTTGTTCCACCAGTCACTGTAGACCGGCTGCGCGACGCACTCAGTCGTCGATGATGGCCTCGCCACGCCGCTCGAGATCCGCGAGCGAGTCCCGCATGTGTTGCACCTGTTCGACCGGGTGACCCACCCAGTCGAGCAGCTCCCCCACGACGCGGACCGGCTCGCGGGTCCGGTAGGACATCGTCGGGTTTCCAGGGAAGCGCTTGTCCGTCACGTTGGGGTCGTCTTCAACCGCGCCGACAGGTTCGACGACGTAGATGTGGCCGCGTCCCTCGCCCGAAGCGAGCTCCGCTCCCCAGGTCGCGGCGTCCAGCGTCTTCGTGATGTAGAGGTGGTTCGCCACCCGGTCCGAGCGGTAGTTCGACGCATATCCCGGCGTCAGGACGTCCCCCGTTCGTCGCAGCACCTTGGTGCCGTGCAGGTACGTCTCGCCGTCCCCGTAGACCTCAAAGGGTTGTGGCACTTCCTCCGTCGTCATTCCTCCCCCATTCCTGGCGCCTGACGCCCACGGCCCCGTCGTCGGCCTCGGACACGAGCCGCCGCGATCAGTCCTGCCCGGGAGGCCCGAACGCCCGCGAGTAGCGTCCCCGGCCTCCGAGATTCAGTTGCCATACCGCTCCGACCACCCAGGCGATGCCCGCGAACAGCGTCAGGTACAGGCCCATCGCCGCAGCGCCGTTCGTGTCATAGAACCCCACGAAAGCCACGAGGATCGCGAGCACGAGCAGAGCAATCTGTGACGCACGACCCGGCCTACGCTCACGCCCCACGACGCCAGTCGTCAGCACCAGAATCACCGCTCCTGCCAAGGCGAGCGCCAGGGTGATGAGCCCATCTCCTTCGATACCGATCACGCTCACACCGAGGATCGAGAACCACGGGAGAAAAGCACCCAGAATGACCACCGCAATCGCGATAGCTGAGATTCGCTGGGGTAGGGAAAGGCGTCCGAGCTTCATGCCCGAACCCTACTCTCCACCCGTGTAGCCACCGTTGTCACCGGAGACGATCTGGCCGACGCTGGAGCCCGATGTGCCGTGGATCTGCGCTTCCCGCAACCTGCGCGTACGGTCGAAGGATGAACACGACATCGCAAGGCTCCACGACCCTGACCGTCGGCGACCGTGACGACGCCGTCTCGCGACTGCGTCACTACTTCGGAAAGTGCGACTGCTCGAGCCCCGACAGCGGCGCCGAGTTCGAGACCATCGGGCACCCCTGGGACAAGAAGTCCAAGGTCAACACCGTCAGCCCCGGCGACCTGGTGGCGCTGGCCACCCTCACCTCACCCGTCCCAGGCCCGGCCGCCGTGTGGATGCTCAACAAGCGCAACCTCAAGAAGACCGAGAAGCTGCTCAAGAAGCTCCCGGTCAAGGCGAAGATCGGAACCAAGAGCGGCACCAAACTCCTTAAGGACGGCGGGCCTGCAGCGAAGCTCTGGGATCACTGGAGCCAGGCGCCCGGCTTCGGTCCGGTCTCGGTCAGCAAGCTGCTCGCCCGCAAGCGCGGCAAGCTCGTCCCCGCGTACGGGTCCGTGGTCGCCGAACAGATGGAGGTCAGCAATCCTCACGAGCACTGGGCCGCCATGCAGGCTCTGTTCACCGATGGTCGGCGGGACCTGTGGACGACCGCCAAGCAGTGGCGACGCGCCGCCGGCGTCAACTCCCTGGTGAGCCCGCTCCGAGTGATCGACGTGGTGCTGTGGAGCCGCGGCACCGTCCCGGACGGCCCGCCCTGCGCCACCGACAAGGCCTAGGACGACCCAGCAAACGCCTCCGCGAAGAACGGCAGCACCACGTCGGTCATCCGCTGGTCGAACAGGCTGGTGTGGGTGCCGTCGTGCACCGTATACGTGTGCGGCACGCCCTGCGCGGTGAGCTCCGCGTCGATGAAGTCGCAGCCGTCCACGATCCAGCGCAGCTCGTCGTTCGAGCCACAGTCCAGCCCCAGCGCCTCGAGAGACAGCAGCGCCTCGCGGTGCTGGGCGATCTCGACGTCGATGCCCCCGATGCCCGCCTCCCACAGCGCCCACACGTCGTCATCGCGCACGGCCTCACCGTCGACCAGCGAGTACGGGTACTGGAAGTACGGCGGCTCCGGCGACGGCGCGAACGCCGTGCCATACGAAAGCGGGAAGCCCGCCGGCGACGTCGACATGGCGCTCAGCAACTCCTCGCCGTCCAGACCCTCAAGACCCTCCAGCGCCGATAGCACCGCTCGCGCGTTCGACGGCGACCCGAAGAGCGCAGGCGCACCAATCCCCTCCTCCCCCGCCACCGCGGGAGCCATCACGAACATCGAGCCGAACACATCGGCATGCCTCATCCCAATGGTGAGCGCGCCATATCCACCCATCGAGTGCCCGGCAAGGCCTCGCGATGCGGCCGATGCGCGGGTCCGGTAGTGCGCATCCACGTACGGCACGATTTCGGTCACCACGGCTTGCTCCCAGTTACCAATGGCATCCGAGTCCGTGTACCAACTGCCGCCCAGCTCATTGGCGCCCGTGATGGTCACGACGATCATGGGCTCAGTCGCATTGAGTGCCTCGCCGAGGACGTCGGGCATGTCCGCGGCCGTGTCGTACGCGGTGTAGCCGGGCAAGAAGTAAAGGACGGGAAGCGGGTCGTCGGAGGTGACGTACGCATCGGGCAGCAGGATGCCGACGGTGATCTCGGTCGAGGCGCCCAACAGGTTGCCGGACAGTTCTTGGGACTCGAACTCAAACACGGTGCTCTGGGCGGGCGTCGCCTCAGGAGGCGGCGAGGACGTGACCACAGGGTCCCCCGTGTCGGCGCACCCGGCCAGGGCGACGGCGACCACGACCATCGCGGCCGACCAGGCAGGACGCGTCCCCCGAAGCGTGCTCATATCGCGAATCTAGCGCTTCCCTTCGCCGCTCACGACTGCGCTCAACACGACTCGTAGACGTACCCGGGCTCGCCCGCGGCGACCAGGTCGCGGTCGCGCAGCACCGTGAGCGGCGCCGTGCCTGGCAGCCCGCAGACCTCGGCGAACGTCATGCCCGCCTCGGCGAGCGCATCGGGGTACTCGACTTGGAGCACGTGCTCGCCGTACACGTCCGCATACGCTGCGCACTCGTCCCAGACCGCGCACTCTTCGGCCACGGCGAAGTCGAAGCCCAACTGTTCTTTGGCGACCTGCGTGACCTCGGCGGCGTTCTTCTGCGCGATCGCCAGACCGTGCTCGTGCGCCACTTCCACATAGGCGCGGGCCAGGGAGTGGGCGCCGTCTTCGGACACCCCGTCGAACCGTGTCCACGTGTCGAGGTTGTCGATCTCCACGGCGTCGAAGCCCGCCTCGGCACACCCCGCAATGACTGGCGACAGCACGTCGAGAATCCCCTCCCGCTGAGTCGGCGTCGACGGGTCGAGGATGAACTCGTCGGGCCAGTCCGGGTCCACCACCGGCTCGCTGGCCTGATCGCGAAGCAGCAGCTCCGGAGTCACGAGCCACTGCTCCGCCTCGCCAGGCTGAGTCTGGAAGCCGTTGACGTAGCAGACGCTGTAGGCGCCCTCCAGGGGCTCGGCCGTCGCGTCGCGGACCACCACGTCGATGCCGACCGGCCCGGCCCCCGCGTCCACCGTGTCGTACGCGCCACCCAACTGATAATCGACCACGCCCTCGGTGGGCGGCAGTTCCACCTCCACCGAGTCCGCTTCGCCCGCACACGAGGCCACCGTGAGCGCGCCGACCATCACCACCGCGAGCGCACGCGCCTTCCGGCCCAGGCCCACGTGGGCGACCTGCGAGCACGGCTCGTCACGCCTGGTGATACGCCCCATGCGCTCGACCCTTCTCGCCGGGCATCACCGCCGACCCGCGTCGCGGGCCGGGCCTCGTGGGGTGCCGTCGCGCCATTCTAGGATTTCCTGGAATGCCCAGATCGCACCCGCCTCCGCGCTCGGGCGCCCGCCGACGGAGCGCACCGCCGCGAGGCGGCACCCGTCCAGCGCCGTAAGGTCAGTGACATGACTGAAGCGCCTACGGCACCGATCGACGATGACAGCCCTCGTCAGTACTTCGAGAACGTCGAGCAGGCGCTCAAGGAGTTCCGGATCCCCGTCGAGAATCACAAGCTCGCCCGCGAGACGCTCGCGACGTTCGAGCACGGGCGCATCTACATGCCAGTGAAGAGCCGCCAGTACGTGGCCTTCGAGGGGCGCGACGGGCCACCGGCGCTCGCGTGGCTGCACTCGGGCTTCGTCGAGCTCCGGACAGCGCCCGGCACCTACTCCCATGTCCCGCTCCCGACGAACAGCATCGGCGGGGGCAGCGGGGGCGGCACCCGTCGCAACCGTGCCGACGAGCAGCGCGAGCCGTGCCCCACCTGCTACACCGAGCTCCCGGCGACGGGCATCTGCGGAACGTGCGACTGAGCGCGGACCGGCGTCTACGCGTCCGCTGACTCGTCCAAGAGCTCGCGCAGCTCCTGCATCACCGCATCGGCCTTGTCAGCGGCGTCGAAGGGTCCCGGCATCCGGAACACGCGTGCGCCCGATGCGGTGCGGGCGCCCTGGAGCCCTGGCATCCCGGCTTCCCCGAGTAGCGCCTCGACCGGATGGCGGAAGACGCAGATGACGAGGCCGACACCGCGCTCCTCGAGCTTGGCGCGCAGCACGTCGCGTCCATAGTCAAGCTCGGCTGAGGAGACGTCGCGCTCACCCACGGTGGGTCGCTTCACGATGTCGGTCAGTCCGAAGCCCGCATCAAGCGCGGCCTCCTCGAACTGAGTGACGCCTGCAGGCAGATTCCAGCCCGCCACATCCCCGATGCGCCGCAGCTGCCGCTGACCCACCCTGCCCTGGTAGTAGTGGCCGGCCTTCACGCTCACGGGCGAGGGGTTCAAGCCGACGATGGCTGCCCGCGCCGCCGTAGGCCAGACGTCGCCGAGAGTGACGTACTCGTCGCCCATCCAGGACTCCCGGGCCTGGTAGCCCACGAGGTCGGTCACGCGCTCTCCACGGGAGCGGCATCCTCCAGCGCCTCGTTCGCCACCCCGTATGGCACGTGCACTCCCGCGACGTGCTCCAAGGCCCCCGACAGGTGCCCGTCCTGGTCGTCGAAGAACAGGTGCGGGCGCATGACCTCGAGCACCTTCGCCTTCTCGATGCCGCCCAGGAAGAACGCATCGTTCACGGTGACGCCCCACGACCGCAGCGACTGCACCGCGCGCTCGTGGGCGGGTGCAGCCCGCGCCGTTACCAAGGCGACGCGCACGCGTGGCTCGTAGGTCGCATCGGCCGCCTGCAATTCCTGCTCGAGCCGCTGGATGCGGTTGAGGTCCTCGAGCAACGGCTTGAGCAGGCCCGGCGAGTGCGCCACGTCGCGCTTGGCGACCTCGTTCTTGACGAACCCAGCCATGCCCTCGGTCTGGAAAATGCGCTCGGACTCGTCGGTCGCGAGCACCGCGTCGAAGTCGAAGGCGATGCGCAGCGACTTGTCCGAGTCCTCGTAGGCGGCGGTGTTGGGCAGCACGTGCCCGGCGGGATGGCCTGCGCGCACGGCTGCCCAGACGTCGTCCTTGTTCTGGGTGAGGAACAGGCTCATGCCGAGCGCGGGGATGTATGACAGCGGCGACCGGCCCTGCGTGAAGAAGGCGCGCGTCACCTGCAGCCCGTGATGCTCGACGGACCGCATCACGCGCAGCCCCGTCGACGCCGCGTTGCGCGACAGCACGATCACCTCGACCAGCGAGTCCCCCGGCCTCAGGTCGTTGAGCTGCAGCAGGCGCTGGATGAACGGGAACGCCGGCCCGGGCTCGAGCGGCACGTCGACGTTGCGGTCCTGGTATTCGGCGTAGGCGGCCTCGCCGTGCGCCTGGAAGTACGCGTCGGACTCCGTCAGGTCGAACAGCGCGCTGGACGCGACACCCACCACGAGCCGACCGGAGAGGTCATAGGCGGGCATCGAAAACCTCCAAGGCGGGTGACGCAGGCGGAGACTCGAGCCTATCTGCCCGGCCGATGCGCACGCACCCCTCCCGAGCGCTCAGGAACGAGCGGACTCATCTCCGGAGTCCGCATCGGCCGGATGCTCCTCGGCCTCCCGCTCGCGCACCTCGCGCGCCATGCCGCTCGTGAACTGGGTCGCGCGCTCCTCGGCCTCCGCGCTGCCAGTGAACAGGCCCTGAATCTCGGACGTCGCCGTCGGGTCGCTCTTGCGCGGGCGCCGGGCCCTGGGCGCATCACCCGGCTCGGCGACGATCACGCGTTGCGCGGGCGCCGCATCGGGCATGTTGCTCTGCAGCCACATCACCATCGCCTCGCGCACGTAGCAGCGCAGATCGAACAGTGTGGGCGCATCAGCGGCGGTGACGAGGATGCGCACTCGCACGTATCCGCCCACGGCCTCGGTCACCTGCAGCACCTGTGCGCGCCCGTCCCACAGCGTCGTCTCGTCGAGGACCTCCTTGAGGTGCTCGCGCATGCGCTGCGGCGACACCCGCCAGTCCAGATCGAACTCCACCGAGCCCAACAGCTCCGAACCGTGGCGCGTCCAGTTCTCGTACGGCGTGGTCGTGAAGTACGTGCACGGCAGCACCAGCCGCCGGTCATCCCACAGCTCGAGCACCACGTAGCTGAGCGTGATCTCGCCCACGCGACCCCACTCGCCCTCGGCCACGATCACGTCGTCCACGCGCATCGCGTCGCTGAACACCAGCTGGAGGCCCGCGAACATGTTCGCGAGCAGGGACTGCGCGGCGAGGCCGGCCACGATGGTCGCGATACCGGCCGATGCGAGCACGCTCGCTCCCAGCGCGCGCACCGAATCGAAGGTCAGCAGGACGGCGCCGATCGCGACGATGACGATGATCACGATCGCGAGCCGCCGCACTAACAGCGTCTGGGTGCGGAGCCGTCGCGCGAGCCTGTTGTCCGGCACGTCGATGCGGTTGTAGTCGAGCGCCAGGTCGGCCACGAACTCGACAAGGCCGGCGAGCAGCCACGCCGATGCGCCGATCACCAGGATCGTCAGCAACCGGGAGACGATGGGGAGCCAGTCGTCCGCGGGGAACGAGTCCCGCACCCCGACCCACACTCCGGCAAGCAGCACCAGCGCCCAGAAGGGGCGACGTGTGTGCAGAACGAGAGCCTTGGCCCAGGACTGCCGGCGCGACACCAGCCGCATGACCAGCTTGATCACCAGCCCAGCAGCCACCGCCACTCCCACGGAAGCCGCCGTGTGGATCGCGTACTCGAGCCAGTCGTCGAACATGAGTCTCCCAAGAGATGAGGCCGCTGGCATACGACTCTACCGAGCCGGCCGTCAGCCGCCTCTCTGTGCGTCGAGCGTGGGGGCTACTCGCGGCCGTCCTCGAGCGGGATCAGCATGGTGCGGAAGTCCTCGCCCGACGTCTGGAGCTCCCAGATCTTCTCCGCGACGTCGTCGAGGCCGTTCTCGAGCTGCAGCTTGGGGATCGAGCCGGGGATCACCAGCTGGGTGACGCGAATGCCCTCCTCGCCAAGCGCATCGTGCAGCATCTCGCCGTAGGCGCTCTCGGCGGGGAAGGCGACGGAGGTGCCCGCGAAGCCGTGACGGGCCTTCACGGAGGTGCCGCCGTTGATGAGGATGATGCTGCCTTCGCCGGCCTCGCGCATGGAGGGCAGGACGGCGCGCGCGGCGTGGATGAGACCGAGCGCCGAGAACTGCAGCGCCTCGAGCGCGAGCTCCGGCGTGAGGTCGAGCACGGGCTTGAGGTAGTCGCGCGACGGCAGGGGGCTGTACTGGAGGGCGGTGATGGGGCCGAGCTCCGCAGCGGCGTTCGCGAGCGCCGCTTCGAGCTGGGCGCCGTCCTTGACGTCCGCCGAGTAGCCCTTGGCGGTGATGCCGTGCTCCGCGAGCGCCTCGGCGAGGCTGTCGAGCTTGGCCTGGTCGCGCGAGATGAGGGCGACGGAGTACCCCTCGCGTCCGAACCGGCGGGCGACGGCGCCTCCGAGGTTGGGTCCTGCTCCGACGATCGCGATGGTGGGCATGGCTGAGTCCTTTCGACAGGGGGATCTACTGCTCAACCTAACGCGACCCCGGCCTGAGCCCATTCCGGATGCCCGCCCCTCGCCCGGGCCCACCCCTCGCCCCATCTCCGCCTTAGCGTCGCAGCGGGCGCTCAGTGTCGGATCGGAGCAGCTCGCGGATCCTGCCGGTCACTCAGTGTCGGTCGCCCCCACCATCACCTGCGCCGACGCGTCGCCAGCCACCCGCACGCGCCACCCGTCGGCGCCCACGAAGGCCTGATGCGACATCACCGCCGCGCCATCGCACGCGAAGATCTCCACCAGGTGGGCGTCAAGGAAGATCTGGACGGACGCGAGCCTGCCGTCGCCACCGAGTGGCATCCGCCGCACGCTCGGGAACGTCTCGTGGACCCCTTCGCCTCCGGGCGCCGGCCGGTCGAACACGAGCTCGCGCGACGCGCCGTCAAGGGTCACCGTCGCGAGCACCTCGTCGCCCGAGCACAGCTCCAGCGCCAGCGTGCGGCCGCCCGCCAGGTCGGCCTCGACGGACAGCACCCCGGTCACTCCGACCTCGACCTCGGCGGGCTCGTGGGCGGCGACATCCACCGGACGCCACTCGAGCCCCTCCGGGACCACCGGAGTCTGCACCAGGTCGATGCCGCCGGAGCCAGCCCGCGCATCGGCCCGTCGCAATGACAGCTCGCGCGGCAACGACATCGCGCCGCGGAATGGCTCCGTGGGCACTTCGCGGGCGTACTGCCAGTTGGACATCCACCCGAGCATGAGGCGGCGACCGTCGGGCGCATCCGCGAACGTCACCCCGGCGTAGAAGTCGCGGCCCAGGTCAAGCAGCCGCCACTGCTCCCCCGGCGCCGGCACGAATCGGTGCCCGTCGAAGTCGCCCAGGAACCACCGCATCCGCGAGCCCTGAGTGTTGGCGGGGTCGTGGCTGTGCGTCGACAGCAGCATTACCCAACGCTCCTCGCCGTCGAGCGGCAGCGAGATGAGGTCGGGGCACTCCCAGAGCTCGTCGAGCGGCATGGGGACGTCGAACTTGCTCTCCCACGTCCAGTCGCGCAGGTTCTCGGACGAGTAGATGAGGACCTCGTGGGCGACGGCCTCGACCGCGACCATGATCCAGCGCGCGGGGCCGTCCCCTCCCGAGTAGCGGAACACCTTGGGGTCGCGGAACTCGCGCGAGCCGCGGTCCAGCACGGGGTTGCCGGCGTATCGCTCCCACGTCATGCCCCGGTCGCGGCTGACCGCGAGCGCCTGCGCCTGCAGTCTGTCGGTCGTGGCGGCCGTGTAGATCGCGACGACGGGGTCGGTCACGCCGTCTCCGAGCCCCGACGTATTGCCGTGGTCGATCACCGCCGAACCCGAGTACACCTGCTCGTTGTCCGTGAACGGGATCGCGACGTCGAGCTCGCGCCACGTGAGCAGATCCTCGCTCACCGCGTGGCCCCAGCTCATGTTGCCCCAGCCCGCCCCACCGGGGTTGTACTGGAAGAACGCGTGGAACACGCCGTCGACGTGGACCAGCCCGTTGGGGTCGTTCATCCAGTTGCGCTCGGGAGTGAGGTGCCACACGGGACGCGGCGACGGAGGGCCGATGCGGTCGCCGGGTGAGTCGAGTTCGGGTGCGTCAGTCGTCGGTGATTCCACCGTCACGACCCTATTTCACGGCGGACGATGCGCGTGCACAGGGCCGGTGGTTCGGAGGTTGTCCACAGTTTCGCCGACTGTGCCGCAGTCGCTCCCACTACGTCACTAGCGTCGCGGCCATGAACCTCCGGCATCGACAGTCCATGATCGCGGTCGTGCTCGCCGCGGCAACACTGACGGCGAGCTCGTGCTCGCTGACGCCTGATCCCGTCAGTGCTGGCTCGCCGTCACCCACCGCGACGAGCGCGACACCCACTCCGACATCGGCTCCGGCCCTCTCTGCGCTTACCTCCGGGGAGATCATCGAATCCTTGCCCCCACTGGCACGGACAGAGGACCTGCTCGGTGCCGCGGTATTCGCGCGGTTCTACCTCGACCTCAGCACGAGGATCTTCGAGTCGGATCGTGACGCAGTCCTCTTCGCGCACCTCAGCCATCCACAATGCGGGACCTGTGTCGAGTCGCTCGATACTTCGAATAGTGCGAGGCACACCGATGCCACCGTCGAGGGCGGCACCTACGCATGGGGAGACGTTTACGCGAATCCGATGGGCGGCCAGGACGACGACGGGCTCTGGTGGGTGGAGGAGAAGGTCGAACTCACCGATATGTACACCTACAGCCCGGAAGGCGTTGAACTCGACATGCAGCCGGGTGGACAGGCAATCGTCATCAGCGTCGTGGAGTTCGACGATGGCTACTGGCAAGTCCATGACGTCGCGGTTCGACTCGACGACGAGCAGCCATGACAGGACAGGGGCCCGAGGTGCATTCTCGCTATCCCCAGGTTCGCCCCGACCCTGTCGCTCAACGCGGTATGTCGGTAATGTCGCGCCCATGAACCGCGGGTGGGGACGGTCCAGGCTTGTGGTCGCGCTGGTCGCGGCCGTGCTCGTGGTGGGCGGATGCGCTGGCGACCCCGATCCAATCGTGACCGAGACGCCCACCGCGACACCGGCGCTGAGCGAGTCTCCGAGCCCCTCGCCAACCCCGTCGCCATCTGCGACGGCGCTCACCGAGGAAGATGTGATCGCGGCGCTCCCCGACGGCGCAATGACCGCAGACATCTGGGGTGCATTCGCGTATGCAAGCACTCTGGTCACCGAATCTCGGGCGATGGTGCTCGATGGAGATACGCGTCTCTTCGAGGCGATGTCAAGCGACACCTGCACCTTCTGCACGAGTGCGCTCGACTACGCACGATCTCTGGACTCCGCTAATGAGACGCTCACGGGCGGCCAGATCAAGGTCCAGGACGCTGATCCTCGTGGAGGGCTCCAAACCGACGGCACCTGGCAAGTGGAGTTCGACATTGTGGTCGACGCAGCAACTGTCCTGAATGACCAAGGTGCACCGGTCTTCGACGTACCTGAGTCAAGGCACACCGTTGCAGTACTTATGGACCATGACGGCGAAGCGTGGTCTGTGCGCGACGTGGGCTCGCAGGAGCTGTAGGCGATGAGGACGACGCGGCTCTTCGCACTGCTACTTCTTGTCGTCGCGTCGATTCATGTCTCTCCTGTTGCGGCGGCTCAAGAATGCCGGGGCAGCGACCGCCCCAACGAACACGAGTGGAACGCCAACACCTGCCAAGCGAATGTGGAGGTCGGCTACGGCGGTGGTGGCACTGAGCCGCGTTTCGACACCACCCCAGTCTCGTCATCCGACACCCCTCAAGACCGCTACCAGCGGCGCGAGATGTGCAACGACTGGTTCGTGCTCCTAGAAGGCACGGCCCCCATCACCCGCCAGTGGCCGGGCGAGATCCCCGCCTGCACGGAGGCATACGAGACTCCGGAACTCGACTGCCCTGCGGCCTCAACAGTGATCCCACCCCTCTGGGTGTCGCGCGCCCTCGACGACGGCGGCTACGGCCCCTGGACCCAGATCACCGGCTACGAATGCGGCACCAGCCCCCTCCCCGCGGCCATCGCGAGCGCCTGGCGCGCCATGACCATCACCCCCACCAGCTACACCACCGAGCCCGCGACCGGCTGGGCCATCGCATCGATGGGCGTGATCCCGGTCGCGAGCGCCGAGCCGCAAACCAGCGCCGTCACCGTCCTCGGCACCCCGGTGCTGTTGCGCGCCACGCCCACGCGGTTCACCTGGACCACGTCGGACGGCGCCGAGCTGACGACCTCAGACACCAGCCGCGGCTACGACGCCGGAGGCGAGCCCCTCACCTTCGATCGACACGAGCACCGCTCCGCGCTCACGCTCGCCACCACGTGGACCGGGCACTACAGCCTCGACGGCGGCTCCACCTGGGCCGAGGCCCCGGGAACCGCGACCACCACCTCCGACTCGACCTCGATCCACATCTTCAACCCCCGCGTGCAGCTGGTCGACTGCGACACGAGCGGCGACTGCGCGACCGGAACCGGACCGGCCCGGGCGGCCCCAACTCTCACGGACCCCGACGCCGACGGCATCGAGAACCACCTGATCCCCGACCACGCCATCGACGCCTATCTCGACGCCCGCGCAGACGGGCGGAGCTGGACCTCCAGCGAACGCAGCGCAGCCTCCGAATAGCAACGATCAGGTCACGGTTCGCGTGTGAGCCCTCACAACGTCACACCATCACCCGCAGTGCTGACACGATGGCGGTCAGTCACGCGGCCTCGAGTCGCGTGCAGGACTGCGGGGGTCGTGTCAACGGCGATGCGACCTCCGCACTCCTTACTGTCGCGATGCCCGTCGCATCGGCAATCCGCCCGCGCACCGACGCCCGCCACACCCCGCGAACCCCGCGCATCGGCGCTATTCTGAACCTCGCAGGCGACCCGTCTCGCCTGACCTCCGATGCGGCACTCGCGCTGCCGCAGACCGGCCCGCCGGTGGAGGCAAAGGGGACCTGAGAGTGCTCGACGCGGACGAACTGCCGTGTCAGATGCGCGGCCCGGCCGGCGCGAGCGACGGGGAACGCGCTTGACCCACGGGAGTTCCCATGACCACTCAAGAGTCCTTCAAGAAGCGCATCCGCACCCGCATGGCGAAGACCGGCGAGAAGTACTCCGCCGCACGCCGCGCCCTCCTCCCCCAGCCCAGCAGCGCCGATGCGCCAGCCGGCTGGGTCTCGCAGCCCGAGTCCACCGACGCACAGGTACACAAGGCCACCGGCCGCGTCTGGGACGAGTGGGTCGCCCTCATCGACGCCGGCCCAGGCCGCGACGCCACCCACACCGACATCGCGGCCTGGCTGATGGCAACCACGGAGATCGGCGGCTGGTGGGCACAAGGCGTGACGGTGGGCTACGAGCGCATCACCGGCAAGCGCCTGCCCGGTCAGATGCCCGACGGCACGTTCACCATCTCCCGCTCGCGCACCATCGCCGCCACGCCCGATGCGCTCAAAGCCCTGATCGAGGACGATGAGTCGCGCGCGGCGCTGCTTCCCGACGTGGTCGCGACCCGCACGTCCAAGGCAGGGGTCAAGTCGCCCCGCTATGCGTTGACGGACGCCAAGGACGGTGCCGCGCTGGGGTCGGTGCTGTTCAACTTTGACTCGGCCCCGGCGGGAACGCGGTTCACCGTCAGCCACGAGAAGATCGCGGAGCCGACCGCCACCGAGCCATGGAAGGAGTTCTGGGCCGACTGGCTCACCGCGCTCGAGAGCGCTGAGCCTCCTGCGTAGTCGTCACGCCCACCATCTCGCCTGCGGCGCGCCCTGCGTAGCAATCATGGCCGCAAATCATGGCCGCAGCCGTCAGCTCTCGGGCAAGTCGCGGGCCCTGCGCCGCACGCGCACGTACTCGATCAGGATGCGCATCGCCGCGCCCGCGATGATCCACAGGCCCAGGACGATCATCGCGTTCGAGACGGGCATGTCGAAGGCCAGGACGAGCACCACGGCGACGATCGCACCGCTGCCGGCATTGATCAGGGTCGCTCGATTCTGTCGGTTCATCGATCCACCGTAGGCGACGGCGCAACCCTGAGGTCCGCCCGATGCGCGGAGGCGGCGATGAGCTCGGCGTTGCGCTGGTCGCTGCCCAGGGCGTGCGCCCGCGCGGCTTCGGGTGTGCGGCCGAACGCCACGTGCCGCGCGATCAGCCGCTCGAGGCGGGCGGCCTCGTCGATCTCCACGAACCACGACTCTGCGAGCAGGCCAGCAACCTGGTCCCACGGAGGCGAGTCCAGCAGCAGGTAGTTCCCCTCGACGATCACCAGCGGCACGTCGCGCGGCACCGGGATCGCACCGGCGACCCCGTTCCTGAGGTCCCGGCGGTACTCGGGCGCGTAGACCACGTCCTCGTCGCGCGCGACGATCCGGCGCAGCAGCGCCACGAACCCCGCGGCGTCGAATGTGTCCGGCGCACCCTTGCGCGAGACCCGGTCCAAGCGCTCGAGCTCGGTGTGCGCGAGGTGGAACCCGTCCATGGGGACCACCACCGCATCGGCCGCACCGACGCCAGCCGCCACCGCATCAGCAAGCGTGGACTTGCCCGATCCGGGCGCGCCCACGATACCGAGCACGACCCGGCCGCCGCCCGCATTGGCCACCAGGGAGCGCGCCCTCGCGACCAGCGGCTCGACCGACGTCACACGCCCTCGACCGCGTCGGGGAACAGCCGCGCCGCCACCGCGCCGATGACCGGCCACGCGCCCTCGGACGTGTTGCCGAACACCGTCGCGGTCACGCGGGTCTCCGGGTCGAACGTCGAACGGAATGACACCCCCGCGTCGTAGCCCTCGATGATCCACTGCGGCCCTGTCGGGTGCCGCCAGAACCCCATCCCGTACCGCATGCCCTCGTCGGGCACGTCGTGGCGGGCGCGCATCATCTCGGCTGCGAAGTCCAGGCTGACGATGCGCCCGTCCGCGAACGCCCGCCAGAACCGGTCCAGGTCCGCCGCGCTCGTCACGGCCCCGCCGTCGCCGCCCCCGCGTACCGGCAGGTGCAGCACGTTGGTCCAGTCCCCGGTCTCCTCGAGATACCCGAGAGAGACGTCTCCGGGCCACCGGTCGGAGCGCTCGTACGCCGTCTCCTTTAGGCCGGCCCGCGCGAACACCTCCCGCGCCACCACCTCCTGGAACGCCTCGCCGGACGCACGCTCGATGATGAGCGCCGCGACCATGAAGCCACCGTTGTTGTAGCGGAACGTCTCCCCCGGCACCTCCTGCTGCGCGTGGCCCTCGAGTTCGGGCAGGAAGTCTTCGGCGGTCACCAGCGTGTGCACCGGGCGCGTGAGGACGTACTCGGAGATATCGGCGTCCCCGCTCTCGTCGAGGTAGTCGCCGATGCCCGAGGTGTGGGTCAGCAGTTCCTCCAGCGTGACGCTCTCGTCGACCAGCGGCAGGTCGTCGCCGAGCCACCGTCGCACGGGCGCCTCGAGCGACAGCGTGCCGCTCTCGACCAGCCGCACGGCCGCGAGCGCAGTGAAGGCCTTGGACCCGCTGGCGATCCCGAACCGGGTCAGCGGGGTCACGGGGACCTGGTGCGCGCGGTGCGCGTATCCGTACGGGCGAGCCAGCATCTGCTCGCCGTCCCGATGCACCGATACGAGTCCGCTGAAGTCGTCCTCGCGCGCGGCGACGTCGATCGCCTCGGCGAGCTCAGGGTCATCGATTCTCATGCTTCTGACGCTACCGCCACGACCCGGCCCGCGCATCGGCCGTACGCTTGACACCGTGCCCTCCCCAGCATCGGCCGGGCTGCCCGGCGTGACCGACGTCCCCCGCGAGCAGACGCTCATCCTGTGGATCGCCATCATGGCGAGCTTCGTGAGCTTCCTCGACGGCACGGTGGTGACCGTCGCGCTGCCCGCGATCGTCGACGAGCTGGGCGGCGGCATCACCACGCAGCAGTGGACCGTCGACGCCTACCTCATCACCCTGGGCGCGTTCATCCTGGTCGCTGGGTCGATCTCCGACACGTACGGCCGCATCCGCGTCATTCGCTGGGGCCTGATCGCGTTCGGCGTCACGTCCGTGCTGATCGCCGTCGCGCCCAGCGCGCCATTCCTGATCATCGCGCGGCTGCTGCAGGGCGTCGCCGGCGCGATGCTGGTGCCGAGCTCGCTCGCGCTCATCACCTCGAACTTCCGCGGCGCGGCGCAGGCGAAGGCCATCGGCACCTGGACGGGTGCGACCGCCGGCGCCATGATCGCGGGCCCCATCATCGGCGGGCTGTTCGTGGACCTCGCGTCGTGGCGGCTGGTGTTCCTCATCAACGTCCTGCCCATCGCGGCGTGCCTGTGGCTGCTCACCCGCCTCCAGCAGCGCGACGCCCGCCTGCCCGATGCGCACATCGACTACCTGGGCGCCCTCCTGTGCGTCCCGGGCCTGGGCGGCATCGTGTTCGCACTCATCGAGGAGCCGAACCTGGGGTGGGGCGACCCGCTCGTGTGGGTGCCCGCGGTAGTCGGCACGCTCGCCTCAGCGGGGTTCCTGTGGCGACAGGCGACGGCCAGGCAGCCGATGCTCCCGCTGAGCATGTTCCGCGTGCGCAACTTCGCGTGGGGGAACCTCTCCACCTGGATGATCTACGGTGCGCTGTCGCTGAGCGGCTTCGTCATCGTGGTCTATCTGCAGGAGCAGGCGGGGCTCTCGGCGACGCTGGCGGGCCTCGCGTCGCTGCCGATCACGCTCATCATGATCGCGCTGTCCTCGCGTGCGGGCGCGTGGGCCGGGAGGTTCGGTCCGCGCCTGTTCATGACGGCCGGTCCACTCGGCATGGCGGTGGGGTCGCTGATGATGCTCGCGGTCGGCGACGACTTCAACTACTGGTGGCAGATGCTGCCGGGCATCGTGGTGTTCGGCCTGGGCCTGACCCTGACCGTGTCGCCGCTCACCGCTGCGATCCTGGGTGCGATCGAACCATCCCGCGCGGGCATCGCGTCCGCGACCAACAACGCGATCTCGCGCATCGCGGGACTCATCGCCATCGCGGCGGTGGGCGCGATCGTGGGCGGCGCGCTGGACCTCGACGGGTTCCACCGCGCCATGTGGGCCACGGCGATCGCGATGACCGCGGGCGCGGCGATCTCGTGGCTCGGGATCCGCAACCCGGTGGCGCCCACCGACGTGGAGGAGCAGGCGGCGGCGCAGCCCGGCGAGCCAGGGCCGTAGGTCCTCTCCCACTCAGATAAGTCCCCCTAAGGTAAGCGGATGGCCACGATCTACGAGGTCGCCGCGCACGCCGAGGTGTCGCCAGCGACCGTGAGTCGCGTGATGAACGGCACAGCCGTCCGTCCCGAGCTCGAGACGCGCGTCCGCGAGGCCATCGCTCACCTCGAGTACCGGCCCAGCCGCCGAGCCCGCTCCCTGCGCACCAACCAGTCCGAGATGGTCGCGCTCGTCATCCCCGACATCGAGAACCCCTTCTTCACCGCCCTGGCCCGCGGCGCCGAGGGCGTGATGCGCCAGGCGGGCTACTCGCTGGTGCTGTGCAACACGGATGACAACCCCGACTACGAGGCCTCGTACGTCCAAGTGATCCAGGACGAGGGCATGCCGGGCGCGATCGTGGCGCCGTCCTCGACGGGCACGGCGTTCGTGCCCCTGCTCGACGAGGGCCGGCCGGTGGTCGCCGTCGACCGCCACATCGAGGACCCGCGAGCCGATGCGGTGATGGCGGACAACTTCGCCGGAGCGGCCGAGGCGACGGAGTGGCAGTTCGCCCAGGGCAGCAGCCGCGTCGCGTGCATCACTGGCCCCCCGCACGCTGAGACCGCCCGTGCTCGCGCGGAGGCATGGCGCGAGGTGTGCGAGCGCAACGGCGGAGCCCTCGACGAGTACCTGGTCTGGACCGACTTCCAGCCCGAGGGCGGGGCGGACGCGTTGGACTACCTCCTCGACCTGCCGATTCCGCCCAACGGCATCGTGGCCGCCAACAACCTCACCGCCGTGGGCATGCTCGCGGCGATGGTGCGGCGCGGCATCAACCCGGGCGAGATCACCGTGTCCGCCTGCGAGATGCTGCCGCGCTTCTCCCTCCCGCTCTCGAGCCTCCTCACCGTGCCGCTGCCCGCCCGCGAGATCGGCGCGCACGCGGCACGTCTGCTGCTCGCACGGATCGACGGCGACACCAGCCCCGCCAAGAACGTGGTGCTGGACTCCGACGGGAACGTCGTCTCGGCACCGCCTCACCCCGCGACCCCACCGGCCTCCTGACACACTGATCCCATGGACGTCGCGTTCCTGCCAGGCATCGCCTCCGGTGGCCCCGAGGCGTGGCGCCACCTGGTGCGCTACCTGGAGAGCGCCGTGCCGGACTTCGATGCAAAGCGCGCCCGCTTCCACGACTTCCGCGAGGCGAACGGCGGCTTCGCCGACCACGCCGACTGGGCAGTCGAGGGCGCCAGCGCGACCCGCCCGGTGCACGTCATCGCCCACAGCTTCGGCGGCAACGGGGCGCTCCTCGCGGCGCAGCACTACCCCGAGCGCATCGCCAGCCTCACGCTGTTCGAGCCGGCGGCTCTGGCTCTCACGCGCCACACTCCCGCGACCGAGGCCCACATCGCCCAAGTAGGCCCCATCTTCGCCTGCCGCGCCGACCTCGACTGCACCGACGCCGAGCTCGGGTACCGGCTGCTGACTGCGCTGGGCGGCCGCATGCACCGCGAGGATCCGCTGACGGACGCGGTGGGGCGCACGATGCGCCAGGCGGGCGCGCCGTGGGAGGCGCCCCTGGATCGCAAGTGGACCATGCACGTGCCCACCCTGGTCATCACGGGCGGCTGGGACGACATCTATGAGGACGTCGCCCGGCACCTGGAGAGCCGCGGCGCCACCCACCTCGTCGTGCCCGGCGCAGAGCACCGGCCGCAGGACCTGCCGCCCGCGCATCGGGCCACCGCCGCCCACATCATGAGCTGAGCCGAGCTGCGCGTCGCGCTTCGCACGCACCGCTGCGGGTGCATGGGCGTAGCCTGAGGCCATGAGCATGCCTTCGACCGCCATCCACGCGCCCAAGAGCCTGCTGCTCGCCTACATCCTGTGGTTCTTCCTGGGACTCTTCGGCGTGCAGCACTTCTACCTGGGCAAGATCGGGCGCGGCCTGCTCTACCTGCTCACTGCGGGCGTGTTCGGCGTGGGCTGGATCATCGACCTGTTCACCC
Organism: Demequina muriae; assembly: GCF_030418295.1. NCBI lineage: Bacteria > Bacillati > Actinomycetota > Actinomycetes > Micrococcales > Demequinaceae > Demequina > Demequina muriae. Next base: position 482,941 of record NZ_JAUHQA010000001.1, read on the forward strand.
TGCCGTCGCAGACGAGGGCGATCAACGCCCAGCGCGCGGTCGGCATCCGCTGAGATCATCGCGCAGGCGCTGAAGCCCGCCCCCGCATCGGCCGCCCGACAGCGCTGACGGTCAGAGGGGCTCGATGCCCCAGCCTGCCTTCTCCTCGGCGGTGTACAGCGCGGCCCAGCCCTCGTACTCGCCGCCGTGGGTGGTCGCGATGCCCTCAGCGACGTCGACGGTCTCCCGCAGGAAGTCGGGCACCAGCGGCTCGTCGCGGCCGTAGATGATGATGGACCACTCGTCGACGCCGTGGCTCGGCTCCACGAGCTCGCCGGGGAACCGACGCTCGCCGAGCTCCTTCGCGGCGGCACGCGCCTTGTCCTCGTCCTTGAACGTCACGGAGAACTCGCTGTCGCGCGGCGCGGAGACGTCCGCCCCCGCATCGACGAACCGCTGTAGCTGAGCCGAGTCGTCTTCGTACAGGCCGTACGGATCCACACGCTTGCGTGCGCCGGTGAAACGCGAGAGGAATCCCATGGGCCAACGCTAGTCGCTCGCGACCGGGACTCGACACGCGAGTCTCCTGGGCTTCACTGCACGGGGCCGATGCGCGGGCCGGGTCGGCCTGCGCGCGCTCACGCGGCGGGTGGACGGCAGCGGAGCACCTCGAGCCCACCGCGGTCCTCCAGCGACAGGTCGCCGGCGGCATGCGGGGTCAGGAGGGTCACGCCCCGTCGCACCGGGATCTCCGGCCCGTGTGCGGGCACCAGCACCCCCTCACCGTCGGCGACGACCAGCACGGAGAACCCCGCGTCGCAGCGCGAGTCGCCACGCAGCCGTTCCGCGCGGAAGAACTCCGCCGCGCCCGGCAGCAGTGCGCCGTCGTCCTCGGCGCTCGACTCGCGCCACGACGCCACCTCGATCAGCTCGCGACCGCGGCGATCGAGCGCCTCGAGCGCGACGTCGAATCCCAGGCCCAGATGGCCGTCCCGCACGCCGTCGATCGCGAAGTCCTTCCACTCCATCAGCACCGACAGATCAGTGGGCTCCTGGAGCTCGACCACGAGCGCGCCCCTGCCGATCGCGTGCGGCGTGCCGGCAGGGACCAGCACCGCGTCGCCCGCGGCGGGCTGGAGACGGTGCATCGCGCCGAGCATGGCGTCGACATCCTGGTCCCTCACCCACGAGCGGACCTCCTCCCGCGACACGTCGCGGACGAACCCCAGCCACACCGGCGCGGGCTCGAGGAAGATCCACGCCTCCGTCTTGCCGTGGCCGAGTCCCAGGTGACGCTGCGCGAACGGCACGTCCGGGTGCACGTGGACCGGGAGCCGCTGGCCCGCGTCGAGAAGCTTGACGAGCACCGCGGGGTCGTCGCCGTACCTCGCGACGTGGTCGGCACCGAGCCAACTCACCGGGTGGGCGCGGACGGCATCGGCCAGCAGCGTGCTGTCAGCAAGCGTGCTCAGCCCCAGCCGGTCGTGGCCGAACAGCGTGGTCACGGACCCCACCCAGTCCTCGGGTGTGTGGGGTTGAGCGGGGCCGGTGCCGCGGAACGCCGCGATGCGCTCTCCTCCGGCGTAGAACCGGGCGGGCGGCTGGTTCGCCGGCAGGATCCACGCGCGCGCGGCTGTGGTCACGACGAGCGACCCTGGGCGACGCCGGTGGCGAGCGACGCGACGAGGCCACCCACGAACGCATCGCCCAGACCGATCGTGGTGGGCGCATCGGTCACCAGTTCGCGTGCAGCCACACAGGCCACGTCCGTGCCGAGCATCGCGGCGAGCCTGAGCGAGAACTCCTCGCCGGCGCTCTGACGCGGCACCTCGCGCACGGAGGCGAGCCGCGCGATGTCGAGCCCGTCGCCGTGCAGATACCTCGCGCTCGCCATGTCGATGCCGCCCTCCAGCGCGGCCGCCATCGTCGCGGCGGCCGTCCCGTGCGCGAGCGCCCAGTGTTGCGTGTGGACCACGAGCGTGCGCGCGGGCACGATGGTGCGGACCCGGCGCAGTGCCGCCGCGACGTCCACCGGGTCGAGCAGGTCCACCGGCCGGCCCACGTAGGCCTGCAGCTCGTCCTCATTCATGCCGTAGACGTCCACGCGGTCCGTGATGGCGTCGATCACGATGCGCTCGAACCCGGGCACGTGGTATCCGCCGTCCTCGAAAACCACGGTGGCCTCGGCGGGCAGCCGCTCCATCGCGTCGCGCAGCTCGCGCATGCGCCGGACGAGCATCGGCTGGTCCGTCATCGAGTTGAAGCCGGAGATCAGGAACACCTGCGCCGTGGCGAGCAGGTCGCCCAACTCGTCAGCGAGCGCCATCTCGCGGTTGGGCGGATCGCACACGTAGATGAGCCGGTTCGCACGCTGCGACTCGACCACGGTGCCGTCCGCGAGCTCAACGCGCGCGCCCGCGGGGAACTGCATGATCAGGTGGGGGTTGATCGCGTCGGCGTCGCGGGAGCAGATGTACTCGACGTCGTCGGGGAGCAGCGCACGCACGTGGTCGTCCTCCGCGACCAGATGGAGGGTCGAGGGGATGCCGACCGCGCTCATCGCGAGCGCCGCACGCACCGAGGTGCCGCCCAGGGTGACGCGGCGCTCGTGCCGTCCTGCGACCGCTTCCACCACGTCGTGGCTGGCGACGGCGCGCTCGCCGCCCACGCCGTCGCGCACGAACGCGAGGATCGAGCGCACCAGGTCGCGCTCGGTCTCGATCACGTCGCCTCGCACGAGGTCGTCGCGGCCGATGCCGTGGTCGCGGGCCAGGCCCGTCATCACGGCGGAGTCCCAGACGGTCTCGTAGTCCAGGCAGCCGCCGAGCCCGAGCACCGTGGCGCTCGGGCTCGGCGTGGTGGAGGAGGTCATCATGCTGCCCAGGGTCTCAGTAGAGACCGGCCTTGCCGTCGGAGCCGAACAGGCGGATCTTGTGCGCGGCCTCCGCCTTCATCGCCTCGACCGCCGGGGGCTGGATGGTGTTGGGCTCACGCACCGAACCGTCCGCCAGCACTTCGCGCATCTTCACGTGATACGCCACCTTGATGTCGGAGGAGATGTTGATCTTGTTGATGCCCATCTTCGCCGCCTGACCGATCTCGGCGTCGGGGTTGTTCGAGCCGCCGTGCAGCACGAGCGGCACGCTGACCGCGGCCTTGATCTCCTGGAGCAGGTCGAGCTTCAGCTCGGGTTTCATCCACGACGGGTAGATGCCGTGCGAGGTGCCGATCGCGATCGCGAGGGAGTCCACGCCGGTGGCCTCGACGAACTTCACTGCCTCGTCGGGCTTGGTGTAGATGATCTCGTCCGCGCCATCCTCGGCCTCTGAGTCGGTCTTGCCGATGGTTCCGAGCTCGCCCTCGACGGACAGGCCCACCGCGTGCGCGGCCTCGACGGCGCGGCGCGTGAGGGCGACGTTCTCGTCGAACGGCAGCATCGAGCCGTCGAGCATCACGGACGTGAAGCCGGACTGGATGGCCCACAGCATCTGGTCGATGGTCGCGCCGTGGTCGAAGTGGATCGCCACCGGGACGCTCGACCGGTGCGCACGCTCACGGATGGCGAGCACCAGCTCGTCTCCCACGTGGGCGAGCTCGTCGGGGTGGATCGCGATGAGCAGCGGCGACTGGAGCTCCTCGCCGATCTCGAAGATTCCCCGATTCATGGCCCAGTCCGAGATGTTGAATGCCGGGATGGCAAAGGAGTGCTGGTTGGCGACCTTCAGAAGGTCGTCGCCGGTGACAAGCATGGGTGGTTCCTTTCGGGTGATGTGCTGGGGGATGTCGAGAGCTCGGGGTGGCTCACGCTTTCACTGCACCGGCGGTCATGCCGCCGATGAAATATCGCTGGAAGAACAGGAAGAGGATCAGCACCGGGATGCAGCCGAGCACGCTCATCGCCATCATCTGGTTCCAGTCGTAGGCGTGCTGGCCCATGAGCAGCTGGATGCCGATGGGCACGGTGCGCATGTCGTTCGTGCGCGTCAGGGTGAGTGCGAACAGGTACTCGTTCCACGCGATCATGAAGGTGTAGACGCCCACGGAGACCATGCCGGGCACGGAGATCGGCACGAGCACGCGCCAGAGTGCGGTCCAGGGGCTGCCGCCGTCGACCTTGACGGCCTCGTCGAGCTCACGCGGCAGGGTGTTGAAATACCCGGTCATCATGATGATCGCGTAGGGCAGGGTGAACACCATGTAGGTGAGGATCAGCCCGGGATAGGTGTTGTACAGCCCCAGCACCACCACGAGACCGAAGTACGGGATCAGCAGCGTGATGGGCGGCACGGCCTGGACCGAGATCACCACCACGTTGATGATGCGCTTGCCCTTGAACTCGTAGCGGGAGAACGCGTACGCGGCGAGCACCGCCACGAACAGGGTGAGGATCGTCACCGACCCGGCGATGAAGTAGCTGTTGAAGAAGAACCGGAGCTTCTCGGGGTCCGTCAGGATGGCGACGTACGCGTCGAACGAGAACCCTTCGGTGATGAGGCGCGGCGGGTACTCGAAGATCAGCCCGTTGGGCTTGAACGAGCTCGACAGCATCCACACCACGGGCAGCGCGGGGAACAGCGCACCGATGGTGAGCGCGGCGATCAGTCCGGCCTTCTTGCGCTTGCGCGCACGGATCACGTGGGCCCGGGTGGGCACCTCGAGCTGAGTGGGGGCGGACAGGGAAGTCTTGGTGGCAGTCATGGGTCAGTCCCTCGACTTCTGGTGGCGGACGTAGAAGAAGGCCAGCGTCATCGACAGCAGGAAGATGATCACGGCGGAGGCCGATGCGACGGCGAAGTCATAGGTCGAGAACGCCAGCTTGTAGGTGTACGTGGAGACCATCTCCGTGGCGTCGATGGGGCCGCCGCCGGTGGTCATCCAGATCAGCGCGAACTGCTGGGTGGTCCAGATGAAGTCCAGCAGCGCCATCGAGATGATGATGGGCTTCAGCTGAGGAAGCGTGACGTTGAAGAACTGCTTGACGGGGCCCGCGCGGTCGAGCCGTGCGGCCTCGTAGAGCTCGCTCGAGATGCCCTGCAGTCCTGCGAGCAGCGACACCATGAAGAACGGGTAGCCGGCCCAGATGTTGATGAATGTGATCGCCGGCAGGGCGAGCGACGGGTCGGACAGCCACGCGATCTCCTCCTCCGCGAACCCCAGTTCGGTGACGAAGAAGTTGACGATGCCGTTGGGCGACAGCAGCATGCGCCACAGCACGGCGACGATCGCCACGGTGAACAGCCACGGCAGGATGTAGATGGCCCGGTAGACCGCCTTGAGCCGGTTGCTGATCATGGGCGAGTTGAGCATCAGCGCGAAGCCCATGCCGAGCACGAAGTGCGCGATGACGGACGCGCCCGCGAAGATCGCGGTGTTGCTGACCGCCTTGAAGAACACGGGGTCGCCCAGCACCTGGGCGTAGTTCTCGAAGCCCACGAAGTCCGAGTTGGGGTTGATGATGACGCGGTCCACGAACGAGTAGCCGATCACCATCGCGATGGGCGTCACCATCAGGACGAGCAGCAGGACGAACGTGGGGGTCAGAAAGCCGTACGGCGCCACGGTGCCGCGGTAGCTCCGTCGGCCTCGCCATCGTCCGCGCGTCGGGCCGGCTTCGTCGCCGGTGCCGCCGTCGCCGGAGCCGGCGCTGGCCGGCGCGGTCGCGAGCGGCGCTGCGGCCGTTGCTTCCGTGGTCTCGGGGGGGTGTGTCACGAGTTTCACCTGATCTGTTGGGGAGGGTCCGTCGGCCGCGCCCCATGGTGGGGGTGCCTGGGCGCGGCCGACGGGGTCAGCGGACTAGAACTGCGACTCCCACTTGGTCTGGGTCGCGGTGAGCGCATCCTCGACGGAGATGTCTCCGTTGAGGACTCGCTGCAGCTCCTCTGCCATGTCGCGCATGAGCTGCTCGGCGACCGGCAGTCCCACGAACTCGTTGGCGGGGTAGCCCTCGTTCCAGACGTCGAACGCGGACTGGAAGATCTCGTCCTGCGTCACGAACTCCGGCACTGCGGTGCTGTTGCCCGGGAACGCGTTGGCCGCGTTGGCGAGCTCACCATTGGCGTCGGCGCTCATGAGGAACTCCACGAGCTTCCACGCCTCCTCCTTGTTCTCGGAGTTCTCGGCGACACCGATGCCCCACGAGGCGTACGGAGTGCCGCGCTCTCCCGCGTACCCGTCCTCGGCGGGAACCGCGTGGAGCGAGAAGTCGAGGTCGGGGCTGGACTCGCGCAGCGTGTTGATGTGCGCGAGGGACGAGATCATCATTCCCACGCGGCCGCTGCTGAACTCCTCGACCTTGTCCTGCTCCTTGAGCGTGGCGGCGCCCGGTGCGATGGCGCCGGCCTCGTCCAGACCGACCACGAAGTCGACAGCGCTCTGGACCTCGGGGTTGTTGACGTCGGGCGCACCGTCCTCGGTGAGCATCGACCCGCCTGACGCCCAGGCCCACGACATCACGTCGTTCTGGATGCCGTTGGGGGTCTCGAGCGACAGCGGGAGAATCCACCCGCTCGTGTTCTCGTCGCTCTCGGACACGGCGATGGCCGCGGCCTCGAACTCGCTGCGCGTGGACGGCGCTGCGTCGACGCCTGCATCGGCCAGCAGGCCGTCATTGGTGAACAGCATGTACGCGAAGTTCACCACCGGGATCATGTAGGTCGAGCCGCCCAGCTGAACCTGGCTCGCGAGCTCACCGTCGTCGTAGCCGGCGTCGGACATCAGTGCCGTGAGGTCCGCGATCGACCCCTGGTCAACGAAGTCGCTGACCCACGCGCCGTCGAGGCCGACCACGTCGGACATCGTGCCGGACGCCGCACCGGCGACGACCTGCTCACGGGTCGAGGCGTAGGGGCCGGACAGGAGCTCCACCTCGATGCCAGGGTTGGCCTCTTCGAAATCGTCCATCAGGCCGCGCAGCACGCCCTCCGGGAGCTCGGGCTCCCACCACTGCGCGAACTCGAGCGTGACGGTCTCGCCGTTGCCGCCACCGTCACCATCGCTCGGGCCATCCGAGGCGCCTTCGGAGCTGCAAGCGGTGACCAGCGCGAGCGCACTGATCGCGGCTGTCGCCCCGATCCACTTCCTCATACGAGCTTCCTTGCTCATGTCTCTCCAATCAGTGACCGCTCTGACGCGGAGTGCGCCTGCGCCACTTTGCGCTTTTCTGCGGTTTTACTCACGCTAGTGCGGCCTCTTGCGAGTTGTCAAGCATCAAAAGTCACAAAACCGCATCGGCGCTCGGGGAGTCTGCGGCCCTCCCGCCCTGGCGGACCCAAAGTCACTGCTGTTTCATGCTTTTTTGTGCTACAACTTCAGTCATGACACGTGCAGATTCCGCGCATCGCCCGCGCACTGATGCGGGGCGTCGCCTGCCTGCGGGGCGCAAGGCCGACCTCGTGGACGCGATCACGGACGCGGGGCAGGTGACGGTCGCTGAGCTCGCCGAGAAGTTCGCGGTCTCGCCCGACACGATCCGGCGCGACCTCGACCGTCTCGACGCGGACGGACTCGTCATTCGCACCCACGGAGGTGCCGTGAGCCCGCAGTCCGGCGCCAAGCCGGAGACTGCGCTCGACCTGCGCAAGCAGGTGCAGATGGCGGCCAAGGAGACCATCGGCGAGCTGGCGGCGGGCCTCGTCGACGACGGCGACACCATCATGATCAACGGCGGCACCACCGCCCTCGCGCTCGCTCGACACCTGGCCGATCACCGCAGCCTGACGATCGCCACCAACAACCTGCTGCTCTCCACTGAGATCGACCCGGAGTGCATCCGCAATCTGTACGTGTTCGGCGGCACGGTGCGCACCCATGATCACGTGAGCATCGGCCCCGTCCACCTCGGTGGCCTCGCCGGCGGCGTCGACCTCGATGTGCGCTGCCGCCTGTCGCTGATCGCCGTGGGCGGCGTCAACACGGCGAGCTTCTCCACGTCCAACGTCGCCGAGGCGACGATGATGAGGGACATGATGGAGGCGGGCGACACCGTCGCGGTGATGATCGACTCGTCGAAGTTCAATCGCAAGCTGTTCGCCCAGTTCGCTCCCCTGGCGATGGCGGACTACGTCATCACTGATCAGATGCCGGGCACGGAGTACATGAACGCGTTCGCCGCAGCGGGCGTCGAGGTGATCTGTCCCGAGTAGCGGTGGTCCGGTCGCACGGCCTCCCCCGGTGTTACGTTTTCTTCATGACTCAGGCCCCTGTCAAGCCTCAGGACCGCTACGGCGCCCACTCCGAGGTGGGGCGCCTGCGCAAGGTGCTGGTCTGCTCCCCCGGCCTCGCCCACAATCGCCTCACCCCGTCGAACGCGGACGCCCTGCTGTTCGACGACGTGATGTGGGTCGACAACGCGCGCCGCGACCACGATGAGTTCATCTCGCTCATGCGCGAGCGGGACATCGAGGTGCTCGAGCTCCACGAGATCCTGGCCCAGACGCTCGCGATCCCCGAGGCGCGCACCTGGCTGATGGACCGCAAGATCACGCCCGACGAGGTGGGGCTGGGCCTGGTGCCGGACGTTCGCGCCTTCCTGGACCTGCTGGACCCCCACGTGCTCGCGCGCTACGTCCTGGGCGGCCTGTCCACCTCCGACCTGCCCATCGACTTCGCCGCGCCCAGCCTGCAGCTGGTGCGGGAGGAGTCGGGCATGCGCGACTACCTGATGCCGCCGCTGCCCAACACGCTGTTCACGCGGGACACCACCAGCTGGATCTACGGCGGCGTCACCCTCAACCCGCTGTACTGGCCCGCGCGGCATGCCGAGACGCTCATCATGAAGGCCGTGTACCGGTTCCACCCCGACTTCGCGGGCGACGTCACCACTTGGTGGGGCGACCCCGAGCGCGACCACGGGCTCGCGACCCTCGAGGGCGGCGATGTGATGCCCATCGGCAACGGCGTGGTGCTGATCGGCATGTCCGAACGCTCGAGCCGCCAGGCCATCACGCAGGTCGCCACGTCGCTGTTCACGGCCGGCGCCGCCAAGCGGGTGATCGTCGCGAAGATGCCCAAGCTGCGCGCGGCGATGCACCTCGACACCGTCTTCACCATGGCCGATCGCGACGTCGCCACCGTCTTCCCGGGCATCGTCGACGGGATCGAGACCTACTCCCTCTTCCCGGCCGATGCGCCCGTCACCTTGGACGTGGTGCGGGAGAACCTCCCCTTCACGGAGGTGGTCGCCCACGCGCTCGGCCTCAAGAAGCTGCGGACCATCGCCACCGGCGGCGACCGCTACGCCTCCGAGCGTCAGCAGTGGGACTCGGGCAACAACGTGCTGGCGCTCGAGCCCGGAGTGGTCGTGGCCTATGACCGCAACACCCACACCAACGCGCTGCTGCGCGAGGCCGGCATCGACGTGCTCGAGATCGTGGGCTCCGAGCTGGGCCGCGGCCGCGGCGGCGCGCATTGCATGACCCAGCCGCTGGTGCGGGACCCACTCTGACGCCCGGCCCGGGTGACGCCGTGGCGGCAGAGGCCTGCGGGCTACACTCGGCCGCATGACCCCCGCGAGCACGCTGTCCGTGCGCATCCGAGAGGCGACGGCGGCCGAGCACCGGGCCGCTGAGACCCGCGGCTACATCACGCGGCTCATGGACGGCGAGCTCGACCTCGCGGCCTACACCCGGTATCTGATCCAGTTCGCCCACGTCTACCGCGCACTGGAGAGCAGGGCACCCCAGCCCCGCGATCCCGCGCCCCTCAACGACCCCCGCCTGGACCGCTTCCCGTCGATCGCGAGCGACCTGGCGCACCTGGGCGCCGCCGACTGGGAGAGCCGACCGGTCATCGACGCCGCACTCGCCTATGCCGCGCACCTCCGCGCCATTCCCGTCATCGACGTCCCGCGCTACCTCGCGCACCACTACACGCGGTATCTGGGAGACCTGTCCGGCGGCCAGGCGATCGGCGCACTCATGGCGCGCCACTACGGCGCGACGCCCCAGCAGCTGTCGTTCTATCGGTTCGAGCAGATCGCCGCCGCGCCCCGCTTCAAGACGGAGTACCGTGCGGCGTTGGACGCTCTGGAGCTCAGCCCTGCGCAGGAGCAGGCCTTTGTCGATGAGGCGCTGGTGGCCTTCCGCCTCAATGCGGCGATCTTCGACCAGCTGGGCGCCCCCACACCTGCCTGACCGGAGACCCCAGGCCTGACGGCCCGCAAGCGACGGCGCCGCATCGGATAGCCTCGAGTCACGACAGCACTCGACGACCCTGCACCATCAGAGGGGAGGCGTGGTGACCACCGGAATCCGGGATCGCGCCTACGCCCGGCTCAGCGGCCCCCCAGCGCCACGCCGGCGAGCCCCGCGCGTGTTCGAGGCGAGCTTCTCTGCGGTGGGCATTGTCATCGGGCTGTACTTCTTGGCCATCTCCCTCACGCCGTCGCTGCTGCCCCGCGCCGGCTACGCCCAGGGGCTCAACTCGGGCGTCGCGTTCATGATCGGGTACGGGCTCGGGGCCGGCGCGTACGCGCTGATGCGGTTCCTGAGCGTGCCGCAGGCCCGTGGGCGGGTGCGCGTCGCGCTGCTGTCGGTCTCGCTCGCCCTGATCGCACTCCAGGCATCCCTGGCGATCTGGCGATACGTGGGCTGGCAGAACCAGACCCGACTGGCCTTCGGCATGGAGCCCCTGTCGCCCCTGGTGTGGCCCGTCATCGCGATCGTCGCGGTCGCCGTCGCGGCTCTCGTGCTGGTCATCGCACGGTCCCTGCGGCTGCTGTTCCGCAAGGCCGACGATCTCTTCAATCGGTGGCTTCCCCGACGGCTCGCGGTGACGCTTGCCGGCGTGATCCTGGTCGCGGTGCTGTGGTGGGTGCTGTCCGGGGCATTCGTCAATGCCTTCTTCACGACGTCGAACTGGATCTTCTCCGGCCGGGACCTGCAGTCCAACCCAGGCGACGAGCAGCCGCTGCAGCCCGAGCGCTCAGGCTCCCCCGCATCGGCCGTCGACTTCGAGCACATGGGGCGCCAGGGCCGATCGTTCGTGGCGAGCGGCCCCTCGGCGGAGGACATCGACGAGTACACGGGCGGCGGTGCGCTCGAGCCCATCCGGGCGTACGTGGGGCTGCGGTCCGCGGACACTCTCGAGGAACGCGCGGAACTGGTACTCGACGAGTTGCAGCGCGCCGGAGCCTTCGACCGAGAGATCCTGGTGCTCGCCACGGTCACCGGCACCGGATACCTCGACCCCGCCGGCGTCGACCCGCTCGAATACCTGTGGAACGGCGACACCGCGATCGCAGGGGTCCAGTACTCGTATCTGCCCAGCTGGATCTCGCTCCTCGCGGACCAGGACGTGGTCCGGGAGACCTCGCGAGTGGTGTTCCGCACGGTGCACGACTACTGGGCGACCCTTCCCGAGGACGATCGCCCTCAGTTCTACCTCTACGGCCTGTCGCTCGGCTCCACCGGTGTCGAAGCCGTGCTGTCGAGCGTGGACATCCTCAATGAGCCGATCGACGGCGCGCTGATGGTGGGACCGCCGTTCATCAACGAGATGCACACCGAGATCACCGCGGCGCGGGACACCGGCACGCCGCCGTGGCAGCCGGTCTTCAACCAGGGCCGGACCGTGCGGTTCACCGCGGAGCAGTACGGGCTCGACGCCGGCGGCACCTGGGGCCCCACCCGCCTCGTGTACCTGCAGCATGGCTCCGACCCCGTGACGTGGTTCGACGGGACGCTGGCCTTCACCAGCCCCGAGTGGCTGGAGCCCGGCCAGCGCGCACCCGACGTGGCCGAGACGATGGCCTGGTACCCCATCGTCACCATGTGGCAGGTGCTGCTCGACATGCCTGCGGCGGGCTCGATCCCCGAGGGCTACGGGCACCTCTACACGCACCGCGCGAACCTCGATGCATGGGCGGGCGTCACCCGGCCGGAGGGCTGGGATGCGGCCGATGCGGACGCCTTGGGCGAGCATCTGAGGCAGCGGGCGGAGCGCCTCGACGACCAGCGATCCCTGCTCGCCGACTGACTCACCGGCGGATTCTGCGCGAAATCTCGACCACGTAGAATCACCCCATGTTGCACCATGCCCCGCTGCTGACCACGATCGCTGCGGGCCTGGTCGTCGCCTTCGGATTGGGATTTCTCGCCCAGAAGGCGCGCTTGTCTCCCATCGTCGGCTACCTTGCGGCCGGCATCGTCATCGGCCCCTTCACCCCCGGTTACGAAGCGGACACCGAGCTGGCGATGGAGCTCGCGGAGATCGGCGTGATCCTGCTGATGTTCGGGGTGGGACTCCATTTCTCGTTCCGGGAGCTGCTCGCGGTGCGCAAGGTCGCGCTCCCGGGCGCGATCGCCCAGATGACGGCCGCGACGGCGCTCGGCACCGGCTTGGGTTTGTGGATCGGCTGGGATCTCGGGGCGTCGATGCTGTTTGGACTCGCGCTGTCGGTGGCGTCCACCGTCGTGATGCTCCGGGCGCTTGAGGACGAGCAGCTCCTCGACACTCGGGGCGGCCACATCGCGGTCGGATGGCTGATCGTCGAGGACCTCGCGATGGTGATCGCGCTGGTGATGATCCCCGTGCTGGCCTCCGACGTCGGCGGCCCGGGGGCGCTGGCCGGTGAGCTCGCGTGGACCATCGTCAAGGTGGGCGCGTTCGTCGCGCTGATGGTCGTCGTCGGACGGCGGGCGATTCCGTGGCTGCTCGGGCGCGTGGCCGACTCGGGTTCGCGCGAGCTCTTCACGCTCAGCGTGCTCGCGCTCGGCATCGGCGTGGCCGTGGGCGCGGCCTACCTGTTCGACGTCTCCTTCGCGCTCGGCGCGTTCTTCGCCGGCATGATCCTGCGCGAGTCCGACCTCTCCCATCGCGCGGCCGAGGACTCTCTGCCGCTGCGGCAGGCCTTCGCTGTGCTGTTCTTCGTCGCGGTCGGCATGCTGTTCGACTGGCGCGTGATCATCGAGCAGCCGCTGGCGCTGCTGGGCACGTTCCTCGTGATCGTCGCGGGCAAGACCGTGGTGGCGTTCGCCATCGTCAGAGCCCTGAAGTACTCGAAGCAGATGGCGCTGGTCGTGGCCGCGGCGCTGGCGCAGATCGGCGAGTTCTCGTTCATCCTCGTCACTCTCGGGGCGGACCTCGAGATCCTCTCCGGCGACGCGCGAGACCTGGTGCTCGGTGGAGCCATCCTGTCGATCATCGCCAACCCCCTGCTGTTCGCCTGGGCCACCCGCGCCTACCGCGAGACGGAGGATGTGGTGCCCATCGCCGATGCGCCACGAGAGTACGAGGGCGAGGACCACGTGCTCGTCGTGGGATTCGGGCGCGTGGGTGCGCGGGTCGCTGAGGGCCTGTGGGCACGCGGCGTCCCCACCGTCGTCGTGGACGATGACGAGCGCCGGGTCGAGACCCTACGGGAGCAGGGCCGCGAGGCGATCCTGGGCAATGCCGTGCGCGCGAAGGTGCTCATGGCTGCGGGCATCGACGCCGCGACGGTCGTCATCGTCGCGATCCCCGACCCGTTGAACGCCGGCGCCATCGTGTCGAAGGCCCGCGCGATGCGACCCGAGGCACGGATCATCGGCCGCGGGCACCGCGACGTGGACGTTGAGTACCTGACGGAGATGGGCGCCGACCGCGTCATCGTGGGCGTGCACGAGACGGCTGACCTCATGGTCGCGGAGGCGGACTCCCGGGCCTAGCCCCCCGGGTGGCGGCTGGTCTCTGAGGCCCTCAGTGCGACTTCCGGGCGAGCCTCCACATGGTCCAGTTGATGCGCATGAAGCGGAAGAACTGGAACACGGGGTTGCGCCGGCGCCGCAGCTCCTGCGGCGTGGGAAGCGGCGCCTGGGCGATGCGCTCGTTGGTGGTATCCATGGCGTGCCTCCTTACTCGGGGATCCAGGTCCAGCCTGGCTTGACCTTGGCCTTGTAGATGAACAGCGTGTGCAGCAGCCGCTTCACCCAGTGACCGGCGAGGCCGATCTCCCCGAACGTCTCCTTGAGGTTGCGGCCCGTCTCCGGATACTTCTCCCAGTCGGGGACCACGGGGCTCATGGTCATCGCGGCGGCGGTGCCGGAGCGCATGCCCGTGCCCGCCGAGGCCACGCATGCGGCCGCCATCTCGGCCATCGACGCCGCATGGGTCGGGACCGTAGCGCCCTTGAGGATCATGTCCGCGATGGAGAACGCGACGACCTTGCCGATGGTCCCCGACGGCATGCCGGTTCGGGGCGGACTCGGCGCCACTGCCAGGCCCTCCGGCGTGGCACGGGGCCTCGAGATCTGGTGGGGCGGGGCGAACGCGATGCCCACCGCGAAGCAGTTCGGGTACGTGGGGTTCTGGTACGTACGGGGCCAGTCCTTCGCGGTCCACTCCTCGAACGGCCGCTTGGCGTAGTCGGCGTCGACCTTCATGAAGCCGGATGGCGCGAACACGGTGTCGGTGATGTCCTCGCCCGCGCGGTCGTAGGCCTTCCAGTCGGCGCCCTTGAAGGGCGGAAGCAGCATCGCGAAGTCATACGGCAGGTCGTTGTGCGAACCGTCGAGCTGGTCGTAGTGGATGACGCCCGGTTCGATGCTCGTGACGGCGGCGCCCGTGACCGCCTTGACGCCGCGCTCGCGGTACAGCGACTCGGTCCACAGCTGGCTCGTGGTCCGGAAGCCGTTCTGCTCGAACTGCATCCCGCCCACGCCGAAGTCGCCCAGCTCGTTCTCATTGGTCAGATAGACGAGCTCGACGCGATCGCGAACGCCCGCCTCGCGCAGCTCGTGCTCGACGTTGAAGGTGTACTCGAAGGCCGCTCCTTCGCAGGTGCACGTGCCGTGACCGACGCCGATGACTACGCGCTTGTCCTCGCCGTTCTTGCAGGCGGCGATGACCTGCTGCAGCTTGACGTGCGCGTCTTCGGCATGGGCTGGGGTGCACACCGACACGGTGTTGCCCTCGTCCGGACCCAGTCCAGGCGTGGCGCCGAAGTTGAGTTTGGGGCCTGTGGCGTTGATGAGGTAGTCGTAGCGGATCTTGTCGACCTCGCCCGCCTTCTCGGCAGAGGTGAGTTCGACCTCGACAGCAGGACGGTCGTCCTCCGCATCGCCCTCGGGCCACAGCGCGAAGGCCTTCGCCTGGACGAATCTGATGCCGTGCTTGGCATAGATCGGGGCCAAGGGGAACACGACATCTTGGGGAGACATCCGTCCGACGCCCACCCAGATGTTGGAGGGGATCCAGTTGTACTTGGCGTTCGGGGAAACGACCACCACCTCGTGGGCCTTGCCGAGACGCTTCTTCAGATACAGGGCTGCGGTGTGACCCGAGACTCCCGCACCCAGAACCACGACACGAGCCATGCTCGATCACCTTCTTCGCTGATCACGGCGCGGAACGCCACGACATAGTTCCGGTATACGCCCCTGGGCGCCGCACATGGGGGGACCGAAGTCCCGCCAGGGGTGCGCGCGCTCGCTGGGGACGGCCCGGAGGGGTGCGAAGGGCCGATGCGGGGTCTAGCCGCGGGCGGTCGACTTCGAGTCGCGTCGCTCCTTGAGCCACCACAGCGGCAACAGCAGGGTGGCGATCGCCGTGACGAGCCACACGATGAGGGTGCCGATCACCCACGTGGTGACGCCGGTGATCTCCAGCCCGTCGCCCACCAGCGTCGCGATGAGCAGTGCGACGAAGGTCGACACCAGCCCCACGCCACCCGTGAAAGCGTTGGCGTAGCGCATCGACATCTTCAGGATGAACGGCGACAGGATCGACTGGGCGATCGCGAAGATCACCACCACGGTGACGAACCCGGACACGGTGATCTCGAAGTCGTCGAGGAGCAGGGATGCGACCCAGAGCCCGAGGGCAGAGGACGCGACGAAGATCAGCACACGGATCAGAAATCGGATCATGATCGGCACGCTACTCCTGAGCAGGTCCCTGCGCGCGACGAACGGGGCACTCCGGACCCTCGTGGCGCGATCGTTAGACAATAGTGTGCGTCACACAGTATCGTGTGGTGCATGCTCGATTCTGCGCTCGTCGCCGCACACCGCCAAGAACTGCGCCGTGGCACGTCGTCACTCGCGTGCCTCGCACTGCTCGCGAGCGCGCCCGACTACGGCTATCACCTGATCGAGAGGCTTGCGGCGCTCGGGCTCGACGTCGAGGCCAACACGCTGTACCCGTTGCTGCGCCGCCTGGAGAAGCAGGGCCTCCTCACCTTCGAGTGGGACACGACCCAGGCACGCCCGCGAAAGACCTATCGCACCTCCCCCGCCGGCGAGGAGCTCATCGCCGTGCTTCGCCAGGACTGGGCATCCCTCACGGCCGCCCTCGATCAGACCGGAGAGCACTCATGACCCTCACCGACCGCTACGTCGCCGCCACCCTGTCGCGCACGCCCGCCGCCCAACGCGGCGACGTCGAGGCGGATCTCCGCGCGGCGATCGCCGATGCCATCGAGGCGCGCCTCGAGGCTGGCGAGTTCGCGGACTCAACCGACCCCGCATCGGCCGCCGAGACCGCAGTCCTGAACGCGATGGGCGACCCCGAGGCGCTCGCGGCCACGTATGCCGACAGGCCCCTCCATCTCATCGGGCCGCGCCTGTACCTCCAGTGGAAGCGCCTCACGGTGCTGCTGCTATCCATCGTCGTGCCCATCGTCGCCGTCGTCGTCGGCATCGCGACGGCCATCGACGATGAGTCCGCTGCGACCGTCGTCGGCACCGCGCTCGAAGCGGCGTGGACCACCGCGATCATGATCGGCTTCTGGGTGACGGTGGTCTTCGCTGTGCTTGATCGTGCCAGCCAGAAGGAGATCGAGGAGATGACGACGCCCTGGACGGTCGAGCGCATGCCCACCGTCCCCGAGGCGCACGTGAGCTGGTCCGACACGGTGGGATCGTCCGTCGCCCTGGCCGTGACGGCGGCGCTGATCATCTGGCAGCAGTACGGGCTGTGGTGGGGCGCGAGCGCGGGCCAGCCGATCATCAATCCCGAGCTCTGGGCATTCACTCTCCCAGCACTGCTCGCGCTGATGGTCATCGAGCTGGTCACCGTGATCGCACGTCACGCACGCGGGCACTGGACCATGCGCGACTGGTGGGTCTCGCTCGCGCTCAACGTCGCGACGGCAGCGCTGCTCGCACCGTCGATGCTCGGGGGTACGTTCCTCAACACGGACCGATTCGACGAGCTCGGATGGCCCGATGAAGCCTCGCCCCTCTCGCTCGAACAATTCCAGACGGTGCTCTGGATCAGCGTGCTCGTCGTGGTCGTCGCTGACATCGTGACCGGCTGGCGACGGGCACGGCACGCGCCTCGATGAGCGGGAGCGCGGAGCGCTACTCCATCCCGCGCGTGACCCGGTTCCACGCGTTGACCAGCGCGACCGTCTCGACCACGGCGCCGAGCTGCTTCCTCGTGAAGAACTGGCCGGCCTCGTCGCGAGCGGCGGGCTCGAGCCCGCGCGGGTAGTCGGTGAGAATCTCGGCGAACCGCAGCGCGGCGGCGTCCCCCTCGCTCACCAGATCCTCCCGCATCAGCATGACGGGGCGCGCGAGAGCGGCAATCAGCTCGGGGCGCTCGCCCATGGCCGCGAGCTGCTCCGAATGCAGGCGCACGCTGAAGGTGCAGCCGTTGATGTGCGAGCAGCGGAGCCGGATCATCTCCCGCAGGCGCGGCTTGAGCTCGCTGCCCGCCGTCGCGTCGAAGCCCTCGAGGGACCTGAGGAACTCGGCACTGACCTTCGCGACACTCACGACGGCGACGCTACCAACCTGCACCGACACGGCGCCACCGTCCCTGGTGATCCTCCGGCGCCTCGGAGGACGCCGACCAATCCGGCGCCCCTCCGCGTGCGAACCTCGGTCACAGTCGCGGCGCCGTGCCTCTTTCTGAGCGGCGGCACGGCGCGGCGATGGTCCGAGATCCACTGCATCGATGCTTCGATGGGGGAGCCTAGATGAACGCCGCCGTCCGCCCCGAACGGAGGTCGCCCATGGAGCGACGCCACCTGCACGCCGTCAGCGACGACGTGCCCCGCGTGTCGCGCCACGAGCCGGACGCCTCTGCCGCTCAGCGGCTGGACGACCTGCTGGTGGCGTCGGGCCGAGGCTCGGCTCAGGCGTTCGAGGGGGTGTACGCCGCGATGGCGACGCCGGTGTACCGGCTGGCACTGCGGATCGTGCGGGACCCTGGCATGGCCGAGGACATCGCTCAGGAGGCGTTGGTCGAGGCGTGGCGCAAGGCTCCGGAGTTCCAGCCCGGCCGCGGCAGCGCCAAGACGTGGATGCTCACGATCGCGCATCGGCGTGCCGTTGATCGTGTGCGCCGCGAGCAGCGCCAGCGTCAGCAGATGGAGGCCGAGGCCGCCGTCGCTGAACGCGAGGAGATGCCTGCGGACCAGGACACCGTGGTGGAGGTCGACTTCCGACGTTGGCAGTCGGAGCGAGTGCGAGGAGCGCTCGACACGCTGACGGACATTCAGCGGGAGGCGATCGAGCTCGCCTACTACGGCGGATGCACCCAGACAGAAGTGGCGGCACGGCTCGGAGTGCCGCTCGGCACCACGAAGACCCGAATACGAGACGGTATGAAACGGCTACGCGACGCATTGGAGGAGGGATAGCCATGGATCTGCACGAGATGGTCGGCGCCTACGCCCTCCACGCCCTTGACGACGACGAGACTCGCCGCTTCGAGGAGCACCTTGCCCACTGCGACGAGTGCCAGTCGGAGCTCGCCAGCCTCGACGGCACGCTCGACGCCCTCGCCGAGCCCGGCGACGACGCGTCGACGGTCGCTCCCGCAAGCCTGCACGGCTCAGTGTTCGACGAGATCGCCCGCACCGCCCAGGTGCCGGTATCCGAGGACGCCGCTGCGCCCGAATCGACGACGACGCCAGACTCCCCCGCTGCGCCCGCGTCGCTCGACGCGGCCCGCGCATCGGCCGATCGCCGTCGCCGCCGCATCGGCCCGCGGCTGCTGGTCGCCGCCGCTGGCGTGCTGGCCGTGGTGGCCGTGGGCATCGGGTTCATCGCGAGCGGCGCCGACGAACGCGCCCTCGCGGAGGAGGCCGAGCGCGTGCGCACGGCCGATGACTCGATCGAGTATGCCCTCGGACTGGGCGCCGCGACCCTGCACGTGTCCCAGGCAGAGGGCGGAGTCGCACTCATCGGCGACACCCCCGACCTTCCCGACGGCGAGACCTACCAGGTGTGGGTGGTGCCGGCGGATGGCTCGGCCCCCGTGCCCGGTCCTGTGCTCGGCGACGGTGAACTCGCCCTGGCGTGGATCACGGACCTGGACGGCGCCGCCGCGGTCGCGGTGAGCGTGGAGCCCGAGGGCGGGTCGACGACGCCGACGGAAGTCGTGACAGCCGTCGAGCTCTAACCGCACGCCCTTCCCCGCCTTAGCGTCCCAGTGGTCGGTGCTTGTCGCGATTCGGAGGTCCGTGATTCCTGGCGGACGCTGAGCGTCGCTGGCGCCCGCAGACTGCTGTGCCCGCGCATCGGCCGCGTTCTGAAAGAATGGCCCCCATGACTGCGCGTATCCCAGAGAAGGCCACCGTCGACGGACTCGAAGACCGCTGGAACGAGGCCTGGGAGTCGCAGGGCACGTACCGGTTCGACGAGACCAAGGACCGCGAGCAGATCTACTCGATCGACACCCCTCCCCCCACTGTCTCCGGCTCGCTGCACGTGGGCCACGTGTTCTCGTACACCCACACCGACGTGATCGCCCGCTACCAGCGCATGTGCGGCCGCGAGGTGTTCTACCCGATGGGCTGGGACGACAACGGGCTGCCCACCGAGCGCCGCGTGCAGAACTACTTCGGCGTCCGATGCGACCCGACCCTCCCGTACGAGCCCGGCTTCGAGCCCCCGCACGTGGGCGGCGAAGGCAAGTCGATCAAGGCCGCCGACCAGCAGCCCGTCTCCCGTCGCAACTTCGTCGAGCTGTGCGAGCGGCTCACCGAGGAGGACGAGAAGCAGTTCGAGGCGTTGTGGCGTCACCTCGGGCTCTCGGTGGACTGGTCGCGGACCTACCAGACCATCGAGCCCGATGCGCAGGCCGTCGCCCAGCAGGCGTTCCTCCGGTCGCTGGCTCGCGGCGAGGCGTACCAGGCGGAGGCCCCCACGCTGTGGGACGTGACGTTCCGGACCGCGGTCGCGCAGGCCGAGCTCGAGGACCGCGAGCGCCCCGGCGCCTACCACCGCGTCGCCTTCGAGCCCGCGGCGGACACGGAGGAGGCCACCGGCTCCTACGACTCCGTGTGGATCGAGACCACCCGCCCCGAGCTGCTGCCCGCATGCGTGGCCCTCGTGGCGCACCCCGACGACGAGCGCTACCAGCCGCTGTTCGGCAAGCACGTGCGCACGCCGCTCTTTGGCGTCGAGGTGCCCGTCGTGGCGCATCGGCTGGCCTCGCCCGAGAAGGGCTCCGGCATCGCGATGATCTGTACGTTCGGTGACGTCACCGACGTGATCTGGTGGCGCGAACTCGACCTGCCGATGCGCTCGGTGCTGGGACGCGACGGACGGTTCGCGGCCGATGCACCGGCAGGCGTGGACTCGCCAGCTGCGGTGGCGGCGTACGCGGAGCTGGCGGGCAAGACGGTGTTCTCGGCTCAGCAGCGCGTCGTGGAGATGCTGCGCGAGGCGGACGTCATCGATGGCGACCCGCGCCCGGTGTCGCACCCCGTGAAGTTCTACGAGAAGGGCGACAAGCCGCTCGAGATCGTGACCTCGCGCCAGTGGTACATCGCCAACGGCGGTCGCGATGCCGAGCTGCGCGGCTTGCTGCTGGAGCGTGGCGCCGAGCTGGACTTCGTGCCTGCGCACATGGGCAAGAGGTACGAGAACTGGGTCAACGGCCTCACCGGCGACTGGCTGATCTCGCGCCAGCGGTTCTTCGGCGTGCCGATCCCCGTGTGGTACCCGCTCGACGAGGCCGGCGAGCCCGTGTGGGACCAGCGCATTGTGCCGGCCGAGGACACCCTGCCCGTGGACCCGTCCGTGGACGCTGCGCCGGGGTTCACCGAGGACCAGCGGGACCAGCCCGGCGGCTTCGTGGGCGAGATGGACATCATGGACACGTGGGCGACGTCGTCGCTGACGCCGCAGATCGTGGGCGGGTGGCGCACCGACCCCGCGCTCTTCGCGAAGGTCTTCCCGATGGACCTGCGTCCCCAGGGCCAGGACATCATTCGCACCTGGCTGTTCTCGACCGTGGTGCGCTCCCACCTGGAGCACGGCACGCTGCCGTGGAAGCACGCCGCGATCTCCGGCTGGATCCTCGACCCCGACCGCAAGAAGATGTCGAAGTCCAAGGGCAACGTCGTCACGCCGATGGGCCTGCTCGAGACCCACGGGTCCGACGCGGTGCGCTACTGGGCGGCATCGGCTCGCCTGGGCACCGATGCGGCCTTCGACGAGGGCCAGATGAAGGTGGGCCGTCGCCTCGCGATGAAGGTGCTGAACGCCTCGAAGTTCGTCCTCGGTGCGACCGGCATCGCCACAGCGGCCGACGAGTCGCTCGAGGAGGGTCTGCGGGCGACCGCTCACGTGACCGGCGGGGTGCTGGGCGGTTCCGAATCTGCGCACTCGCTCGTCACGCAGCCGCTGGACCGTGCGCTCCTGGCCGGGCTCGCCGACGTCGTGGACAAGGCCGGCGCCGCGCTCGAGGCGTACGACCACACGCGTGCTCTGGAGCTCACGGAGTCGCTCTTCTGGACCTTCTGCGACGACTACGTGGAGTTGGTGAAGACGCGCGCGTACGACGGCGCGGCACCCGGCGAGGCGATCGACCCGTTCGCGGAGTGCTCGCCCGAGGCCGCATCGGCCCGTGCCGCGCTGACCATCGCGCTGGAGACGTTCCTGCGCCTGTTCGCGCCGGTGCTGCCGTTCGCGACCGAAGAGGTGTGGTCATGGTTCCGGCCCGAGACCGTGCACCGCGCCCCGTGGCCCACGTCCGAGACGCTGCGTGCCGTCGCCGGCGACGCGCCAAACGCGACCCTCGTGGACGCCGCAGGCGCCGCCCTCGCGACGCTGCGCAAGATCAAATCCGAGGCGAAGGTCTCTCAGCGCACCGAGCTGGTATCGGTGGATCTGCTGGTGCCTGAGGCGAAGGTCGCTGCGGTGTTCGCGGCGAAGGCCGACGTGATGGCGGCTGGCCGCGTGCGCGCGCTGCAGATCGTGGACGCGGAAGCGGCGCTGGACCCGGGTGTCGACGGCGAGGGACCCGAGGACGGTTCCGGCGCGTCGATCGCGGACACGTCGGTGATGCGCACGGAGAACGTGGTCTTCGCCGACTAGTTCTCCTGTCCGGCACTCATTGTCGCCTCTGGGCCGTCCCGACCTCCTATCCGGCGCTCATGGACGTTTAGCGCGCGCATCGAGGGCGGCGCGGACGGTTCGACGGCACCACTCCGGACGTTCCACCACGTCGCGATAGCTGAGCCGAATCGTCAGAATGCCGATCGACGCCAACGCCGCGTCGCGGCGCAAGTCGCGCACGCGTCGCGGGCTGGAGTCGTGGAACTGGCTTCCATCGAGTTCGATCACGGTTCGCGTGTTCGTGTCATAGAGGTCCGCCCGATATCGCACACCATCGACGTCGAGCACGTGTTGCGGCAACAGCTGTGCGAACTCCGTGGTGTTGAAGACTCGACGCATCCCCTCAGCCTCGAGCCAAGACTCAGCGCCAGCGGCGACGGCGTCGAGCAGGCGCAAGAAGTCCTTGCGTCCTCGCACCCGCGGCACGATTTCTACTGCATCGCGAAGGTCCTCGGGGCTCACCACTCCCGCGCGGAGAGGGTGAAAGAGTGCTTCTCCACGTCTGGAGACGGGAAGGTCGCCGAACGCTTGGACTGCCGCTATCGGCGGCGCTACCGTGGCCATGCGGTGACGCTTCTCGGTCGGTAGCGAATACGAGACATGACGGACTCGCACCCACCGGGGAGCGCGAACGTGGTCATGCGCGCCGATGCACAGGTCGACCCGGGCCGGCGGCTCGGGCCAGGCTCCCCAGAGGTACAGCGCGGAGGTTCCGCCTAGCGCCGTCGTCACACCGGGCCACGCTAGGACTGCGTCGGCGCGTGCCTGGAAGGAACCCTGATGCTCTGCAGCGACGTAGGAGTCGTACAAGAGCCGCACGAGTTGGCCGCGAGCGAGCGCACCCCGCACCGCACGAGGCGACGACATCGAAACCAGCTCAGCGAATGTGAACGCACGTGGATCTTGTCGAACGAGATCGAGGAAGTCGGTACTGGCATCGGCCCGTGGCACAACTCTGAGCGTTCGCATGGGACCACGAGTACCTGGACTGCGGTGGCATGGAGCGTCGATCCTCCGCTGGTCTGTGGAACCAGGCCGTAGCGTCGCCGACGGGGACAGCCGCTACGACTCCAGTGAGACGTCAACCAGCGCCGGACAGGGCGCCAATGTGCTCCATAGGCGACAATGAGTGCCGGACAGGGTTAGGCGGCGCCTTCTTCGCGCTCGACCTCGCGCTCGATGTACGCCGGGGTGATGCGGTCCATCACGACCTCGCGCGTCACGACCACGCGGGCCACGTCGTCACGGCCGGGGACCTCGAACATCGCGCCCTGGAGGACCTCCTCCATGATGGCGCGCAGCCCGCGTGCTCCGGTGCCACGCTCGAGAGCCTGCTCCGCGATCGCCTCGATCGCGGCCTGGTCGAACTCGAGCTCCACGCCGTCGAGCTCGAACATGCGCTGGTACTGCTTGACCAGCGCGTTCTTGGGCTCGGTGAGGATGGAGACCATGGCGTCGATGTTCAGCGGCGAGACGGTGGCGATGACCGGCATGCGCCCGATGAACTCGGGGATCAGCCCGAACTTGTGCAGGTCGGAGGGCGTGACGTACGAGAAGAGGTCCGAGTTGTCGGCCTCCTTCAGCTGAGCGCCGAAGCCGATGCCCTTGCGGCCCACGCGGGACGAGATGATTTCCTCGAGCCCCGCGAACGCGCCGCCCAGGATGAACAGCACGTTCGTGGTGTCGATCTGGATGAACTCCTGGTGCGGGTGCTTGCGGCCCCCCTGCGGAGGCACGGAGGCCTGCGCGCCCTCCAGAATCTTGAGCAGCGCCTGCTGCACGCCCTCGCCGGACACGTCGCGCGTGATCGACGGGTTCTCCGCCTTGCGGGCGACCTTGTCGATCTCGTCGATGTAGATGATGCCGCGCTGCGCCTTCTCGACGTCGTAGTCGGCGGCCTGCAGCAACTTGAGGAGGATGTTCTCCACGTCCTCGCCCACGTAGCCGGCCTCGGTGAGCGCGGTGGCGTCGGCAATCGCGAACGGCACGTTGAGCATGCGCGCGAGGGTCTGCGCCAGGTAGGTCTTGCCGGTTCCCGTGGGACCGATGAACAGCACGTTGGACTTGGCGATCTCGATGCCGTCCTCGGCGACGGTCGACGTCCCCTCGCCGGCACGCACGCGCTTGTAGTGGTTGTACACCGCGACCGACAACGCCCGCTTGGCGGACTCCTGCCCCACGATGTACTGCTCCAGGAAGTCGAAGATCTCGCGCGGCTTGGGCAGCTCGGCGAACTCCGTCTGCGCCGCCTCGGCGAACTCCTCCTCGATGATCTCGTTGCACAGCTCGATGCACTCGTCGCAGATGTACACCCCACCGCCCGCGATGAGCTTGCGCACCTGCTTCTGCGTCTTTCCGCAGAACGAGCACTTCAGCAGGTCGCCGCTGTCCGCCGGTCGAGTCATCAAGGCCTCCTTCTGGCCGTGGCCATCTTCGTCCAGGCTACCCACGCTGTCCGACACGTGCCGGGCGACTCGCCGCCCCGCGCGTTCGCCCTCGGCTCACCGCGCCTGCCGGCACCCGGCCGATGCGGTCGCGAGGGGGGCGAAGCAGCCTCACCTAGGGTTCGCATCGGCCGGGCTGACGGATGGGTGCGCGGCCACTGGCCCGGACGACGAACGGCCGCCCCCGACGAATCGGGGGCGGCCGTCAGTGCGCGGTCAGAAGCCGCGACTACTTGGTCTGGTCCGGCTTGGCGTCGGGCTCCGAGGAGCCGCCGTCCTTCTTGCCAGCGTCCTTGGCGGCGCCGTCCTTGGCCGACCCGAGCACGGGGGCCGAGGCACGGTCATCCGGAGCCACCGTGTCGACGCCCTTGCGGGACTCGAGCACCTGGTCCACGAGGCCGTAGTCCTTGGCGGCCTGGGCCGAGAGGAAGCGGTCGCGCTCGATGTCGTCGCGGATCTTCTCCTCGGTCTGGCCGGTGTGCTTGGCGAGCGTGTACTCGAGCCACTCGCGCATGCGGACCATCTCTTCGGCGTAGATCTCGATGTCCGAGGCCTGCGCGCGGGCACCGCCCTCGATGCGCGGCTGGTGGATCATCACGCGGGCGTTCGGCAGCGCGAGACGCTTGCCGGGCTGGCCCGCCGCCAGCAACACGGCAGCCGCGGAGGCGGCCTGGCCGAGGCACACGGTCTGCACCTGCGGCTTGATGTACTGCATGGTGTCGTAGATCGCGGTGAGCGCGGTCTGCGAGCCTCCGGGCGAGTTGATGTACAGCGTGATGTCGCGGTCAGGGTCCTGGGACTCGAGCACGAGCAGCTGCGCCATCACGTCGTCCGCCGAGGCGTCGTCGATCTGCACGCCGAGGAAGATGATGCGGTCCTCGAACAGCTTCGCGTACGGGTCCTGGCGCTTGAAGCCGTAGGCCGTGCGCTCCTCGAAGGAGGGCAAGATGTACCGCGAACTGGGGCCCGCGGGGGCCGAGCCGCCGTAGCCGCCGGTGCGTCCAGCAGCCTGAATGGCCTGGGTGATGTCGCTCACGCGTTGCCTCCCTGAGACTCGTCGCCGGCATCGGCCGCGTGCATGATCACCTTGTCGACGAAGCCGTACTCGAGGGCCTCCTCGGCGGTGAACCAGCGGTCGCGGTCCGCGTCCTTGGTGATCTGCTCGACCGACTTGCCGGTCTGCTCGGCGGTCAGCTCGGAGAGCACCTTCTTCATGTGCATGATCAGCTCGGCGCCGATGCGCACATCCGTCGTGGTGCCGTAGATGCCGCCCGAGGGCTGGTGCATCAACACCCGCGTGTGCGGGGTCGCGAAGCGCTTGCCCGGGGCGCCGGACGAGAGCAGGAACTGCCCCATCGAGGCCGCCATGCCCATCGCCACGGTGGCGACGTCGGGCTTGATGTACTTCATCGTGTCGTAGATCGCCATGCCCGCGGTGATCGAGCCGCCGGGGCTGTTGATGTACAGGTAGATGTCCTTGTCCGGGTCCTCCGCGGCGAGCAGCATGAGCTGTGCGCAGATGGCGTTCGCGTTGTCGTCGCGCACCTCATCGCCCAGCCAGATGATGCGCTCGCGCAGCAGCCGGTTGAAGATCGAGTCGTTGAGACCCATGCCTCCGCCGTCGCCGCGTGCCGTGATCGTGTCGCTCACGTTCGTCCTCTCGTCCTGTGGTCTTGCGTCAAACCTAACGGCGACGCACGCGCATCCATGCCAGTTCCCCCTGGTTTTCGCTACGGGGTGAACGGCCGATGCGGGTGCCGGGGCCCAGTCGTCCTCCCCGCCGGGAAGGGCCGGCACCAGGCGCGTGGCGGGTGCCGCGGGGGCGCCTCAGGACTACGCTCGTCGGTGGACGATCACCAGACCAGGGAGCACCCATGAGCACCACGCCCGACGACCCGTTCGCCCGCAGCTCCGAGAACGGCGGCGCGCAGCACTCGGCACCGCAGCCGGAGGCCTGGGGCGAGCCCGCTCCGCAGGCGCCCCAGTACGCCCAGCCGCAGTACGCCCAGCAGCCGCAGTACGCCCAGCCCGGCTACGACCAGGGCCAGTATCAGCAGGGGTACCCGCTGCCCTACGCCGGCCCGAACCCGCGCCAGGCCAAGAACTGGATGGGCATCGTCGCCCTGGTGGCGTCGCTCTCGACGATCGTCACCGGCATCGGCTGCATCGCCGGCATCATCTTCGGTCACCTCAGCCTGAACGCCGTCAAGAAGGGTGAGGCCGACAACCGCGGCCTGGGCCTGGCGGGGCTCATCACGGGGTATGTGTTCCTCGCGCTGGGGCTGCTCGCGATCGTCGCGTACGTCATCTTCGTCGGCGCGTTCCTCGTGGCGGGAAGCTCCACCTACTGACCCCCTCCGGGTCAACCCTCACGTCTGGGGCTGATATCTCAGGCGCTCGGCCGATGCGGTCGCCGGGCGCCAGGCCTACGCTCATCTGGGAGGGATCACGAGACCCAAGGAGCATCCCATGAGCACCACACCAGACGACCCCATGCAGCAGCCGCCTCAGGACAGCACAGTGCCTCAGGACAACGGGGCGCCGCAGCCGGGTCAGCAGCAGCCGCAGTACGCACAGCCCGCCTACGGGCAGCCCCAGTACGCCCAACCCCAGTACGCCCAACCCCAGTACGCCCAGCCCTACGGCACGGGCCCCTCGATGGCGCCGACCGGTCCTCGTCCCGAGACCGCGAAGAACTGGATGAACATCACCTCGCTGGTGCTCGCCATCATCGGCCTGTTCACCTGGGTCACCGCGATCGGCGGCGTGATCCTGGGCCACATGGGCCGCAGCGCCGCGCGGAAGGGCGAAGCGGACAACGGCGGGTTCGGGCTCGCCGGCCTGATCATCAGCTATGTGGTGCTCGTGCTGGGCGTTGCCGGCATCATCGCGCTCATCGCGTTCTTCGGCTGGCTCGGCTCCGAGTGCGGCGGCGACAACCCCGCGGACTGGTGCACCAGCTCGAACACCTCGATCGAGATCCAGGCCGTCGGCAGACCTGCTGGCCTGACCGCCTGACCCGGCCCGCGCATCGGCCGGATGCACGCTGACAGCGTCAGCTCACTGCAGACAGCCGCGCATTCCGCACAGCAAAGAGCCCGGGCGACCATGCCTTGAATTCAGGTGGTCGCCCGGGCTCTTGTGCGCGAACTGACGATTACTTGTCGTCGCCCGCAGCGTCCTGAACGGCGGCTGCGACAGCGGCCTCGTCGATGTCGTCATCCTTCTTCTCATCCTCGAGCGAGCCGATCACCGCGGACAGGTCGACGGCGTTGCCGGCGGTGTCCTTGATGGTGGCGCGGCGCAGGGCGAAGGCGGTGGCCTTGGAACGGGCCACCTCGGCGACGATCGCGGGGATCTGGCCGGACTTCTCCACCTGCTGGATGAACTCGTTCGGGTCCATGTTGTACTGACGCGACGCGTTCAGCAGGTAGTCGAGGAGCTCGTTCTGCTCGACCTCGATCTCGAGGTCCTCGGCGAGCTGGTCGAGGAGGATCTGCGCGCGCAGCGCGTTGTGCGCCTCCTCGGTGACCTCGGCGCGGTGCTCGTCGTCCTCGAGGCGGTTCTCGTTCTCGAGGTGCGTGTGGACCTCGTTCTCGATGACCTTCTTGGGGAGCTCGAAGTCGGTGGCGTCCTTGAGGGCGTCGATGAGCTTCTCGCGAGCCTCGACGGCCTGGTTGTTCGCCTTGATGCGACCGGCCTGCTCGCGCAGGTCCGCCTTCAGCTCGTCCACGGTGTCGAACTCGGAGGCGAGCTGAGCGAAGTCGTCGTCCACCTCGGGGAGCTCGCGCTCCTTGACGGCGGTGACCTTGACGGTGATCTGCGCCTTCTCGCCGGCGTTGTCGCCAGCGGCGAGCGGCGCCTCGAACGTGGTCTCCTCGTCGGCCGACAGGCCGATCAGGGCGTCGTCCAGGCCCTCGAGCATGTTGCCCGCACCGACCTGGTAGGACGTGCCCTGCACGTTGTCGACGTCGGCGCCGTTGAGCTTGGCGGCCAGATCGATGGTGACGTAGTCGTTGTCGGCCACGGGGCGGTCGACCGTCTTGAGCGAGCCGAAGCGCTCGCGCAGCTGGTCCAGGCGCTCCTGCACGTCCTCGTCAGAGACCTCGACGGGCTCGACCTCGACGGTGATGTCCTCTGCCTTGGGCAGCTCGACCTCGGGGCGGATCTCCACCGTGGCGGTGAACTCCAGGCTGTCGTCGCCGTCCTCGGCGCCGGGCACCTTGGTGACCTCGACCTCGGGCTGGCCGAACGGACGGATGCCCTGCTCCTCGACCGCGGCCGAGTACCAGCCGGGCAGGCCGTCGTTGACGGCGTGCTCGATGACGGCACCCTTGCCCACGCGCTGCTCGAGGATCTTCGGCGGCACCTTGCCCTTGCGGAAGCCGGGGATCTGCACCTGCTCGCCGATGTGCTGGTAGGCGTGGTCGAGCGAGGGCTTGATGTCCTCTTCGGTCAGGTTGACCGTCAGCTTGACGGTCGTGGCGTCGATCTTCTCGATGGCGCTGGTCACGAATGTGCTCCTGTGAATGGGGGTGATGGCCTCGCCGTATGCGGGCATACCGCAGTCGGGCAACCCATCGAGTCTAGTCGCGATGCACGCTCGCGCCCAAACGGGTTCGCTCTGGGCGATGAGGCGGCCGATGCGCGGGCGGAGGATGGAGCGCCGATGCGCGGGCGGCGCTGCGACCTAGGTCCCGCGGGCGGGGCGCGGCCGCACGGTTGACTGGAGGAGACCCATCCACCCCTGGCGGAAGGACTGTCGTGGCTGCCCTGTTCGCGCGGACGCCCCGCGACGCCTCGGGGCCGGGGGAAGACGATGCCGCGTCACTTCGCGCGATGCCCTCCCCCCACTCGCGGCCGACCGACGACGTGCTGACCGCTCTCGACGTGGACGCCGGCGTGGGTCTCACCGAGGAGGAGGCGCGCCGACGCCGCGAGCGCATCGGCCGCAACGAGATCGCCGACGACGGCGGCACCCCGTGGTGGGTGCTGCTCTGGAGGCAGATCGCCCAGGCCGTCATCGTGCTGCTGCTCGGCGCCGCCGTCGTGGGCCTGTTCGTCGGCGAGGTGGTGGAGGCGATCGCGATCCTCATCGCGCTGATCGTCAACGTCGCGGTCGGATTTGGCACCGAGTTCAAGGCCGCCAAGTCCATGGAGGCCCTCAAGAACCTGCTGCGCACCGTCGCCGAGGTCGAGCGGGACGATAGGCGCGAGGAGGTCGACGCCGCAGACCTGGTTCCCGGCGACATCGTGGGAATCGAGTCCGGCGAGCAGGTGCCCGCCGACCTGCGCATCATCGACGCCGAGGGGCTGCAGATCGACGAGGCCGGACTCACAGGCGAATCCGCATCCGTCACCAAGGACCCCTCGCCCGTCGACTCGAGCACCCCGCTCGCCGAGCGCACGTGCATGGCCTACATGGGCACCACCGTGCTCGCGGGCCGCGGGCGCGGCGTGGTGGTCGCCACCGGAGCGCGCACCGAGATGGGTCGCATCGCGGAGCTCACCTCGTCGGCCGAGCAGACCCAGGCGCCGCTCCAGGCGGGGCTCAACCACCTGTCGAGCCGGCTGGCGATCGGCGTGGTCATCGGCTCCATCGTGCTGTTCCTCCTCGGGTGGTGGCGCGGCAACGACGTCACGGAGATGGTCGAGATCGCGGTGGCGCTCGCCATCGCCGTGGTTCCGGAAGGACTGCCGGCCGTCGCGACGCTCACCATGGCGGTGGGCATGCGCCGCATGGCTCAAGGCAACGCCCTGGTGCGCAGGCTGCCGGCGGTGGAGACGCTCGGCTCCACCACGGTGGTGTGCACCGACAAGACGGGAACGCTCACCCGCAACGAGATGACCGTCGTCGAGACGCATGTCGCGGAAGGCGCCGAGGACGACCACCTGTGGCACGCATCGGCCCTGTGCAATGACGCGGACATCGATCAGGAGGGCGATCCGGTGGGCGACCCCACCGAGGTGGCGCTGCTCGAGGCCGCAGGCAAGGCGGGACTCGACTGGAGGGGCCTGCGGGAGGCCTCCGCGAGGGACGACGAGGTCCCTTTCGATTCAGCGAGCAAGCGCATGGCGGTGGTGGTCGACGGGATCGTTCACGCGAAGGGCGCACCCGAGGTCATCCTTCACCCCGCGCGCGATCAGGCCCTTGCTCACGCGGCCCAGACGTGGGCGACCCAGGGTCTGCGCACCTTGGCCTTCGCCCGTGGTGAGGCGTCAGGCGACGGGGACGAGCTGTTCGAAGGCCTGCGGGCCGTAGGCGTGGTCGGGATGCACGACCCGCCGCGCACCCAGGCCAGCGCCGCCGTCGAGGCGCTGCACGGCGCCGGGGTGCGCGTGGTGATGATCACCGGCGACCGTCCGGACACCGCGACCGCGATCGGCCGGCAGTTGGGCTTTCGCACCGAGCGCGCCCTCACCGGCGCCGAGCTCGCCGAGATGGACCCGGACGAGCTCAGCGCGCTCCTGCAGGGCGACGCGATCTTCGCGCGCGTTGCGCCCGAGCACAAGCTGCGGATCATCGAGGCGCTGCAGGCCCAGGGAGAGGTGGTGGCGGTCACGGGGGACGGCGTCAACGATGCCCCGGCGCTCCGTCAGGCCGACGTCGGGGTCGCGATGGGGTCGGGCACCGACGTCGCCAAGGACGCGGCCGACGTGGTGCTGCTCGACGACCAGTTCGGCACCATCGAGCTCGCAGTCCAGGAGGGGCGGCGGATCTTCACGAACATCCGTCGGTTCGGGCAGTACCTGTTCTCGTGGCACGTCGCCGAGGTCGCCGTCATCACCGTCGCCGTGCTCGCGGGGTGGCCCGCTCCCCTGGCCGGGCTGATGATCCTGTGGAACAACCTCGTCATCGACGTGGTGCCGTCGTTCGCGCTGGCGCTCGAGCCGAGTCGCACCGACGTCATGAAGGAGCCGCCACGGGACCCGCGCGAGCCGGTGATCTCCCGCGCGGTCCTGCGCCGCATCGCGCTCCACGGACTGCTGGTCGCGGCTACGGGGTTCGCCGCGTACGGGGCCGCGCACCTGTGGCTGGACCTCAGCAACGCGCAGGCTCAGAGCATCACGTTCCTGACCATGTCCCTCGCGCAGACTCTCGCCGTCTACAACGCCCGCTCCGAGTCGGGGTCCGGGTTCCGGGGCGCGCGTCGGAACCGGTGGCTGTGGGCCGCGCTCGCGGTCGTGGGGACGCTGACGATGGCCGCGATGACGTTCCCGCCGCTGCGCGACGTCCTGGGCCTCGCCGCGATCCCTGGCGTGGCATGGCTGGTCGCGCTGGTCCTGGCGCTGGTGCCGCTCGTGGCGGTCCAGACCACCCGGGCGGTGCGGTCAGCGCTCGCGCGCTGACCGCTGGCCGTCAGACGCGGCGGCGTGCCGCAGCAGTCACGAGGCCCGTTCCGAGCAGGAGCAGAGCCGATGCGGCCGCGGCCTGAGCGGCGTGCTCGGGGCGCATTCCGGTGTCCGCGAGCACTTCCTCGGGTCCGTTGTCGTCGGCGGTCTCCACGACCGGTGCGGCGATGACCTCGACCGTGACCGATGCGGTCACGCCGGTCTCGAGGTGCGTCGCGGTGATCACGTGCGGCGAGGCGGTGGGGAAGGACACGGTGTGGCCGTCCACCACGTCGCTCTCGACGTCCGAACTGAGCACTGCCTCGTCCTCGGTGAGCACGACGGGGTTGCCGAACTCATCGGCCCCCGTCACAACGAAGTCGAGCGAGCCGCCCTCGTCGACGGTGGTCTCCCCCGCCGCGATGTCGATCTCGACGACCGGTCCTGCCGTCACCGTGATGACGAGATCCAGCGTGGCGGGCTCGCCCACGCCGTTGTCGGCAGCGAGCGTCACGGCGAAGTCTCCGACAGCGCCGGTGGACGCCCCCGTGATCTCGCCGGTGGCGCCGTCGAGAGCCATGCCGTCGGGCAGGTCGCCTGCGGCCAGCGTCACCTCGGTCGCGGCTGGGAAGCCCGCGTCGAACGACGGCGTGTAGGTGAAGTCCACACCGGCACGTGCCTGAGCGGTCGCGTCGCCGCTGAGCGTCGCGGACTCCGTCACACGGACCTTGTACTCCACGGGCACCGAGTCGCCCTCCTCGTTCGTCGCGATCGCGGTGAAGGCGAAGTCGCCACGCTCGGTCGGGGTGCCGGAGATCTCTCCGGTCGTCTGGTTCAGCTCCACGCCAGCGGGCAGCGCGCCTTCGGTGATGGCGAACGAGTCAGCGGCCGGGCTGAGTGGCTCGAGCGGGATCGAGGCCGAGCTCGCCTCGCCGAGGAGCATGTCGTCGAACAAGGCGTCGGCGAGGACAGGTGCCGGCGCGATCTCAAGGTCGAGGGTCGCACTGTAGTAGCACAGCGGATCCCCACCCGTGGTGTCCTGAACCCTGAGGGTCCAGGTGCCCAGCGTGCTGTCGCCGTCGAAGGTGGACAGCGGCTGCGCGGGGCGGAACGTTCCGGACTCCGGCACTCCGGCGTTGGTGCTGCCGACCATGGTGGCAGCGCTGTCGTCAAGAACGATCACGACGCGACCCGGCGAGCTCGAGTAGTCGGGATACTGGCCGGTCCCGGTCTCCACGCCGTCCCATGGCCTCACCAGGCTGATGCCAGTCCCGCCCGGAGACGTGAGACCGATGGAGATCTCGTTCGAGAAGGCGCTTCCGGTTGCCGGCGCTGAGCACTGGCCGTCGGTCTTGTGGAAGTCGAGGGTGACCACCACGTTCTCGACCCGCCCAGCCGTGGTGACGTCGAACGTGCGCCACGCGGTATCCGAGTCGATCTGGAGCGGCGAGCCCGTGAGGTCGTCGGTGATCGACTCCGACGCCGCGTGCGCGGCAGGCGCGAGAGCGACCAGAGCGAGGGCGGCGAGGCCGGCGGTGAGCAGGGACGAGAGTGCGCGGGGAGTGGAGGTCACGGGGCGACTATAGCGGACGGAATCCTCCGATTCGCCATGTGCCAGGGATGACCGTGACATTGGACCGAAGTGTCCGGTATATCCCCGCGCTCGCCGGGGGTTCCGGACTACATCCGTCTCACTCCCCGGCGTCGCCAGAGCGCCTTCTCCGCTTCGACGGCGAGGAACTTGGCGATGGCCAGGCCGATGATCACAGCCCAGGAGGCCCACCCGAGCGCCTCGCTGGCGAAGACCTTCTGCAGAGGCGGCGCGTAGGTGAACGCCACCTGCAGTGCGATGAGGACACCGGTCACGACCAGGGCGACGCGGTTGCCCGTGAAGGCCCGGCGATTGAGAGCAGACGCGGTGAAATGCCGGACGTTGAACAGGTACAGGATCTCGGCGAACACGAGCACGTTGACCGCCGTGGTCCGCGCCACCTCGATCGAGCCGCCCCGCGAGAGCTCCCACTCGAACGCCGCCAACGTGATGAGAGCCATCACGAAGCTCACGTACGCGATCCGGATGCCGAGCGGCCGAGTGATCAATGGCTCCGTGGGGGCGCGCGGCGACTGCCGCATCACTCCGGGCTCGGGAGGCTCGAAGGCCAGCGCCAGCGCGAGGGTCACTGCGGTGACCATGTTGACCCACAGGATCTGCCCGACGGTGACGGGCATGGTCCGCGCGAGGAGCAGCGCCACCAGGATCAACCCGGCCTCGCCGCCGTTCGTGGGCAGGATGAACAGGAGTGACTTCTTGATGTTGTCGAAGACCACGCGTCCCTGCTTGACCGCGCTCGCGATGGTGGCGAAGTTGTCGTCAGTCAGGACCAGATCGGAGGCCTCTCGCGCAGCGTCCGTGCCGCGGTGCCCCATCGCCACACCGATGTCCGCCGCCTTGAGCGCTGGGGCGTCGTTGACGCCGTCACCGGTCATCGCGACGTAGTGGCCGCGCGCCTGGAGGGCGGCCATCAGCCGCATCTTGTGCTCAGGGCTCGCGCGTCCGATCACGTCGTTCTCGTCGACGGCGGCCCGCAGCGATTCGTCGTCCATCGCCTCGATGGCGTCCCCCGTGAGCACTCCCTCGGACTGCAGGCCGAGCTCCCGGCCGATCGCTTCAGCGGTGGCCCCATGGTCTCCGGTGATCATCTTGACGGTGATGCCCGCTGCCTGGCATTCGGCGACCGCCGCGACCGCCTCGGGACGGGGTGGGTCCAGGAGGCCGACCATCCCGATCAGATCAAATCTCGGCAGGTGCTCGAGGTCGAGGGAGTCGGTCTCGGGCCCCACCTCGGCCGTGGCCAAGGCCAGCACCCGCTCACCCTCAGCGGCAGCGCGGACGATGCGATCGTGCCACTCGTCGTTCCCCGCCAGGCCGCACATGGCGAGCACGCGCTCCGGCGCGCCCTTCAGCACCATGAAGGAGTGCCCTCGGTGGTCGTGATGAAGCGTGGCCATGAACCGGTTCTCTGACTCGAAGGGCACGTGGTCCACGCGGGGGAAGTCAGCAGCCACCTCGTGCCGTTCCAGGCCCGCCTTCATCGCCAACGTCACGAGCGCGCCCTCGGTCGGGTCGCCGACCACGCTCCACGAATCGTCGTCACCGTGGTGAAGCACCGCGTCGTTGCACAGCAGCCCGGCGGTGGCCAGGCGCAGCAGCACCGGGCACTCCGACGGGTCCACGGCGCCGTGCGCATCGGCGAGTCCGCCGTCGGGCGCATAGCCGACGCCGCTGCACGTGAGCTCGCTCTCGGGAAGCAGGACGCGCACCACGGTCATTTCATTGCGGGTGAGCGTGCCCGTCTTGTCCGAGCAGATCACGGTGACCGAGCCGAGCGTCTCCACGGCGGGGAGTCGTCGCACGATGGCGCGCTCGCCCGCCATGGCACGGGTCCCGATCGCCAGCACAATCGTGATGATCGCCGGCAGGCCCTCGGGGATGGCGGCGACCCCCAGTCCGACGACGACGAGGAAGGCCTCGAGGACGCTGTGACCGCCCACCCCCCATGCGAAGGCGAACGCCAGTGCTCCGACGATCAGGATGAACCCGGTGATCTGGCGGGCGAACTGGTCGATCCGCGTGGTCAACGGCGTCGCCAGCGATGTGGTCTCGCTGACCATCGCTCCGATCTGCCCCACCTCGGTTCCGGCACCGGTCGCGATCACGACGCCGCGGGCCTGCCCGTGGACGACGAGCGTGCCCGAGTAGGCCATGCAGGTACGGTCGCCGATGCTCGCGTCGACCGGGGCGGGACCGATGTCCTTCTCCACGGGCATCGACTCTCCGGTCAGAGCGGACTCGTCCACGCGGAGGCCGTGCTCGCGTAGCAGGCGGAGATCCACGGCCACACGGTCGCCGGCCTCCAGCAGCACGATGTCGCCGGGGACGAGCTCCCCGGACTCGACTCGGTGGCGGCTTCCTTCCCGCACCACCGTGGCATGGCTGGCGAGCATGGCCCGCACGGCGTCGAGGGCATTCTCGGCCTTGCCCTCCTGGACGTATCCGATGATCGCGTTGATCACGACCACACCGAAGATCACTGCGGAGTCGAGGTGGTGCTGCAGCACGCCCGTGACCGTGCCGGCGACCAGGAGCACCAGTATCAGCGGGTTGTTGAACTGCGCGATCGCGCGGACGAATGGGCCACGCCGGCGCGCCTCCGGGATCGTGTTGGGGCCGTACTGCTCCAGGCGCCGACGAGACTCGTCGAACTCGAGGCCAGCCGTGGCATCGGTCTGCCACGCCTCCAGCGCCTGATCCGCGGTCCGGGCGTGCCATGCGACGGCAGGCATCTCTGTCGACGATGCGGGAGCGGCGGTGCTCGGCATGGCTCAGACCCCTTCGATGCGCCTCGGCGCCGGGACCAGTGCGAACAGGGCTCGTCTCTCGATCGTACGGTGGCTCGCGAGACCACCACTAGGCACATGGGCCCATCCCAGTCATGGGCGGTGCGGAGGAGTGGCTCATCGAGACGCGGTGCGGCTCGGGCTCGTGGAGGACCGCACCAGTGTCATGGCAGGCCGACTCATCAGGTGGCAGTGGCCGGACGGTGGGTGGTACTGCGACAAGGCCCCCCGAGCAGGGAGTGCGTCGTCCCAGGAGTCGCCGAATCCCGCACGTGACCTGTGGGGGTGCGGGCAAGCCCGTGGCTATCGGCCAGCCATGGATGCCGCCCAGAGGGTGGCCGACCTGGTGCTCGCTCGGAGGCTGCTGTGGCACGACGGCAACGGCACGCTGATCACACCGCACCGGGGCGAGGACGCGGGCTAGCATGGCGGCATGGCAGCCCCCGATCAAGTCCCCAACGTTCCCGTCGGAGGCGACGGCATCCGCCTGGGCCAGTTCCTGCAGCTCGCGGGGCTGGTCGACTCTGGCGGAGAGGCCAAGGAGGCGATCCGCTCCGGCACGGTTCGCGTGAACGATGAGGTCGATGACCGCCGCGGACACCAGCTCCAGGTGGGCGACGTCGTCAGGGTGGGTGGCCGCGCGGCCCGCGTCAGCGCGTAGCGATCGGGGCGCGCTACCTGCGCCGGCCATCCCACACGTCGGGGTGACAGGATTTGAACCTGCGACCCTCTGCTCCTGCCGAGGCACTTCATGGTGGATCTCAACAGGTCACGCTAGACCATTAACACTGTCATTTAGCAGGTGAGACGGTGATCGCCATGTTCACACCACATCACTCTGGATCACAGCCGTTTCTGGTGGCATGTCCCCAACGCTGCACCGACTCGAAGGACCACGCGCTTAGTCGCAGTCGTCGCAGAGGCCCGTGGCCGGAAGCGTGTAGCCACACGTGGGGCACGCCTGGGCGGCGGGCCTCTCGCGCGTTGCCTTTCGACCACTAAGTTCACGCACGGCTCGATGGCGAGCCGTGAGCTGAGGCACCGCATCGGTCGGGACATCGGGCGCGAAGCGCCGGTAGCACGCGAGTCGGTCTTCAGCGGCGGCAACTTCGCGTTCGTGATCGTCGTCGATGCTGCTCACCCGTGTGTGGGTAATGTAGCCAGGTCCCACTCGCCCGTCATTTGCGCGAACGACCAGCGATGTGAGCGGCGGGAGGCCAGTCTGAGCGGTCTCCCGTTGAATCGGCCGCAGGAATGTCGGCAAGAAGTTGGGACTGCCGAGGGTTGAGGTGATTCCTGACTCGCGGTAACGAGGGTCGCTGCTGGAAGGATGTTCCTCATGCCAGAAGCGTTTCCGAAGGAGTCCAGGGAGGACGTGCTCAGGGTTGCCCGCAACCGGGGACCGGACACGTCGGTCGAGCAGATCGCGAGAGATTTCGGGATCTCGTCAACGTGTCTGCAGCGGTGGATCAAGCAGGAGGCGGTTGATGAGGGCCGTGGGGTCGGCGTGAGCACTGATCAGTCTGCTGAGAGCAGTGAACTGCGTCGCCAGAACCGGTTGCTCGAGCAATAAGACGAGGTGCTTCGGCGCACGGCAGCGTATCTCTCGCAGGCCAACCTCAAGCTCAGTGGTTCCCCAAAATGATGTACCTGCTCGTCCGCGAGCGGGCCGCGCAGAGGGCGCCCGTGAGGGTGCCGGTCGCGGTGACGTGCCGGGTGCTGAAGATCGCCAAGCAGCCCTACTACCGGTGGCTCAAGGACCCTGTGTCGGACCGGGACTGGGTGGATGCTCACCTGGCCAACGCAGCGTTCGCCATCCATCACGACGACCCGGCGTTCGGATACCGGTTCATCGCTGACGAGCTCGCTGACGGTGGCTTCACGGCGTCGGAGCGCGGGGCGTGGCGGGGTGCTCTGAGCATGCCATCACGTCGATCATCCAGCGCAAGCGTCGTGGGAAGACCGGCAGGGTCGGTCCACCGGTGCACGACGACCTCGTGCAGCGGGCGTTCAATTCGGACGAGCCTGATCGGTTGTGGCTGACGGAAATCACGGAACATTGGACCGGCACTGGCAAGTTCTATCTCTGTGCCGTCAACGACGTGTTCTCCAACCGGATCGTGGGCTACTCGATCGACGCGCGCATGACGTCCGACCTTGCCGTCAACGCCCTCAGGACGGCGGTCCAGCGACGCCGCCCGGCCGGTCCTGTGACAGTGCGTTCGGACCGTGGGAGCCAGTATCGATCGCGCAAATACCAGCACGAACTCAACCGCCACGGCCTCGTCGGATCCATGGGCCGCGTCGGTGCCGCGGGCGACAGTGCCGCCATGGAATCCTTCTTCGCACTACCGCAGAAGAACGTCCTGAACAGCCAGTCGTGGGCCACCCGCGAGCAACTGCGCACCGCGATGGTGACCTGGATCGAACGGACATATCACCGCCGTCGACGACAGCGCGCCCTAGACCGATTGGCGCCCATTGAGTTTGAGACCACCATGGCGCCATAGGTCGCCCACGCGGCCCAACCTACCGAGTCACCAAGACCCTCAGCAGTCCCAACCAAGAGAACCGCCATCGCGGGGTGCTCTTTACGTGCTGGCAGCAGGGCGGGTAGGTTCTGGCTAGCGGCTTTCAGTGGTCCGCGATCCGCGAGGAACACAACAACAACCTGGAGAGACGATCTTCATGCTGCACACTAGACGAGCGCTCCGCCGCGTCATCGTGTTTACGGCTCTGGCGACTGTAGGGAGCATCAGCCTCGCGGCTTGCAGCACAGGCTCCGCGACCGACGAGCCAACGTCTCCTCCGCCTACGCCAACCTCCCGGCCGAGCGCGACATCTGAGCCAAGGACATCCCCTGCTGCTACACAACAATCGTTCGAGCATGCTTTCTCAGGGGAGATTGATTACGACCAACTCGCCGACCCAGGGTGGGAAAGTCTGGACCAGAGCGAAAGGGATCTCCGCTGCGACGCGTTCTTTGCGGCCAACATAGAAGACGAGATCGCACTGGATCCACGTACCGATGCGGCCATCGTGGCGGAGTGGTTCAAGAATCGCATCCAGGTCGTGAACGACCTCGTGAAAGACACGTCTGAAGAGCGGAGCGAAACAGCTGCCTTGAATATCGCAGACTGTCTCACCGGCCACTATTTCTCACGGGAAGCCAACGAGAAGCCGCAGGGAAACGATTACCTCAAAGGGGATATTTCAATTGTTGCAGAATACAAAGAAGACCCCGGAGCAAACGTAGAGTATATTGACCCTTCTAGAATTACTCGCCACGGCACTGGAACCTTCCCAGCCTTCAACGAAGATCACCAATACCCCTACGCAGCACTCTCGATCGAAGGGTACACATCTAGCGAGAGTTTTCCTCAGTTGGTAGTACAATACTTCCAGTGGGTAGAGCACAACAACACTTTTCGCCTGATGATTCACGATAGGCTAGATATAAGTGACTCCGATCCTTATTTTGGTGAAGAGGTTGTCGTCGTGGACCCTGTTCGTGAAGGTGCCCCCACTGCAGAGCCGCCCTTCAGTGGGCCGTTCGTGCTCGGCTGACTTTCAGAATCGGGAGAACAACCCTGCCTCCCATTTAGCAGCATATGCAGTCGCGCTTCACACCGTGCATGTCGCCAGGTTGGCATCGAGGAGGTCGGCAGTCTCTTCTGGGCTTCTCGCTCTCTCGAGGAGCAACCGCACTAGTCTCGACTAGTCTCGACGCCTCATGGACGTGCTCCCTGTTCAGCTGCCGCTTGCCACGCACGGCACGCCCGTCAAGTACGAGGACCGCCGCCGCTGACCAAGGCCGGTCCTCCTCGTACTTGCCCCACAACAGCGGTGCTTGGCGCGCCCTCGCCATGGGCTTCTCGTACCCGTAGTAGATCTACTCGCGGATCGCTTGGGTCCGCGCACGTTCGACTGGAGCAAGTTCAGGCGGGATCGCGAGAAACGCCTCCGCGAGGCGGGCGACGCACCCTGCCTGGGTCACTCGCAGGCGCACAACGGAGTCCATCCGGTCATCATTCCAGTGCTCGTGGACGGGCCCGTTCGTCGCGCTCTACGACAGTGCGAACTATCGGGCCGCACACGGGCAACTACAGTCCGACGTCCCCAACCGCACGCATGTGGCACCTCGAGGAGGGCGAAACTCCTGACAAACGTCGGGGTGACAGGATTTGAACCTGCGACCCTCTGCTCCCAAAGCAGATGCGCTACCAAGCTGCGCTACACCCCGTCCGCGCGTCGCCACAGCGCGCGCGGTACCCGCATCGGCCGGGCTCGGCTACTCTAGTACGCGCCGGGAAGACGGGCTCGCGCCCCTCGCACCGGTGACGCGGGTGTAGCTCAATGGTAGAGCCTCAGTCTTCCAAACTGATGGTGCGGGTTCGATTCCCGTCACCCGCTCCATTTGCTTAGGCGTCAGTAGGTGCCGGACAGCACTCCACCATCGCGCAGAGCCGACCATGAGTGCCGGACAAGGGGTGCGGGCTAGAGGAACAGCCCGATGATGAGGCCCGAGAC
This sequence comes from Demequina muriae, assembly GCF_030418295.1. Taxonomy (NCBI): domain Bacteria; kingdom Bacillati; phylum Actinomycetota; class Actinomycetes; order Micrococcales; family Demequinaceae; genus Demequina; species Demequina muriae. The sequence goes on from NZ_JAUHQA010000001.1 coordinate 523,895, forward strand.
CGCGAGCGCCAGCGTGTCGTGCGCCGTGTCGATCCAGGTGGCCACCGGGCCCCGGATCGCGAAGCCGTCGTGCAGCAGGTGCGCCCCACCACGGAACGCGAAGCCGAGCACCCCGCCCGTCACTGCGGCGCCCCACCAGCTGTCCACTCCGAGGGCGACCAGCAGCACCGCGAGCAACAGCAGCCCGAGCACGTTGCCCACCACCATCTGACCGAACGCGAGCCCCATCCTCGCGTCCTTCATCTGCTCGTCGGTGAACCCGACCGCTCGCTGCCACGGCCGGAAGAAGCCTTGCGGCGAGTACCAGAAGAACCCCAGAGCGAACGTCGCGACGAACGCCAGCAGGACTCCCAGCCATGGGATCCCGTCAATGCTGAACCACTCCATGTCACCCTCCTCGCGGGACGGACCCGCTGCCGTCGCGACGCTCTGATGCGCCGCCGAGCCCTAGGTACGCCCGAGAGCCTCCGCCGCTCGTGCGATGTCGTCGAGGTCCCGGGTCAGCGCCTTCTCTGAGGCCTTGCGTCCCAGCGCTCCGAACAGCGCCCACGCCAGCCGCTGGCCAAGCGAAGGGTTCACGGTCTCGCCGGTGAACGCCACGCTGAGGAGCGTTCCGAGCCCGCGCGGCTCACACGTGAACACCGTGGAGTAGCGAGTGCCACTCGACTCGGCTTCGATAGTGGTCGACCGGGGTGCATCGACCGCTGCCACCCACATCTCCTCGGACGCCTCTTTGCCGAGCATCCGACGAGTCTCGCGCCACCGCACGCCCACGTCGTAGCCCTCGCCCTCGAGACGCTCGATCGAGATCACGCCCGAGAGCACCTCGGCCGCGCCGTCGATGTCCGTGATGACGCCCCAGACCTCGCGGGGGTCCGCCTTGATCTCCCGCTGCGCGAGCACTGTCGACACTGCCATGGTTCCGCTCCTTTGCCGCCTGCGCGGCTCGGTTTCACCCTAGACCCCGCCCGCTGCGCCGTCCTCCCGAGCCCGCGGTTCTTGCTCCCGCCCGCGCATCGGCGCTACTCTGGCAGACGTCCGCACAGAAAGGTCAGCGAGATGAGCACCGAGAACAGCGCCTACGCGCCGTTCTCGCCTGCCCCGCTGATGTGTGCGACCCTCCGCAGCTGCATGTGCTGCTGCTGTCTGTAGAGCGCTAGCGCGCGCCCGCCACGAGCGGGCTCGATGCACGCCAGCGCTCGCCCCGGTATCGAATCCCGATGCACTCCTGTTGTTCTCACCGGACACGCCCTCTCAGGGCCTCATCACCGAAGGAAGACCACTCATGGCAAGGATTTTCGAGGACGCTACGGCCCTCATCGGCAACACTCCCCTGGTCAAGATCAACGCTCTCGCCGAAGGCGCCGGCGCGACCGTGCTCGGCAAGCTCGAGTTCTACAACCCCGCGAACTCCGTGAAGGACCGCCTGGGCGTCGCGATCGTCGACGCCGCTGAGAAGTCGGGCGACCTCCAGCCGGGCGGCACCATCGTCGAGGCGACCTCGGGCAACACCGGCATCGCGCTCGCGATGGTCGGCGCCGCTCGCGGCTACCACGTCGTGCTGGCGATGCCCGAGACGATGTCGAAGGAGCGCCGCGCGCTGCTGCGGGCCTTCGGAGCCGAGCTCATCCTCACCCCTGGACCCGAGGGAATGAAGGGCGCCGTCGAGGCGGCGAACAAGATCGCCGAGGAGCGTCCCGGCTCGGTGCTCGCGCGGCAGTTCGCCAACGAGGCCAACCCCGAGATCCACCGCCGCACCACGGCCGAGGAGATCTGGAACGACACCGACGGCGAAGTCGACATCGTCGTCGCCGGCATCGGCACCGGTGGCACCATCACCGGCGTGGGCGAGGTCCTGAAGGCACGCAAGCCCAGCATCCAGATCATCGCGGTGGAGCCGGCCGAGAGCCCCATCCTGAACGGCGGCGAGCCCGGCCCGCACAAGATCCAGGGCATCGGCGCGAACTTCGTGCCCGAGATCCTCAACACCGAGATCTACGATGAGGTCATCGACGTCGACTCCGAGACCTCGGTGGCGACCGCCCGTGCCGCGGCTCGCAAGGAGGGCCTCCTGGTGGGCATCTCCTCGGGTGCGGCGCTGCACGCGGCCATCGAGGTCGCCAAGCGTCCCGAGAACGCCGGCAAGACCATCGTCACCATCATCCCGTCGTTCGGCGAGCGGTACCTCTCCTCGGTGCTCTACGCCGACCTGATGGACTGACCGAGCACGAGAGGCCCGTCCCCGTATGTCTGACCACCCTGGATTCTTGAGCCTCGCGCTCGAGGACATCCGCACCGCCATGAGACGCGACCCTGCGGCGCGCTCGTGGATCGTCATCGCGTTGTCGTATCAGGGGGTCCACGCCATCTGGCACCACCGTGCCGCTCACTGGTTGTGGAATCACGGTCTGCGCACCTACGGTCGGCTCTGGTCTCAGCACGCCCGCCGTCGCACCGGGATCGAGATCCATCCCGGTGCGACGCTGGGGCGTCGCGTCTTCATCGACCACGGCATGGGCGTGGTGATCGGCGAGACCGCCGTGGTCGGCAACGACGTGCTGCTCTTCCACGGCGTGACGCTCGGCGGCACCACCATGAGCCCTGGCAAGCGCCACCCCACCGTCGGCGACCGGGTGGTCATCGGCGCAGGCGCCAAGGTCCTCGGGCCGGTGCACATCGGCTGCGATGCGCGGATCGGCGCGAATGCCGTGCTGGTCAAGGACGTCCCCGATGGGGCGACCGCGGTGGGCATCCCGGCGAAGATCCGCGAGCACCCCAGCTCGCGTGAAGCGGGCACCGCAGCGTCGTCGATCGACGCGGGTGATTCGTACCGGCACCCGGACCCGGATGCCCTGCCGGAGGGCGCCGTCTCGCATCATGAGCAGCGCGAACCGGCGATGTATTACATCTAGTCGCGGAAATTTCTTCGCGCGCCTCTGTCGCGAGCCTCGCGAAAGCGCTAGCCTGACAGAAGTTTCAGACAACCTAGACCTGGCGTGCCCCTCAGCCGCGCCACGGACGACGGGCCCCTCGCATATGGCGGGGGGCCCGTTGTCACGTCTGGACCTGCGCCCCACGCGGCCGGACATGACAACGGGCCCCCGCCGTGCGGCGAGGGCCCGTGAGTCCCGAGGGGGGTCGGGGACTCGTCCCGGGAGGGGACAGTGTCAGCGCCGTGAACCGAACCCGGTCACGACTGGCGCCATCAGGAGGCGAAGGCCCGGAGCATCCAGGCCGTCTCCTCGTGGAAGTCGAGGCGCCCGTTGTAGAGGTCTGCGGTCGCGCCGTCGCCGGCCTCGTCCGCGGCCTCCGACAGGGGCCGGATCGCCGCGGCGATGGCCTCGTGGTCGCGCTGCAGGTTCTTCACCATGGTCATGGCGTCGGACGCGGGCTCGTGGTCCTTGAGAGTCGCGAGCTCGAGCATCTCCGCCATCGAGCCAGGCGCCTCCACGCCGAGCGCACGCATGCGCTCCGCAAGGTCATCTGCCGCGAGGAAGAGTGCGTTGTACTGCTCTTCGAGCATGAGGTGCAGCGAGCGGAAGTGAGGTCCCGTGACGTTCCAGTGGTAGCCCTGGGTCTTCAGGTACAGGGTGAACGTGTCGGCCAGCGCCTGCCCGAGTCCTGCATTGATGGACTTGAGGTCCTCTTCCTTGATACCGATGTCGGGACTTGACTTGGTCGCCATTGCTGTCTCCTTCACGTCTGTTCCTCTGAGGTCGGACACCCAGGTAACGAGCCGTCCCTGTGGGCCATTCCCACACCGATTTCGGGAATGTCCGGCGTGCCGGTACGTTCCGGAGGTATGAGCATCAAGTTGCCCGGACAGCCGTCAGGCGAGGCCTGCCCCACCCCAGGATCCGCTGGCTCCACGCACGCACTCGACGACGACGCGCTGGTGGATCTGCTGGCTGGCGCGCGAACCGTCGCCGTCGTCGGCGCATCGCCGAACGACCACCGCACCAGCTACTCGATCGCCGCGTGGCTCATGACGCGCACGCCGTTCGAGGTCTACCTCGTCAACCCGATGGCCGAAGGCCAGGAGATCCGCGGCCACGGCTTCTACTCGTCGCTCGCCGAGCTGCCCGTGGTCCCTGACATCGTGGACGTGTTCCGGCGCTCCGAGCACGTGCCTCCCGTGGCGGACGACGCGATCGCCGTGGGTGCGCGCGCACTGTGGATGCAGCTCGGCGTCGCCCACGCGGAGTCGGCAGCGCTCGCGCGCGATGCCGGACTCGATGTCGTCGAGAACCGCTGCATCAAGGTGGAGTACGAGCGCCTCCGCGACGCCGTGGAGCAGGCCGCAGCCGAGTAGCAGGTCCGCTCCCAGCCGCACTGAACCTCGCCCCGCTGCGCGAGCGCAAAGTCGCCGTCTGGTGCCACAATCGTGGCGTGACCACACCTCAGGGCTATCACGCCCTCTCCGTTGACCATTCCCGTGCCGCCGAGGTCCTGCACGTCGACGCCTTCGCCTTCGCGTTCACGGTCCCGGAGAAGGACGCCGGGTTCATCCACGACATCCTGCCGTGGGACCGCACGCGGGCGATCGAGGTCGTCGATCCGCTGCGCGGGCGCGTCGGCACGCTTGCCGCGGTCCACGCGTCGTTCGCGTTCAAGACGCGAGTGCCGGGCGGCCGCGAGGTGGCGACCGCAGGTCTCAGCTGGGTGGGCGTCCACCCCGGACATCGCCGCCGCGGGCTGCTGCGCGCGATGATCCACGACCACTTCTCCCGGTCCCTGGCTCGCGGCGAGGTCATCTCGACACTGTTCGCTGCGGAGACCCAGATCTACCAGCGGTTCGGCTACGGCCTGGCGGCGACCGAGGCACGCGTCCAGCTGGGCCGAGGCGTCGACATCCGCCCGCTCGAGGGCTCGGACGCTCTCTCGGTCGAGATCGACTCCGCTTCTCTCGAGCGCCACGGCGACGAGATCCGCTCGATCCAGTCGCGCATGGCCCGGCCCGGCACCGTCACGACTCTCGCACCGCAGACCTTGGCCGACATCCTCATGGACCTCGAGATCGACCGCGAGGGCGGCGAGGAGCTGCGGATCGCGGTCGTGCGCGATGGCGCGGACCCCGTCGCATGGGCGCTGTTCCAGCGCAAGGGCGACTGGGGAGACTCCGGACCCGACGGCAAGGTCAGGGTGCGGGCGTGGGGCGCGCTCGACGCGGCGTCCACCGTGCGCCTCTGGGGGGTGCTCGTCGACTTCGACCTGATGGCGACCACCTACGCGGGCAAGTTCGCGCTCGACGACCCGCTCCTCCTCCGCCTCAAGGACATCCGCTCGGCGAAGGTCGCAGTGGCCGACAATCTGTGGGTCCGCATCCTCGACGTCGCCGAGGCGCTGCAGGCGCGCGGATACGCCGCAGAATGCGATGTCACGATCCATCTCGAGGACGCGTTCCTGCCGCTCAACGCTGGCGTGTGGAGGATCCACGTGGCCAGCGGCGAGGCGCGCGTCACACGGGACGACGGCGCGGACCCGGCCAGCGCGGACCTCCGGATCGACATCCAGGAGCTGGGGGCCGCGTACCTGGGCGGCACCACCATCACGGAGCTGCTGCGCGCGGGGCTCGTCGACGAGCGCACTCCCGGCACTGCGGCAGAGCTGTCCCGAGCGATGGCCTCGGACATCAAGCCCGTCGCGAACTTCGGGTTCTAGCGACCATGCGCCCCGACCTTCGCCTCGCTCGCAGACAGTGCGTGGGCGTCAGGGTTTGGGGCCCGAGCAGAAACCTGGAACCCTAGGGGCATGAAGAAGGCAGAGGGTTACCAGTCCATCACCGTCCCCGAGGCGCGACTCGACGAGTTCTTCCAGGTGGTCCAGTGGGCCTTCGTGGGCGAGTGGCTCATCGAGGACCGGCAGGACTACATCGACGCTCTGCCCGTGGAGCGGGCCCGCGGCCTCGAGGTCACGGACGAGCGTCGCGGCGCCGTCGGCGAGATCGCTGCCGTGCACGCGAGCTTCGGCACCGAGATGATCACCCCCGGAGGCCGTCGTGTCAGCGCGGCGGGACTGTCCTGGCTGGGCGTCCACCCGTCGCACCGCCGTCGGGGCCTGATGACCGAGATGATGCACGACCACTTCCGTCGGTGCCTCGAGCGCGGTGAGGCAGTGAGCACGCTGTACGCGATGGAGGCGGAGATCTACGCCCGCTTCGGATACGGCATGGGCGCGCAGACGGTCAAGGCGTCGATCCCGCGCGGCCCTCGCATGTGGAAGGTCGAAGGCGCCGACGAGCTCACGGTGCGACTCGAGCGTGCGGACTTCGATGCCCATGACCAGTTGGTCGCAGACCTGCAGGCCAAGCTCACCCGTCCTGGCACGATCCTCAATCCCGTGGGCTCCGGCCGCAACGCGCGCTTCACGGACCCGCTCGGCAACCGCAAGGGCATGGAGAAGTGGCGCATCGCCATCGTCGAGGACCGCGGCGAGCCCGTCGCCTACGCGTTCTTCCGCCGCAAGGCCGATTCTGACATCGGCATCCACGACGGGATCTGCCAGGTGCGCGAGCACGGTGCGCTCACTCCCGCCGCCTCGCAGCGACTGTGGGAGACGCTGACCGACTTCGACCTCGTCGAGACCACCTACACCGAGAATCTCGCCACCGACGATCCCCTGCTGCATCAGCTCAAGGACGCCCGCGGGGCTCGCTCCAAGGTGATCGACAACCTGTGGGTGCGCCTGCTCGACGTCCCGACGGCGCTCCAGTCACGCGAGTACTTCCACGACTGCGACGTGACCGTGGGGCTCACCGACAAGCACGTCCCCGACAACGCTGGCACATGGCGCATCGTCGTCCGCGACGGAGAGGCCACCGTCACCCGCGCCGAGGGCGCAGTGGCAGACCTGACCATGGACGTGCGCCACCTGTCCACCGTCTACTTGGGCGGCACCAGCGTCGAGTCGCTCGCCGCCGCCGGCCAGGTGCTCGAGCACACTCCTGGCCAGGCCCGCGAACTTGCAGTCGCGATGATGTCGCCTGTCGCTCCCCTGGCGAACTGGGACTTCTAGCGACAGCGCCGCGCGCGAGAGAGGGACATGAGTGCGGGATTCCGCGTGAATCCAGCACTCATGTCCCGCCAGGACAGCACTGGAGCGGCAGCGGCCGCGTAAGTCAGAGGCTCAGCGCCGCTTCTCGTACGACGTCATCGCGTCGATGCGGCGCTGGTGACGAGCGTCGCCGCTGAACGGCTCGGCCACGAAGGCATCCGCGATCGCCGTGGCGTCCTCGAGCGAGTGCATGCGACCGCCGATGGACCCCACCTGCGCATCGTTGTGCTGGCGCGCGAGCCGCGCGGTCTCCTCCGACCAGATGAGCGCGGCACGGATGCCCGTCACCCGGTTGGCGGCGAGCTGCTCGCCATTGCCCGAGCCACCGATGACGATCCCCAGTGATCCCGGCTCGTCGCGCACGCCCTCGGCGGCGGAGATGCAGAACGCCGGATAGTCGTCCTGAGCGTCGTACTCCTCGGCACCGTGGTCCACCACGTCGTGGCCAGCGGCATCGAAATGGGCCTTGAGGTGCTGCTTGAGCTCGAACCCGGCGTGATCGGCGGCGATATGGATGCGCATGGGACCATCCTGCCAGGCCCGCCCGCCAGCGCGCGCTCCGCAGCCCCGCAGCGCCCCCGACGCGACCTCGCCGACAGCGAAACCGTCCCAGCCCGCGCATCGGCCCCCCATAGGGTGAGGACATGGCACTTCATTCCGGCATCGACCAGTCCGAGTTCTCCCCCACCGTGCGTCCGCAGGACGACTTCTTCCGCTACGTGAGCGGCCCCTGGGCGGAGTCGCACGTCATCCCGGACGACCGCGCCGCTGACGGCAGCTTCTACACGCTGCGCGACGAGGCGGAGAAGCACACCCGCGCAATCATCGAGGCGGCGGATCCCGAGTCGCAGATCGGCGGGCTGTACGCGAGCTTCATGGACGTCGAGCGCGCCAACGCCTTGGGCACCACGCCGCTCGAGGAGGACTTCGTGGCGATCGCCGATGCGCAGGATCGCGCCGCGCTCGCCGTCACCATGGGTGCGCTGCAGCGCACCGGGGTGGGCGGCGCCGTCGGCTACTACGTGTTCGCGGACAAGAACGACCCCGACAAGAACGTGGTCTACCTGTCCCAGTACGGGCTCGGCCTCCCCGACGAGGCGTACTACCGCGAGGATGCTCACGCGGAGACCCGCGAGAAGTACGTCGCACACATCGACCGCATGGCGGCCCTCACCGGCGTGGGCTTCACCGGAGAAGGCATCATGGCGCTCGAGACGGCGCTCGCGAGCCACCACTGGGACAACGTCAAGACGCGCGAGGCCGAGCTCACGCACAACCCCACCACGCTGGACCGGCTCGTCGCCGAGGCGCCCGGCTTCGACTGGCGGGCGTGGGCCGACGCGATCCACCTTCCTGAGGCCGCGCACGACCTGCTGATCGCCGGCGAGCCGAGCTTCTTCGAGGCTTTCGCGCAGCTGTGGGCGGAGACGGCCATCGCCGACTGGCAGTCGTACCTGCGCTGGCGCGTGGTGAACTCCCGTGCCCCGTACCTGACGGAGGAGATCTCCCAGGCGAACTTCTCGTTCTACGGCACGGTGCTCTCGGGAGCCACGCAGCAGCGGGAGCGCTGGAAGCGCGGCGTGGGCTTCGTCGAGGCCGTGGCGGGCGAGCTGGTGGGCCAGGAGTACGTGAAGGAGCACTTCCCGCCCACCCACAAGGCGCATATGGATCGCCTGGTCGCGAACCTCATCGAGGCGTACCGGCAGTCCATCACCCAGCTCGACTGGATGACGCCGTCGACCAAGCAGCGCGCCCTCGATAAGCTCGCGCAGTTCACGCCCAAGATCGGCTACCCCGAGAAGTGGCGCGACTTCACCGGCCTGGAGGTGTCGCCTCACGACCTGGTGGGCAACATGCGCGCCTCGTCGAGGTTCGATGAGGACTGGGAGTGGTCCAAGATCGGCAAGCCGGTGGACCGCTCCGAGTGGCTGATGACGCCGCAGACGGTCAACGCCTACTACCTGCCGCTCGCTAACGAGATCGCTTTCCCGGCCGCGATCCTGCAGCCCCCGTTCTTCCACCCGGACGCGGACGACGCGGTCAACTACGGCGGCATCGGCTCCGTGATCGGCCACGAGATCGGCCACGGCTTCGACGACCAGGGCTCCAAGTACGACGGTCGCGGCAAGCTCGAGGACTGGTGGACCGAGGCCGACCGTGCCGCCTTCATGGAGCGCGCCAACCGACTCATCGACCAGTACAACGGCTACTCGCCGAAGCAGCTGAGCGACGAGCACGTGGTCAACGGCGCGCTCACCGTGGGCGAGAATATCGGTGACCTGGCGGGCGTCGAGATCGCGCTCAAGGCCTACGAGATCTCGCTCGGCCACCCCATCGCCGAGGCCCCCGAGGTGGACGGGCTCACCGCGACCCAGCGCTTCTTCATCGGATACGCCCTGACCGAGCGCATGGTCGCTCGCGACGAGTCGCTGGTCACGCGCCTGGCGATGGACCCCCACTCGCCCAGCGAGTTCCGCGTGAACGGCATCGTCCGCAACGTGGGCGCGTGGTACGAGGCCTTCGAGGTCACCGAGGAGGACGAGCTGTGGCTCGACCCCGAGGCGCGCGTGAGCATCTGGTAGTCCGCACGGGGTTACCCTGGAGTCAGGCCCCGCTGTGGGGCTGTCGCCCACCTCTAGGAGGCACGCATGGCTGAGAAGCAGAGCATCGACCTGATCGACAAGGGCGCTGAGACGCCCGCCGCCGAGAACACCGGCGGATGCTGCGGCGGCAGCTGCGGCTGCGGCAACTAGTCGACCCAACAGTTCTAGACGGACGGCGGGATCGGGCCTACGGGCCCGGTCCCGCCGTTTCGCTTTCCCCACCCGGCCGATGTTCGGCTCGGCCTGCGGTCTCCCCACTGACCTCCCGCGCGGAGCTCAGTGAGGAAGACACACCTGCAGCTTCCGCACTGACCAATCTCGCCACCGTCAGTCCGGACGTCACAGCCGCGCGGCCGATGCGCTTGCCTGGGTCAGGCCAGGGCGCACGGCCGATGCGGGCGGCGGGCCGATGGCGTCACGCGCGCATCGGCACGCGGTAGCGCTGCGCCACCTGGCAGCGGAACGGATCGCCATCGAGATAGACCTCGCGTGGATGCCCCGACGGGCGGCAGGGTCCTCGTGAAGCGGCGGCACGCACCGCGTCGAACGAACGCAGAATGGTCGGGAACTGCACTTCGCCGAGGGGAACGTCGACAAAGAACTCGGATCCCGCGGGTTCGACACCGTCGGCGACTGCCCGGTCCGCCACCGGCACGCGTACTTCCACCGGCCCATCCGACTCCCAGCCGACCTCGCCGTGGTACACCACCACGAGTGGTTGGCTGCGGTCGACGGCCTGACCTGCGCGTTGTGCCATCGCGCGCGCCGTCTCCTCGATGTGTGCGGGCAGCTCGGCAGCGGTCGTATGCAGCGTGCGGGCCACGAAGGCCCGCTCGGCCACCTCCCGGCTGAACACCTCCACGCCGACGTCCGCCATCGGTGGCGACTCGGCGCCGAGCGCGATCGCGACGTTGTCCAAGAGCGCGAGGTTGCGCTCGTGACCGTGGATGGTCTCCGCCCGGTACTCGGCGATCACGGCGCTGCGATCGCCATCGTCGGCGTCGAGGACCGCACCGATCCGATCCAGTGGCATTCCCGCTCGTCGCAGCAGCGCGATGGAACGCGCGCGCTCCGCTTGCGCCTCCCGGTAGTACCGGTACCCCGTGTACTCGTCCACGAGGTCGGGCAGGAGCAGCCCTCGCCGTTCGTACAGGCGCAACGCCTTCGCAGACAGCCACGTCAGTCGACTGAACTCTCCGATGGACAGTCGTGAGGAGGTGGTCACCTCAACAAGTATGTGACTTCGATCGCCCACTTGCTGCGATCGGGCTCGGACTCCGGGTCCGTGAGGAACTGCTCGGTGCGCGCATGCCAGTGAATGCCGTCGGCGCGCTCGTCGATCGCGAGGTCGAGACCGTGCTCTCCCGCCCATGTCCACATCTCCGCGTGCACGCGGTCCAGGATGTCCGGGCCACCCTCCGGGCGAGCGACGAGGTAGCGGCCGGCCGGGATCTCTCCGGTCTCGAAGCCGTCGCCGATCTCCATGCATGCAGAGACCGGCACCGAGACCGTCAGATCCATCGGCTCGGTCGCCGTCCGCAGCCGCCGGTACTGGTAGATCGGGCCTCCGAGGGGGATGCCCCCGGCTTCCGCGAGAGCCGCATAGATCGTGGGCACGTGGGCATTGACGCGGCCCCAGTGCGCCAGCTCGCCGGTCGTGGAGACGCCCACCCAGGGACGCGCCGCACGCTCTTCGACAGTGAAATCAGTCATGGTCTTCCTTTCGTGCACCATCCGCCTCTCGGAGGTGTCACGCACCAGCACACCGCTTCACCCAGGGGCAAGGTCAAGGCACGGCCCATGGCCGATGCGCGTGCGTGGGTCGCGCCCGTCAGTCGCGCTGCTCGGCCTTGAGCCGGGCGAACAGACCCCCCGCAGCGGTGAGCTCAGCCGCGGTGCCGGACTCCACGATGCGGCCGCCGTCGACCACGTGGATCACGTCCGCATCGGCGATCGTGGACAGCCGATGCGCGACCACCAGGGTCGTACGCCCCTCGGCGGCACGGTCGAGCGCCACCTGGACGATGCGCTCGCTCACGGTGTCGAGCGCGCTGGTCGCCTCATCGAGGAGCAGCACGGGCGGGTCCTTGAGGAGCACGCGCGCGATCGCGATGCGCTGCTTCTCACCGCCGGACAGCCGGTATCCCCTCTCCCCCACGACCGTGTCGTAGCCGTGCTCGAACCGCTGGATCTGGTCGTGGATGTTGGCGTCGCGGCAGGCGGCGATGAGGTCGTCGTCGCTGGCATCGGGCTTGGCGTAGCGCAGGTTCTCCGCGATCGTCGCGTGGAACAGATAGGTCTCCTGGCTGACCACGCCGATCTTCTCGACGATCGACTCGTGGGTCAGCTCCCGCACGTCCGCTCCCGCGAACAGCACCGCCCCCGAGCTCGCCTCGTGGAGCCGCGCCGCCAAGTACACCACCGTGGTCTTGCCCGCTCCTGAAGGCCCCACGAACGCCACCGTCTGCCCCGGCTCGGCGACGAACGACACGCCATCCAGGGTGGGGACCGCATCGGCCGCCGCGTCGGGGTACCGGAAGGTGACGTCACGGAACTCGACCCTGCCCACCGGGCCGGGAGCCTCGGCGGCGTCCCGCGCATCGGGCGCATCCACGATCGCGGGCGTCAGGTCCAGGTACTCGAAGATGCGGGCGAACAGCGCGCGCGACGTCTGCACCTCGAGGGCGACGCGCATGAGCGCCATCAGCGGGAACAGCAGGCGCGCCTGAATCGCGGTGAACGCGACCACGGTGCCGGCCGTGATGGCGGGCTCGACGCCCTGGTCGTTCGCACGGGCGATCAGCAGGCCCGACGCCAGGTAGATGACCGCCGGGACGGAGCTCATGATCACGGTCACGACGCCGAAGAACCACTGGCCCGACATCGACAGCCGCACCTGCAGGCCGATCTGGTTCGCGTTCTCCGCGCCGTAGCGCCCGGACTCGAGCCGCTGCCGGTTGTAAACCTTGGACAGCAGGATGCCGCTCACGGACAGCGTCTCCTGAGTGATCGCCGTCATCTCCGACAGCGACTCCTGCGTGCTGGACGCGAGCCGCGCACGCACCTGGCCCACGCGGCGCTGCACCAGCACCAGCGCGGGCATGAGCACCACCGCGATCAGCGTGAGCCGCCAATCGAGCAGGATCATCGCCACGAGCGACGCGAGCACGGTCACCGAGTTGCCGACGATGCTCGAGATGAACGTGGTGAGCACCCCGGAGACGCCGCCCACGTCATTCTGGAGCCGGGACTGGATCACGCCGGTCTTGGTGCGCGTGAAGAACGCGAGATCCATCGACTGCAGCTTGTCGAACAGGCGCATGCGCAGGTCGCCGGTGACCTTGTTGCCGACCGACGCGGTCACATAGGTCTGCCACACCCCGAGCACCGCTACCCCTAAGAAGATCGCGATGACGAGCGCCACGAGTTCGATCAAGAGAGTGATCTGGGGCCCGCCGGCCGGGAACAGCGCATCGTCGAAGATGCGCTCGACGATGAGGGGCGGGATGACGCCGGCCGATGCGGTGGTCACCACGAGCGCGGCCGTGAGAATCAGCTGGCGCCGGTACGGGGCGAAGAGCGCGCCCACGCGGCGCCACAGATCGGGGATGTCAGGTGCATCCGCGTTCGCGGCCCGCTGCGCGGACTCGTCGCGACCGGCCGTCCCGCGGCTGTGACCGGCACCGCCCATCGCGGCACGGCGCGATCCGGGGGGTGCGGGCAGGCTCATAGTCGCCAGCGTAATGCGCACCGCGTCGTGGTCAGCGCTGGTGCACGCGGGTCCAGCGTGCTACCACGCCCCCGCAACCAGGGGGGATAACGTCTCATGACGGGTTTCTTAACTTTGGGTGAACCCCCTGCTAAAATTGTCGGATGGCCATCCACACTCCGGTGCACGACAGCGGGTACCTCTTCGGCGAGGGCTCCGTCCGCCTGCACCCGCGACGCGTCGTGGATCCCGCACGCATCGATGTGCCGCTCGACAAGATTCGAGAGATCGGCCAGCCCCCGGCGATCCGCGGACGTGCGATGGCCGAGCACTGGAGCGCATCGCTCTACTGGCGCAAGGTGTCGCCGCGTCTCACCCGGCGGTTCCTCGCCGCCGGCCTGAGCGCCGATGCCGTCACCGTGGGCGTGATCCTCACCGGCTGGATGGCCGCGCTGTCGCTGCTCATCCCGTCGATTGCGGGTCCGCTCCTGGCGGCCGTGTTCGCTCAGACGCAGATGCTCGTCGACGCCTCCGACGGCGAGGTCGCGCGGGTGCGCGGCACGTCGGGACCGCGCGGCGTCTTCCTCGACAAGATCGCGCACTACACGACCGAAGGTCTCATCCCGATCACGCTCGGGGCCTCCGTGGCGATCTCCATGGGCGACGTGCTTCCCCTGGCACTCGGCGCCCTGCTCGGGTCGATGGTGCTGATGAACAAGCTCCTCAACGACGCCGTTCACGTCGCCCGCGGCGCGGTGGGCATGCCGAACGTTCCTGACTCCCATGAGGCTCGCGAGATCGGGCGCCCGATGCTCCGCCTCGCTCGCAAGGCCTTCAACCTGGTGCCGCTGCACCGCGTGTATCACTCCGTCGAGATGACGCACCTGATCCTCATCGCCGCGCTCGTGCAGACTGTGGTGGGCGCTCCCGTGCTGTGGTGGACGCTCATCGCGCTCGTGGCGATCACGCCGTTCGTGCTCGCGGGACACTTCGTCGCGATCATGGCGTCGCCCAAGCTCCGCCCCATTCGCTGAGCTTCGCCGCGCTGCCCGCGCGCTCATGCCGCGGGCTCCCTAGGGTGGGCGCATGACTCCCGATCCTGAGAACGGCTCCCCCGCGCCCAGCCATACCGCCGAAGGACGAGACGCTGTCGAGCGCCCGCCGGCCCACGGCGAGCCGGCGCGCCCGCTTCCCGCCGCATCGGCCGTCCTCGCGGGCGTGGCGTCCGCCGCGCTCGGGCTGGCGCCGTGGCTCGTCACGGGCATGACGCTTCCCCTCCAGAACATCTGGGAGACGGACACGCTCCCCGAGGAGATGCCGCTCGCGCTGCTGCCGCTCAGCCAGTACTACCTGGTCGCATCGGTCGCGATGGTCGTGATGGGCTCCGCCTTCGCCGGTGCGCTCGCACGACTCGCCGCGAGCATCGGTCGCCCGGTCCGCCTCTGGCTGGTGGGTGCGGGGGCGGCCGCCGTGCAGGTGGTCGCGCTCGTCCAGACTGCGGCGGTGCTGCAAGGCGGGCTCGAGGATTCAACCCGGGCACTCGTGTACCTCCTCGGCATGATCGCGGGAGTGAGCGTCGGGATCGTCGTGGGACTGCTCGTGATGACCGGCCTCGCGCGCGCAGGCACGGCAGGCACCACGGTGGCGATCACGTTCGCGGCTCTCGCTCTCGCGCAGTGGCTGCCGACCCTGATCCAGCCCATCGGCGCGATGCCCTCGTACGACACCCCGCAGCTGGTCTACGACACCGTGCGGTGGCTGCCCGTGCTCATCGTCGCCGTGGCCGTCGGATGGTGCGGGGTGATGACGGTCAGACGCGCGCTGGCGAGCGTCGTATCGCTCCTGGCGCTGTGGATCGTGCCCGCCGTCGTCGTCGCCTTCACCTACGCCGTGGGCAGCCGGATCTACCTGCAGGACCCCTCCGAGCTCATTCCGGCGGGCACGCACGTGTTCCGCAGCGCTCTGACCTCAGCGGGGACCCCTCAGCACATGCTCGTGGCCGTCGTCGTCGCGATCATGGTGGGGATCGTGCTGGTCGCCGCGCGGAGCATGCGCGACACCCCCGCCCCCGGGGCCGACTGAGCGTCCGCGCCACGCTGCCGGGCCTCGTCGACTCGACCTACAGTGACGTCATGGCCCTCGAGATCACCCCGCCCCGCCTCGAACCCGTGGAGCTCCCCCCTCTGACCCGCGCCGATACCTACGACCTCGACGAAGGACCGCGCTTCGACGCGCTCGACGTCAGCGGGCTGGACTTCGACACCCGCGACCTGACCGACTCCTCGTTCACGGAGTGCGACCTGAGCCGCACCCATCTCGGCGAGGCGACGCTGACGGGCGTCACGCTCACCGACTGCAGGGCCGATGCGGTGGCTGCCGCGTCACTCAACGCGCCCTCGAGCAGGTGGCGCCGCTGCGAGATCACACGCTCGCGCATCGGCGCCGCGGAGCTGCACAGCGGCGAGTGGTCGGAGTCCGTCGTCACGGGGAGCAAGTTCGGCTACCTGAACCTTCGGGGGACGCGGCTCACGGACGTGGTGTTCGAGGACTGCGTGGTCGACGACCTCGACCTGATGGACGCCGAGCTGGTGCGGGGAGCGTTCCGTGGCTGCACCGTCCAGACCCTCACGGTCCGCCGGGCACGCATGACCCACGTGGACCTGCGCGGACTGGACTTCGCCGGCCTCGACGACGTCGAGGGCATGCGCGGAGCAGCGATCTCAGCGCAGCAGCTCATCGACGTGGCGCCGCTGCTCGCCGCTCACCAGGGGATCCTCGTCGACGAGACGTGAGCCCTGGGCGCGCGCCCATGCGGGGCCTGGGATGATGGCGGCATGTCCGCCGCGCCCCACGTCGCCTTCTACGAGCCCCGCATCCCCGAGAACACGGGTGCCGCGATCCGACTCTCGGCGGTGACGGGCTCGCACCTGCACCTCATCGAACCGCTGGGCTTCGACCTGTCCGAACCCAAGCTGCGACGGGCCGGGCTGGACTATCACGACCTCGCGACGGTGACCGTCCACCCCGACTTCGATGCGCTGCTGGACGCGATGCCCTCGTCACGGGTGTTCGCCTTCACCGCGCACGCCACCACGATCTACTCCGACCTCGAGTACCGGCCCGACGACGTGCTGCTGTTCGGCCCCGAGCCCACCGGCCTGCCAGAAGAGGCCATGGCGCATGCCAGGGTCACGGACCGCGTGAGGATCCCGATGCTGCCCGGTAGGCGATCGCTGAACCTGTCCAACTCGGCTGCGTTGGTGACGTACGAGGCGTGGCGCCAGGCGGGGTTCGCCGTCGCGACCGCACCGACCGAAGGAGACCTGTCATGAGCGCACGCTTCGAGGAACTGGGGTGGGGCCCGACACCCATCGGCGAGGTGAGCCTGCGCCGGCGGCTCGACCCTGTCACGCGCGTCGACGTGTTCGAGGTCAAGCTGGGCGACGAATGGCTGATGTCCAGCCAGTTCACCGTCGCCGAAGAGGCGCTCGCTCACCACGGTCTCGCTCGGCTCGGTGACCGGCCCGTGGACGTCGTCGTGGGCGGCCTCGGGCTCGGCTACACCGCCGCGAGCGCTCTCGAGCATGCCGCCGTGCGCGACCTGGCCGTGGTCGAGCTGCTGGAGCCGGTCATCGAGTGGCACGAGAAAGGATTGGTCCCCCTGGGACCGGTGCTGACGGCCGATGCGCGGTGCGCCTTCGTGCAGGGCGACTTCTTCGCGATGAGTCACGAGGGCGGCTACGACCCCGCGGCGCCGGGTCGCACCTTCGACGCGGTGCTGCTGGACATCGACCATTCGCCGCGACACCTTCTCGACGACGGCAGCGCCGGGTTCTACGGGCTGGAGGGCATGCGCGCCGTCGCCTCGCGGATCGCCCCCGGGGGCGTCTACGCGATGTGGTCCAACGACCCGCCGGACGCCGACTACGTCGCGATCCTCGAGCAGGTGTTCGTGGACGTGGAGGCCGAGGTCATCACCTTCCCGAACCCGCTGCAGGGCCGCGACGCCACCGCGACGGTCTACCTGGCGTCGACGCCGAGCGAGTAGCGCGCCCGCCGGGGGCCTCAGCTGCGGGCGTGCCGGCGCAGCTTCTTGAGTGCCCAGTCGTCATGGCTGGACGTGTTGGAGACGCAGTAGGCGCCCAGCGAGGTCGATCCCGTCCATGGATAGAACTTCTTGGTGAACAGTTCGTCGTCGGTGTGGGACTCGATCATCGCGACCACGTCGTCATAGGACTCTCGATACAGGTCGAGCGCCTGCGCCAGGCTGGTGCCCACGTGCTTGTCCCGGAGGGCCACGTTCATGGGCGCGTAGGAGTTCCAACGGTAGCCGTCGGGGAGGAACGACGCCCCGTCGCCATGAGTGTTCGCGTGCTCCCACGCGAGCAGCAGCAGGTGCCACTCGTGGAGGTGGACGAGGACGTCGCGCACGTTGCGATCCCGGTCGTCGAAGACGAACTCAGCGTCGCGCTTGTGGGGCGGCAGGGCGTCGATCAGGTCGAGAACCCGCCGTCTGCTGGCCTTGCACTCCTTCAGCAGCCCGTGCTTGGTCGTTGGCCTTGCCATCACGCACACCCCCAGTGGTCGATACGGGGACGTGTCCTCACCATCCTGGCACCGCGCGAAGCGCCTGCCAAGAGGCGGTGTGCTGCGACAGCAGTACCCGTGGCCCAGTCCCGCCACAGCGTTCGAAGGCCCCGCACTCGAAAGTTCAGCGCTCGAAGGTGAGGTGGACGACGCCGCTCTCGGCCGTCTCCGTCGTGACGGTGTACCCGGACTCGAGGCCACGCAGGTCGTCCCACAGCCGAATGCCGCGGCCGAGCAGGATCGGCGTGATTCCCACGTGCAGTCGATCCACCAGGCCGGCCTTGAGGAACTCGCGAGCCACGGTCGCGCCGCCTCCCACCCGGACGTCTTTGCCCTGCGCCGCGTCGATCGCGAGCGCGAGCGCATCGGCCGGAGTGGCCGAGAGGAAGTGAAAGGTCGTTCCGCCCTTCATCTCGAGGGTGGAGCGTTCGGAGTGCGTGAGCACGAAGACGGGGAACCCGAACGGCGGCTCCTCACCCCACCAGCCGCGCCACTCGGGATCATTCGGGTGAGCGTGCAGCCCGAACATGCCCGCGCCCATGATCTCGGCGCCGACCTCCGCGAAGTACTCCTGGGCGTACCGGTCGTCGACGCCCGTGGTGCCTCTGCCCTCCGTCTCCTGGAACACGCGAGCGCGGACGGTGCGGGTCGCGACGTAGGGAGCGACCAGCCGCCACCAGTCCTTGCCGATGGGATCGTCTGGCGTGCCATCGGTCGTCGTGGCGAAGCCGTCCAGCGAGATGTTGAGATCGATGCGCACTGCCATGGACGCCCCCTGACGAACGGAACTCTTCGCGCTCAAGCCTACTGACGCATCGGCCGCATCGCCGGGGCGCTACGCGACGGGGTGACGGTCGTCGTAGTCCCGGAATCGTTGTCCGTCGCGCGAGCGCCGCAGGCGCGACAGCACCGCGATGAGACCGATGATCGCGAACCCGCCGACGAGGGGCGGGCACCACAGTGCGACGGCGGTCGCGAGGATGCCTGCGTACATGTCGCCGATGCGCGGGCCGCCGGTGACCACCACGACGAAGATGCCTTGCAGCCGGCCGCGCATCTCGTCGGGAGCGGCCTTGATGATCATGGTCTGGCGGAAGATCGCACTGACCTCGTCCGAGGCGCCCATTCCGGCCATCGCGACACCGAGCAGTACGAGCGCGGGCCAGTAGATCCCGGACCAGCCCGCCGCCGCATCGTGCTCGACGACGCTCATCAGCAGGGTGCCGGCGCCGAACAGCACCGCGAAGCCTCCGAACACCGTGATCGCACGCGTGATCGCGATGCCGTGGCGGTGGATGTGCGCGACGGGACCGGAGAACAGGCTCACGAGGATGGTCCCCACGGCGCCTGCCGCGGTGAGGGCGCCCACGGTGAGCGCACCGCCGCCCACGATCGTCGCGCCGAGCGCGGGGAACAGCACGTAGGGACGGCCGAACGTCATCGCGACGATGTCCACGATGAAGCTCATGCGGATGTTGGGGCTGCGCTTGAGGAAGCCCAGGCCTGCGCGCACCTGTCCCCACCCGGCCTCGACGCGCTCGCCCAGGCGCGGCAGCGAGGGGAGCATCCATACCCCCAGGAACCCGACGGTGAACAGCACGGCGTCGACGGCGAACGTCCACGGCAGGCCGATGCTCGCGGCGAGGACTCCTGCGAGGGCGGGGCCTACGGTGAGCTGGGTGCCGAAGCCGATGCCGTTCAGCGCGGTGGCTCGGGAGATCAGCTCGGGAGGGAGGATGCGTCCCACCACGGAGCCGCGGGTGGCGCCGGAGATGGTGGCGGCGACGGCATTGATGGTGGTGACCAGGTAGAACGGCCAGACGGGGGCGTGCGTGCCTGCTGGTCCAGAGCTGAGCACGGCGTCCCATGTCGACAGCGCGACCAGACCCAGCACCGAGAGCCACGCGATGAGCGAGGAGGCGATGAGCAGCCTGCGTCGGTCGAAGACGTCCGCGAGCATCCCGCCCCAGAGGCCGGCGATGATCATCGGCAGCAGCGCGATGCCCCCCACGAGGCCCACGGCGAACGTGGACTCGGTGATCTCGTAGATCTGCAGGCCCACGGCCACGATGGACATCTGCGACCCGATGCCGGCGACCACGCCGCCCACCCACAGACGCGCGAACGCGGGGCTGGCTCTCAGAGGGGCGAGGTCCACCATCCGACGACGGCGCTGCCCCGCAACGTCGGTCTGGGTCACCGGAGCATTCTACGTTTCCGGCGCGGGCCGCACGTCGCCCTGCGCGGGGTGACGGGCGCGGCCGTGCGCGTCGACTAATCTGAGATTGAGGGATCCAAGAAGTCGGATCCCTGCAGGCGCGCGCGGCGATCCCGAGCGCGATGCGTTTACCCGCCACAACGAAGGGGCGACATGCACGGCCAGTCACGCGATGACGACGGTGGAGCATGACTCGCCCACTGACCGCCCTGGTGCTCACGCCCAGCCTCGGCGGAGACTTCTTCGGCAGCCTCATCCCTGGCCTGGCCAGGGAGATCGTCGCTGCCGATGGCCGCCTCATCGTCGTCGAGACCCGCCAGGAGCACTCGCCACGAGACGAGGCAGGTGAACCGGGAGACTTCTCGATCCCGGTCGCCTGGGCCGAGGTGGACGGTCTGATCTCGATCACCACCGCCGCGGGTGCTGACCACCTGGCGCGCGCGCACGCGGCGGGCAAGCCCGTCGTCCTGCTGTCGAGCACGCAGATGGGGGATCTCGAAGCGCCGGTGGTCCGGCCGGACAACCGGCACGGGATCATCGCAGCGGTGGAGCACCTCGTCGAGCACGGTCACACCAGGATCGGCTTCGTCGGCAATCTCGCGCAGCGCGACATCCGCGACCGCTTCGACGCCTACCGAGAGGCGCTCGGCGCCCAGGGCCTCCCGGCTGACCCCGAACTGGTCTTCGCGACGCCCTCGAACGGTGAGGTCGGCGGCACGGTGGCGGCGCCTCAAGTGCTCGCTGCGCCTCGTCGCCCCACGGCCCTGGTGGTCGGCACCGACCGCAACGCGATCGGGCTGATGAGCGCGCTCGCCGATGAGGGCGTGCGCGTCCCTCACGACATCGCCGTCGTGGCGTTCGACAACATCGCCGCCGGCACCTTCACCTCACCCGCCCTGTCCAGCGTGGATCCCCGCTTCGATGAGGTGGGCGCGCTGGCGGGCAGGCTGCTCTTGGCCCAGATCCAGGGAGAACAGGTTCCCGCCACCGCCGTCACCCCCGAGTCAGCCATCCTCATGGCACGGGAGTCCTGCGGGTGCGACCCGGACGCGCAGCGCCGGGGCGAGGCCGGCACCGATCTGGCTGCGGAGGATCAACCTCGCCTCCGCCGCCGGGCGCTGCGCGGAGCGCTCGAGAGAGAGCTGCTCACCGGCGACTCCGAGGCGGACGGCCTGGCGACTGCGGCGATCGACGCGATCGTGAACGATGCGATCACCCTGATCAACCTCGGTGACGACGCCACGACGGCGCAGATCAAGGCGTTCACCGCGTCGCTCCAGGCGGTCACGTCGCGCCCCGACACGCTCCGTGGGGTCATGGACGCGATGCGCGACTACGCCCAGCACGCCGGCACCTGGGTCGCGCCCGCGACCGCCGGCGCATCGCCCGTCTCCGCCCGGATCGCCGCCGTGCTGTGGAAGGCCCAGGCGAGCGCGTTCCTTCGCCAGGCGGAGCAGACGGACGTCGCGATCGTCGAGCAGTACGCCGTGGACGCCGGATTGCTCGACACGGGCGGCGCCGACCCTCGCGATCTGTCGTGGCTCGCGGGCACCAGCGTCAAGGCGGGCGCCCTGGCGCTGTGGGACGACGGACCGTCCTCGGGCCTGCTGACGATCGTGGGCGACTACGACGGTGAGGGTGACGGGCTCGGGCTCACTGGCCTGGGCACCCAGAGCGACCGCTTCCCCCCGGAAGAACTCATCGCACGCGCCTCGACGGCCGCCCGTGAGGTGTGCGTGGTGGTGCCGGTGAGCACTCGGGAGCAGGACTGGGGGCTGCTCGCCGTGGTGGTCGAGATCGACCCGACGGCCGTCCGCGACACACATCAGCACTGGGCAGCGCTGCTGTGCGCCGCCCTCGAGTCCCAGCGTCGACAGGAAGAGGTGCGAAGGAGCGCGCTGTTCGACTCCCTCACCGGGCTGCCGAACAGGCAGCTCTTCATCGAGCACCTCGACAAGGCCATCGCGCTCCATGCGCGCAACGGAACGCCCTACTCCGTCCTGTTCCTCGACCTCGACGGCTTCAAGCTCATCAACGACTCGCTCGGGCATCAGATGGGCGACCGCGTGCTGAAGAGGGTGGCGGCCGAACTGTCGCGCACGTGTCGCGCAGCGGACACGGCGGCGCGCTTCGGAGGCGACGAGTTCGTGGTGCTGCTCGCCGACACCGATGCCGACAGCGCCATGGAGGCCGCCTCGCGGGTGCAGGCCGCGCTCGACACCGTGCCGGTCTTCGACGGTCATGAGGTCATCACCAGAGCGAGCATCGGGATCGCGTCCAGCGAGAACGGCTACGAGAGCGCCGACGCCGTGCTGCGCGACGCTGACGCCGCCATGTACCGCGCCAAGTCGGAGGAGCCGGGGACCGTCGCCTACTTCGACGCGCCGATGCACGACAACGCTGTGCGTCGCGCCGAGCTCGCCAAGGACGTGCTGCGAGCCCTGCAGGAGGGCGAGTTCGAGGTGCACTACCAGCCGATCGTGAACCTCAGCACCGGGCTCACGGATCGCTTCGAGGCGCTCGTGCGATGGAACCACCCCGACCGCGGACTCATCGAGCCCGGCGAGTTCCTCGCCGACATCGAAGAGACCTCCCTCATAATCGAGCTGGGCCACTGGGTGCTGGAAGAGGTGTGCCGCCAACTGGTCGAGTGGGTGCCGCAGGTCGCCAATGTCAGCATCAATGTCTCGGACAAGGAGTTCTGGAGCCAGAACCTGCTGACCCGGGTGCTCAGCACCCTGGAGCGCTACGACCTCCCGCCGGAGCTCCTCACCCTCGAGATCACCGAAGGCGTGCTGATGCGCCGCCCGGAGATGGCGCTGCTCATCATGCGCAGGCTTCACGACGCGGGCCTCAAGCTCCACATCGACGACTTCGGCACGGGCTACTCCTCCCTCGAGACCCTCCACCGCTTCCCGCTGGAGGCGTTCAAGATCGACCGGTCGTTCATCCAGACCCTCACCAGCGCCGAGGAGAGCTCCGAGCTCATCTCCTCCCTGGTCAAGCTGGCGAAGGCGCTGGGGCTCTCGGTGGTCGCGGCCGGCGTCGAGACCGAGGCTCAGCTGTCGCTCCTGCAGGAGCTCGGGTGCGCGACCGGCCAGGGTTTCCTGTTCATGCCGGCCGTCACAGGCGAGCGGGCAGGTCAGCTGCTCGGTCGCTCTCTTCATGAGTCGGATCTGGTCTAGGGCCCATCGTCCTTCGCATGTCGGGCAGTCATGACAGAATCTGGGCATGCCTGGTACGAACCTCACGCGCGCAGAGGCCGAGGCCCGCGCCGCCGTCATCTCCACCGAGACCTACGCCGTCGAGCTTGACCTCACCACCCACGAGGACACTTTCCGCTCGACGACGACCGTTCGCTTCTCCGCCACCCCTGGGGAATCGACCTTCATCGACCTGATCGCGCCCACGGTGCACCGCATCACGCTCAACGGTGCGGACCTGGATCCCGAGCAGCACTTCGCGGACAGCCGCATCGCACTGCCGGACCTTCAGGAGAGCAACGAGCTCACCGTGGTCGCCGACTGCGAGTACATGAACACCGGCGAGGGACTGCACCGGTTCGTGGACCCCGAGGACGGCGAGGTCTACCTCTACAGCCAGTTCGAGGTCGCCGACACCCGCCGCGTCTATGCGGTGTTCGAGCAGCCCGACCTCAAGGCCGCCTTCACCTTCTCGGTGATCGCACCCGAGCACTGGCACGTGCTGTCGAACAACCCCGGCACGAAGACCGCGGTCGACGGCGAGGTCGTCATCGCCGAGAAGTCGCGTGCGAAGGCGCGCTGGGACTTCTCCGAGACCACTCGCCTCCCCTGCTACGTGACCGCGATCGTCGCGGGTCCGTACCACCGTGTCGAGGGCACCATCGAGTCCCGCAAGGGCACCATCGGCGCGGATGTGTACTGCCGCAGCGCGCTGGCGGAGTTCCTCGATGCGGACGTGATCCGGGGCGACGCTCAGGCCGGCTTCACGTTCTACGAGGACAAGTTCCAGATGGACTACCCGTTCGAGAAGTACGACCAGATCTTCGTGCCCGAGTTCAACGCCGGGGCGATGGAGAACGCGGGCTGCGTGACGTTCCTCGAGGACTACGTGTTCCGCTCCAAGGCGGCAGAGGCCCGCATCGAGCGGCGCACCGTCACCGTGCTGCACGAGCTCGCGCACATGTGGTTCGGCGACCTGGTCACCATGAAGTGGTGGAACGACCTGTGGCTGAACGAGTCCTTCGCGGAGTACGTCTCCACTGTCGCGACGGTCGAGACCACCAAGTGGAAGGACAACTGGGTCACGTTCAACTCGCTCGAGAAGACGTGGGCCGCGCGCCAGGACCAGCTGCCGTCAACGCACCCGATCATGGCGGACATCAGGGACCTGGAGGACGTAGAGGTCAACTTCGACGGCATCACCTATGCGAAGGGCGCGTCCGTGCTCAAGCAGCTCGCCGCATGGGTGGGACAGGACCAGTTCTTCGCTGGCGTCGCGGAGTACTTCCGCAAGCACCACCACTCCAACACCACGCTGAGCGACCTGCTGGTCGAGCTCGAGGCCACGTCCGGCCGCGACCTCGCGGCGTGGTCCGAGGTGTGGCTCCAGAAGGCCGGCATCACCACGCTGCGCCCGGAGATCGAGGTCGACACCCACGATGACATCGCCGTGTTCGCCGTGCGCCAGGAGGTTCCGAGCGAGTGGCCCACGCAGCGGCCGCACCGCATCGGAGTCGGCGGCTACGACGTCGTCGTGTCCGAGTCGGGCGAGACCCGCCTCGAGCGCACCATGTTCGTCGAGACCGACATCAGCGGTGCACGCACCGAGATTCCCGAGCTCGTCGGCAAGCACCGCCCGGCGCTGATTCTCGTCAACGACGGGGACCTGGCGTACGCGAAGGTGCGGCTCGATGAGCAGTCGCTCGCCACCGCGGTGGAGCACGTCAGCAGCTTTTCGGACCCACTCGCGCGTTCCATGGTGCTCACGGCGGCGTGGGACATGACCCGCGACGGCGAGATGCCCGCGCGCCAGTTCGTCGACCTCGTGCTCAGGAACATCGCGCACGAGTCCCAGTCGACCACGGTGATGGTGCTGCTGCGTCAGCTCGACACCGCCCTGTCGCTGTATGTGCACCCGGACCACGCCAAGGAGGCGTGCGAGAACGCCGCCGAGTCGCTCTGGCTGCTCGCCATCGAGTCCGAGCCGGGGTCGGACAATCAGCTTCAGTTCGTGCGCGCCTTCGCCTCACTCGCGTGCACCGACATTCAGCTGGACAACCTCCAGGGCCTGCTCGACGGCAAGCTCAGCCTGGGAGGCCTGCCGATCGACTCCGACCTCGCATGGGACCTCGTCATCGGACTCGCGATCGGCGGGCGCGTGGGCGAGTACGCGATCGAGCTGCAGCTGGCCCGGGATGCCACCGCCTCCGGCCAGCGCCGTGCCGCGCATGCCATGGCCGCGATCGCCACGCCTGAGGGCAAGCGCAAGACGTGGGACTCGCTGGTCAACGCTGAGAAGGACATGCCGAACGCGCTGCAGTTCTCCGCCACCGCAGGGTTCATGCACGTCAGCAGCACCACGCTGCTCGAGCCGTTTGTCGACGACTACTTCGCGTCGATCCGCCGCCTCTACTCCGAGAAGACCAACGAGATGGCCACCGGCCTGATCGAGGGCCTGTACCCGGTGCAGCTGGCCGGCCGCTACGACGGCCTTCAAGAGAAGGCCGATGCGTGGCTCGCCGAGAACGACGACGCTCACGATGCACTCAAGCGACTGGTGATCGAAGGACGCGACGGGGTCCGGCGCGCCCTCGAGAACCAGGCCAAGGACAAATAGCTCGACCCAGCAGTGAATCGCGAAGGGGCGGCGGCCCGTCGGCCGCCGCCCTTTCGCATGCCCCGCCCCGCCTCCACGCGGCAGCTCCCTGGGGTCGGGCGCGGGTGACGGCGGATGCGTGAAAAACTGGCCTCATGCTCACCCGCGAAGAAGCAATCGCCCGCGCACGATCAGTCGGCTCCGCAGCTTACGACGTGCACCTGGACTTCACCCCGCCGGGAGACACCTTCCGATCCCTCACGACGGTGACGTTCGAGGCGGAACCCGGCACCACGACGTTCCTCGACCTCGTGGGCGCCGTCCGTCGCCTCGAGGTGAACGGTCGAGTCGCCAACGCCGCCGAGGCACACCACGACGGACGCGTCGCCCTCGTCGACCTCGACGGCGCCACCACCGTGACGGTCGAGGCGGACTGCGACTACCGCACCGACGGCCAGGGCATCCACCGCTTCGTGGACCCCGAAGACGGCAGCGTCTACCTCTACAGCCAATTCGCTGCGGACGACGCACGCCGGGCCTTCGCGTGCTTCGACCAGCCCGACATCAAGGGCACGTTCGCCTTCACCGTGACCGCCCCCAGCGCGTGGACGGTCGTCTCCAACTCCCCCACGCCTGAGCCCGACGCCGTCGAGGGCGAGGAGGCGAACCGCTGGACGTTCGCCCCCACCGTGCCGCTCCCCTGCTACGTGGCCGCCGTCGTGGCCGGACCCTACGCATCGGCCGGCGGGACCCTGACCTCCACCAAGGGCGAGATCCCCGCCCGTGTCTACGGGCGCGCGAACCTCGCCGACCACCTCGACGCCGACGAGATGATCGCCACCGTGCAGGCGGGTCTCACGCTGTTCGAAGACGTCTTCGGAGTCCCGTACCCGTACGAGAAGTACGACCAGATCTTCGTTCCCGAGTACAACCTGGGCGCCATGGAGAACGCGGGCTGCGTGACGTTCTCGGAGGATCGCCTGGTGTTCCGCTCGCGCGCGTCCGATGCGATGCGCGAGTTCCGCACCAACGTCACGCTCCATGAGCTCAGCCACCAGTGGTTCGGCAACCTCGTGACGATGCGCTGGTGGGACGACCTGTGGCTCAACGAGTCGTTCGCGGAGTTCATGGGTGCGTGGGCCACGTCCAAGGTCACGCCGTGGACCGACTCGTGGGTGACCTTCACTGCGGAGCGCAAGTCGATCGCGTACGTCCAGGATCAGCTTCCGACCACGCACCCGATCGTGGCCCAGGTCCTCGACACCGAGGCGACGGTCTCGGCGTTCGACATGATCACGTACGCCAAGGGCGCCTCGGCCCTCAAGCAGTTGGTGGCGTTCGTGGGCGAGGACCGGTTCTTCGCCGGCGTCCACGCCTACCTGACGCGCTACTCGCACGGGAACGCCACGCTCGCGGACTTCCTCGACGAGCTCGAGGAGATCACCGGCCACAACCTCGACGCCTGGGCGGGAGCCTGGCTCGAGACTCCCGGACCGTCGACGCTGCGCCCGGTCATCGAGGAGCGCGACGGGCTGGTCACTGCGCTGTGGATCGCGCAGGACGTGCCCGCGGCCTACCCGATGTACCGTCCGCACCAGGTGCGCGTCGCAGGATACGTGCACGATGCCGCCGCGAGCCGCTTCGACGAGGCGTGGTCCGCCGACGTCACCGTCGACGGCTCGCTCACCGAGGTGCTGTCCGCGGCGGGCGAGGTCCGCCCCGACCTGCTGCTGGTCAACGACCGCGACCTGACGTACGCCAAGATCGTGCTCGACGACGCCTCCATCGCGACGGTGACGGCGCACATCGCGGACCTTCGCGACCCCATGGCGCTGGGTCTGGTGCTGGACGCGCTGTGGCACATGGTCCGCGACGCCCAGCTCCCCGCCGCCACCTACATCGACGCGGTGCTCACAGCACTGCCGGGGATCACCAACTCCGAGACCACGCAGTCGCATCTGCGCACCGTGGTGACCGCGCTGTCACGCTACGTGCCGCCGGCGGCGGCCGCGGCGCAGACGGCCGATGCGGCAGGGCGCCTGTGGGACGTTCTCACCGATGCCCCTGCCGGCTCGGATCTCCAGCTGCAGTCTCTCAAGGGCTTCGCGCGGCTCGCGTCCACGTCCGAGCACGCCGCCCGCCTCGCCGCGCTGGCCGACGGCGACGAGCACCTCACCGGGCTCGACATCGACACCGACCTGCGGTGGGAGCTGTTGGCCGGACTGGCGGCCTGCGGCGAGGACGTCGACAAGCGTTCCGCCGCTGCGCTCGCCGATGACCCGGGCGCCATCGGTCGGCGTCGCGCCGCCGGCGTGAAGGCCGCGCACGCCACTCCGGAGGCCAAGCGGGAGGCGTGGGAGATGCTGGTGCGCCCGGACGCGCCGGTCGCGAACGCCGTCCAGTACGAGGTGGCGCTTGGCCTGGTCCGGGCCGCGGACCCGGATCTGCTGCTCTCGCTCGTCCCCACCATCCTCGATGAGCTCACCGAGTACTACGCGCAGAACGAAGGATTCGTGGGCAAGCGAGTGGCCGCGTACGTGTTCCCGGCGTTCGCGGCAGGCCGGATCGAGGGGCTCGACACCACCCTCGACGAGTGGCTCGCCACGCACGCGGACGCGCCGTCGGTGCTGCGCAAAGTGGTCACCGAAGGGACCGACGAGGTGCGGCGAGCACTGCGCGCGCAGGAGACCGCGGCGGAGTGAGGACGGGCCGGCGGGCCTGGCGCGCTACTCGGTGACGACGGCCGCGAGGGAAGAGGCACCCTGCGGGGCCACCCACAGCCGCTCACCGATCTCGGGGGCATCAGGGTGATGCCGACCGCGCGCAAAGACCACCAGGCCCATGGCCGCCCACACCACCAGCGCGCCCATCGCGGGACCGCTGAGCTGACCGGGTGATCCCGGCCACAGCAGCAACGCGATGAACCCGACTGAGCACGCCAGACCGACCGCAGCGTAGACCCGTTCGAGCGTCACGTTCCCGATCCGGATGCTGATGAAGCACGTGTACGCGTACGCGATCGCGGCGAGCAGCGATGACATGTCGACGATATAGTTAACCGCCTCGCGCCCCGCCCACGGCGCGATCAGGCTCACCCCCAGGATCAGGAGCACGGCCCTGTTCAATACGTGACGATCATCGGTGTGGGCCAGCGACAACGGCAGGAACCGGTTGGACGCAAGCGACGCGATAAGACTGCTCGCGGCGAGCGTGAAGGCACTGATCCCTCCGAGGACCGCGCCCACGAGTGCCACGACCAGCAGCACGAATCCCACGGGACCCACATACTCGGTGACCGCCGCGCCGGTGGCCCAGTCATGCTCGGCGGCCTGCGCGGGCGTGAAGGCGAGCGCCGTCAGCGTGTTCATGCCCGCGTAGAGGACGCACCCGATGACGATGCCGATGACGGCCAGCCGGGTGGCGCGGTGAGGGGGATACGCAAGGTCCCGAGCGACCTGCGCGATGACGTCGAACCCGACGAACAGGAACGGCACGATCGCGACCACCGAGGCCACGTGTGCCCAGTTGATCTGCCAGCCGTCCACGTACGTGGCGACGAACTGGTCAGTGTCGCCGAGCACCAGCATGAGCACGAACAGGATCGCGACATTGATCAGCAGGCTGGAGACCAACACGTTCTCCGTGCGTGAGCTGACCTTGAGCCCTCTCAGGTTCAACCACGCGAAGAACACCATCGTGGCGCTCGCGATCGCGATATCGGTGAGATACACCGGGTAGCCGGCCACGGTGTACAGATACACCTGCGACACGGCGTCGCCCGCGACCAGCTTGATGACCAGCACGAACGCGACTCCGTTGAGCGCGACGATGCTCGTGTACGTCAGCATCAGCGCCCAGCCCACGATGAAGCCGTGGCCGCGCCCCAGGAACCGTGCGGCGTACGCCGCCTCGCCTCCGTGATCCACGTGGCGTTCGAACATGTGGTGGTATCCGCGCTGAATGAACATCACGGCGATGCCGCCGATGGCGAAGCCGATCGCGGTGTCGATCACGCCCGAGCCCGACAGGAACCGGGTGCCGGGCAGCACGAATGAACCCCAGCCGATGATCGCGCCGACCACGAGCGCGATGGTGTCGATACGGGACAGGCGTGGTGTCATCGTGCGCTCGCTCTAGTTGAAGTTGTACTCCGAGATGAGGGAGTCGCGGCCGGTGACCTGATCGGTGAAGTACTCGTGGTTGCAGAACCCCAGGAACGACCCGCCGATGTTGACGGCGTTGGGGAAGCCCAGCTGGTTGAGGGCACGCACCACGTTGTAGGAGCGCTGGCCGATGCGGCAATGGACATAGAAGGGCTCGTCGCGCGGGAACTCGTCGAGGCGCTCACGGAACTCGCTGAGCGGGATGTTCAGCGCGCCCTTGATGTGCCCCGCGGCGTACTCGTGCGGCTCGCGCACGTCGACGATGGTCGCGTCCTCCTCGACGATGAGTCGCCTGACGTCCCCGATCGTGACTTGGCTGTACACCTTGTTGAGGATGTTGAGTCCCACCAGCGCCGCATTGTTGACCACATCCTTCGCCGTCGAGTACATCGGCGAGTAGCAGAGCTCGAGGTCGCGCATGTCCTCCAGCGTGCCTCCCATCATGATGAGGGTGGCGATGACGTCGACGCGCTTGTCGACGTTGCCGGGGCCTACGGCCTGGGCTCCCAGGATGCGACCCGTCGGGACCTCGAAGAGAAGCTTGACGTGCATCGCTGCGGAGTCCGGCATGAGCCCCACCATGTCGTCACCGATGATGTACACCTTGTCGAACGACATGTTCTCGGCACGACACTCATCCTCGGTGAGCCCGGTCGACGCCGCCGTCTGCTCGAACACGCGCACCACTGCGGAGCCGATGACGCCCGTCTGACGCTGCGACATTCCGTAGATATGGTCCGCTGCGGCCCTCGCCTGGCGTTGGGCGGGTCCGGCCATCGCGAGACGGCTGGGCTTGTGGGTCAACTGGTTGAAGACCTCGATCGCGTCTCCCACGGCGTAGATGCTGGAGTCGCTCGTGCGGTAGTGACCGTCGACGACGATTCCCCCGGTGGTGCCGATCTGCAGCCCGGCCTCGACGGCCAGCGTGGTCTCAGGGCGCACGCCGATCGCCATCACGACCGCTTGACCCGCATAGGAGGCTCCGGACTGCACGGTGACCGAGTCCTCGCCGACCTTGGTCAGCGCATCGTTCAGCACCAGCCGGACACCACGGTCGTGGAGCTCGCGGTGCAGCAGCTGCACGATGTCGCTGTCGAGGCGCATCATCACGCGATCACGCATCTCGACCATGGTGACCTTCTTGCCCGCCAGGACCAGATTCTCGGTCACCTCGAGCCCGATGTACCCGCCGCCGACCACCACGACGTCCGTGACATGCGGCTGGTCGATGTGCTTCTTCAGACGGTCGATGTCCACCACGTCGCGCACGGTGAAGACGTGCGGCGCGTCAGCGCCGGGAATCGTCGGGCGCAGCGGCACTGCTCCAGGCGACAGCACGAGGACGTCGTAGGCCTCGTGGTAGGAGTCCCCGGAGTCAAGGTTGGTCACCGCGATGGTCTTCGCCACGCGATCGATGCTCGTCACCTCGTTGCGGACGCGCGCCTCGATGTTGTACCGCGCGGCGAAGATCGCCGGAGTGGACAGCACCAGGGAGTCTGAGTCGGGAACGATGCCGGACAGGTGGAACGGCAGCGCGCAGTTCGAGAATGAGACGTCCCGGCCGCGATCCAGCACCAGGATCTCGGCGCTCTCGTCCAGACGGCGGCAACGGGCGGCGACCGACATTCCGCCCGCCACTCCTCCGACGACGATGATCTTCTTGGGCATGATGGCCTTTCTTGTCGTCTCGAGCGCGGCTACACGAAGTTCTTGGGCAGCTTGTACGGATTCCTGTCGATGATGTTGACCTTGCCCGCGAAGTACTTCAGGGCGCCGAGCGCACCTGCCCACAGGGCGATGCCGAAGATCCAGCCTGAGAGCGACAGGTTGCCGATGCCCGAGTACAGCGCACCGATGTTGCAGCCGTGAGCGAGACGCGCACCGATGCCCATCAGCAGTCCGCCGAGCATGTAGATGCTGACGTCGCGCACGTTGAAGCGCCGGTTCCAGGCGAAGCGGCTCGCGAGGAGCAGCGCCACGGCCGCCCCGAGGATGATGCCCACGTTGCGCACCCCCACCCCGGAGTTGATGATGCCGGCGTCAACGGCCTCGTTGGCCTTCGCGAACGCGGGGTGAGTGAGGTCGATGCCCACGAGGTTGAGCGCCCAGATGCCCCACTCGGCGAAGACGCCCGTGACGCCCCAGCTCTTCTTGGTGGTGACCAGGATGAACAGGAACATGAACGCCAGCAGCACGCCACCGGTGACGAAGCTCCACCGCGTGCGGATCAGCGTGTGGAACGTGCGGGCGCTGAAGAACTTGTAGGGCTCGTCGGCGGGTTGCTCGGGGAGCTCTTTCTCGTCCGCGCTCCACTCCTCGACCGCATAGAGCCCCTGCGACTTGCGCCGCTGCTCGTACCAGCGGGTGAGCCCGTAGATGGCCAGCAGGCCGGCCAGCGTGAGCGCGACCGCGCCGAGGTAGCCCAAGGAATCGGGCAGGTAGATCCGTGTGCCCCAGGTGCCGAGCGACGACTTCTCGAACTCGAACGTCATCCACACTCCGATCACGGAGCCGACGATGAACATGGGGAGTGAGAACACGACGCGCACGGCACCTTCGCCGAAGTCAGACAGCGTTCCGGAGGCACAGCCGCCCGCCATGATCATCCCGGCGCCGAACAGCAGGCCGCCGACGACGAGGCCCAGGCCGATGAAGCCGACGTTCTGGGTGCCGGGGATGACAGCGTCGCCCTCCGCCGCGACGGACGCGGCAACCGCGCCTCCCTCAGCAGCGGCCCAATGGATCCCTGCCGCGAACACCGATGCGAGAGCGAAGGTGATGACGAGGGCCTTCGTGAGGCTGCCTTCTCCCGTCATCCAGATGCGCTTCACGCCACCGGCATAGCCGAAGCGGGAGCGCGTCAGGATGTACCCCAGCGCGAGGCCGGTGATCATGAAGAGGGTGAACTGGCTGGCGCTGTCGGCGAGCGGCAGGCCGATCGCGAACGCCGCGACGAGCACCGCGAGCCCGATCCACACTTGAGTGCTCGGCCTCACTTTGGGCAGAGGCAACATGGTGCGGTCGATGATGCCGCGGGTGGTGTTGGCCATGGTTCACGCGTCCTTGCGTTCTGCAGTGCGCGGGATCCGGGACCCGTGAGGCCCTGAAGGGGCGCCACTGCGAACCTAGGGGCCGAATGGAGGGATGCCTGGGCCCAAGGTCCCCCCCGCGTGCCGGGGCCCGTGCGCGGCCGGCGACGCGCCCCAGCCTCTAGCGCCGAGCGCTCCGCACGGCCTCCAGCAGCCGCTGCAGCCGGGGGTGGTCGAACAGGTCGTCGAGCAGCACGGCCTGGCCATTCGAGTCCGCCAGCGGCACCTGCCAATTGGGGTACTCGGTGTGCGTGCCGGGGTGGTTCTGCGAGCGCCGCTCCCCCACGGCATCGGCCAGGGACACGGCCGTGAGGAGCGCGGGCGAGTGCATGGCGAGCGTGTGGACGCCGGCGACGAGGTCGTCCTCGTTCCAGTCCTCGATCATCCAGTCGCGCTCGCGGAGGTACGCGACGAGCGAGTCGCGCTGGCGATCGGACTCTGCCTTCTCGGCGCCGGCGTCGCCGGCCAGAAGACCGAGCCGACGCCGCACCTCGATGTGCTCGCCCGCAAGGAACGCCGCCGTGGGCGGAAGGTCGTGGACGGTGACGGAGACCAGCGCATCGGCCCGGTAGCGCTCCGGTGGCGTGGGCGAGCCGTCCGACTGCTTCTCGAACAGCGCCACGACGGTGCCGAGCAGGCCCCGGTGGTTGAGGTAGTCGGAGACCCACGGCTCGAGCGTGCCGAGGTCCTCGCCGATCACGATGGTGCCCGCACGGTGCGCCTCGAGAGCGAGGATGCCGATCATCGCATCGTGGTCGAACTGGATGTACACGCCGTCATCGGGACCGTGGCCGTCCGGGATCCACCACTGGCGGAACAGCCCCAGGATGTGGTCGACGCGCAGCGCCCCGGCGTGACGCACGGCGGCCCGCACCACGTCGCGGAACGGCAGGTATGCGGCGGCCTCGAGGGCGCGCGGCTGCCACGGCGGCTGCGACCAGTTCTGGCCGTGCTGGTTGTACATGTCCGGCGGGGCTCCCACGTTCATGCCCGTCGCGAGCACGCGGCCCAGCGACCAGGAGTCGGCGCCGTGCGGGTGCACGCCCACCGCGAGGTCCGTCATGATGCCGATCGACATGCCGGCCTCGACCGCATCGGCCTGCGCGCGCGCCAGCTGCTCGTCGGCGACCCACTGCAGCCACGCGTAGAACAGCACGCGCTCGCTGTTCTCCTCGCGCCACGCCTCGATGGCTGGCGAACGGGGGTTCGAGAACTCCTCCGGCCACGGCAGTCCCTTGTGCGCCTCGGAGATCGCGCACCAGGTGGCGAACTCCTCCAGGGCGGCGCCCTCGCGCAGGCAGAAGGCCTCGAAGCGGGCCTGACGGGCCGCCGACCGCGGCGCCTCGAACACCTTCTCGAGTGCCGGAGCCTTGGCACGCCACGACGCGTCGCGGTCCAACAGGTCCACCTCGGTGTTGGCGCGGCGCGGCCGCTCGGACTCCCACTCGATGACGGCGCGCTGCTGCGACGGCACGTACGCCACCTCGGGGATGTCCTCGATGCGGATGTAGAGGGGGTTCAGGAATCGGCGCGACGTGGGCAGGTACGGGGACGGCTCCATCGGTGGCACCGGCTCGCTGGCGTGCAGCGGGTTGATGAGCATGAAGTCGGCGCCCTCGCGGATGGCCGCGAGCGCGCACAGGTCGCCCAGGTCGGCGAAGTCGCCGATGCCCCAGGAGCGCTCGGAGCGCACCGAGTACAGCTGGGCCGCGAGACCCCACGGCCGATCGCGTCGGATCTGGTCGGGAACGGAGATGCGCTCGGGGGTGACCACGACCCAGCCACGGGCGCGCTTGCCCGTGGTGCCCGCGTGAAGCCGGTGCCACCCGAGCGGCAGGTCAGCGGGAATCTGCACGGTCGCGCGGCCCACGTCGCGGTGGTCGATCCGTCGGGGCGGGGTGTAGACGTCGAGCTGCGCGACCTCGCGGGCCTCGCCGCTCTCGAGGACGAGGCTGGCAGTCACGGGCTCGCCATGGGGCACGTGCACCGGGACCTGCACGCTCTGACCCTCGATCACTACGGTGATGGGCGGCACCATGCGCCGCCACGGCAGGTCCTCGAGATCCGCGAGCGAACGCTCGCACGTGTCGTCGTCGCGCGCGTCGACCCCCATGGACGCAAGCGCCGCGCGGATCGCTGCGGGCGAGCACGGCACGCGGTAGCCGTTCCACGCCGTGTAGTCGACCGAGACCCCGCAGGCGCGCGCGAGCGCTGAGAGGGCGGGCGTGGGCAGCGGTCGGTCGGCGTCAGTCACGTGCCCATCCTGCCAGGTTGCGCCGCACGCTCGAAAGGCACAGCACGGCCGATGCGCGGACCACGGCCCGCGCGATGGTTACCCTGGGAGGCGTGCTGCATCTGACGACCGACCCCGACACGACGACCGCCCCTGGTGATGACCTGCCCACGGGCGAGGAACTGGGGGAATGGCTGAGCG
This sequence comes from Demequina muriae, assembly GCF_030418295.1. NCBI lineage: Bacteria > Bacillati > Actinomycetota > Actinomycetes > Micrococcales > Demequinaceae > Demequina > Demequina muriae. Next base: position 559,550 of record NZ_JAUHQA010000001.1, read on the forward strand.
ACGTGTCACAGAACCTGATCGGCTTCGGCATCATGCTGGTAGTGGTCCTCGTCCTGTGGTTCGTGGGACGCGCCGCGATCAACGGGTTCACCCGAGCGATGGAGCGCGGGGCGCCGCTGACCGACGCCCGTGCCCGCCGGGCGCTGTCGAAGGCGCGCATCAAGCTTCCGGATCCTGACACGATCGAGGAGCGGCTGGAGGCCGAGCGGCGTCGACAGCGCGCCGGCACTCTGCGCAGGGTGCTCAAGTCCGCACTCGCTGTCGTTCTCATTCTGCTCGTGCTGATGACCGGACTGGCCGTGGTGGGCGTGCCCGTGGGGCCGATGCTCGCATCGGCCGGAATCCTCGGCGTCGCGCTCGGCTTCGGAGCCCAGTCGCTGGTCAAGGACATCCTCTCCGGCACCTTCATGCTGATGGAGGACCAGTACGGCGTGGGCGACGTGGTGGACCTGGGCGAGGCGACCGGCGCGGTCGAAGAGGTGGGACTGCGGTGCACGCGGCTCCGATCGCTCGACGGCACCGTCTGGTACGTCCCCAACGGCGAGATCCGTCGCGTCGGCAACATGACTCGCATGTGGAGCCGCGCCATGATCGAGGTGCGCTTCGCCTACGACACGGACGTCGAGGCCGCACGTCAGGCCATGATCGACGCCGTCCTGGCCGCCAAGCGGGAGCGCGAGGAGGTCGCCGCGGCGTTGTTGGGCGAGCCCGAGGTCGCGGGCATCGAGTCGCTGGAGTACAACGCGATCATGCTGCGCCTCATGTGCCAGGTGAACCCCGCCACCCAGTGGGACGTGCAGCGCGAGGTGCACCGCCAGATGCGCAGGCTGTTCGCCGAGCGCGGGATCTCGCTCGCGGTGCCCGGCGAGGCGATGATGTTCGACTCGAAGGCCAACCCGGACAAGGTGCTACTGCACGACTCCGCTCGTCCGGGGTCCGACACCGCCCCCAAGGGCGAGGACGGCCGCCCGCTTCCCCCCTCGAATGACGAGGACTGACATGACCACGCCAGGAATGAACGTCGGGGCCGGCGCGCCCCAGGCCGAGGGCCAGAGCTTCTACGACGCCGTGGGCGGCCACGCGACCTTCGAGCGGATCGTCCGCCGCTTCTACGCGGGAGTCGCCGAGGACCCGGTGCTGGCGCCCATGTACCCCACAGACGACATGGAGGGCGCGACCCAGCGGCTCACGATGTTCCTCGAGCAGTACTGGGGCGGCCCCACCACCTACTCGGACCAACGCGGCCACCCCCGCCTTCGCATGCGGCACCAGCCCTTCCACGTCAACCCCGAGGCGCGCGACCACTGGATCGCGCTCATGCGGGACGCCGTCGCATCGGCCGACCTCGCGCCGTTGCACGCGGTCACGCTGATGGACTACCTCGAGCGGGCCGCCCACTCGATGATCAACACGTTCGAGCCCACGCCGGCCCCCGAGTCCGGCCAGCACGACTAGTCGAAACCGAATCTGAGGAGCACTGATGGACCACGTCGAGGACATCTGGGCCAAGGAGGCCGTCGCATCCGGGATGGCCGTGCTCGACCTCCGCAGGCTGGGCGAGACCGAGTTCGAGGGCGACTCGCTGCCGATGCCCGGCGGTCGCGCGTACGGCGGGCAGGTGCTCGCGCAGGCGCTCCTGGCCGCCGGTCACACCGTCGACGACGCGCGGCCGATGCACTCGATGCACGGATACTTCCTGCGACCCGGCGACGCGTCGCGCCCCATCACCTTCGAGGTGGAGAACCTGCGCGACGGCCGCTCCTTCTCGGCTCGGCGCACCCACGCCTTCCAGGACGGGAAGCCGATCCTGTCGATGATCGCCTCGTTCCAGCTGCCCCAGCACGGGCCAGAGCACGCCGTGAGCATGCCCGAGGTGCCGGGGCCCGATGCGGTGGTCTCGTCCGTCGACATCCTCGCGCCCTTCGTCGGCGACGCACGGGCGGACTACTGGCTCAAGCGCACGCCGTTCGACCTGCGCCACGTCGAGGGCTCGCTGCTGCTCCAGCCGGACAAGCGACCCAAGCAGTACCAGACCACCTGGATCCGGCTGCGCCGGCCGATCGAGGGCTCGGACCTGCTGCACCGCGCGCTGCTGGCGTTCCAGTGCGACCAGGTGATGCTCGAGCCGCTGCTGCGCCGCCACGGCGCGTCGTGGATGACGCCTGGCCTGAACTTTGCGAGCCTGGACCACGCGATGTGGTGGCACCGCCCCGCTCGCGCCGATGAGTGGCTGCTGTACGTGCAGGACGCTCCGACGGCCCAGGGTGGCCGCGGTCTCGGCGGCACATGGGTGTTCTCTGAGGACGGACGCCTCGTGGCGTCGGCGTCGCAGGAGGGCATGATCCGCATGCCGGAGTGACGCCTCCGGAAGGCCTCGTGGCGCGGTGGAGCGACACGGACCGGACTTTTCCGACTCGATCTCAACCCTTTACCAAAACGTGACCATGACCGACCGAGGCCATGTTTAGCAGGCATGTTGCCGCCGTACTCAGCCCGCGCATCGGCCCTCCTCCGCCCCACCGTTTGAGATTCCCCCCGCGGGGTTGATAGCGTCGAGTAGCCGTTTCGGGGTCCGCGTCAGTCGCGACCGAAGCGCCAATGACCAGCCCAGGCCTCATGGCTGCGCCCGAACGTGGAGCGCGCCCTGGCGGCGAGCGATGGCGACGGCACCACGTCGTTGCCACGCGGGCCCGTGACTGCCGTACGACGGCTGCGAGTCCCCTCGTCCCACCGAGTCCTCCAACGACGCCCGTGTCACCACGGGGAGCTGAGGTAACGAGTGAACGACAGCATCGCCTTGCGCGCTGACGGACTGTACAAGGTCTTCGGGAAGCATCCCGACGACGCCGTGCGGCGCCTTCGTGACGGCGCCTCGCGAGACGACCTCGGCGGCGCCACCGCCGCCGTGATCGACGCCTCCTTCGAGGTCAAGCGCGGCGAGATCTTCGTCGTCATGGGCCTCTCCGGCTCCGGAAAGTCGACCCTGATCCGCACGCTCAACGGCCTTCAGCCGGCGACCGCGGGCACCGTCCAGATCGGCGACGACTCCATCACCGACGCGAGCACGTCGCACCTGCGGGACCTGCGGCGCCACCGGGTGTCGATGGTGTTCCAGCACTTCGCGCTGCTCCCCCACCGCACCGTGATCGACAACGTCGCGTACGGCCTCGAGATCCAGGGCAAGTCGCGCGACGAGCGCCTGCGTCGGGCCCGCCAGGTCACCGACATCGTGGGCCTGGCCGGCTGGGAGGAGAAGTTCCCCTCGCAGCTGTCCGGTGGAATGCAGCAGCGCGTGGGCCTCGCCCGGGCGCTCGCCGCGGACACCGACGTGCTGCTCATGGACGAGGCGTTCTCCGCTCTCGACCCGTTGATCCGGCGCGAGATGCAGGATCAGCTCCTGGAGCTCCAGTCCGAGCTGAACAAGACCATCGTGTTCATCACCCACGACCTCAACGAGGCCATGTACATCGGCGACCGGATCGCGGTCATGCGTGACGGCCGCATCGTGCAGATCGGCTCGCCCGAGGACATCCTCACCAACCCGGCGAACGACTACGTCGAGCAGTTCGTGCAGGACGTGGACCGCACCAAGGTGCTGACCGCCGAGTCGGTCATGCGCAAGCCCCGCGTGGTCATCCACGAGAGCGGAGGCCCGCACGCCGCCCTCGCCACCATGCGCGACGAGCAGATGTCCGCGGCCTACGTCACCAAGCGCGACCGGACCCTCGTGGGCTGGGTGCGCGACCGCGACGTCCTGGACCTGGTGCGCAGCGGCGAGAAGTCGCTCACCCCCGCGATCAAGACCGACCACGGCGCCGTCGGGACGGACACCCCGCTGGCCGACCTGTTCATCCCGTCGCTCGAGGCCGCGCTTCCGCTCGGCGTCGCCGACGACCGCGGCCGCCTGGTGGGGGTCATCCCCCGCGTGACCCTGCTCGCCACTCTGGGCGGTGAGCCCGAGGCCGCATCGTCCGCGATTCCGCGCGTCGACCCGCTGCCCACCTCGGTGGTCGACAAAGTGCTCGGCTCCACCACGACGAAGGGAGGCGTGTGATGGACTTCCGCATCCCCGTCGGCAACTGGATCAATGAGGGTCTCGAGTGGATCGAGATCAACCTCGAAGTCTTCTTCGAAGGCATGCGCTCCACCTTCAAGGGCATGTATGACGGCATGGACTGGCTGTTCTCCTCGCCGCCTACTCTCGCCATCATCGCGGTTCTCGCGCTCGCGGGATTGTTCGCACGCGGCTGGAAGTTCGCGATCGGCGTCACCGTGGGCCTGCTGTTCATCGTGAGCGTCGGCCAGTGGGACAACGCGGTCGACACGCTCGCGCTGGTGATCGTCGCCGCGTTCATCGCCATCGCCCTCTCGATTCCGCTGGGCATCTGGGCCGCGCGCAACGACACCGTGTCCGCGATCCTCAAACCCATCATGGACTTCCTGCAGACGATGCCCGCTTTCGTCTACCTCATGCCGGCGCTCGCGCTGCTGCGGGTGGGCGTCGCTCCTGGCATCTTCGCGACCATCCTGTTCGCGATGGCGCCGGGCGTGCGGCTCACCGAGCTGGGCATCCGTGGCGTGGACAAGGAAGTGGTCGAGGCCGGTCAGGCCTTCGGCGCCTCCCCGCGTCGCATCCTCCGCCAGATCCAGCTGCCCCTCGCGATGCCGTCGATCATGGCCGGCATCAACCAGATCATCATGCTGTCGCTCTCGATGGTCGTCATCGCCGGCCTCGTCGGCGCGGGCGGCCTGGGTGGCGACGTCGTGCGGTCGCTGAGCTCGCTCGACTACCCGCTCGGCTTCGAGGCCGGTCTCGCAGTCGTCGTGCTCGCCATCATCCTCGACCGCTTCACCGGCTCGTTCGGTCAGGGACTCGGCATGTACGCGTGGCTGCGCAACCGCCACAGTGCGAAGAAGACCGAGGACGAGCTGGCTCGCCTCGAGGCGATGGCCGCCCAGGACGACGAGCCGCACCTGATGACTGGCGCGAAGGCCTGACCCCACCCCCGCATCGGCGTGATGCCGACGCGACCACCACAGACCTCGCGGCCGTTCCCCCAACGGTCGCGCGCATCGGGCCGTACGACACGGCCAGGGATGCTCACGGCGGCGGAGATTCCGCACGCTGGGAAAGGAAACATATGTTCAAGCGCACTGCCACCGTTTTCGCGGTGACTGCAGCTTCGGGCCTCGTTCTCGCCGGCTGCTCGTCGGCCGATGACGACGCCGCCGAGGAGACCACCGACGGCTCGACCGCTGCGGGCGAAGAGACTGACGCCGCCGCGGGCGGCGACCTCACGCTGGCCGTCTTCAACGGCTGGGACGAGTCCGTCGCCACCTCCCTCCTGTGGGAGGCCGTGCTCGAGGAGCAGGGCTACAACGTCGAGCTCGAGTACGCCGACCCGGCCCCGGTCTTCCAGGGCGTGGCGGACGGCGACTACGACATCGTCACCGACGTCTGGCTGCCGCTCACGCACGAGTCCTACGTCGAGGAGTTCGGCGACGACATGGAGGAGCTGGGTGCATGGTTCGACTCGGCCGCCCTCACCATCGCCGTGAACTCCGATGCTCCCGTCGACACCATCGCGGAGCTCGCTGACAGCGCCGACGAGTTCGACAACCGCATCGTCGGCATCGAGCCCGGTGCCGGCCTGACCGCCGCCACCGAGGGCGCCATCGAGACCTATGGCCTGGAGGGCATGGAGTTCATCACCTCCTCGACCCCCGCCATGCTGCAGGAGCTCGACACCGCCACGTCGAACGGCGAGAACATCGTCGTGACGCTGTGGGAGCCGCACTGGGCCTACGGCGCGTACGACATCAAGAACCTCGAGGACCCCGAGGGCGCCATGGGCGAGGCCGAGGAGATCGTGACCTACGGTCGCACCGGCATCACCGAGGAGTTCCCTGACGTCGCCGAGTGGTTCAGCAACTTCACGATGGACGCAGAGCTGCTCTACGACCTCGAGAACAAGCTGAACGACGCCGACGAGTCCGAGTTCGAGACCGTCGTCGCCGACTGGATCGCTGAGAACCAGGAGTGGGTCGACTCGCTCACCGCGTAAGTCTCGCCTGCTTCATCGAGAGCGCCGGCTGCCCTTCGGGGTGGCCGGCGCTTTCGCGTTCCCCACTCCCCTGTCCGGCACTCATTGTCGGGTCTGGCCCGTGGCGACGCTCTGTCCGGCACTCACCGTCGCACCACCCCCGCGCCATCCCCGCCTTGGCGCCCCAGCGGGCGCTGAGTGTCGCTGTGAGGCGATCCGCGGATCGTTCAGGACCGTGAGTGTCGCCCGACTCCCCGACCACCGGCCGATGCGCGGGCTCAGCGCTTGCGGAACTGCACCGGGTCCTCGACGTGCGGCCCCCAGGCGGCGCGCTCGTCCTCCGTCAGCCGGCGCGGGCGCTGCGACTCCGCGTCGATCAGCACCAGCGTGGTCGACGCGCGCGCGAAGATCTGCTGCTCCTCCGCCCCGATCGGCGAGCACACCTCGTAGCAGATCTCGATGCTGGCTCCGCCGAGCCGACCGATCCACAGCTGGACATCGAGGGGACGGCGCAGAAACGGCACAGGCGCGAGGTACTCGATCTGCAGGCCGGCGATGAGGGTAATGGTGTCCGCTCCAGGACCGCCATCGATCACCGCAGTGGAGGTGATATCCCCGCCTTCCCCAGCCCCCGCATCGGCCCAGAAGACCCGAATGCGCGCTTCCTCGAGCAGCCGTAGCATCTCGGCGTTGTTCACGTGGCCGTAGGCGTCGAGATCGGACCAGCGCAGCGAGATGGGGACGTGGATGCGGCTCATGGCGTCACGGTAGCGGCCCGACGACACTGAGTGCCCGCCAGGATGTCGCGAGCCGCGAGAACCGACGCACACCGTCCTCTACCGCGCTCAGGAAGAGACGGGCGGCGCGGCCTAGGCGACAGTCAGTGCCGGATAGGGCGTCGCCACGCCCCACAGGCGACCATGAGTGCCGGACAGGAGACGACGACGCCCCCGGCACCTCGCGGCACCGGGGGCTGTCGAATCGCGTCAGTCGCGCGTGAGCTTGCGGTAGGTCACGCGGTGCGGGCGGGCCGCATCGGCACCCAGACGCTCGACCTTGTTCTCCTCATACGCCTCGAAGTTGCCCTCGAACCAGTACCAGTTGGCCGGGTTCTCGTCGGTGCCCTCGTAGGCGAGGATGTGGGTCGCGACGCGGTCGAGGAACCACCGGTCGTGAGAGACCACCACGGCGCAGCCGGGGAACTCGAGGAGCGCGTTCTCGAGCGAGCCGAGCGTCTCGACGTCCAGGTCGTTGGTGGGCTCGTCGAGGAGCAGGACGTTGCCGCCCTCCTTGAGCGTGAGCGCGAGGTTCAGACGGTTGCGCTCTCCACCGGACAGCACGCCGGCGGCCTTCTGCTGGTCGGGCCCCTTGAATCCGAACGCGCCCACGTAGGCACGCGACGGCATCTCGACGTTGCCCACCTTGATGAAGTCCAGACCGTCGGAGACGACCTCGAACAGCGACTTCTTGGGGTCGATGCCGCCGCGGCTCTGGTCGACGTAGCTGACCTTGACGGTCTCGCCGATCTTGAGGTCGCCGCCGTCGAGCGGCTCCAGGCCGACGATGGTCTTGAACAGCGTGGTCTTGCCCACGCCGTTGGGGCCGATCACGCCGACGATGCCGTTGCGCGGCAGCGAGAAGGACAGGCCGTCGATGAGCGTGCGGTCGCCGAACCCCTTGTTGAGGTCCTTGGCCTCCAGCACCAGCGAGCCCAGACGCGGGCCCGGCGGGATCTGAATCTCTTCGAAGTCGAGCTTCTTGGTGCGCTCGGCCTCGGCGGCCATCTCCTCGTAGCGACCCAGGCGGGCCTTGGACTTGGTGCGCTTGCCCTTCGCGTTGGAGCGCACCCACTCGAGCTCCTCCTTGAGGCGCTTGGACAGCTTGGCGTCCTTCTTGCCCTGAACGGCCAGGCGCTCCTGCTTCTTCTCGAGGTACGTCGAGTAGTTGCCCTCGTAGGGGTAGAGGTGGCCGCGGTCGACCTCGCAGATCCACTGCGCGACGTGGTCCAGGAAGTACCGGTCGTGAGTGACGGCCAGCACCGCGCCGGAGTACTTCGCGAGGTGCTGCTCGAGCCACAGCACGGACTCGGCGTCAAGGTGGTTGGTGGGCTCGTCGAGCAGCAGGAGGTCGGGCTTCTCGAGCAGCAGCTTGCACAGCGCCACGCGCCTGCGCTCACCACCGGACAGCACCGAGACGTCGGCGTCCGCTGGCGGGCACCGGAGTGCATCCATCGCCTGCTCGAGCTGGCTGTCGAGGTCCCACGCGTCGGCGTGGTCGAGCTCCTCCTGCAGAGTGCCCATCTCGGCCAGCAGCGTGTCGTAGTCCGCGTCGGGGTTCGCCATCTCCTCGGAGATCTGGTTGAACCGGTCGAGCTTGCCCTTGATCTCGGCCACGCCCTCTTCGACATTGCCGAGGACGGTCTTCTCTTCGTTCAGCGGCGGCTCCTGGAGGAGGATGCCCACCGTGTACCCGTCGCTGAGTCGGGCCTCGCCATTGGACGGCTGCTCGAGCCCCGCCATGATCTTGAGGATCGTCGACTTTCCGGCTCCGTTGGGGCCGACCATGCCGATCTTCGCGCCTGGGTAGAACGACATCGTGACGTCATCGAGGATGACCTTGTCGCCGTGCGCCTTGCGCGTCTTGTACATCGAGTAGATGAACTCTGCCACTGCAACTCCGTGAGATCTTTGGGTGGCGCCGATGCGCCTGCTGACATGCCTCCACCAGCCTACGCGGTCTGCGCTCACCGCCTCACGGGAGCAGGGGACGGCGGAGCCCCGCGCGCCGACGAGGGGTTGTCGACGCGCGGGGAGTCTGGTCACACCAGTGCCGCTGGTCGCCCGTCGACCTCCTCCTCGGCATCCTCACTGTCCTGCGCCGGGTCCGCGATCGTCTCCGTGTCGTCGTCGGGAATCGAGTCGACCGGCTCCTCCTCCGGCGCCTCGTCCTCGCCGCCGGAGACGACCGCGCGCGTGAAGGTCGCGAGGCCCTTGGTGAGGTCGTGGCCCACGCACGTGGCGTCGAGCTGCAGGCCCCAGTGCGTCACCTTCTGCGCATCGGTCCACTCGTTCGTGCGCAGCCGTCCCTCGACGATCACCGGCTGTCCCGTGCGGACCGACTCCGCGACGAGCCGCGCGCTGTCGCGGAACACCCGCACCGTGAACCACTCCGTGTTGCCGTCGGTCCACTTGTCGGTGCTGCGGTCGAAGTACCGCGCCGTCTGCGCGAGCCTGAACGTGCACATGGGCGGCCCCTCCCCGTCCCGCGTCACCACCAGCCGCGGGTCGGTGGCGACCCACCCGGTCACCGTCATGGTCAGATCCTTCATGCTGCCTCCTCGACTCGTGCCGCTGTCTGCGGCTGATCCCAGGCTGACCCGATGCGGCGTCGGCGCGCCTCGGCACGAGGCGAATGTGGTGGAGGGTGCGCGCGCACGCGGACGTGTGGACAGCGCGCGCCAAGCACGGCGGGCAGATCCACGGTGGCCGCGGCAGCGGCCGAGAAGCGGACGGCTCAGCCGCGACCGAGCTCGCGAGCACGCGCGGTCGCGGCGCCCACCCCCGCGGCGAGCGCCTCGGCCAGCCCGTGCTCCACGAAGGCCCCCAGCGCGGCGGCGGTCGATCCCCCCGGGCTCGTGACCTCGACTCGCAGGTCGCCGGGCTCACGGCCGGTCGACTCGAGGTACGCCACCGCTCCCCCGATCATCGCGGGCACCATGCGCGCCGCCTGCTCGGGCGACAGCCCCTGCGAGACCGCGGCCTCCCTCATCGCCTCGATCACGGCGTACACATAGGCGGGACCCGAGCCGACCACGGCGGAGAAGGCGTCGATGAGGTCTTCGTCCAGCTCCTCGACAGCGCCCGTCGGCGCGAACAACTCGTGCACCCGCGCGTTCGTCCCCGCTGGCGCCCCGGGCGCGACCGCGAACGCCGTCACCCCACGCCCCACCGCCACAGGCGTGTTCGGCATCGTCCGCACCAGCGCGGCGCCCGCGGGAAGCACCGACGCCAGGTCCGCGAGCCGCACACCGCCCGCGACGGACACGACGAGCGCGCCCGGCGCGAGTGCATCGGCGATCTCCCCCGCCAGTGCCACGATCGCGTGGGGCTTGACTCCCAGCACCACCACGTCGGCCTCGGCGACGGCGTCCACATTCGCGGACGGCACGTCAGCGACGGGGACATGCGAGACGTGCGTGAGCCCGTCCGCCCACGCGGGACGGGAGGAACCCGTGGTGAGTCGCAGCTCCGGTGCGGGGTCGAGCGACGCCCATCGCTGCGCCAACGCGCCGGCCATGTTCCCGGCCCCCAGCACCGCGATCACGCGGTGGTGCGAGCTCACGCGGCGCCCTCCTGGTCGAGCTCGGTGAGCTCATCGAGCGCCCGGTACGCCTGGTGAATGGTCTCGGTGGGCTCCAGCACGGCGGGCAGCACCTCGCGCCTGACAGCGGCACGTCCCACCTCGAGCGTGCGCCTGCGCGCGGACGATGCGGCGGCGGCCTTCCCGAACAGTGCTCGCCACCCATGCACCGGCTCGATCGTCGGCCAGTGCGCGTCCTCGAGCGACTCCTCGATGCGGCGCGCCAGGTCGGAGGCGCCCTCGACGGCCTCGGAGACCACCCGTCGCCACGCGACCGGGAGTCCTTCGGTCGCGGCGTCGATCCAGTCGAGACGCTCGCGCTCGACGGTGTGCACCGGCGCTCGCCACGTGGTGCTCAGTTCTCCGTGAGCGCCTCGCGCCCGCGCGGCCGCAGCATCGGCCCTGGCATCGACGCCCGCGGCGCGAGCGAGCGCGGCGACCAGCTCGTCGACATCGGGCAGCTGCGGGTCGGCATCCTTCGCCAGCGCCCCCGCGAGCGAGCGACCGGCGCTGACCAGATCCGACCGCACCGCCTCGGCGGCGACGGTGCGCGCGGACACCGCGCCCGCCAGCTCGGCGCGCAGGATGTCCAGACCGTGCCCTGTGCGAGCGGACACCGGCATCACCGGCACCTGCGTCATGCCGTCAACCGCGAGCAGGCGCTGCAGATCACGCGCCACGGCCCAGGCGTCCTCGGTGGACAGCCGGTCCACGTGATTCAGCACGACGAGGGACGGCCGGTCCCGTTCGGAGGCAGCCTTGAGATAGAACTGATGAAGCGCGTGGTCCGCGTACTTCTGCGGGTCGACCACCCACAGCAGCAGGTCAGCCATCGGCACGATGCGGTCCACGATCTCGCGGTTCGCCGCGTTGATCGAGTCGTGGTCGGGCAGGTCGAGCAGCACCATGCCGGACAGCGTCGCCTCGTCGTCGGAGTCGAGCTGGTCGATCTCCCGCCCGAGCCGCCGATCAGGTGACACCTCGAGCCAATCGAGCAGCGCATCGGCCCTGTCCCCCCACACCGCCGCGCTCACGTGCGACGTGGTGGGGCGGGCGACGCCCGGCACAGCGAACTCGCGTCCGACGATCGCGTTGAACAGGCTGGACTTCCCCGACCCCGTGCCGCCGGCGAGCGCGACCACCGTGAAGTCGACTCCCATCGCGAGCCGCTGGTCGCACCGTTCGATGGTCGCGCGCACCTCCTCGCGCACACCGGAGGGAATCGCCTCGGACGCCCACTCCATCGACGAGCGCAGCCGCGCCACCCGCTCGACGAGCACCGTCGTCTCGGAGGGCGGCTCGACGTGCTCGAACTGGATGCTCACATCAGGCCCCTGAGCTCGGCGCGACGCAGGCGCACCGAGGATGAGGCCTCGGGCAGCAGCGAGGTGACGTCGGTGGGACGCATCATGTCGAGCGCCTCGCGGTTGATGCAGTACCGGCGTGCGCCGGTGAGCTCCGCACGCGACAGATGGAGGACGTCGCCCAGGCTGGGGGTGACGAGGGTGCCCAGCAGCATGCGCGCCGGCTCGACGCCCAGCGCGGCCGATGCGAGGGTTGCCGCGAGCCCGTCCTCACCGAGCACCTCGGCGCCTCGGGAGGCGCCCGGCAGGCGCATCACCTGCTCACGGATCTTGGACAGCCACGCGCGGGTCGCGTCGGCGGCGCGACGCTCGCGCATCACGCGTGCGTCGCGCGGGTCCCGCTGTGCCGCGAGCCACCGGCCGGGCGACTCGTCCCCATGAGTCAGCGCCGTGACCATGGCCTCGGACGCGGTGTCGGCGTCGCGGGCGAGGGTCGCCTCGACGGCCTCGATCACCTCGATCTCGATCACGCGCAGCGCCTCGTCGCGCAGCTCGCGGGCGCTGCGACGCTTCACCCAGGCGCTGTTGCGCAGCTTGTGAAGAGGCCCGCCCTCGGCGCACGCGGTGTCCCAGCGCGCCTCGAGAGAGCCGGTCGGGACGGCCTTGTACCAGGCGTCCCCGCCTGCGGCCTCGGCCCGGGCCGCGCATCGGCGCACCTCGGATCGGACCTCCTTGGCAGCCGCGGCCTGGTCGTCCATGCGCTCGGCGAGGGTCTCGAGCCACTCCTTGAGAGACTCGGTGGCGCCGTGCATGGTGCGCTCGACGATGGTCGCGGCCGAGGCTGCGGCGACGCCCTCGAGCCACCGGCCCAGGCCCCCCACGACGTCGTGGGGCAGGCGCGCGCCACCCTCGGTGTCCTCGGGGATCACGAACAGCGGCAGCGCCTCCAGCGACTCGCTCGCCAGCCGGTCCACGAGCTCGCGCCGCACCTGGGCCGCGACGTCGACCGTCACTCGGTTCAGCACCATGGCGATGGATGCGCCGCGCTCGGCGCCGCGGCGAAGCGCCTCCCACGGCACCGCGTCGCCGTAGCGGGCGGCGGTGGTGACGAAGATCCACAGGTCCGCGGCTTCGAGCAGCTGCTCGGCGACGAGGCGGTTCTCGCCGCGCACCGAATCAAGGTCGGGAGAGTCGATCAGCGCAAGCCCGCGAGGCACGGCCTCGGTCGCGATCACCTTGGCCTCGTGCGCGATCGAGCTCAGCACATCGGCGTCGAGGGGGTGGTGGAACACGTGCGGCACCTTGGTGGTCGGGCGCAGCACGCCCGACGCCGTGAGCTGCTCGTCGAGCAGCGCATTCACCACCGTGGACTTGCCGGCTCCGGTCGACCCTGCCACCACCACGATGGCGGGCGACGCCTCTTCACGCACGCGCGGGATGAGGTGGTGATCGAGCTGGTCGAGCATGTGCGCGCGCAGCTCACGGGTGCTCTCGGCGTCGCCCAGCGGGATCGGCAGCTCGATGCCCGCCACGACGTCGCGGGTGTCCACAAGAGCGTCGAGGAGCGCGCCGGGATGCGACCATGTCTTGATCGGCCGGATCGTCATGCCGGTACGGTCCCTCCTCCTCGCGCAGGCGTGCCGCGAGCGCAGTGATCAGGTTACCGTGCCCACGTCCCGCGCCTCACATCGTCAGGCCTGGTTCCGCCCCATAACGCGAGCGCGGACGGCCGATGCGCGGGCGGGCCCGCTTTTCCGGGCGGCGAGGGTGCCAGTACGCTGGGGATTCGTGCCTCGCGCACGCCCGTCGCCCTCGTAGCTCAATGGATAGAGCAACGGCCTTCTAATCCGTAGGTTGCAGGTTCGAGTCCTGCCGGGGGCACCGTCGCTCTCCCCGTCCCCTTCCCCCTGTCCGGCGCTCATGGACCCCTGCCGCGCGCATCGGCCCCCTGTCCGGCAGTGGTGGTCGGGCCGTGGACGGAACGGTCCCGACTCAGAGCCTGAGCTTGGCGAGCAGGTCCTGCAACAGTTCCAACTCGTCATCGGTCAACGACTGGATGGCGCCGTCGTCGGCCTCCAGCACCTTGTCCACCACCCGCTCCACCAAGGCGCGACCGGCAGGGGTGAGCGCCACCAGCACGGTGCGCCCCTGCTCCGCAGGACGCCGCCGCACCAGGTCGCTGCGCTCCGCTCGCGCGATGCGCTGGGAGATCGCCCCGGCCGAGACAAGCGTCTGCTCGGCGAGTTCGCGCGTGGAAAGGGTGTACCCAGGCCCCGACCGTCGCAGGGTGCTCAGCAGGTCCAACGTGGCGGCGTCGACGCCGAGCTCGTGGAGGACGCGCTCGCGTTCGCGTTGCAGCTGCCGCGCCGCGCGCTTGATCGCAGAGACCACCGTGATCGATCGAGTCGACGTCTCCGGACGCTCCTGCCGCCATGCTGCGGCGATCTGATGCGGCGAGATTCCCATCCTGACCCCCTCCCCTTGATCCTCGGAAGTTTCTATGTTTAGGTCTAAACGTAACGCATCACGACGGAAGGACACACCATGGGCAGGGAAGTACTGGTCACCGGCGGCAGCGGTGGGATCGGGTTCGCCATCGCGCAGGCATTCGCCGACTCAGGCGACGCCGTGACGATCACGGGTCGCGATCACGATCGGCTCCAGGCCGCAGGTGAGCGCATCGGCTCGCGCGTCGCCGTCGTCGATGCGGGCGATCCGGAGGACATCGCTTCGCTGCCTGGACTCTTCCCCGACGGCATCGACGTCATCGTGAACAATGCCGGAGGATTCGTAGGGTCGGCCGCGACGGCCACATCGTCGGTGCTCGATCACCAGCGACACTGGCTGGCGACCTTGAAGACCAACCTGCTGGGAGCGGTGCTCACCGTCATCTCCCTCGAGGAGAAGCTCCGCCGCGGTGGCTCGGTCGTGAGCATCGGATCGATCGGCGCCGAGTATGCGGCCAACGCGTATTCCACGGCCAAGGCAGGACTCGCGGCCTGGAACGCCGGCGTATCCGAGCGTCTGGGTGCGCGAGACATCACCGCGAACATCGTCTCGCCCGGCTTCATCGATGGCACCGACCTGTTCGGCGGACGGATGAGCGATGACCGACGCGCCCGACTCGTGGACCGCACGCACGTCAAGCGAGCCGGCCGCCCTGCCGATGTCGCCGCACTGGTGACCTTTCTCGCTTCGGAGCAGGCGCGCCACATCACGGGACAGACCCTTCATCTCAACGGTGGAGCCCACACCACCCGCTGAGCGGATCGACTGCGCGCCGCGCGTCCAGGGGCGCCCTGCCTCGCTCTCGGCCGCCGACTGCGTGGGTGGCAGCTCCAGTCCGCTTCGCGCATCGGCCCTCTTGCGCTCTCGCTATTCAGCGTTACTATGTACTGGTAGTAAGCATCACTGAGTACTAGCGAGAGGCGGCCATGGGCAAGCAGATGACGGAGATGCTCAAGGGCACTCTCGAGGGCCTCGTCCTCGCGATCCTGGCCGTGAACTCGGCGTACGGATACGAGATCACGGCACGGCTGCGGGAGCAGGGCTTCGCCGACATCGCTGAGGGAACCGTGTACGCCCTGCTCGTCAGGGTCGAGCAGCGCGGCCTCGTCGACGTCGAGAAGGTGCCGTCGGAGAAGGGTCCGCCGCGCAAGGTGTACTCACTCAACGCTCGAGGCGCCGAGTACCTCGACGACTTCTGGAGGACGTGGAGCTTCCTCTCGGATCGACTCGCACAGCTCCGCAACGAAGGGAAGTAGTCATGGCCGCACGATGGATCGAGAAGGTCACCGGGGATCTCGGCGACAAGAAGCGCTACAAGGAGTACCGGAGCCGCATCACGCAGCTGCCGGATGCCTACCGCCACACCGCCCTCGCGATCGAGCGGTACCTCATGAACATCGGCCCCACGGGCGATGGCAGGAGCCTCATCGCGATGCTTCACGACCTCGCCGACCTGCTCGAGCAGAGCGCGGCCGCGGGCACGCCGATCCGCGACCTCGTGGGTGCCGATCCCGTCGACTTCGTCGAGACCTTCATGGAGAACTATGACGGCGGCAGCTGGATCCGCAAGGAGCGCACGCGCCTCGCTGACGCGATCGCACGCGCGGAGAAGGAGGAGCAGCCATGACCGCGCCCGCGCCTGCGATTCGCATTCGCGGCCTCGAGAAGTCGTATCGCGACCTGCACGTGCTGCGTGGCGTCGACCTCGACGTGGCGCCGGGGAGCATCGTCGCGCTGCTCGGCTCGAACGGAGCAGGCAAGACCACCGTCGTGAAGATCCTGTCGACCCTGATCGCCGGGGACGCCGGCACCGTCAGCGTCAACGGACTCGACGTGGCCGCCCAGGCCACGGAGGTGCGCGAGTCCATCAGCCTCACGGGGCAGTTCGCCGCAGTCGACGAGATTCTCACCGGGCGCGAGAACCTGGTGCTGATCGCCAGGCTTCGCCACCTTCCTCGCCCAGGCGACATCGCCGATGCGCTTCTCGCCCGGTTCTCGCTCACCGATGCGGGCTCTCGCGCGGTCGCCACGTACTCGGGTGGGATGCGCCGTCGCCTGGACATCGCGATGAGCCTCATCGGCGACCCGCCGGTGATCTTCCTCGACGAGCCCACCACCGGACTCGACCCCGAGGCACGCCTCGAGGTGTGGGCCACCATCAAGGACCTGGCCGACGGCGGCACGACCGTGCTGCTCACCACGCAGTACCTCGACGAGGCCGAGCACCTTGCCCATCGCATCGCCATTCTTCACGAGGGAGGCATCATCGCGCACGGCACCCTCGCCGAGTTGAAGGGCCTGCTCCCGCCCGCCCGCATCGAGTACGTGGAGAAGCAGCCCAGCCTCGAGGAGGTCTTCCTCGCCATCGTGGGGCAGGACCGGAACTCCCCTGCCACAAAGGAGCAGCCATGACCGCCCTGGTGGCCGACACGTCCACTCTCACCGGCCGATCGCTGCGTCATATCCTGCGCAGTCCCGACACCATCATCACGACGGCGGTCATGCCGATCGCGTTCATGCTGCTGTTCGTGTACGTGTTCGGCGGGGCGATTGACGCGGGGTCGGACTCCTACGTCGACTACCTCCTGCCCGGCATCCTGCTGATCACGATCGCGTCCGGAGTCTCCTACACGGCCTATCGGCTGTTCCTCGACGTCAAGGGCGGCATCGTCGAACGACTCCGGTCCATGCCGATCGCGCGATCGTCGCTGCTGTGGGCTCATGTGCTGACGTCGCTGGTGTCCACCCTCGTCTCGCTGACGGTCGTGGTGCTCGTCGCGCTCGGGATGGGCTTCCGTTCAGGAGCCGGGGTCCTGACGTGGCTGGCGGTGGCGGGCATCCTGATGCTGTTCACGCTCGCGCTGACGTGGCTCGCGGTCATCGCGGGACTGTCTGCCACCACTCAGGATGGCGCGATCGCGTTCTCGTACCCGCTGATCTTCCTGCCGTTCATCAGCTCGGCGTTCGTCCCCACCGAGACCATGCCCGGTCCGGTGCGCGCCTTCGCGGAGCACCAGCCGGTGACGGCGATCGTGGACGCCATCCGTGCTCTGCTCGCCGAGCAGCCGGTGGGCACCGACCTGTGGGTCGCACTCGGGTGGTGCCTCGGCATCCTCGTGGTCGCGGTGGTGGCCGCCAACGCGACCTACCGCCGCCGGTTCTCCTAGCCGCAGCAGGCGTCCCGAGACGCGCCCAACGACTCGACCTGCAGGAGCGTCGCCGCGACCGGCACTGCCACTCGGTCGGTCGCGAGCTCGCCGCTGCGGCCGTGCGCGAGTCCAGTCGCGAAGCCTGCGGGGACCCCGGGTGCGCTGACGCCGGGGGACGCGCAGCACACGCCCGATTCGGGCAGCGCGAGCTCCACCCGGAGCGCGGCCTCGTGGTCGCCTGCGATCGCCGCCACCACGGAACGCACCTGCTCGTATCCGGTCGCGAGCAGGAACGTGGGCGCGCGTCCGTAGCTCTTCATGCCGACGATGAAGAAGTGCGACTCCGGGTGCGCCAGGACGTCGACCCCGTGCGGCGCGACCGTGCCGCAGCTGTGGAAGTTGGGGTCGATGAGGGGCGCGAGCCGGGACGGCGCTTCGGTCACGGGGTCGAGATCGAGGTGCAGCTCCCGGATGACGCCGAGGTCCGGCCGGAAACCGGTGGACGCCGCGATCGCATCGACCGTCACCGCCTGGGCGCCATCGGGCCCGCTCGCACTCACGGTGACACGGCCGTCGGCCGTCGGCTCGAGGGCCGTGATGGCGAAGCTGCGCAGCAGCGTGACGGCGCCCGAGTCCACGGCCTCCTTGAGACGGGTGCCCAACGCACCCCGCTCGGCGAGCTCGTCCGCCTCGCCGCCGCCGTACAGCCGCTGCGGCGAGTCACCGCGAATCGCCCAGACGATCTCGGTCCCCGGCGCCTCGGCCGCGAGATCGACGAGGGCGAGCACCGTGTTCGCGGCCGAGTGCCCCAGTCCTGCCACGAGAGTGCGCTGACCCGCGAACCGGTGCCGGTCTTTGCCGCGCACGTCTGGCAGACCTCCCACCAGCCAGCGACCAGCATCGGCCTCTCCCGGAGCCGGAATGCCCATCGCCCCCAGCGGGTTCGGCGAGCGCCAGGTCCCGGACGCGTCGATGACCGCTGCCGCCGTGATGTCCTCGACACCGCCGTCCGTCTGCACACGCACCACGAGCGGGTGCTGCTCTCGTCCGATCGACCGAGTCTTGTCGATGCCCTCGCGCGAGACGCCGAGCACCTGCGCTCCGTAGCGGATGCGGCTCGCGAGCTCCGGCACACGGGACAGCGGTTCAAGGTAGCGCTCCACCAGGTCCGCGCCGGTGGGGATGCCGTCGCCATCGGGCTCCTGCCACCCGTCTCGCACGAGGAGGCGGCGGGAGGCCGCGTCGATGTCGAAGCTCCACGGCGAGAACAGCGAGATGTGCGCCCACTCGCGCACCGCGGCCCCGGCCAGCTGCCCGCTCTCCAGGACGAGAGGTTCGAGGCCCCGCTCGACGGCGTGAGCCGCCGCAGCGAGGCCGACGGGGCCGGCGCCGATGATGATGACGGGAAGGCCCGTCTCCGGCAATGAACTCTGCGATCCCATGATTCTCTCCTTGGTGAGCACCAGCGCTATGAGTCGATAGCGCTATTAATAACAGCAGTTGCTGTTGATAGCAAGCCGAACGTGGCATACTTGCCTCATGGATACGACCATCGGTGTGGCCCGTCAGGACTTGTCCCCATCCGAGAACCTCGTCGAGCGTGCTCAAGCGTTGGCGCCCGTGCTGCGCGCGCTCGGCGATCCGACGCGTCTCCAGCTCGCCCTCCTGCTCGCCGAAGGCCCGCACACCGTCCGGGAGATGACCGATGCCACCGGCCTGCACCAGACCCTCGTGAGCCATCATCTGGCGCCGCTGCGCGAGAACGGGCTCGTCACCGTCACCCCGCGCGGTCGCTCCAACGTCTACACACTGTGCTGCGAGTCCGTGGCAGCTCCGGTGCAGCTGCTCGCCACGCTCGCGGCAAGTTCGCCCGAGGGCGCGGCTGCCTGCTGTGCCACGTGAGTCGCGCCGCGAGGTGCCAAGAGCGGGCACGCCTGCCAGGCGTCACGCGTTCACTGAGCAGCGCCGCGACCACACCGTGGATGCAGACTGGAGGCCACGTCCGTGCACCGCGAATCTGACATCGGCGAATCTGACATCGGCGCATCGACCGCCCCCGGACGAGATGC
Organism: Demequina muriae; assembly: GCF_030418295.1. NCBI lineage: Bacteria > Bacillati > Actinomycetota > Actinomycetes > Micrococcales > Demequinaceae > Demequina > Demequina muriae. Next base: position 578,983 of record NZ_JAUHQA010000001.1, read on the forward strand.
CGGTGAGGGTGACCCCGCCTCGGCCGTGAACGACGGAGCGCAGGCCACCAGGGAGGAGATCGCCCACATGCGCGATCTCTACCAGTTCGGCATCGACGAGGTCCTCACCAAGGTCGACATCCTGCGCCGAGAGTTCGAGCGCAGCCACGACTACAGCCCCATCGAGCACGTGCGGTCGCGGCTCAAGAGCGTGGACAGCATCATCGCGAAGGCCCACCGCATCGGCTGCGACCCGACCGTCGACGACGTGCGCGCGAGCATCGCCGACATCGCCGGGATACGGATCACGGCGACGTTCGTCTCCGACCTGTACTGGGTCGCCGACATGCTCGCGCAGCAGCCCGACCTCACCATCGTGACGGTCAAGGACTACGTCGCCGAGCCCAAGCCCAACGGCTACCGGTCGCTGCACCTGATCGTGAAGGTGCCGGTCTTCCTGTCCTCCACCACCGAGCACATCACCGTCGAGCTTCAGATCCGCACCATGGCGATGGACTTCTGGGCGAGCATCGAGCACAAGCTGTTCTACAAGTACCGCCACGACATGCCTGCGAACCTCGCGAGCGAGCTCGCCGATGCGGCCCGACTGGCGGCGACGCTCGACGAGCGCATGGGCACCCTGAGGGACGAGGTGCGGCCGATGCCGGTGCAGCTCAGCGACGAGGCGACACTGAGCGCCGGACAGCGAGCGGTCGGAGCCTCCAGGGGGCAGTGAGTGCCGGACGGGGGTCCGGTCAGCCGATCGTGAGCTCGCGAGTCGAGTCTCGCACCACCAGCTGAGTCGGCAGCGGCGTGTCGGCGGACTCGTTCTCGCCCTCCTCGAGCGCGACGAGCACCTTCTGCATCATCATCTGGCCGAGCGCCGCGAAGTCCTGACGCACCGTCGTCAACGGCGGGTACAGATAGGCCGCTTCCGGGATGTCGTCGAAGCCGACGATGCTGACATCGTCCGGCACCAGCAGGTCGCGCCGCCGCAGGGCGGACATCAGGCCGATCGCCATCTGGTCGTTGCCGACGAACACGCTTGTGCCGCGGGCGATCTCGAGGTCGGCACCGATCGCGAAGCCGGACTCGGCCGACCAGTCGCCGTGACGCGGCTCCGGTGCGACCAGGCGGCGGGCGGCCAACTCATCTCGCCACCCTCGCACCCGTTCGATCGCATCGGTCGACTGCTCGGGACCGGCGAGGTGCAGGATCTGGGTGTGGCCCAGCTCCGCGAGGTGCCGCACGGCCGCCCTGGCGCCACGGTACTGGTCGATCGCCACCAGCTGCGGGCCGCGCCGTGCGGTCGAGGCAGCCACGACGAGCGGCACTCCCAGGTCCAGCGCCCGGACCATCTCCAGCACCTCGGCATCGTTGACGACGATCACCACGGCGTCGACGCGCTGCCGCAGCAGACCCTCGACGGCTCTCTTGGCCGTCTCGGGGTCGCGCTCGCCGGTCGAGACGGTGTCCACGCTGTAGCGGGCGTCACGCGCGGCGCGGTTGAAGTGCATCGCGATCGAGCTCGGCCCGTAGTCCACGGAGCCGGAGGTGATGAGGCCGATGGTCCGAGTACGGCGAGTGACGAGCGCACGGGCCGCGGGAGAAGGGCTGTAGCGCAGCTGCTTCATGGCCTGCTCGACACGCTCTTTGGTGGCCGGCCGCACGTTGGGCAGACCGTTGATCACACGAGAGACGGTCTGGTGGGAGACGCCTGCGAGGCGCGCGACATCGAAGATGTTCGCCGCGCGAGCCGGCTTCTCTTGCGCCACGCAGTCCCCCTCAGGCTTCCGGCAGGTCCGGCTGCGCCACCAGAGCCAGCAATGTATCGGGATTCAGACTATCCGCCGCCAGCGTCTCCGCGACGCGCCCCTCACGCAGAATGGCCACCCGGTCGCCGACGCGCAGCACCTCCTCGAGCTCCGCGGAGATGAAGATCACCGCGAGGCCGTTATCCGCGAGTTCACCGACAAGATTCTGGATCTCGACCTTCGCGCCCACGTCGATGCCGCGCGTCGGCTCGTCGAGCACCAGCACTCGCGGGGACAGCGCGAGCAGGCGGGCCAGCATCACCTTCTGCTGATTGCCGCCGCTGAGAGTGCTGACCTTGCGATCCGGATCGGCCGGGCGGATGCCGAGGGCGTCGATCCAGCTCATCGCGAGCTCCCGCTGGCGCGCGAGGGGAATGCGGCGCATGGCCCCCTGCTGCGCCTGGACGGCGAGCACGATGTTCTCGAGAATCGACAGCTCCGGCAGCAGCCCTTCGGTCCGCCGGTTCTCGGACGAGTAGACGACGCCGATCTGCAGCGCGTGCCGGGGCGACTCGAGCTTCACGTCCCGTCGCTCGATGCGGATGACTCCGGATTGCGGACGATCGATCCCCGTCAGCGCCCGCGCCAGCTCCGTGCGGCCCGAGCCGAGGAGGCCCGCCAGGCCCAGCACCTCGCCCTCGGCGACGTCGATGTCCGCGTCCACGATCCCCGGCGCGCTGGTGATGCCGCGGGCGCTGAGGAAGGGGTCCGTCGGGAGGTCGGGCTCGATCACGCGCTCGCGAGTCGCGAACTCGGCGACGTCCCGACCCAGCATCTTTTGCACCAGGTCGATGCGGAGCAGCTCGGTGGTGAGGTACTCCCCCACCAGCGCGCCGTCCCGGAGCACGGTGACGCGGTCGCAGATCTCATACACCTGGTCGAGGAAGTGGCTGACGAAGAGAATCGCGACGCCGCGCTGCTTGAGGTCGCGGATGACGCGGAACAGCTCCGCGACCTCGTCCGTGTCGAGGCTCGAGGTGGGCTCGTCGAGCACCAGCACTCGGAGATCGGTGGAGATCGCGCGCGCGATGGCAACCAGCTGCTGCACCGCGAGCGAGTGGCTGCCCAGGATCGACGCCGGGTCGATGTCGAGACCCAGCCCATCGAGGACCTCGCTCGCCTGACGGCGCATGGCCGCGTTGTCGATGAGGCCGAAGCGCCGGGGCTCGCGGCCAAGCCAGATGTTCTCCGCCACCGAGAGGTTGGGGAGCAGGTCGACCTCTTGATAGACCGTGGAGACGCCTGCCGCCTGCGCGGCGTGGGGCGTGGCGAACTGCACCGACTCGCCGGCCAGTGTCAGGGTGCCCTCGTCGAGCGGCAGCACGCCGGTGATCGCCTTGATCAGCGTGGACTTGCCTGCGCCGTTCTCCCCCATCAGAGAGTGCACCTCGCCGGGGTACATCCGGAAGTCGACGCCGTCGAGAGCGGTGAACGCGCCAAAGCGCACCGTCGCACCCTCCAGCTCCACGAGCGGCTCTGCCCCGTCCACGGAGCCATCCTGGCACGGTGGACGGGGCGAGACCACATCGCTGAGGAGAACGGGGCTCGCGGTCACCGAGATCTGTCGGAGCGCGCCACGATGGCGCGCTGGACCACGATGAACAGCAGCAGCAATGCACCCACGATGATGTGGGTCCACGACTGCTCGGCCCCCATGAAGTTGATGATCGTCTTGATGGTGCCGAAGACGAACACGCCGATCATCGAGCCGAGCACGTAGCCACGCCCGCCGCTCAGCAGGGTGCCGCCGATCACGACGACCGCGATGACATCGAGCTCGGTGCCGATGCCGTTGCGCGGATAGCCAGATCCGGTGTAGGCCGTCAGCACCAGTCCGGCGAGTCCACCGCAGAGGCCGCTGATCACGTACACCATCACCTTGGTCCGGGCGACGTTCAGGCCCATGAGGCGAGCGGACTGCTCGGAGCCGCCGACCGCATAGACCGTGCGGCCGAACCGCGTGAAGTGCATGACGAGCGCGCCGATGATCACCGTGAGCAGAGCGATCACGCCGGTCGGCGCGATGTAGAAGTCACCGAGCGTGAACCGGGTTGATCCCAGCCACGAGAGGACGGGGTCCTCGACACGGATCGACTGCAGGCTCACCACATACGCCAGGCCCCGCCCCAGGAACAGCCCGGCCAGCGACGCGATGAACGGCTGCACGTTGAAGTACTGCACGAGCACTCCGATGAGCAGCCCGATCGCGACGCCAGAGAGCAGCATCACGGGTATCACGATCACGAACGGCACACCGCTCGCGAACAGGCTGGCTCCGAAGATGCCGGTGAAGGCCATCACGGAACCGACCGAGAGGTCGATGCCGGCGGTGACGATCACGAACGTCATGCCGACCGCCAGCACCATCAGGTACGCGTTGTCGAGCAGCAGTGCGGACATGTTGCGGCCGGTGAGGAAGTTGCCGAAGTAGATCTCGGCGCCCACCAGCAGTGCGATCAGGATCGTGATGGCCGCGAACGTGGGCAGCACCGAGGCGTAGCGACTCGTGAACGTGCCGATCATGCCCTTCGCGCCGGGTTCTGCCGCAGCGCTGCTCCTGGTCGTGGTGTCGGTGGCGCTCATGCCGCCACCTCCTTCCGGTCATCGGTTCTCGGCTTGGCACCCACGCCCATGCGGCGTCCCACTGCACGGCCCCAGGTGTGGACTCGGGGCGCCTGGAGAAGCACCACGACGACCACCACGACGGCGAAGAACACGGGGGCCTGCGCGGGCGGGACGCCGAGGAACAGGATCGCCTTCTCCAAGGCCTGCACGGTCATCACGCCGATGACGGTGCCGGCGATCGAGAACTTGCCGCCCATCAACGAGGTGCCGCCGAGCACCACGGCAAGGATCGCGTACAGCTCGATGAGGTAGCCCGCCGAGTTGGCGTCCGCCGCCATCGTGTTGGACGCGTAGATCACGCCGGCGATGCCCGCAAGGATTCCTGAGGCGATGTACGCGCTCCAGATGATGCCGCGCGACCGCACCCCCGCCAGGCGACTGGCCTCCGGGTTGATGCCCACCGACTCGGTGAGCATGCCCAGCGCGGTGCGCCGTTCGAGCATGCTGACCACCAGCACCGCCGCGACCCAGATGAAGAAGGCGATCGGCAGGATGATCAGATATCCGCTGGCGATGAACTTGTACGGCGCGCTGTTGACGGTGGTGATCTGACCGCCGGTGATCAGCAGCGCGACGCCACGGCCGGCGAGCATAAGCACCAATGTCGCGATGATCGGTTGGATGCCGATCACGGAGACGAGGAACCCGTTCCACACGCCGAGCACCAGGCCCACGAGCACGGCGACGATGACCGCGACGACCACCGTGCCGACGCTCCCTGGGTTGGGGGAGTCGTCGATGATCGTGAGCGCGACTGCGCCCGAGACGGCCATGATCGCGCCCACCGACAGGTCGATGCCGCGCGTGGCGATCACCAGAGTCATGCCGAGCGCCACCAGCATCAGCGGCGCGCTGTCGCGCAGGATCGTAATGGGGTTGCCGTACAGCTGGCCGTCGCGGATGGTGACCCGTGCGAAGTTGGGGTTCGCGATCGTGTTGACGATGAGCAGGGTCACCAGCGCCGCGGCTGGCCAGAACAGGCGGTGTCTGAGGATTCTCACCGCGACACGCTCCCTTCTTCGGAGTGGGCGATGTAGTCCACGAGCCCGTCGAGGTCGACGTCGTGAGCGTCGAGCTCACCGACTGCCCGGCGGTCGCGCAGCACGATGACGCGCTGCGCGATGCGCAGCACCTCCTCGAGCTCGGAGGAGATGAAGATGACGGACAGCCCCTTCTCGGACAGCTCTGCGACCTTGCGCTGGATGTCCGCCTTGGCGCCGACGTCGATGCCGCGCGTCGGCTCGTCCAGGATCAGCAGTTCGGGAGCCGTGGCGAGCCAGCGGGCGAGGAGCACCTTCTGCTGGTTGCCGCCCGACAGGTTGCCGATCGGCACGTGGGGGTCCGCGGGGCGCACGCCGAGGGCTTCCATGTACTCGCCCACCACCGCGTCCTGCTCGGCCTTCGACACGCGGCGCAGCCACCCGCGCCGGGCCTGGATGCCGAGGATCATGTTCTCGGCGACCGTCAGGTCGGCGACCACTCCCTCGCCGCGGCGGTCCTCGGAGGAGAACGCGATGCCGTGGTCGATGGCGTGGCGTGGGCTGTGGATGCGGGCGGTCTTGCCGTCCACGGAGATCTCACCGGTCTCGGCGCGGTCGGCTCCGTACAGCAGCCGCACCAGTTCCGTGCGGCCGGATCCGAGCAGACCGGCCAGGCCCACGACTTCGCCGTCGTACACCTCGAGGTCCGCCGGCTCGAGCATGCCGCGCTTGCCGAGGCCCGTGGCCTTGACCACAGGCGTTCCCGTGCGGTCGATCGCGCGGTCCGCACGATCCGAGATCGCGGCGAGGTCCTCGAGCTCCCGGCCGATCATCTCGGCCACCAGCGCGTCCTTGGGGAGGTCAGCGGCGAGGTGCTCGCCCACGAACCGGCCGTTGCGCAGCACCGTGATGCGGTCGGAGATCTCGTACACCTGCTCCAGGAAGTGGCTGACGAACAGAATGGCCACACCCGAGTCGCGCAGGTCGCGGATCACCGCGAACAACTGCTCGACCTCGCCGCGGTCCAGGCTCGAGGTGGGCTCGTCGAGGATCAGCACCTTCGCGTCGAGCACCATGGCGCGGGCGATCGCGACGAGCTGCTGAATGGCAATGGAGTGGCTGCCGAGTTCGGACCGCGAGTCGAGCCGAAGGCCCAGGCCCGCGAGGTGCCTCTCGGCCTCCGTGTGGGTGGCGCGCCAGTCGATTCCGGTGCGGCCACGCTTCTCGTGACCCAGCATGACGTTCTCGCCCACCGAGAGGTTCGCACACAGGTTGACCTCTTGGTACACGGTGGAGATGCCGGCGGCTTGGGCGTCGGCGGTGGACTCGAACCGCCGCTCGCTCCCTGCCACCGCAATGGTGCCGCTGTCGATCGCGTAGACGCCGGTGAGGGCCTTGATCAGCGTGGACTTGCCGGCGCCGTTCTCCCCCATCAGCGAGTGGATCTCGCCGGGAATGAGCCGGAAGTCGACGCGATCGAGCGCCAGGACTCCGGGGAAAGCGATGGTGATGCCGCGCATCTCGACGATGGGCTGGACTTCGGTGTCCGCAGGCATGGGCGTTACGACCTCTTCGTCTCGTAGGTGGACCCGTCGGGGGACCGGCGCGAGCCGGCCCCCCGACGGGGTTCACAGGATCATGCTGTCAGACGACCGGGGCCGTCAGACGGATTCCTGGGATCAGTACGGACGAGAGTCGATGACCTCGGCGGCCTGCTCCTGCGTGAAGGACTGGTCCTCCACGAACTGGACCTTCTCGACGTCGTCGCCGTTCAGGACAGCCTTGACGAGCTCGGCAGCCTTCTCACCCAGCATCGGGTTGCACTCGACGATGAAGTTGATCTTGCCGTCGACGAGCGCCTGCATGCCGTCCTTGACCGCGTCGATGGTGACGATCTTGATGTCCTCGCCGGGCGTTCCGCCCGCCGCCTCGATCGCCTCGATCGCACCGAGACCCATGTCGTCGTTGTGTGCGTACACCAGGTCGATGCCCTCGATGCCGTAGTTGGCGATGTAGCCCTCCATGACGGACTTGCCGCCATCGCGAGTGAAGTCACCGGACTGCGAGTCGATGGTCTCGATGGCCGAGCCGGCGATGGCCTCGCTGAAGCCCTCCGCGCGGTCGTTGGCCGGAGCCGATCCCGTGGTGCCCTCGAGCACCACCATGTTGGTCGGCTCGTCGCCGAACTCCTGGACGGCCCACTCGCCGGCCTTGACGCCCTCAGCCTTGAAGTCGAGGCCGACCCATGCTGCGTAGAGGTCGTCGGGTGCCGTGACCGTGCGGTCCTCGAGGATCACCGGGATGCCGGCGTCCTGAGCTTCCTTGAGCACGTCGTCCCAGCCGTCCTCCACGACCGGGGCGATGACGATCGCGTCGACGCCCTGGTTGATGAAGTTGCGCACGGCGGAGATCTGCGCGGCGGGGTCGTTGTCGGCCGCGTTGAAGACGAGCTCGAAGCCGTTCTCCTCGGAGAACGCATTCTGCATGGACTCCGTGTTGGCCGAACGCCAGCCGGACTCGGCACCGGTCTGCGCGAAGCCGACGGTGATGGTCTCCGTGGTCTCGCTGCCTCCGGTGCTTCCGGTGGCTGCGTCGTCAGGCGTGTCGCCGTCTCCGTCGCTCGAGCAGCCCGCGATGGTCAGCGCTGCCGCTCCTGCAAGTGCAATGGTGGACAAGAACCTTTTCCTCATACCAAGAACCTCCTCGTTCTGGTCCGGCTGCGTTGCCGGGTGGGGGGTGGTTTCCCTCCGTGCCGCGATGCGGCCGGTGTCTGAATATTAGCGCTCACATTTGGGTCCACCGCAACCACAGCGCGGTCACGATTGAGTAACGAAGACGGCCCCTCCCCCGTACAAACCGGGCATGCCAGCAGCGACAGCGCTTGCATCATGTGAAGGTTCACTTGGGAGCCCTCACATTCTGACCGCGCCGCGGCTCGAGGCGGGGGCCGCCCGCGCCCGCATCGGCCAACTGCGCAGGACGCGCCGTCCCGGCCGCGCCCTCCCGGAATCCGCGACGCTCCACGCGCGTTGTGCCGACGTCTGCTCCACACGAAAGGCCACCCATGACAACGCCCTCCCTGTTCTCGCCGCTCACCCTGCGCGGCACCACCTTCCGCAACCGCCTGTGGGTCGCGCCGATGTGCCAGTACTCGGTCGAGGAGCGCGACGGCGTGCCCACCGATTGGCACCTCGTCCACCTGGGCGGCATGGCCCGCGGCGGCGCCGGACTCGTGATGGCCGAGGCGACGGGAGTCCTCCCCGAGGGGCGCATCTCCCCTTGGGACACGGGCCTGTGGAACGACGAGCAGCGCGATGCATGGGCGCGCATCGTGACGTTCATTCACTCGCAGGGAGCCGCCGCCGGCATCCAGCTCGCTCACGCGGGGCGCAAGGCCTCGACTCACCGTGGCCGCGAGGGCCACGGCGCGGTGACTCTCGAGGAAGGCGGCTGGAGCCCGCTCGGCCCCTCCGACCTCCCGTTCTCAGGTCTCGCGGACCCACTCCCCATGACGCACGGACAGATCGCCGATGCGGTCGCCGCCTTCGGCGCGGCTGCCCAGCGGGCGCTCGACGCCGGCTTCGATGTCCTCGAGGTGCACGCCGCGCACGGGTATCTGCTTCACGAGTTCCTGTCTCCGCTCAGCAACGACCGCACCGACGAGTACGGCGGGTCGCTCGAGAACCGCGCCCGCATCGTCCTCGAGGCTCTCGCCGAGGTCCGTCGGGTCGCGGGTGACGACGTGCCCGTGCTGGTCCGGCTGTCCGCGACGGACTGGATGGAGCCCGAGGGCCTGACTCTCGAGGACACGGTGACCGTGTCACGGTGGCTCCGCGAGGCCGGTGCCGACCTCATCGACATCTCCTCGGGCGGCAACGTCCCCGACGCCCGCATCACGGTCGGGCCGGGATACCAGGTGCCGTTCGCGGCCGAGGTGCGCGAGCGCGCGGACGTGCCGACCAGCGCAGTGGGACTCGTCACCGATCCTGAGCTCGCTCAGCACATCGTCGCGACCGGCCAGGCAGACGCGGTGATGGCAGGACGCGAGTTCATGCGGGATCCGCACTTCGCGCTGCGCGCCGCACACGAGCTCGGCGTGCCGGTCGACTACTGGCCCGAGCAGTACGAGCGCGGCACGTTCGCCTCACGCCCCAGCTGACCCACGCACACGTGAGCGCCCGGCGGTGATGGCGGCCGCCGGGCGCTCAGTGCAGGATTCATTCGAACCGCGTCGACTCGAGTTCCGTCGAGCGGCGCACCGATCCGAACGAGGCGGTGACGGACACGGCCGCGATGGCAAGCGCCGCCGCGATGGCCCACCAGTACCGCGGGTCGGGCCAGTCCACGCTCAGCCCGTTGCCGAGCGTTTCGATCATCAGCCACGCGACGCCGAAGCCGAGCCCGGCTGAGGCCAGCAGCGTGGCCGCGAGCGGCACCGTCGCCTCGATCGAGACCGTCGAGCGCAGCTGACGCACGGGCATGCCGGCCAGACGCAGCAGACCGAACGTGCGCTTGCGGTCCAGCGCGGCGGCAGCCGTCGCGACCGCGAGCGACAAGGCGGAGATGCCGATCGCGATGCCCATGCCGAGGTAGGCCATGATGGCCAGCTCATTCGTGACCTCGGCCGTGCCCGCGTTGGCGTAGTCCGCCCGGGTGAGCGGAGCGAGATCCGGGTTCGCCGCTCCGAACAGGGCCGTGCGGGTGCGTTCGATCGAGGCCGTCTCGCCGTCCGTGACCGCGATCACATACGAGACGTCGCCCCGTACGGCAGTCGAGGCTTCTCGAGGCGGGTCGATGGAGATACCGCTCCCCTCACCGTTGTCCGCGAGCATGCCGAACACATCGATGATCGCTCCGTCCGAGGAAGGCAGGTCGGTGGCGCCGATGGCTCGCGCGTCGTCGCCGGACATCAGCGCACCGCCCGCGTCAGGGTCCTCGGGCCAATACCCGATGGCCACGTACTCGACCCCCTCGATGTCACCCACGACTGCCCGTGCTGCCTCCGCGTCGACGCCGGGGCCAGCGGAGGCCGCCACGGCATGCGGGTCGAGCAGTCCGGGCCGGTCCTTCGGCTCGATCAGGCCCTGGATGGCACTGGCAGATCCGGCGAATACGCTCACGATGAACACGGCGACCACGAGCCCTGCGACGGACCGGAAGGTCGAGCGCGGGTGCCGTTCGAGCCTGCCGGCCGCGACGACCGCCGAGGCTCGAGAGGCGAACCGGCGCAGCGCCGCACTCGCGACCCGGGTCAGCCACGGGCCTGCGATGACGATGCCGAAGGCGATCAGCGCGAAGCCGAGGATGAACCCGTAGGACGCAAGATCCACCGGCCCCGTGCCGCTGCTCGCCATCCATGCGGCACCCACCATGAGCACGATGCCGAGGCCGAGGGTCAGCGCGCGCCACGCCGTGACTTGCTTCTCCGCACGCTCGCGCGTCGCGCCTGGCGCGCCCACGTCATCGCTGAACGCGCGCCACCATGCGGTCGCGGCACCCAGAGCGGTCACGCCCACGACCATCGCTGCGGTCCAGGCGAGCGACGGGGAGAGATCGGCGGCGTAGGTGGTGGCGCCATTGAGCGTGAGACGAGTGGCGAGAGGCGTCAGTGCTGCCGCGACGCCGATGCCGAGCACTGCTCCCACGGCGGACGCAGCCGCCATCTCCCACGCGGACAGCCACGCAACCGCGCGGCGCCCCGCGCCGATGAGCCGCACGGTCGCGAACCTGTCACGCCGCTCCGCGGCTCCGAGCTGCCCCACGATCGAGATCAGCAGGACGATCGGGACCAGGATCGCGATTGCGCCGATCGCCAGGATCACCTGAAAGGTGGTCGATGCGCTGTACCGGGTCTCCGAGGGAAAGCCCTCGAACATCACGGCGCCAGCCCGGTTCGCGACGGCCTCCCACCCCGCGCCCACGAGGATCGCTCGCTGGCTCGGGCCTTTGAGCATCTCTGCGGGCAGCTCTCCCAGCCGCTCGCCGTAGCGCTGCCCCAGCTGATCGGCAGGCGCCGCGTCGATGACGTCGATCATGGCGGGCGACGCGTAGTACTCGCCAGGCGCGGGCGGTGCCAGGTCGGTCGGAAGCGCGACATCGGTGTCAGCGGACGTCGCCATCCGCGTCACGGACATGGTCAAGCCGTCGAAGTAGTCCTGGGACGACTGCGCGAGGATGGCCGTGGAGGTCGCCGTAGGAACGATGACCTCGCCCTCCTCGGTGTACTCGAGCCATTCGCCCTTCGGATCGACCCACGCAGCGCGAGCGTCGCGGTCGGGCATGTGCAGGAACGCGCCCAGCAGGATCAGCAGCATCCCGACGCCGAGTGCGACGCCCGCCACGATCCCGGCGAGCCTGCGGTAGGCCGCGCCGCCGTGGAGGACCAGGACGCGGGCGGCACCGGGCTTCACGCGGGCACCGACGCATACGCGCCCGACAGCAGGCCGTCGCGCACGATGACCTCCCGGTCCGCGTACGCGGCGGTGCGGGCATCGTGGGTGATGAGCACCACGGTGGTGCCGGATTCGCGCACCACCTCGAGCATCGCGCCGAGCACGCTCTCCGAGCTGACCGAGTCGAGCGACCCGGTGGGCTCGTCCGCGAACAGGACGGCAGGACGGGTCACGAGGGCGCGAGCGATGGCCACTCGCTGCGCCTGCCCGCCCGACATCGATCCGGGAGACTTGTCGGCCTGATCGCCCAGCCCTAAGCGGTCGAGCCAGGCGATCGCCTGCGTGTTGGCGGCGCGACGGGAGCGCCCCGCCATCAGCAGCGGCAGCGCGACGTTGTCCGTGGCGGTGAGGTCCGGCAGCAGCTGGCCGAACTGGAACACGAAGCCGATGCGCTGCAGACGCACCTTCGCGCGCTGGTCCGGGCTCAGGGCCGTGAGGTCCGTGCCGTCCAGCACCACGCTGCCCGAATCAGGCGAGATCACGCCTGCGAGGCAGTGCACCAGCGTGGACTTGCCGGACCCGGACGGCCCCATGACGGCGAGCACTTCGCCGCGCTCGACGGTGAGGTCGATCCCTCGCAGGGCCTGGGTGGGCCCAAAGGACTTGGTGAGTCCCGTGGCCGTGATGATGGGGTCAGCCATGGCGGCGGACCTCCTTTCGCATGTCGGTCAGGCGGGCGCTGGTCAGGTCGATCCAGCGCAGGTCGGCCTCGATCTGGAAGAGGGCGTGGTCGATGGCGAGGCGGTCGAGCAGCGGCGCGCCGGACTTGGCCGTGGTGAGCTCGCGCATGCGTGCCAGATGGGCGTGGCGCTGGATGTCGAGCAGCGCATCGGCATCGTCGTCGAGGACGAGCGCCAGGATCGTCTTGGCGAACAGATTCGATTGGAGCGTGGGCGACGGGGTGTCGGGCTCGCGCAGCCACTCGGCGAGCCGGGATCGGCCCGCTTCGGTCACGGCGTAGCGCTTGCGATCGGGGCCCGAGCCCGGCTCCTGACCGATCTGCTCGATCAGTCCGTCCCGGATCATCCGCGACAGCGTCGCGTAGATCTGGCCGAACGCGATGGCACGTGACGACCCGAAGATCGAGTCGTAGCGGGTCTTGAGGTCGTAGCCGTGCGTAGGCCCCGTGCTCATGAGTCCCAGCAGAGCGAGTGATCTGTCCATAGATCCACTATACCTTGGGTGTATACCCTGAGTGTCTATAGGGGATCACCCTGATTTGTTCCTCGGGGTCGCACAGCGAAACGGCCGATGCGCACCCGGGCGGGTGCGCATCGGCCGTCGTTGAAGCGCGTGAGGCCTAGCCGCGCGGCGTCGACCGGCGCAGGAACAGGTGACCGACCACACCGCACAGCACGGTGACGGGCAGCGTCCAGGCGGCGATCGCGACGAGCGATGTCTCGGTCAGGAACTCCCCCACCGTGGCCCACGAGTCCGTGGTCGTGATGAGCCACGCGGCCCCGACGATGAGCACCGCGAGGCCGATGAAGAAGGCGTAGAGACCGTAGGGGCCCCAGCGCACCCATACCGTGGCCACCGCGGCTCCCAGGAAGAAGAACAGCAGCATCGCCATCAGGTACAAGAACCACACGGTCGTGAGCGGCTGGCCAGCCAAGCCCCACGGCGCGAAGAACGCCGCTCCCAGGCCCCACCCGTCGGTGGCCCGCTCCACCGCGGCGATCACGGTGATCCCCGCGGAGTACAGCAGCGCCAGCAGCACGAAGTACAGGACCGAGCCCAGGTAGTAGTCACGCCTCGTCACCGAGAACCCGAGGGCGAACTTGAAGGTGAGGTTCATCGCCTGGACGGCGACCACCATCATGAACACGACGATCCACGAGATGCCGCCGTTGTACGCGAACGCGTCCGGCTCGAGGTTCTCGACCCCGCCTGCCGCGTTGGCGACCATCAGCCAGATGGCGAGATTGAGACCGAAGATGGCGAAGGTGATGAGCCACGGCACCACCAGCGTGGGGACGGGGTTCGCCACGTGCAGCCTGACGACGTCCCAGATGCGTGCCAGCGCGCCCGCGCCCGCCGGAGCGGGGGTCAGTGTGGTGGAGGTCATGCGCTCTTCTCCTTGTTCTTCGTCGCGTCGTCGTGCTCCACGCCGCCGGTGCGGCTGACGACGAGCCCCTGCAGTGACACCGGGCTCGCCTCGAGACCGGCCGATGCGGCGGCGCGGCGCTCCTCCGCGCTCAGCCCTGCGACGGTGATCGACGCGATCCCGCCGAGCGTGGTGCGGTCCAGCACCTCGCGACCGACGGCGTACGCCTCGACGTCAGCAGCGCGCCCCACCAGGGTGGTGGCGGTCGCCCGCAGCTCGTCGGCATCCGCATCGATGACGATCCTGCCGTCGTCGATCACCAGCACTCGCTGGAGCAGGTTGGCCGCCTCGTCGATGAGGTGCGTGGAGAGCACCACCGTGCGCGGGTGGGCCGTGTAGTCCTCGAGCAGCAGGTCATAGAAGCGCTGGCGAGCCACCGCGTCGAGCCCCGCGTACGGCTCGTCGAGAAAGGTGAGCTCTGCGCGGGACGCGAGCCCGACGATCACGCCGATCGCGCTGCGCTGACCGCGGGACATCTTCTTCATGGGGCGATCGAGCGGCGCGTTGAACGCGCGCACCAGACGCTCGGCGAATGCGGCGTCCCAGCGATCGAAGAACCACGGGGCGGACCGCAGCACGTGCTTGCCCTTGAACCCGTCCGGGTAGACCTGAGACTCCTTGATGAAGCAGACCCGCCGGAGGGCGTGGGCGTTCTCCACGGGAGACTCCCCGAAGATACGAGCCTCCCCCTCGGTCGCGAACTCCTGCCCGGTGAGCAGCTGCATCATGGTCGTCTTGCCGGCGCCGTTGCGCCCGAGCAGTCCGTGGATGCCGCCCTCGTCGAGCGAGAACGTCGCGTCCTCGACCGCATGGACCCGCCCGAACCTCTTGGTGAGGCCCGTGGCCTCGACGATGGCTGTCATCGCTCCATCTCCTTCCTGATCATGTCCTGTACGTCCTTCACCGTCATGCCGAGGCCCCGTGCACGTTCCGCCAATGGCCGCACGTGGAGCTCGGCGAACTCTGCCCGCCGGTCCGCCAGCAGTCGTGACCGCGCGCCTTCCGCCACGAACATGCCGATTCCCCGGCGCTTGTAGAGGATCCCGGCATCGACCAGCAGGTTCACCCCTTTGAGGGCCGTCGCCGGGTTGATGCGGTGAAAGTGCGCGAGCTCGTTGATCGACGGCACCTGCGCCTCCTCCGGCATCGAGCCGTCGAGGATCTGGCCCTCGAGGCTCTCTGCGATCTGCAGGAAGATCGGCCGTCCGTCGTCCACCGTTCACGCCCTTCGCATCACGTCGCGTCTACTGGTTAGTTACTTCACCAACTAACCAACCATGTAAGCCGCTGTCTGTCAACCCCTCGCCCCCGCATCGGCCGTCATGCCTGGTTCCTTGGGCTCGCGCCGTAGAGTGGTCGCCATGGCTGACTCTCCCCTCGTCTGGATCGACTGCGAGATGACCGGACTCGACACGACGGCCGACGCGCTCGTCGAGGTCGCCTGCCTGGTCACCGACGCAGAGCTCAACGTGCTCGGCGACGGCGTGCAGGTGGTGATCAAGCCCTCCGACGAGTCGCTCGCGCAGATGAACGACTTCGTGAGGAACATGCACGTCGAGTCCGGGCTGCTCCCCGAGTTGGCGGGCGGCACCACCATGGCGGAGGCGCAGCGCATGGTGCTCGAGTACGTGCGCGCCCACGTGCCCGCCGAGGGCAAGGCGCCGCTCGCCGGCAACACGGTCGGCATGGACCGCCAGTTCCTGGAGCGCGACATGCCCGAGCTCATGGCCCACCTCCACTACCGGGTGGTGGACGTCAGCTCCCTCAAGGAGCTGGTGCGCCGCTGGTACCCGCGCGTGTTCTTCAACTCTCCGCCCAAGACGGGCGGCCACCGGGCGCTCGGCGACATCCAGGACTCGATCCGCGAGCTGCGGTACTACCGCGAGACCGTGCTGGTCCCGATGCCCGGCCCCGACTCCGACGCCGCCAAGGCCGCCGCAGCGCGGGTGGCGCCCCAGGAGTAGGCCCCGCGTCGACTGAGGGCGCTGCGTCGACTGAAGGCGTTGCGGCAAGGTATGATCTTCGCTGGCTCGCTTTGGCGGGCCGATGGTGGCTATAGCTCAGGTGGTAGAGCACCTCGTTGTGGTCGAGGGGGTCGCGGGTTCAAGTCCCGTTAGCCACCCGTCAGCCAGAAGGGCCGTCCCGCGAGGGGCGGCCCTTCTGCATTCTCTGCGCGGGCCCGCCCCACCCATCGCGACGGGCTATCGTTGAGCGATCACCTACCCGCGTCGGATCGGCGCGCGGATCGGAGGAATGGATGCTCGCAGCACTCACCGGCGCAGGCCTGTCTGCGGCCGCTGGTCTCAACGCATTCATCCCGCTCGTGCTGGTGGGCGTGTTCGCCCGCTTCACCGAGTTCATCCAGCTCCCCGCACACCTCGAGTGGCTCCAGTCGTGGCCGGCCATCATCATCTCGCTGGCGCTGCTGGTCGCAGAGCTGATCCTCGACAAGATCCCTGGCGTCGACCACGTCAACGACCTCATCCAGACCGCGGTCCGCCCCGTGGTGGGCGGCGTGATCTTCGCCGCCACCGCCGCGTCGACCGTGGTCGACCAGTCGAACTTCTGGCAGGACAACCCGCTGATCGCAGGGTTGGTCGGTGCGGTCGTCGCGCTCGCCACCCACGTTGCGAAGGCGGCCTCCCGCCCCGCCGTGAACGCCACCACCGGCGGCACCGGCGCGCCTCTCGCGTCGTTCGCCGAGGACGCGATCGCGGTAGGACTGGTGCTGGTCGCGATCTTCGTGCCCGTGCTGGTGGTCTTCGTCTTCCTCTTCATGGGCATCGCCGTCTACCGCATCGTCACGACCGGCAGGCGACGGCGCCGCCATCGAGAGATGCGTCAGGCTGAGGAGCGCATGGAACGCGAGTCGCACGAGGCCGAAGGCGGCATGGTCGCCTGGTGGCGCTCCAAGTGGCGCGAGCCTCGACGGCTGTCGCGTTCGGCCCGCCACGCGTGGATCGAGGGCAAGGACGGCGGCACCCCGACACCGCAGACGCCACCGTCGTCGCAGAGCCCGCCGACAACACAAAGCCCGCAGACGACACAGAGCGCCCAGACCACGCAGAGCCCTCAGCCGACACAGAGCCCGCGCACACCCCAGTCCCCGTAGTCCTGGCGCCGCAGGCGGGGCGCGCGCGACCTCTCCCTCGCATCGGGCCGATGCGGGCGCAAGCTAGTCCGCGATGGCGCCGAAGTCCGCCAGGAAGTCCTCGACGAAGTCGTTGGCGGGGCTCTTCGTGACCTCGTCGGGCGTGCCGATCTGCTCGATCGCGCCGCCTTCGGAGAACACCGCGATGCGGTCCGCGAGGATCACGGCCTCGCGAATGTCGTGCGTCACCATCATGACAGTGAGGCCCAACTGGCGCTGCAGGTCGCGGAACTCCTGCTGAAGGCTGCGGCGACGCTGGGGGTCGACCGCCCCGAAGGGCTCGTCCATCAACAGCACCGGCGGCTCGACCGCGAGCGCGCGCGCCACGCCCACCCGCTGCCGCTCTCCACCGGACAGCTCGTGGGGATACCGGGCGCCATACGTCGAGTGCGGGAGGCCCACCAGGTCCAACAGCTCCTCGACCCGACGGTGCTTGCGCTCCTTGTCCCAGCGCAGCAGGCTCGGCACCGTGGCCACGTTCTGCGCGACCGTCCTGTGGGGGAACAGACCCACGTGCTGGATCATGTAGCCGATCGACCGCCGCAGCTGCACGGCGTCCTGACTCATGATGTCCGCACCGTCGACCGTGATCGTGCCCGACGTGGGCTCGACCAGCCGGTTGACCATTCGGAGGGTGGTCGACTTGCCGCAGCCCGACGGCCCGACCAGGCACATGATCTCTCCGGGCGCGACGTCGAGGCTCAGGTCCTCGACCGCGACCGTGCCGTCGGGATACTCCTTGCGGACGTGATCGAAGGTGATGCCGGCGTGATCCATCCCGTCACGCTACCGTGCGGAGCCATCACCAGCGGGGCACGCACCACGAGGCCGCACCCCCTGCGCTGGATTCAGAGGTGCGGTGCTCGCCACCACCGTGTGCGCCCTGTAGCGTCAGTGGAATGGACGCGCCCGACAATCCGTGGCTCTCCCTGGATTACCTCGAGCGCAACTGGGACGAGGTGTCGGAGCAGCTCGTCATCCACACCACGCTGACGCTCCAGGCCCTCGCCATCGCGTTCGCGATCGCGTTCCCGCTCGCGGTGATCGCCCGCCGCGCGCCACGCCTGTCCTCCCCCATCATGGGCGTGAGCGGGGTGCTCTACACGATCCCCTCGTTCGCGCTGTTCGGTCTGCTCGCGCCCTTCACCGGCATCGGTCGCACCACGGTGCTGATCGGTCTGGTGGCGTACGCGCTGCTCGTGCTGGTGCGCAACATCGTGGTGGGGCTGCAGGGGGTGGACCGGGACGTCACCGACGCGGCTCGCGGCATGGGATACACCCCGATGCGGCTGCTCCTGCAGGTGGAGCTCCCGAACGCGCTGCCGTCGATCATCGCGGGACTGCGCATCGCCGCCGTCAGCACCGTCGCGCTCGTGACCGTCGGCGTGGTCGTGGGCTACGGCGGGCTGGGCCAGCTGATGTTCCGCGGGCTCCAGTCCGACTACCGCGCGCAGATCATGACGGCGACCCTCCTGTGCCTCGCGCTCGCGCTGGTGCTCGACCTGCTGCTCGCACTCGCCGGACGGCTGGCGATGCCCTGGGCACGACGGAGGACCGCCGCATGAGCACTCTCAGCGAGGCATGGGCCTACCTCACCACCGCCGAGAACTGGACCGGCGCCAATGGCATCACCACGCCGACGTTCGACGGCGGCTGGAGATTCGCGCAGGACTCGATCATCGCGCTCACCCTCGAACATCTGTGGATGAGCTTCGCGGCCGTCGCCCTGGCCGTCGTGGTCGCTCTTCCCCTGGGCGTGTTCCTCGGTCACGTCCGCAAGGGCGGCGCCGTCACCGTCGTGACGTCCAACGTCAGCCGTGCCGTCCCCACGCTCGCGCTGCTCACGCTCTTCGCCGCGTCGGCCATCGGCTTCGGCAACAACGCCGTCATCCTCGCGGCCGCCATCTTCGCCTTCCCCCCGATCCTGTCGAACGCGTTCACCGGCATGGCGGACGTGGATCCCGACATCCGCGAGGCGGCGCTCGGCCAGGGCATGACCCGGTTCCAGGTGGCGACCCGCGTCGAGCTCCCGCTCGCGGTGCCGCTGATCGCCGCCGGGCTGCGGACCGCGGCCGTGCAGACCGTCGCGACGGTCCCGCTCGCGGCCCTCGTCGCCGGTGGCGGCATGGGCGTGATCATCAACACCGGTCTCGCCACGCAGCGCTACGGCCAGGTGCTCGCCGGGGCCGTGCTGGTCGCTGCGGTCGCGCTCGTGACCGATGGGGTCATGGCTCGGATCCAGCACGCTGCCACCGCCAAGCCACTGCGCGAAGCCGCCGCCGCGACCGCCTGACCCGCGCATCGGCCGCACCGACCCTGGCACCAACGACCGACTGCGCTTAGCCTGGTAGAGACGTGGAGCCGGGAACAACCCGGGCGTCGCGTTGGTTGCTGACCCTGATTGACACCTAAACGAGGAGCTCTCATGCGCACCCGCAACGCCACCTTGGCGGCCCTGGCCGTCGCGTCCCTGACTCTCGCCGGTTGTAGTTCTGGCGGCAGTGACGACCCCACCCCTGACGACTCGACAGCCCCCACCACGGGTGCCTCCGAGCCGGCCACCGCCCAGGAATGCCTCCCGGTTCCCGGGGAGCAGCTCGTGGTGCTCGAGGACGACATGATGCTGCAGAACTCTGACAACATCATTCCCGCGCTCAACGCCGACGTCGCGACCGACGATGTGCTGGCGGCGCTGGATGCCGTGTCCGCCGCACTCGACACCGAGGGCCTCATCGAGCTCAACAAGGCCGTCGACATCGACCGCCAGACCTCCGAAGAGGTCGCCGAGGCATGGGTCGACGAGGCCGGGATCTCCGTCGAGGAGACCGGAGACGGCTCGAGCATCACCGTGGGCGCCGCGAACTTCACGGAGAACATCACGCTCGCCGAGATCTACGCCGAGGTCCTCGACGACGCCGGCTACGAGACCGAGGTGCGCGAGATCGGCAACCGCGAGACGTACCTGCCCGCCCTCACCGGCGGCGAGATCGACATCGTCCCCGAGTACGCCGCCACCTTCGCGGAGTTCCTCGACGGCGACATCGACAACGTGGTCGCCTCCGGCGACATCGCGGAGACGGTTGCGGCTCTCGAGCCCCTCGCCGAGGAGCAGGGCCTGGTCGTCGGCGCAGCGGCCGATGCGCAGGATCAGAACGCGTTCGCCGTCACCCAGGGCTTCATCGACGCCTACGGCGTCACCACGCTCTCGGAGCTCGCCGAATCGTGCGGCCCGATCGTGCTCGGTGGACCGCCCGAGTGCCCCGAGCGCCCGTTCTGCCAGCCGGGCCTCGAGAGCACGTACGGCCTCGAGGTGGCGGAGTTCCGCGCCCTCGACGCGGGCGGCCCGCTGAGCAAGACCGCGATCACCTCCGGCGAGGTGGCCGTGGGCCTGGTGTTCTCGTCGGACGGCGCCCTCGCGGCCGGCTGACGCACCGCTGAACGACAGAAGGCCCGGTCCCTCAGGGGACCGGGCCTTCTGTGTGTGGTACACCCCCCGGGACTCGAACCCGGAACCCACTGATTAAGAGTCAGTTGCTCTGCCAATTGAGCTAGAGGTGCTCGCGATCGCGTGCTCCATGCCGCGCGGTGCGAAAGACAACATTAGCAGGACCGGCCGGACGATGCGAAATCGCGCAGCCTCGACGTCAGCGCAGTTCCTTGATCCGCTCGAACCACGACGAGATCGCGAGCAGCAGGGTCCCCACCACCGCGAACGCGACGAGCCGCACCAGCAGGTTCGCCCCGACGACGATCTGCAGCACGGACACCACCACGGCGGTCACGGCGGTGCCCAGGATCGGGGCGAACCAGCGCAGCCTCACGCCCACGAGCGCCATGACGATCGTGGCGACCACCAGCCCCACGGTGCGTGCCAGCGCGTCAGGCTGGAGCGCGAGGGCGGCGTAGCTGGGGATCAGCGCGATGGCGAGCCCAGGCGCCAAGGCCGTCAGCGACCGCAGCTGCGGGCGTTCGCGCAGCCACTGGGCGCCGATCAGCAGCAGCGACGCCGCCGGCACTGCGGTGTACGCCTCGATCACCTGCACGTCGGCGCCCAAGAGAATCAGGGCGGTGCCGAGCGAGGCGGCGGCCGCGCACATCCACGTCGCCCACCCGACTCCGACGGACCGCAGCCGCCACCAGCCCACGGCGGCCAGCAGCAGCGCGACGCCCGCCATCTCGACGGAGTCCGCGACCAGCGGGATGGCGACTGTGATCGCGACGGCGGTGACGGTCACGGTGTCCCGCAGCCGCGAGGCTCTGCCTTCCACGAGCAGCAGCAGCACGGCCATCGCCAGTCCCATCGCGACGGGAGCGTCGATCGTCTCCATGCCCAGCGCACGCGCACCGGACGCGCCCGCCACGGCGGCGGTGAACGGAGAGACGGCGGCGCCCCAAGTGCGCGCGGCCGTGCGCCAGCCACGGGCAATCGCGACGGCCACGATGGTGGCGCCCGCGGCGGTCCCCGCGAGTGCGACGTCGGATCCCACGGCCCACAGCAGGCCGATGCCCGATGCGGTGACGGCGACGGCCGCTCCCGCACCCAGGCGCCGTCCCCACCACAGCAGCGCAGGTCCCGCGGCGCCGAGCACCGTTGCGGCCCACAGGGGTGGGAGGGCGGCGGTGCCGACCACCACGAGCGCGAGCGGCATCCAGCCGCGGAACCACGCGAGCTCGCGCCACGCGAGAGCGGTGACGCACGCCGTCGCGAACGCACCCACGTGCCACCACGACAGTGCGGCGTCGAAGGTCTCGCCGGTGAGGTGCTCCACCACGGCGGCCCCCGACAGCACGACCGCCGCAATTGCCGCGATCCCCACCGCCACGCCGGCAGGGCTCGCCCCGACCCAGAGGGCGGTTCGGACCGTCGCTTTCAGCCGTCGGCCCGCCCACGCCGTCGCCGCGACCAGGACCCCCGCGACGCACGCCATTGCGAACGCCGATGCGCCGAGCGCGGGTCCCGCAGCGAACGGCGCCAGCGTCACGAGCGCCACCGCGGGCGGAATCACCTCGAGGGGCCACCGCCTCCACCCCATGCTCAGCGCCGCCGCCACGCCGATGACGACGAGGAGTCCGCTCACCCACGGAGCGCGCTCGACCCCGATCTGAATCTCAAGGGCAAAGGTGGACAGGACGGCCCACGCGATGGACCCGCGCCGGGCCGTGGCAGCCACCAGGGCATCGCCCTCCCGCAGCGACCACGCGACGGCGGCAGCGCCGAGCACAGTGGCGACCACGGGCGTCAGCGCCAGCCGCGTCCCCTCGCCGAGCTCCAGGGCGTCCACGACGACGGAGGTCGCCACGACGACGGCGGCCACCGTCGCGACCGCGCCCACGACCGCAGCGACACGAGTCTCAACCGAGCCCCGCAGGCACCTTCTCGCGCGGTCCGCCCCCACGATCAGGCCTGCCGTCAGCGCAAGGGCCCACCACGGCGCACTCAGGTCCAAGTCGGTGCGGCCACCCGCGAGGGACGACGCCGCCGCCACCGCGCCCACGACGGCCGTGCCCACGAGTGCGGTCACGAGCGCTGGACTCGCGCCCACGACCGCGGGGAGCCGCCACCGGTCCGGCGCCCTCGTGAATGCCGTCAGCACGAGTGCGGCGCCCCACGCCAGCAGCGCCGCGGCTGCGGTGATGCCCTGGTCCTCGCGCAGCGCGAGGGTGGGGCCGACCGCGGTGGCGAGTGCGACGGCCGGCGCCACGGCCGCGCGAGGCCACCAGCGTGCGGCCACCGCCAGCAGAGCGACCGCCCCAAGACTCAGCACGAGCCCAGGGACCAGCGGCTCGCTGTCATCCGCCAGGCGTCCGAGAGCGGCGATCCCTCCGAGGGTCACCAGCGCGACAGCGCTGACGCGGGTGAGCCGCCGGGCGAGTCGGTCACGCCACAGGGGCAGCGCCGCGGCGACGCCCACTCCGCTCGCCACGACCACGCCGACGGTGGACCAGGGCTCGTCGAGGCGCGTCTGGTCTGCCAGCGCCGCGAGGGCGCCGGGCGCGGCCACGACGGTCAGCACGGTGCCGAACGGCTCAGCCCGCGCCGCATTGGCTCGCTCCGGTCCGGCGCGCACGGCGGCCAGCGCAAGGGCGGCCGCGAGCGCGGACGCCGCGACCCATCCGTCGGGCGTCGCACTGGGCGAATCCACCCACTCGAGCGTCGCGAGGCCGCTCCACACTCCACTGATCGCGCCCCACGCGACGGCTGGCACGAGCCCGGCCAGCGCGGGCCGCTGCTGGAGCGCCGGGAGTCGTCGCACGAGCCACGCCGCACCGGCCGCGGCCGTGACGGCGATGGCCAGTGCCCCCGTGACGGACGCGCCGAGCGCCACACCCAGGGCGGCGATCACCGCGGTCACGAACAGCGTCGCGAGTCCCGTCCCCTGCCACGGCTGCCGGCGGCCGTGCGCGGCGAGCACCGCCACGGGGACCAGCGCGGCCGCGAGCGACAGCGCCACCGGCAGCTCGACCATCTGGAGACCCCACACCCCGTGGCCCGCCGCCACGACCAGCAGCACGATGCCGGCCCACGACGAGATTGCTCGCGCCGCAGGCACCTCCCACAGCCGTCGGGCCACGATGAGCGCGGCGCCGGCGATCGACAGCGCCACCGAGACGGCCGCGTGGATGCTGCGGTCAGGCGTGAGCTCGGCGACGCCGGCGGCGATGACTCCTGCGCCGGTCGCCACCAGCACGGCCCCCACGATCGACGCGGCCCTGACGCTCCCCGCCAGCACACCGCTGGTCTCGAGCCGCCACAGGCGCAGCATCGCAAGCGACAGTCCGGCGACGAGAGCCGCCGCACCCGCCCACAGGTCGATGGGCGCGAACCCATCGCCCTGAACGGTGCGCGCCAGCACCACGGTGAGCGCATACCCGACGGTCGCGAGCGCCACCACGGCATAGCCGGGGACGAGACCGACGAACAGCGCCACCCGCGCAACAGTGCCCAGCCGCAGCCCGGCGATCACTGCGACCGCGCACACGACGGAGAGCACCGCGACCTGCTGCCATGGCGCTGCGCCCCACGTGAACGCGAGCGCAGGGGCGACCAGAGAGGCGACCACGGCGGTGGCGACGACCGCCGCGCGCGGCCACCAGCGGGCCAAGGCCACGAGCGCGACGAGCGGGACCAGGCCCGCCACCGCATCGGCCGTCGTGGCGTCGCTCGCCCACGTCCAGAGCGGGACCGAGGCGCCGAGCGCGCACGCCCAGCCGATCGCCGACCACCGGATGATCGACCGCGCCACGCTCCACGCCCACCACTGAGGCGTGAGCGCGAGCGCGACGGCCACCGCCGTGCCGGTCAAGGCCCACGCCCACATGCTGGAGACGATGCTGCCCGCACCCGCATCGGCCGCCTGCGCGGAGGCGGCGATGGTGAGTCCGACGCCAGCCGCCACGAGCGCGAGCGCCGCGGCGGATCCCACCCACCTCAGCTGCCACCGTGACAGCACGACGCCAGCCCCGCTCGCCAAGAGCAGCGACAGCGGGAGGTCGAACGCGCCCGACGCCGCGGTGCCGCGCAGGAAGGAGATCCCCGCCGCGCCTGCGAACCCCATGGACACGATGCCGACGGCCCCGCTGGTGATCGGCAGGTGCATGCGACGCAACCACACAGCGAGCGCCGCGACCGCGACGGACACGCCGAGCACCGCGAGGCCCCGGGCGAGCGGAGTGAAGGTGGTCCACGCGATCGCGACGAACACGATGGCCGCGGCGATCATGAGCGAGGCGCCGGCGATGCCGAGCAGCACCGGTGCCGTCAGGACCGCAGCGGCGCGGCTCGCGCGCCGATGCGGCGCGGCCTGCGGCTGCTGCGTGCGCGGCAGTTCAGAAGGTGGCGTCGCCTGGGCGACCGATGCGGGGGCGGGGCCAGTGCGCACGGTCGGGTCGGTCTCGCGATGGACGAACCCGGGTGCGTACTCTCGGGCGGCCGCAGGCGCCGGCTCGGCCGATGCGGCAGTGGGCTCGGGCGCAGCCGTGGGGGCGGTGAACGCGGAGGTCGGGATGGGACTGACAACGGGCGGGCGCGGAGCGGGTGGTGGACGTTGCGCGACAAGCTGATCCGCGAGCGCCTCGCGGCGCTCGCCCCACTGGGTCCACGTCGAGGCGAGGGCGTCGTACGACCGCTGACATTGGCGCAGTGCCTCGTCGGCCGCGAGCAGGTCGTCGAACGTTGCCGATCGCAGCGGGACGGCGCACTGCGGGCACCACTCCTGTCGCGTGCGATCGACCGGCGTGCCGCACAGTGGGCAGCGCACCGACTCGTGCCCCTCGCGACCCATGGCCAACCCCCCTGTTGTACCGCGAGGTTAGCCAGCGAGCGGCGTCACCACAACGGCCATGGGGATATCTCACCACAGCCACGCGGCCGAGGCGGGAATCCCCCACGCCTGCATCGGCGTTAGGTTGGCATCATGACTGAGAACAGACTCGCCGCAGGCGACACCGCTCCCGACTTCACCGCTCCCACGGACCAGGGTTCGTTCACGCTCTCCGAGCACCGCGACCGCAAGGTCATCCTGTACTTCTACCCGGCCGCGATGACGCCGGGCTGCACCACTGAGGCCTGCGATTTCCGCGACTCCCTCGACGCCCTCAACGCCGCCGGCTACGAGGTCGTCGGCGTGTCCAAGGACGAGCCCGCGAAGCTGGCCGAGTTCCGCGAGCAGGAGGGGCTGACCTTCACGCTCGTGTCCGATCCGGACCGCGCTGTGCAGGATGCCTACGGCGCGTGGGGCATGAAGAAGCTGTACGGCAAGGAGGTCGAGGGCTCGATCCGCTCGACCGTGGTGATCGGCACCGATGGCACGGTCGAGCTCGCGCAGTACAACGTCAAGGCCACGGGCCACGTCGCGAAGCTGCGCCGGGACCTCGGGATCGACTGACGCTGCCCCTGGGCGATCGGGCGCGGGCGCGCTGCCCGCGTATCCTGGTGGCCGCGCGCGAGTGGCGGAATTGGCAGACGCGCTGGACTTAGGATCCAGTGTCTTAGGACGTGGGGGTTCAAGTCCCCCCTCGCGCACCACGAGAGCATGCCCCCACGCACGTGAGTGCGGCGGGAATGGCCGGGCGTGGCCCCGCTGGCGGGCACCCGGGCCGGGCTCGGCGCGGAGTCCCCGGCTACCCTCACATCATGGCGCCCGATGAGCGACAGCGAGCCCTGCTGGTCGAGCAGCAGGAGCGCATCCGCGCCCGCGTGGCGGAGCTCGAAGCGGAGATGGACGCCCTGACCCGTGCTCGCCGCGGCGAGTTCGACGACGACGAGCACGACCCCGAGGGAGCGACCCTGTCATCCCAGTGGTCGATGCTGGCCGGGCTGCTCGAGTCCGCCCGCGACGACGAGCGGCACGCCGCCGGTGCGGTCGAGCGTCTCGAGGCGGGCGAGTACGGCATCTGCGTGGCCTGTCAGCGCCCCATCCCGCCAGCGCAGCTCGAGGCGAGGCCCCTGCGGGAGCGCTGCGTGGCCTGCTCGGCCTGATCGCGCATACCTGATCGCGCACGTCGGGTGGGAACGCGAAGAGCCCCGGACCCATCAGGGTCCGGGGCTCTTCGGTACACGTCAGTGCGAGTGCTGCTCTTCCGACTGCTGCGCGGCGACGTCGGCACGGACCTTGTCCATGTCGAGGTCCTCGACGGCCTTGACCAGATTCTGCAGGTCAGGTCCCGCCAGCGCGCCGGCCTGGTTGTAGACCATGATGCCGTCGCGGAACGCCATCAGCGTGGGGATCGCAGTGATGCCGAACTGAGCACCGAGCGCCTGCTGGTCCTCGGTGTCGACCTTCGCGTGCGTGATCTCGGGCTTGTCATCGGAGGACTGCTCGAAGATCGGCGCGAAGCGCTTGCAGGGTCCACACCACTCAGCCCAGAAATCCACCAGGACGATGCCGTCCTTGGTGACAGTCTGCTCGAAGTTCTCGGTCGTCAATTCCACGGTTGCCATGGGGTTCCTTCCTCTGTCGATTCCCCGTACGCCCCCCGTAACGCGGCAACGCCGGGGGGTATTCCTGACCAGAATCCCACGCCTCGGCGCGCATGCGCACCATGCCACCCCGGCGCGGTAGAAAGGACTCATGACTGACATGGCAGAGATGCCCTCCGAGCCTTCGGGGTGGCTGTCCGAACGCGAGCTCCAGCACGTCCGCCGAGAGCTGCCGCTGCTGTACATCAACGCGGTCCCGGTGCGCGTCGACGCCGCCGGCGAGGTGAGCGAGGTCGGCCTGCTGCTGCGCGCCGACGACGATGCGATCTCGCGTGCCCTCGTCGCCGGCCGGGTGCTGTTCCACGAGACCGTGCGCGATGCGCTGATCCGCAACCTCGAGAAGGACCTGGGCTCCGTCGCGATGCCGCGCATCCCCATCTCGCCCACCCCGTTCGCGGTGGCCGAGTACTTTCCGACGGAGGGGTACGGGGCGTTCCATGACTCGCGGCAGCACGCGGTCGCGCTGGCATTCGTGGTGGCGGTCGATGGCTCGTGCGAGCCCAGCCAGAACGCGCTCGACATCGTATGGCTCAGCCCCGAGGAGGCCGCCAGCGACGACGTCGCGCGCGACATGACGGGCGGGCAGCACAGTCTGCTCAGGCGGGCGCTCGCCCACTGCGGCGTGCTGCGCTGAATACAGCGCCCCACCCAGGCGGCCGATGCGCGGGTGGGGGTGTGCGTCAGCGCTGCGGCTCGGCCAAGAAGGCGGCCACGTGCGGCGCCATGGCTCGGAAGGCCGCCCCTCGGTGGGACAGCGCGTTCTTACGCTCGGGCGACAGCTCCGCATTGGTGACGCTCTGGCCCTCTGCCACGAACGCGGGGTCGTAGCCGAACCCGCCCTCGCCGCGAGGTGCTCGTGCCACCGTGCCCTGCATGCGGCCCACCTCGACGAACTCGCGGCCATCGGGGGTCACGAACGCCGCGGCGCAGATGAACGACGCCGCCCGGTGCTCGTCGGGGACGTCCGCGATCTGGTCGAGCAGCAGCGCGAGGTTCGCGGCATCGTCGCCGTGGGATCCCGCCCATCGCGCGGAGAACACCCCGGGCGCCCCGCCCATGACGTCGACGGCGATCCCCGAATCGTCGGCGAGCGCCGGCAGACCCGTCGACGCGGCCAAGGCACGCGCCTTGATCAGCGCGTTGGTCTCGAAGGTGACGCCGTCCTCGACGGGCGACGGCGCATCGAGGTCCAGCGCCGAGGCGACGTCCTCGCGATGCACATGCGGCAGCAGCGGCGCGAGGATCGCCCAGATCTCGTCCACCTTGTGGGCGTTGCGTGTGGCGATCGCGAGGACGGCCATGTCAGCTCGCCGCCTTCTCAACGTCCAGCGCCTGCGCCTGCAGGCGAGCGAGGTCGGCGTTGCCAGCGGTCGCGAGCGCGAGCAGCTCGTCGAGCTCGGCCTTGCTGAAGGTCTTGCCCTCGGCGGTCCCCTGCACCTCCACGAAGCCGCCGTCGCCGGTCATCACCACGTTCATGTCCGTCTCGGCCCGCACGTCCTCCTCGTAAGGAAGGTCGAGCATCGGCGTGCCGTCGATGATGCCCACCGAGATCGCGGAGACGGAGCCTGACAGCGGCTGAGCGCCGGCCTTGATGGCGCCGTGCGCGCGGCCCCAGGCCACCGCATCGGCCAGTGCGACGTAGGCGCCGGTAATCGCCGCGGTGCGGGTGCCGCCGTCGGCCTGCAGCACGTCGCAGTCGAGCACGATGGTGTTCTCGCCCAGGGCCTTGACGTCGATCACGGCGCGCAGCGAACGGCCGATGAGCCGGCTGATCTCATGAGTGCGTCCGCCGATCTTGCCGCGCACCGACTCACGGTCGTTACGGGTGTTGGTCGAGCGGGGAAGCATCGCGTACTCGGCGGTGACCCATCCCTCGCCCGAGCCCTTCTTCCAGCGCGGAACGCCCGGGGTGAACGATGCGGCGCACAGCACGCGGGTGCCGCCGAACGTCACGAGGCACGAGCCCTCGGCGGAGTCGAGCCACGAGCGCTCGAACGTCACGGGGCGGAGCTGGTCAGGAGTGCGCCCATCGGCGCGGGTGAGGGAGGTCATGCCACGAGCCTAACGGCGTCGCGAGCGCGGTTCAGAAGCCGTGCACGTGGCCGGGCTTGGCGAGGCACGCGAGCGGCACATGCCGTCGCACTGCGGCGAGGGTGGGGTGAGGGTCCATCCACGACGCGATGTGCGTGACGATGAGCGCCTCGACGCCAGCCTCGGCCGCCATGCGCCCCAGTTGATCGCCGTTCATGTGCACGCCTTCGGGGTTGACCTCCCGGTGCGCCCATCCGGCCTCCCCCAGGATGATCGACGCGCGCGCCGCGAGCGCGTCCACCTCATCGCAGCGGTCGGTGTCGCCGGTGAACATCAGCCGCGAGTCGCCCACGGTCACGAGGTAGGCGAGCGCCGGCACGGGATGGCGGGCGCGCGCGGCCTCGATGACGAAGGGGCCGATGCGGGCTTCGTCACCGTGCGCGAGCGGGCGGTAGTCGTAGACGTCCATGTCGGAGCCGTCGGGGTCGCCGGCCACCTCTTCCACGCGCCGGTCGAGCCCCGGCGGGCCGAGCAGCGGGATGAGCGGCAGGCCCTCGTCACGCGCGGGGCCGTATCGACGCAGCACCGACAGCGCTCCCAGGTCCGCGCAGTGATCGGGGTGGCCGTGGGAGACGAGCACCCCGTCCACGCGTGCGGGATCGCAGTAGCGCTGCAGCGGGCCGATGGCCCCCGAGCCGAGGTCCATGATCACGCGCCACATGCGCCCCTCGTCGTCCTCCGCCTCGAGCAGGTAGCACGACGCCGGCGACTCGGGCCCGGCCGTGGACCCGGCGCACCCCACGATCGTGAGTCGCATGCTCATAGGCTCTCCACGCTCGTGACGACCGGGCCGAGGAACCGCTGGGCGAGCGCCTCGAACCGCTCCCGCTCCCCCGTCGCGGAGAAACGATGCACGGCCGCGGCGTCGCGGCTGCGCTCGAGGCCCGAGGCGGTAAGCGCCCGGTACACGTCGATCGCGGTCTCGGTGGCGGAGTCGACCAGGGTGACGTCGGGGCCCATCACGTAGCTGATTGCGCCCTGCAGCATCGGGTAGTGGGTGCAGCCGAGGATCAACGTGTCCACGTTCGCGTCCTGGAGCGGAGCCAGGTACTCGCGGGCGACGTCGATGACCTCGGGACCGGACGTGATGCCGTTCTCGACCAGCTCCACGAATCGGGGGCACGCCTGCGAGTGCACGGAGATGTCCGGCGCCGCCGCGAGCGCGTCGTCGTACGCCCCTGACGTGATGGTGGCCGTGGTGCCGATCACGCCGATGCGCCCGGACTTGGTGAGCGATGCCGCGCGCCGCACCGCGGGGACGATCACCTCGACCACCGGAACGCCGCGCTCGCGGGAGAACCGCTCGCGGGCATCGCGGAGCACGGCCGCTGAGGCCGTGTTGCATGCGATGACCAGCATCTTCACGCCGTCCGCGACCAGCGCGTCCATGATCGACAGCGCATGCTTGCGGACATCCGAGATCGGCAACGGTCCGTACGGGCCGTACTTGGTGTCCCCCACGTAGTGGATGGACTCGTGGGGCAGCTGGTCCATGATCGCGCGGGCGACCGTGAGACCTCCCACTCCCGAGTCGAACACCCCGATGGGCGCGTCACTCACCTGCATCCTCCTCCATCGCGAACTGCACCAGCGACTCCTGCAGCCATGTCAGCGCCTGATAGAGCATCCCGAGCCAGACCCGCTCGGGGTCCACGTCCAGGTCATCCTCGGCATCGGTGGCGAGCACGTGCGTCGCCAGGTCGATCTCCGCATGAAGGCGCTCGGCATCCTCGTCGCTCGCGAGCCGGAGTCGCGAGGCCAGCACCAGCCTCACGTCCGTCAGGGCGGCCGCCGTCGACATCGCGTCGGCGGGCGCGACGGCCCAGTCGGGGCCGTCCTCGCTCAGCTGCGCCCACATGGTCCGCAGGCGCGCGACCTTGAGGTCGCGCAGGTCGTGCTCGGTGAGGCGGCGGAACTCGTCCGCGACGTCGCGGTCGTCCTTCGATGCCGAAGGCAGCAGGCGGAGCACCGCGGGGTCGTCCGGCTCCGCCAGGGACTCCTCGAGACCGCGCAGGTGGCGGAAGATCTCGTCCGCCTCGTCGGCGCCCGCGTCACGGTCGATGGGCGAGTCC
Organism: Demequina muriae; assembly: GCF_030418295.1. Classification (NCBI taxonomy): domain Bacteria; kingdom Bacillati; phylum Actinomycetota; class Actinomycetes; order Micrococcales; family Demequinaceae; genus Demequina; species Demequina muriae. The sequence continues at coordinate 610,233 of NZ_JAUHQA010000001.1, forward strand.
ATGCCGAACTGCTCGCCCCCGAGCAGCAGCCCCACGTCGGCGACGATGCGCGCGATCACCATGCGCTCCTCGTCGTCGAGCTCCGCGACCGCGGCGCCCTCGCGCGCGGTGAAGCCCTTCACTCGCCGCTCCGCTGCAGGGTCGCCCACAGTCCGTAGCCATGCATGGCCTGCACGTCGACCTCCATCTTCTCGCGGCCGCCCGAGCTGACCACGGAGCGACCCTTCTCGTGTACCTCGCGCATGCGCGCCTCGGCGTCGTGGCGCGAGAACCCGAAGTACGTTTGGAACACGTGGGTGACGTAGCTCATGAGGTTGACGGGGTCATTCCACACGATGGTGACCCAGGCGTCGTCCGTGCGGGTCGCGACAGCGCCTTCGCGCTCGAGCTCCTCCTGCGTGGACACGGCTCCAGCCTAGGGCCGATGCGCGCGCGGGGTGGGGAGGCCGGGCGTCACCAGGGCGTGGTGCGCCTCGGGGTCAGTCGTCCCCGTCGTCGCTGCCGAACCGGCCGTCGATGATCTCCTTGCAGGCCGGGCACACCGGGAACTTGTTCGGGTCGCGGCCGGGAATCCACACCTTGCCGCACAGCGCGATCACAGGGTCGCCCGAGAGCGCGGACTCCATGATCTTCTCCTTGCGCACGTAGTGCGCGAAGCGCTCGGCATCGCCCGGCTCTGCCAGCTCGCGGGTGGTGACGCGCTCGATGGTCGCGGTGCCGCCCTGGGGGGCGCCGGGGTCCGACTGGGGGTCGAGGGTCTCGCTCATGCCGCCCATCCTACGACGCCGATGCGGGCTCGCACAGGCCTGGTCGCGGCCGTCCCGCAGTCAGGAGACCGCGGCCAGCAGGCGCCCGGCGCGGCGGTCGTACAGCGACCCCGCGGCGCGAACTCCGGCCACCGCTCCTGCCACGCCGAGCCCGACCCCGGCGACGAGGGCCAGCCAGCCCCACCGCGCATCGACTGTCAGCGAGAGCACGAACGCGACGGTCACGATCGGGAGCGCCGCGGCCATGGCGGCGCCCGACACCAGCTGTGCCACGAGGCTCGCGCCGACCGCGCCCACCTCGGCGCCGAACGGATTCTGACCCGGCTCGGGCGCGCGGTACGGCAGCAGCACCGACGTCACGGCCGAGATGCCCAGCGTGACGCCGAGAGCGCCCACGCACGCGCCGACGACTCCCGGGGCCGCCTCCCACAGCCCTGACCACGCAAGGACGGCGAGCGCGCCCGCCGCCACGAGCGGCACCGCCCAGACCAGCACCGCCTGGGTGCGCCCCGTCATGACTGCGCGGCCGACGCGTCCCGCGACGATGTCGAGGTGCAGCGCCGTCGAATCGTAGGCGACGTCGTTGTGGCGCCCCCAGCCGATCGAGGCGGCGAGCATGACGGGCGCGGCGAAACCCCACCGCTGGTCCAGGCCCAGCACGGGCAGCGCGAGCCCGAAGAACACCAGAGGAACCGCGACGACGCCGATGGCGCCCACGAGGTAACGGGGGTCGGTGCGCCAGTAGATGAGGGACCGCGCGCGGACGGCCGCCACGATGCCGTGCTCCCTCGAGCCCTGACGGGCGTCCAGGATGGCGTCCCCCCGGCGGCGCGTGCCCGCACCCCGGAATGTCGGGTGCACCAGGGTGTACGCGACATTCGCCTGCCAGGCGCGATGCACGATCGCCACCGTCGCCGCCAGCAGGGCGAGTCGCCACACGGCGCCTGCCACATCGCCCAGTGCCAGTGACCCGGGGGCGGCCATGCCGGCGCCGACGGGCGTGCGGCCCAGCCACTCGAGGACCACGGGAATCTCGTAGGCCAACGCCGCGTCGATGCCGTCGCGGAACGTGAGCCAGGCGGCGGGAGCGAACAGCGCGGCCGCCACCGCGAGCCCTCCGAGTGCACTCAGCCGCGCACGGCGCGACGACAGCAGCCGCCCGGACCACGCCACCGCCACGCGAGCGGCCACGACCATCAGCGCCACCGTGAGCAGCCCGCCCACGGAGGCCACTGTCACCGCCGCCCAGCCCTCGTACCGCCACGACCGCGCCAGGATCAGGAAGACCGCGACGAAGAACATGGTGGGCAGGGTCAGCACGGCGGCAATGGTGAGGCCCGGCATCAGGCGCCGTGCCTCCACCCCGAGGCTGGCGAACCGGCCCGGGTCGAGGGTGTCCTCCAGTCCGGTGACGAGCAGCGGCACCACGACCCAGCCAGCGACGCACACGGCGGCGAAGCCGACCAGCAGCGTCGCGCGCACGTCGGAGGTCTCGGTCGACAGGTAGCGCTGCACCCAGAACGTCGCGGGGATCAGCGACAGCGACCACACCGCGCCGCCGACCAGCAGCAGCGCGCGCCACCATTCCCGCCGGAGCTGGTGGCGCACCACGCGGGCCTTGAGCCCTAGGACTGCCGCAACCACGTCAAGTCCCGCGCATCGGTCTCGCCGCCGACGAGCCCGACGAATCGCTCCTCGAGGTCCATTCCGCCACGGACGTCATCGACGGTGCCCGCCGCAAGGATGCGGCCGCCGCCCACCACCGCGACGTGATCGCACAGTCGCTCGACCAAGGCCATCACGTGCGACGACAGCACCACGGTGCCACCGGTATCCACGAACGCGCGCAGGATGCGCCGAATCGCGCCGGCGCTGACGGGGTCGACGGCCTCGAACGGCTCGTCGAGGACCAGCACTCGGGGCGCGTGGACCAGCGCGCACGCCAGCCCGATCTTCTTGGTCATGCCCGCGGAGAAGTCGGTCACGAGGGTCGAGCCGGCGGACCCCAGGTCGAGCGCCGCCAGCAGATCGTCGCGACGCTCTCTCACCACGTCCCTGGGCATGCCGCGCAGCAGGCCCGCGTAGCTGATCAGCTCGGCTCCCGTGAGGCGGTCGAAGGTGTGCAGGCCGTCGGGCAGGACGCCGATCATGGGCTTCGCCTCGTCGGGACGCGACCAGAGGTCGATCCCGTGCACGGACACTGCTCCCGCATCGGGCTCGAGCAGTCCCGTCGCCATCGACAGCGTGGTGGTCTTGCCTGCGCCGTTGGGCCCGACGACTCCGTAGAAGGTGTGGGTGGGGATGTCGAGGTCGATGCCGTCCACCGCAAGGGTCGCCCCGAACCGCTTGGTCAGGCCGCGCAGCGAGAGGGCCGTGGCCCGCGCATCGGTGCCCGTCATGCGGGGTTCAGCACGAGATAGGCGGTGTAGCCGAGCCACAGCGCCACGAACACCGCCCCCTCGAGCCGGTTGATGCGACCGTTGCGCCGCAGCCGGAATCCGAAGGCGAGCAGCAGCACCGTCATGAGCATCACCATCGGGATGTCGCGGTACAGCAGGTCCGTCCCCACGGCCGCAGGAGCGATCAGGCCCGCGACGCCGACGACGCCGAGCGTGTTGAAGAGGTTGGAGCCGATGATGTTGCCCAGCGCAAGGTCGTTCTCGCCCTTGCGCGCGGCCGCCAACGAGGATGCCAGCTCCGGTGCGGAGGTGCCGACGGCGACCACGGTCAGGCCGATGACGAGGTCCGACCAGCCGAGCTCCTGAGCGATCTCCGTCGCACCCCACACCAGCAGGCGGGAGGACAGGACCAGCAGCACCAGGCCCACCAGCAGCCAGATCCATGCGGCCTTGCGCGACAGTCCGCGCGCATCGGTCTCCTGGTCCACGTCGTGGGCGTAGTCCCCGTCGGTCTCCTGCTTGGACTGCATCACCGACCAGGTGAGCAGGACGATGAGGAGCAGCACTAGCACCGCGGCGTCGCCGCGCGACAGCTCGCCGTCGCTCAGCAGCAGCCACGCGACCAGGGTCACCACGATCAGCAGCGGCATCTCCTTGCGCAGGATGCCGCGCTTGACGATGATCGGCAGCGTGATGGCCGTCACGCCGAGGATCAGGCCGATGTTCGCGATGTTGGAGCCGAAGGCGTTGCCGAGCGCGATCTCCGGGGTGCCCTGCGCGGCGGCGAAGGACGACACCACGATCTCAGGCGCGGACGTGCCGAATCCGATCACGATCATGCCGATCAGCAGGGGTGCCATCCCCAGGAACCGCGCGACGGTCGCCGCGCCCATCACGAACTTCTCGGCGCTCCACGCAAGGATGGCGAGTCCGACCAGGGTGGCGATGACGGGGGCGACCATGGGCACGAGAGTACCTGCGCTCTCACATTCCCTGGTGTGAGATCCCCCGCGCGGGGGTGTGACAGTCAACCTACGGTCGCGTAGGGTAAGGCCATCAGTCCGACGAGTCCCCACTCGAGCTCGGCACCCACGCCGTACCGACGACCCCCCTCTGGAGAGGCATGACGCAAACGCCGCGCAAAGCGACCGCCCCGATGCCCAGCAACCCCATCACGCACCGCTTCGCAGAGATCGCTGCGACCGTCCGCGACACCGGGCTCCTCGCCCGCGCGTATGGCTTCTACGCGATGTTCGGCGCTGGCCTGGCGCTCGCCCTGGGTGGAGTCATCACCGCCTTCATCCTCGTGGGTGACTCGTGGTGGCAGCTGGTCGTGGCCGCCGCACTCGGCCTCGTCCTCACGCAGGTCGCGTTCCTCGGCCACGAGGCCTCGCACCGCGCGGTGTTCGTCTCCGGGCCCGCCAACGACCGCCTCGGACGCATCCTCAGCACGATCATCGTCGGCATCAGCCACCAGTGGTGGATGTCCAAGCACTCGCGCCACCACGCGAACCCGAACAAGCGTGGTTCCGACCCTGACATCGAGCAGGACACGATCACGTTCGTGGAGGAGGACGCGGCCAAGACCAAGGGCGTCATCCGCTGGATCAACCAGCGCCAGGGGTGGCTGTTCTTCCCGCTCCTCACGTTCGAAGGCCTGAACCTGCACTACCGGTCCGTGGCCTCGCTGATCACGCAGGGCTCGCGTCGCCAGCGCTGGATGGAGCTGCCGATGATCGCGCTCCACTTCGGCCTCTACCTGGTGCCGCTGTTCCTCATGCTGCCGCTGGGCATGGCCTTCGCGTTCATCGGCGTGCAGATGGCCGTCTTCGGCGTCTACATGGGAGCCTCGTTCGCCCCCAACCACAAGGGCATGATGATCGTCCCCGACGACGTCAAGATGGACTTCTTCTCCAAGCAGGTGCTCACCAGCCGCAACATCCGCGGCGGCTGGGGCATGAACATCTTCATGGGCGGGCTCAACTACCAGATCGAGCACCACCTCTTCCCCAACATGTCGCGCCCCAACCTCGCCGCCACCCGCACCATCGTGCGCGAGTACTGCGAGCAGCACGACGTCCCGTACACGGAGACCTCGCTGCTCGAGTCGTACGGCATCGTCATCGCGTACCTCAACCGCGTGGGGCTGGCCGCTCGCGACCCGTTCGACTGCCCCGAGCGCACTGCGATGGGCCGCTAGCCCCTTCTGGGTCGGCACCGCCTCACTGCAGCACCGCCTCACCGCCTCACCGCAGCACCACAGCACCACCTCACGGTGGAGCCGTGCCTGCGGCCGCCTCTGTCACCACCGAGCGAGAAGTGCCCCGTCTGCGCGACGGCCCCGGACACGCCAGTGGGGCCGATGCGCGGAGGAGGATTCGCGCATCGGCCCCACTGAGCCGGGTCAGCTCAGGTCAGGTCGGGGGGTGTCCCCCGAGACCGCCGTCGCAGGAGCGCGTCGTCGCGCCACGAGGGCGGCGCCGACGGCCACGAGCACGAGCGCCGCAAGCGCGCTGAGGTAGATGGACAGTCCTACGCCCGTGACCGACAACCCGTCATCGGATCCGTCCGGGCCCGCGCCGCCGTCCTCACTGTCCACGTCACCGCCGTCGGTGCCGCCATCTCCGCCACCGCCGCCGTCGCCACCAGCGCCGTCCCCACCACTGCCCGCCGTGAGCCATGCGGCGCCGTAGACCGAGAAGTGACTCGTGGAGAACCGCAGCTCGCCGTCCACCTGGGCACTGGGCAGCGTCGTCACGACCAGGTCGTCGTCGACCGTCACCACCACCAGCGTGGCGAGTGTGGCCTCGTCAGGGATCGGCAGGTAGACGTCGACCTCGCCCGTGGGCTGCACCGGCTCGCCGTCCACCTCCAGCGTGATGTCGTACAGCACGGCGCCACCGTCCGGCATGGAACCGTGCAGCGCGCCGTAGGCGGGCCCCGACTCCAGCAGGGTCACGACCGCGACCGTGCCCTCCGCAAGGGTGTCCGTGGTCCCCACGACTCTCACGCCGGTGGCCTCGTCGACCAGCTCGACGATGCTGGCCGCGGGCTCACTCACGGTCACCTCGAAGGTGGCCTCGGCAGTGACCCCGCCTTGGGTGTAGGCGAGCGTGACCGTCTGCGCCCCCACCTGCGAGGAGTCGAATCCGGTGACCGCGAGTGCCCCCGTGGGCACGGCTTCCGTGGCACCGTCGGCAAAGACGGCAGTAGCCTCCAGACCGTCGAGGTCGAGCGCATCGCCCTGCTCGTAGGCAGTGCGCGTGGGCTCGGCATCGATGCGCAGCGACTCCAGCGCGCTGTGGACTTGGGCGACACCGATCCACGACAGCACGGGCAGCTGAGTGCCCGAGGCCAGTGCCGAGGACACCGTGACCTCACCGGCCTCCTCCACCACGACCTGGATGGTCTCCGTCACGGCTGCGGAGCCTGACAGCTCCACCACCGCTCCGTCCGTGGTCGCACCATCGACCGTCACGGAGGGCTGAATGAACCTATTCATGCCCCACCACTCGCGGTAGCCGAGCGACACGTCATACGTCCCCGGCTCGAGGCCGAAGGCGTAGTCGATGCTGTCGCCGCCCGTGCCGCCCAGCCACCAACCGGTGGTGGACGTCTTGTCGTACGGCCCGGCGACGGCGCCCTTCGCCCCCACGTACGGCGCACCCGCACCGATGGGCTGCACCAGGCCCCAGCCGTCCTGCGCTGAGTACGGCTGGTCGGGAACCTCGTTGAGGAGCGACTCGCCGAGCAGGTCCACCATCGCCGCGTGCGCGGGCGAGTCAGTGGTCACGCTCGTGTCCGCACTGACGTAGCCCGCCGCGTCCACGAAGTACCGCAGCGACGCCGGCACCACCTCGACGTTCATCGTGACCACCGTGGTGCCCGCCTGACCGGTGACGGTCGCCGTGTCATACGGCGTCTGCACGGCCGATGCGGGCAACGCCTGCCAGTCGACCGGCACCTCGGAGACGTCTCCGCTGCTCGTCGCCAACCCGATCGTGTCTGGCAGGTCCGGCAGCACTCCGACGGGAGTGGCGATCCGGTAGTCCGACAAGGGCACGGAGGGCACCTCGACCAGAGCGTCCAACGCGTCCTGGAGCTGCGCGGCCGCATCATCGACCTCGCCCTGTGTCGCCTCGGGATCGTCGTGCACCTCCAGCGCGGCCAGCGCGACCGTGCGCAGCGCGAACCAGGATTCGGCGGTGTAGTCCGTGACGGAGGTGCCGCCTGCCTGGTCCAGGAGCGCGGCCAGCGTGCTGCGGTCCACGGGCTCCGTGGCCTCGTCCACCGTGTGCACTCCCAGCCAGCTCATGACGGGCGCCTCCGTGCCGCCGTTGCTGGCGACCGTGTAGGTGACGACAGTGTCGTGATCGAGAGAGAACTCGGCCCCCAACGTGGCCTGCGCTCCCGCGTTCTCGGCAGGGAACGCATATGTGCCCGCGTCGACGGTCACCTCCTCGCCCCCGGCGTCGGTGAAGCTCACGGTGGCGGCGCCGTTGCGAGAGGTGCCCGCTCCGGCGTTCCACCACTCGTGGTGCCCGGACGCGATCGCGTAGTCGCCCGCGGGCAGGGTCACGCGGTACGCCAATGGCGTGCCGGTGCCCGCCGTGTAGGCGCCCACCGTGGAGAACTTGTCGTAGGGCGGCGTGGCCACCCAGCCCTTGGTGGTGTAGGTCGCGGCGGCTCCCCAGCCCGTCGCCTCGCTGAAGGCGCCATCTGCCGCCTCGTTGAGAAGGGCGTCGCCCGCATCGGCCACCAGGGCGCCGATCGCGGGGTACGCCACCGCAGCCGGCGTGCCTGAGCCGGTGCCGCCGATGTCGATGAAGTAGCGCGCGCCGTGCGGCACCACCTCGACATACGCGGTCACGGTGAGGCTCGGATTGGCCGTGAACGTGCCCGTCACGGCCGCCATACGGTACGGAGTGTCGAAACCGTCGGTCGGCACCATCCACTCCACCTGCGCGTCGATCGAGGTGCCAGTGGCACTCGTCGCGGCAAGGGTCTCGGGCAGGGCCGGGGTCTCGCCCGCGAAGACGGCCAGCCGCTCGAGGGACTCATCGACGGAGACGGGGGTCTGCTCCGGAGGCACGGTCACGGGGTCGCCGCCGGTGAGGATGTCCACGCCATCCACCGTGTAGGTGCCCGACACCACGCGCACGTCGAGCGTGTGGCCATCCGACTCGGTCAGTCCGCGCACCCAGTAGGTGGCCTGACGGGAGCCGGAGCTCGGGATCGCCAGGGTGGTCTCGGGACCGCCGTCCACGGACACCGCGATGGTCGCCGCGGATGAGCCGCCGAACAGCGTCAGCCCGGACCCCTCGAACGCGAGCGCCACGGAGTCACCCGCGCCCAATCGGTGCACGGTGCGGTTGAGCTCCGAGTAGCCGACCTGCGCGAACTCCGCGCCGTCGTACTCGAAGATCGCGGTCGAGTCGTCATGCTTGACCGACTCCCAGGCCATACCCTCGACCGGGGTGATCTCGAGGTTGTCGAACTGGGTCTCGTAGAAGCCCGACCCGAGAGACACGCGGCCCGACAGCATCGGCACTCCCGAGGTGTCGGAGTACACGGCGAGCTCCTCGCCGTCGATCGACACGACCATCGTGTTGTCGCGAGCGGACAGGCTGAGACGGTGCCATGTGGTCGGGTCCATCATGAACAGCGATCCGGAGTCCACCACGGTGGTGAGGCGGCGCAGCTCCCAGTCGCCGTCGACGTACAGCCGCAGCGAGTAGAAGCCGTTCGCGTGGTCGGGAGCTCGATGCTGGCGCACGCCGACGGACGCATAGTTGTCGAACGACCCGTCACGGGTGAGGGAGTCGAACTTCACGTCGACGGACGCGGTGTAGTTGGCCCACGAGTGGTCGCCGACGATGGTGTACGGGCTCGCCGTTGACATCACCGCCGGGTCGCCGTTGCCCCACACGTTCCAGGTGAAGGGGCGGTTGTCCGCGTGGATCTTCTGACGCAGGACGTTCCCGTTCTCGGCGTCGGCATCCGCCACCACCTCGAACGCGCCCTCCTGGTCGGCGAAGTAGCGCGGGTTGCCGCTGCGGCGCTCGACGTACGTCATTTCCTCCCCGCCGATGGTGGCGGTCGGGTAGCCGTCGTACTCGAAGTCGTCCGTGTACGGCAGTGCCATCGTGTCGTGCGACTTCGGCGACTCGTACTGGCCGGGCACGTACGCCTCCGTGTCGCCCCCGAGGCCGTTGGCCAGGGTGGAGACGGTGAGGATCGAGTACGGCTGGACGGTCACCTGGTACACCTCGTGGTCGACGCCGTCGATCGACTCGGTGCGGACGGGCTCGATCGACCCCGTGGGCTGGAAGTGGCGAGAGTCGACCGCATCGCCCTGCTCCTCCGGGCCGATGGTCTCCCACAGGTGCAGCGGGCGCCCCTCCTCCTCGGACAGGTTCGCCACCTTGACCTCGAAGTGCCGCGTGGTCGCGGTGTTGTTGGCGTGAACCTGGGTGAACTCCGGCTCGCCGGCGTCCTCGGCCGGGCTCCGCAGCGTCAGGTAGCTGCGCGTTCCGGTGTCGACGTTGGTGCCGCCGTCGCCCAGGCTGCCGTTCGCCAACGATGCGCCCTCGATGTACTCCCACCCGGTGTCGATGAACTGGTGGAAGTGGCGCACCGTGCTGATCCCGATCCCGCCTTCGTAGTAGCCGGACCAGGGATCCGATGCCTGGACCAAGGATTTGGGCGTGTAGCGCACTCCCTCGTACATCGCGGAGCTCGCCGGCTGGAACAGGAACGCGGTCATGTGCGCGGGGTTGGACCCGGCTCCCGACCACCGGTAGGCGCCGATGAACCGGTCTGCGATGTCAGCGGCAGAGGTCGTGCCTCCCACTCCGCCGCGGGCGGGGTCGCCGAGGATCCGGTACTGCGGCTCGATCATGGGCGCGATGCCCTCGGAGTAGAGGATCTCCATCCCGAACTCCTTGTTCAGGCGCGTGAGGTTGGTGCCGCCCTCGAGCGTGTAGTGGTACCCGATGGCATCGATCCAGTCCACCGCGTCCGCGTGGTTGATCACTCGCGTCGCCACGTTCTCGCCGTTGCGGTACGAGTCGAGGGCGACGATCTTGATGTCCGCGTAGTCGTAGCGCGCGTCCGCCGCGCCCGCCTCGTCCGCGATGCGCTTCGCGAACCACACGGTCCAGTCGAGCTCGTCGCTCATGTAGGCGTTGGACACCTCGTTCTGAGCAGGGCTGAAGTAGTCGAACTCGATCCCGAACACGTCGTACGCGGCCTCGATCGTCTCGAGGTACCAGTCGTAGCGCAGCTCGTAGTCGCCGTTCGTCCACGACGGCTCGGCCCAGCGCAGGGCCTCGAGCTTGATGTCGGGGTTGATGCTGAGCGCATCGGCTGCGAAGTGGAATCCTGCGCCGCGCAGCACGTCTGCGGGCTCGTCCGCCGAGCGCTTGGTCGCCGGCTCGGTGCCCGATGACGTATCCACGTCGCCGCCCAGCTCGAGCTTGATGTGGTTGAGGCCCGCTCCGGTGTCAGGGTCGAACAGGGACTCCATGATCGCCCAGTAGACGTCGGGGTGCTCCTCCTTGTAGTCCAGCAGCAGGTTGGAGGTGTTGTTCGCGGACACGGCGCCGAATCCACCGAAGTGGTTGAACGCCGCGCCGTCCCCATCGCGTTCGACGTCCTCGCCATCGACGATGATCTCGCTCCAGTCGATCGAGGGCCCACCCACGATCGCAGGAACGCCCATCATCTCGATCTCGGGGATCTCGAGCCATGAGCCGTTCACCTCGAAGGTGAGGCGAATGCCGGCGGCGTCCACCGGCGCGAACTCGAGCACGGATGGTTCGTCGTTGGTCACGGGGCCGAACTGCGCCGGCTCCGCGGCGCGCCACGTGTCATCGGCAGGGTCGAGATATTCGACCCCGACGTCGTCGATCTGGCCCTCGGTGTTGGTGAACTCGACGGTGTCGACCTCCCACGCGCTGGCGAACTCGGCCGTGAAGCTGACCTCGGCAGGGCGGGTGGCCTGGGATGCCCACGTGCCCCACATCGTCGAGGTGTCGCCGTCGCATGCCTGTGCGGGGGGCAGCGTCTCGTACTGCGTCTGGTGCGTGGAGGCCGAGACCGTCGTGCCGGGGGCGACGCACACGTTGACAGGCTCCGCCGGGGGCACCTCGGTTCCGAGCACCGCGATCTCGCCGATCTTCAGGTACGACCCGTTGGTGTCGAACGTGACGCGCAGACCGGTGGCGTCCACGGGATCGATGTCGAGCTGCTGGCTCTCCCCCGTCACCACCGCGCCGAAGGTGGCGGGCGTGACGTCGCGCCACGTGCCGTCGGCGGGGTCTCGGTACTCGATGCTGCCGCCGTCGATGGTGCCCTCGTTGTTGGTGAACGCCACGCGCTCCACGCTCCAGGGGCGGGTGAACGAGGCGGTGAAGGTCGCCTGATCGGGCCGTTGGCCCTCCGACGCCCACGTCGACCACGGAGTACTGGTGTCGCCGTCGCATGCGTTCGCGGCGGGCAGCGTCTCGTACTGGGTCTGGTGGAAGGAGTCGCTCACCGTGGTGCCCGGCTGCGTGCACACGTTGAGCGGTCCCTCCACCACGAGCGTGGCCTGCACCATGCGTCCGGCCAGAGGCCCGTCATTCACGTGGCCGCTGAGCGCGTGGGTGCCCGCGCCGGCGAACGCGGCATCGAGGTCAGCCTCGCTCCACGCGGCCGTGACGCCGGTGATCGTCTCGCCCCCCACCTCGATCGAGAACTCCGGGTCGAAGCTGTCGCGATCGTCGAGGTGAGCGGTCAGCTCGACCTCGGGAAGCGAGCGGAACAGGGTGGCGTTGGTCGGGTCCCACTCCCCCACGTTCTCGATGCTGATGCTGCCGCTGTCCGAGTCGACCTGGATGGGCGCCCAGACGTAGCGCGACCCCTGGCCCGCGGATCCGGTGCTCGGGTCGACGGCCCAGCGGTCACCCATGTACGCGTAGTGGCCGGCCTCGGCGTCGAGAGTGACGACGAAGGTGGGCTGGGAGTCGAAGCACTCCGCGGGGCTCGCGGTGCCCACTCCGGTGCGCGACGGATCTCCCACGCACGGGTTGGCGGGGTCGAGCCGCTCCCACTGACCGGTGGCGGGATGGCCGTTGTCGTCGCCGACCACCGCCTCGGTGGGGGTGATCATCGAGCGCGAGCGATACGCCACCACAGGCGTCGATGCCCAGCCGTCGGTGCCCGACGTGATCATGTAGTACCAGTCGTCGTGCTTGAAGACGCTCGAGGCCTCGCGCGAGAAGTCGGGCAGCACGCGCGTGGAGAAGTCCTCGCCGAGAACGGCGTCCGTCCCCTCCTCGAGAGGGCCCGTGTAGTCCGCGTTGAGGCGCGACACGTACATCCACTTGTTCATCTCGGAGGAGTAGACGGCATAGGCGTCGTCCGATGCGGGGTCGACGGTGTGGACGCCCGCATCCTGGAACACGGTCATGTCGCGCGCGTCGCCTTCGCGCCCGCTCGGCGGCACGCCTTCTGAGTAGTTCATCTTGGTCGTGTTCACGAGCTTGAACGGGCCCCACGGGGTGTCCGACGTGGCGAACCCCATCTCCGCGCGCGAGTATCGCGAACCGATCTCGCGGTCGGCGGGGTCCCCGCCCTCCTCGACCCATCGGATCAGGTCGGCACTCGTGGCCAGCGGACCATCGGCGTGATAAATGATCACGAACTTCTGGGTCTTCGCATTCCAGAGCATCTTGGGACGCTCCATGATGTTGATGTTGCCGTTGAGTCGATACGAGGCGTGGGCGAGCGCCTGCTCGTCGTATGTCGCCGCGATGCCCGCGGCCTCGTCCGCCCATGTCTCGACGTACGGCTGCACGAACGCGCGCGCCTCGTCGATCTGGTCCTGGGTCGACTCCGCGTCGGGCGCGGTCTTGTTCGCCGTGGTCTTGATCTCGTCGACCCTCGCCTGGTCCACCTCGACGCGGGTGCCGTCCTCGCTCACGTCGAGCGTGAAGAACTGGTGGCTCGGGAGCACTCGCCCCATGTCGTTCCACGTGGTGAGGTCAGTCGACCAGTAGCCGCGCACCCCGTCCACGGGCCGGGTCGCGTTGGTCTTGTCCTCGCCGTACCAGAGCCACACGTCCTGGCCCTGGGTGCCGTCGCCCGTGATGTCCAGGCCCACGTCGGACTCGGACACCTGCACGACGGAACCGCCGTGGGCCGCAACCGCGTCGCCGTCCGTATCGAGCCACGGCGTGCCGTCGGGCGCGGGGATGTGGCCTGGCGACGCGGCCTGCGCGGGGCTCGCACCCACGCCGGACACTGCGGTCAGGGTGCCGAGGATGAGGGCCATCACGATGGCGAAGGCGGCGAGGCCCCGCGACCTCGAAGGGCGGGCCACGATGGCAGGGACGTGAGTGAGCACGAGTTCTCCTTTGAATTCGTCAGCTCGCCGCGCATGTTCGTTTATGTTCGTTTAATGGTGCATTAAGCGCGGCTTTGCACGACATTAACTAGTCGTGCTTGACTCGTCAAGAGATGTGCACGTCGAAACGATCTGTCGTGCGATTCCGATGCGCACCTCTGTTCCCGCCCACCCCTCACCCGAAGGGACGCACGCCGAGATGACCGCACCATTCGATGCGCACCACTACGACGTGGCGCCCTGGGAGTTCTGGGAGCACGCCACGGAGGAGGAGGTCGCTGAGCAGCTCTCCCTGCAGCGCGCCTTCCTCGATCGGCATCCGCACTGCTCGCTGGGAGACCAGTGCTTCATCTCCCCCCTGGCCGCCGTGCAGCCGGGCACGATCCACGTGGGCGACCGCACCACGATCGCCGCTCGAGCGCACCTCGACGGCGACGTGACCATCGGCGCAGACTGCTCCGTCAACGTCGACTGCGCCGTGCGCGGTCGCGTTCGCATCGGCGACTCCACCCGCGTGGGCGCTCGCACCTCGATCGTCGGCTTCAATCACGGATTCGACGCGGAGCCCGAGGTGTTCCGTCAGCCCCACACGAGCCGCGGCATCCTCATCGGCACCGACGTGTGGATCGGCGCGGGCGTGACGATCGTGGACGGCGTGACGGTGGGCGACAAGGCCGTGATCGGCGCCGGCGCTGTGGTGACCAGGGACGTGCCGGCCGGCGCCATCGCCGTCGGAAACCCTGCGCGCGTGACGCGCTGGCGGGTGCCGCCCGCACACGATGCCTCCCTCGCGACTGCGCTGCGGAACCTCGGGACAGCGGCGGCGCGCGACCTGCCGGACATCCTGGCTGAGGCCTGGAACCCCGATGCAGGCGGCGGGCTGTTCAGCGACGCCCCCGGCTCGCCGCCCAGCCTGCGCGCCCAGTGCGACGCGATCGAGCTGTCCACGGCCCTCCTGAGTCAGGTGCCACCACAGCGCACCCTCGAGGGACACCGCGCCCTGCTCGAGTCGCTGCAGGACCCCACCACCGGACTGTTCCACGAGTGCGCCCCCGATGGCACGGTCGGCGACCGCTCGCTAACGTTCGCCGACCCTGACGCGAGCTACACGGTGCTCGCGGCCGGCTACGCACTGCGACTGCTCGGCGCGGGGCCCCCTCACGGCTTCGCCCACGTCAGCCAGGCGGACGCCGCCGCGATGGTCGCCCTCCTCGACTCGCTCCCCTGGCGCGGTGACGCGTGGACCGCGGGACACCAGGTCGACGCCCTCGGAACGTCCCTCCTGTGGGACTGGGACCGTCCCGACTCAGGGGCTCGCGCCCACCTGCGCACACTGCTCGGCTGGCTGGTCGGTGCGGCATCCCCCGAGACCGGGATGTGGGGGGCGCCCAGCGAGGATGGCGACCTCCTCGACGTGGTCAACGGCTACTACCGGACCACGCGCGGCACCTTTGCCCAGTTCGGCGTGGCCCCGCCTCACTCCGCACGCGTCGTGGACACGGTGCTCACGCATGCGCGGTCCGCGCGGCGCTTCTCGCCGTCGCGACAGAACGCCTGCAACGTGCTCGACGTGCTCCACCCCCTGTGGCTCGTTCGTCGCTCCACCCGGCATCGATCGACAGAGGTGGACGAGGTCGCGCTGCGACTGCTGCAGGACGCGATCACGCATTACGTGCCCGGTGAGGGCTTCCCGTTCGCGGCGAGCGATGCCGAGGGCGCGACCTCCGATCAGCGCCGGCCAGGCCTCCAGGGCACAGAGATGTGGCTCAGCATCGTCTGGTATGCCGCAGACCTGCTGGGCCTGTCAGGCCACCTGCCGTACGAGCCCCGGGGCGTGCATCGGCCCTCTCCCGCGCTCGCCTTGACGCGCTTCTGACGGCCGCGCCCCCGCTCGCGGTCAGCGGTCCACCCGGGCGCCGCCGCCTCCCGCGAGCTTGAACACGTCTGCGGCCGAGGCCATCGAGGTGTCGCCCGGCGTCGTCATCGCCAAGGCGCCGTGCGCGGCACCCCACTCCACCGCGGTCCGCAGGCCCTCGCCCGCGAGCAGTCCAGCGATGAGTCCAGACGCGAACGAGTCACCCCCTCCCACGCGGTCGAAGATCTCCAGATCGGGCCGGTGCGTCGCGTGCACGATCCCGCTCTCGCGAGACCATGCGAGGGCGCCCCAGTCGTTGATGGTGGCGCTGCGCACCGTGCGCATCGTGGTGGCGACCACCGCGAAGTTCGGGTACTGACGGGTGACCTCGGCGATCATCGCCTCGAAGCCGCTCACGTCGAGTTCGTCGAGCGACGCGTCGACGCCAGGGACCTCGAAACCCAGCGCGGCGGTGAAGTCCTCCTCGTTTCCGAGCATCACGTCGACGAGCGGCGCGATGCGTCGGTTGACCTCCTGAGCACGCTCGCGACCGCCCACCGCCTTCCACAGGCTCGGGCGATAGTTGAGGTCGTACGAGACCACGACCGAGTGCCGGCGCGCCGCCTCCAGCGCAGCCACGACGGTGTCAGCCGCGGTGTCGGACAGCGCGGCGAAGATCCCGCCGGTGTGCAGCCACCGCACTCCCGACGAGAACAGCGCGTCCCAGTCCACCTCGTCCGCCGCCAGCAGCGATGCGGCCGTGTGACCACGGTCCGAGACACCCACCGCTCCGCGCACGCCGAAGCCGCGCTCCGTGAAGTTGAGCCCGTTGCGGGCGGCGCGACCCACGCCGTCGAAGTCTCGCCACCGAATCCACGAGGCGTCGACGCCGCCCGCCATGATCAGTCCCTCGACGAGCCGTCCGACCTCGTTGTCCACGAGCGACGTCACGACCGCCGCGCGGTGGCCGAACACGCGGGCCAGCCCGCGTGCGACGTTGTACTCGCCGCCGCCCTCGTAGGCGTCGAAGCTGCGCGCGGTGCGCACTCGGCCCTGGCCGGGGTCGAGCCTCAGCATCACCTCACCGAGGGACACCACGTCGTAGGCGCACTCCTGCGCGGGGCGCACTGCCAGATCCTTCGCCATCACTCCTCCTTCGTCGCCGCCGACACCGCCGCCGCGACCTGTCGTCGAATCTCTTCGCCATCGCCGTTCCGGAGCGCCTCCCGGGGCACCATCCACGAGCCTCCGACCGCGCTGACGGCGGGAATCGCGAGGTACTGGGCCACGTCATCGGCGCCGATGCCCCCGGTCGGGACGAACGAGACCCCCGCGAACGGCGCGGCGAGCGCACGAATCGCGGCGGGGCCTCCCGAGGTGCTCGCCGGGAAGAACTTGACCGTGGTCACGCCAGCCGTGAGCGCGGCCTGCACTTCCGTCGCCGTCACGGCACCGGGCAGCGCGGCCACACCCCGCTCGTGGCAGCGCGCGATGACCTCGGCCGAGGTGCCAGGGCTGACGATGTACTGCGCCCCGGCGTCGACCGCACGGTCCACCTGGTCCACGGTGAGGACGGTGCCCGCCCCCACCAGCAGGTCGCCGCGTGCCGCGAGCGTCGCGATGGCGTCCAGGGCCCCGGGAGTCCGGAGGGTGACCTCCGCCACCGGCAGCCCGCCACCCACCAGACCGTCGCCGAGCAGCGTTGCCGCGGACGGGTCCTCGATGACGATCACGGGCACCAGCCGATGCCGGGCGAGCTCCGCGAGGACGGGGTGGCCCGCCGCGCTCATCGCGCCAGCCATCCGCCGTCAACCGGAATGGTCGCACCGTTGATGTATGCACCCGCTCGCGAGGCGAGCAGGACGACGGCGCCCTGCAGATCCTCGGGTACTCCCCACCGGGCGGCAGGAATGCGCGCAAGAATCGACGCCGAGCGCTCGGCATCGGCCCGCAGGGGCGCCGTGTTGTCCGTGGCCATGTATCCGGGCGCGATCGCGTTGACGGTGATCCCGCTCGCGGCCCACTCGTTCGCGAAGGCGCGCGTCAGCCCCATCACCCCGTGCTTGGAGGCGGTGTAGGACGGGACGTTGATGCCGCCCTGATACGACAGCATCGACGCGATGTTCACGATCGACCCGCGACCGGCCTCGGCCATGCCCGCGGCGGCGGCCTGCGACAGGTGGAAGACGGCGTCGAGGTTCACGCGCATCACGTCATCCCAGTCCTGAGCGGAGTGCTCGAGCGCGGGCGCCCGGCGAATGATGCCGGCGTTGTTGACCAGGACGTCGAGCGAGCCGAGTTCGGCCACCACCGATGCGACCACTGCCCGGAGGTCACTCGGCGAGGCCTCCAGGAAGTCGCACGCGACGGGCATGGCGCGTCTGCCCAAAGCCGTGACCTCCTCGGCCACCTCGGGAGCGCCCGAGCGGTCGAGGAGGGCGATGTCCGCACCGGCCTCCGCCAGCGCGAGGGCGAGGCCGCGACCGAGGCCGCGACCTGCCCCCGTGACGAGCGCGACCGTGCCGTCCAGACGGAACGAGTCGAGGATCATCATGACCTCCTAGTGGCCCAGTGCGCGCAGCATCGGGACGGTGCGCGCGACCCAGCCCACATCGGGATCGTCGATCGCGCCCTGCGTGCGCTGCTCGCCTGCGAGGAACCACAGGAAGTACGTCTCGTAGCCGGGAGCCGAGACGAGCGTGTGGTACCCCTCGGGCATCATCTGCATCACGTTGTTGCGGATCGTGTAGTTCTCCTCGTCGCCCTCGTCAGTTGTGACGCGCGAGATGCCGAAACCGTCGCCGGGGTTCACGAGGTAGTAGTACATCTCCTCGTGGCGCGCCTCGCGGGGCAGGTCATCCACCTTGTGGCGGTGCGGCGGGTAGGTCGCCCAGTTGCCGGAGGGGGTGAACGTCTCCCCCACGATCAGGCGGCGTGCCGGGAGGTCGGGCTGTGCGACCTCGGTGAGGATCTGGTGGAAGTTGCGCGAGAAGTTCGCCGCGCCCCACCGGCCGTTCGCGACGCGATCGGGAGCGATGACGTACGGATCCACGTCCAGGTCGCTCGGCGCCGACGGCAGCGCGATCTGCACGTCCGTCACTGCGGTGAACGAGTAGTCGCGGCCCGCGGGAATGTAGACCGAGTGCGGCTTGCCCGCGAAGACGTTCGGGCGCCCGCCGACGGCGGCGAACGAGCTGTCGCCCACGCGGACGTCCACCTTGCCCCCCAGGACGACGGCGAGAATCTCGCGATCGCCCGAGTGGCCCTCGTGGCTCTGGCCCTTGGCGAGCCTGACGGTCGAGAAGTCGAGCAGCTCGCAGGGGTTGTGCGGCAGGGTGTTCAGCCCCTGCTCCGTGCCGATCTCGCTGTGGTACTTGGCGGTCATGGTGTCACCTTTCTTGGGGTTGGGACATGGACTCGGGCCGGAAGGAATGGGAGACCACCGGGGACGTGAGAGTGCCGAGGTGGCCGTAGGTGATCGATACGGTGTCGCCGGGGCTCAGCGAACGGCCGGAGGCCGCGGGCCCGGGGAGCTTTCCCGGTGTGCCGGTCGCGATCACGTCGCCGGGACGCAAGGCGATGGCTCGGCTCACGTGGGACACCAGCCACGCCACGGAGCGGATCATGCGCGAGGTGTGAGACCTCACCGTCACTTCTCCGTGGCACTCCACCGTGATGTCGAGCGCCTGGGGATCGGGAACCTCGTCGGCCGTGGTGAGCCACGGGCCCATCGGCCCGAAGGTGTCGAACGACTTGCCGAGGGTCCACTGCGATCCCCACGCCTGCACGTCCCGGGCGCTGACGTCGTTGAGGATGGTGTAGCCAGCGACATGGGAGAGCGCATCGGCCTCACGCACCCGCGACGCGTGGCTGCCGATCACGACGGCGAGTTCGCCCTCGTAATCCACCTCGTTCGACTCGGGAGGCAGCCTGATGGCGTCCCCGGGACCGATGATCGACTGGGGCGCCTTCGCGAACACGTCCGGGTGGTCGGGCACGGCGCCGTCCTCGTCGCCATGGCCGAAGTAGTTGTAGCCGATGCACACCAGCATCCCGGGGTCCGGCACGGGAGCCAGCAGCCTGGCCTCCTCGAGAGAGAGGCGCACCGCCGCGCTGGCCGATGACTCGGCGCGCACCGCGGACCAGGCCTCGGAGCCGCCCCACAGCAGGCGCGACATCGACGCCGGGGCGCGGTCGCGCGCGCCGATGTCGACGAGCGCGGAGCCATCCTCCGTGAGTGCACCGAGTCGGGCTCCCGCGTCGCCTGCGAAGCTCACCAGCCTCATGCTGCGCGCCTCCTCTCCCCGCCCGTCACCAGAACGACGGACGGTCGGGATGGCTCAGACGCACGAGGTTCTCGAGGTAGAAGTAGTCGCCCCACAGCGTGCCCTCATCGATGCCCACGTCCTTGGGCATGTCGTAGACGCCGTGCACCAGGAGTGCGTTCGAGTCGTCATCGGGGCCGGGCGTGTAATGCGCCACGAGGGTGTCCATGATCGCGAGCGCGGTCGCGCGTGCCGCCGGGTCGCCACCACTGGCGGCGTCGATCTCCATCAGTCCCGCAGCGGCGATCGCAGCGGCCGACGAGTCACGCAGCGTGCCCGGCTGGCCGGCCTCGGCAAGATCCCACGGCGGCACGCGGCGCTCGTCGAGGCGAGACTCGAAGTACGCGGCGCACGTGCGGGCGGCGTCGAGGAATTCGGAGCGACCCGTGAGCCGGTAGTTGATGGCGAATCCGTAGATCCCCCACGCCTGTCCCCGCGCCCAGCAGGAGTCGTCGGCGCTGCCCTGCTCCGTCGCTCCGCGCATCGGGCGCCCGCTGTCGGCGTCCCAATAGAAGGTGTGGAACGTCGACCCATCGGGCCGGAAGATGTTCTCGCTGAGCTGCTGGACGTGGGTCAGCGCCGCCGCGGCATACGCGGGGTCGCCGCTCTCGCGAGACGCCCAGTGAAGCAGCGGCGTGTTCATGAGGCTGTCGATGATGGTCCGTCCGCGCTGCGTCGGATCGTCGAGCGCCCCCCAGGCCTGGATGATGCCCGCCGCAGGGATGTACCGCTCCATGAGCGCATCGGCCGCATCCAGGGCCGCCCGGCGGGCGAGGGCGTCGCCCAGGCGATCGGACGGGACGACGCAGGACAGCTGATAGAGGAAGCCGAGGTCGTGCGTCTCCGTGTCGATGCGCCCCTCGACGCGCTCGCGGAAGGACTGCACGTGCGCGCTCGCGGCCGTCGCGAACTGCTCGTCGTCCGTGTGCTCGTACGCCAGCCACAGCATCCCCGGCCAGAAGCCCGTGGTCCACCCCACATTCGATCCCTCGGGAAGGCCCTCGCGCTGCCGCGGACGGTAGCGATCATCCGTCGTGGTGTCGTCGGGGTATGCCGTTCCGAATGCGGCGATGTTCGCGCGCACGGTGCGGATCGCGGCAGCGAGCGCAGCGTCGATGTCTGTGGCATCGGCTCTCGCCTGCGACGTGAGGGGCATTGTCTTCTCTCCTAGGGGTGGGTTGCGGGTCATGCCGCGGGGGCCATGACGGGGGGCAGGACGGGACGCAGCGAATAGCGTGCGTTCGCCCACACCAGGTACAGGGCGGGGGTGAGGGCCAGGCCGAGGCCGAGCGCGGGCTGCTGGATCGCGAAGCCCGCGAACACGCTGAGCACCACCAGCGACAGGGCCGAGAGGTACCACCGGCGCACCGCCAGCGCGAGGCTCGCCTTCCATGCGAGTCGCAGACGCGCCTCGGGCTCGACGGCCAGCGCGACCAGGACGGTGAGGGACGTGATGAGCGTCACGACACCGATGGTGGCGAGAATGGGGATCACCAGCGCGCCCCACCGCGACTCCCACACGATGCCCACGTCGATGATCACGATCGCGAGCACCGCGGTGGCCGTGACGCCCACGATCAGGGCCGGCCGGAACGTGGCCCGCAGCGTCGCGATGAACGTGCGGATCACGGTGGTCTGACCCGTGTCGCTGAACCGCGTCATGACGCCGAACGCCGCAGCGAACAACGGAGCGACGAAGGGCATGAGGACCAGCAGCGCGTGCCAGCTGAAGCCGAGGTCGGTGGTGGCGTACAGCAGCACGATCGGCAGCACGGGGATGCCCACCAGGATGTTGGTCATGAGGATGACGTACGCCATCCCCGTGACGGTCTCGAAGGCGCGCTGGAAGGAGTCGTTCATCGGTCAGCCCTTCAGCCCGGTCGTGGCGACGCCCTCGACGAAGTAGCGCTGAGCGAATCCGAAGATCAGCGCGATGGGCAGCACCGACAGCACCGAGCCCGTCATGATGAGCGCGTGCTCCGCGTTGTACTGGTCGATGAACGAGTTCAGTCCGATCTGGATGGTCCAGATGTCACGGTCGCGCAGGTAGATCAGCGGCCCGAGGAAGTCGTTCCAGGTGTTCACGAAGGTCAGCAGCGCGAGTGATGCGATGCCGGGAATCGCGAGCGGCAGCATGATCCTGCGGTAGATGCCGTATTCGTTGAGCCCATCCACCCTGGCCGCCTCGCTGAGCTCCGGCGGAATCGACTCGAAGTACTGACGCATCAGGAACACGCCGAACGCACCGAAGGCCTGCAGCGCGATCATGGCCCACAACGTGTTGTTGAGCCCGATCTCCGTGAAGATCTGGAACTGCGGCACCATGTACGCCTGCCACGGCACCGCGATCGTCGCGACGTACATCAGGAACAGCGTGTCGCGCCCGGGGAACCGCATCTTCGAGAATCCGTACGCCGCGAACGATCCAGTCAGGCACTGCAGGAACGTGATCACGACCGACAGGAACAGCGTGTTGCGCGTCCACAGGAACATGTCCGACTTCTGCCAGATCTCGATGTAGTTGCTCCACTGGACTGGGTCCGGGATCCACTGCACGGGGACGGTGAAGACCTGGTTGTTCATCTTGAGCGAGGAGATGATCATCCACGCGAAGGGAAGCATCACGGCCGCGGCGGCGATGATGAGCGCCATGTAGCCGATGACCCGGTAGAGCGGGTACAGGGGGCTGCGCTCGAGGCTCGTGCGCGAGCCCGACGGGCTGGACGACGTCAGGGAGGAAGTGGTCATCGTTCGATCCTCTTGTTGACAAGGAACTGGACAATGGTGACGACGAGCGACATCGAGAACAGCACGATGGCGCCCGCTGACGCGTAGCCGTACTCGAACTCGACGATGCCCTTCTGATAGATGAACTGGGCCAGCACGAACGTGGACTGGCCGGGGCCGCCCGCCGTGAGCAGGAACACCAGGTCGAACACCTTGAGCGACTGGATGGTGAGCATGACGGTGACGAAGAAGGTGGTGGGACGCAGGCACGGCCACGTGACGTTCCAGAAGCGCTGCCACGCGCTGGCTCCGTCGACGCGTGCGGCCTCGTACAGGGTGCGCGGCACGGTCTGAAGTCCGGCCAGGTACAGCAGCATGAAGAACCCGGTGTCGCGCCAGACGCTCACGAGGATCACGGCGGGCATGGCGAGCGTGCTGTCGGCGGTCCAGCCGACGCCGGGGTCGAGTCCGACGACGCCCAGGATCTGGTTGATGACGCCGTCAGCGCTGAAGAGCTGGCTCCACACGGCGGCGATGGCCACCACGGCGGTGATGTACGGGAAGAACGCGGCGGTGCGGAAGAAGGCCACGCCGCGCAGCTTGGTGTTCAGCAGCATCGCGAGCGACAGCGCCGCGACCAATGTCAGCGGAATGTGGAAGACGCTGTAGTAGAGCGTGTTCCCCAGCGAGGTCTGGAAGGATCCGTCCCCGATGAGGCGGGTGAAGTTGTCGAACCCGAGGAACTCCGGGTCACCGAAGGCGCTCCATTCCGTGAACGCCATATAGAACAGGAACACCACGGGGATCAGCGTGACCAGCCCGAACCCGAGGAAGTTCGGGAGGATGAATGACCAGCCGATGAGGGTGTTGCGCCGGCGCATCGCGTTGCGGGGCTTGCGCGAGCCGCCCGGCTGCACTTCCCGCACCGCTGGCGCGTCTGTTGCCATTGTCATCGTGTCTCTCGTTCCGTTGCAGTGACGGTCAGGGTCGAGGAGGAGCACCCCAGACGATGGCGGGGCCGGTGAGGACCGACCCCGCCATCGGCGTGTGGGGGCTAGCCCACCTCGTTGGCCACGCGCTCCTGGGCCTCAGCGATGCCGTCCTCCACGCTGACGGAGTCGGTGAGAATCGCGGAGTGAGCGTCGTTCAGGATGTTCTGAATCGCCGCGGTGTCGAGCGACACCGGGTTCTCAGGGAGCGTCTCGTGCGTGCCGAAGGCGAACTGCGACAGCTCGTCCTGGGGCAGGCCCGCAACGGAGAAGTAGGCCTCGGTGACGGCGTCAGAGGCGAAGGCCGGCTTGATGCCGATCTGCGCGAGAGCCGAAGCCGCGTCCTCGGACCCCACGAACGCCAGGAACTCCTTGGCGGCGTCCATCTTCGCCTCGTCGATCTGCGGGTTGATACCGACCGCGGTCGGGTCACCGAACGACACGGGGGTCTCGAGAGTCGAGTCGTCGTACTGCGGTGCGGGCATGAAGCCCCACTCGAAGTCCTCGGCCTCGCCGCTCTCCTGCTGTGCGATCAGCGTGGCGACGTACCAGGAGCCCATGTTCATCATCGCGGCCTCCTGGGTGCCGAACTGCGCCTGGTAGGTCAGCTGGTTGGTCTGGACGGTCGCGAAGTCGGTCTGAGCGCCCGACTCCTGCATCGCGAGCACCCGGTCGTAATACGGAGCCAGGAATGAGAAGTCGCCGCTGAAGAGGTCGGCGCCAGGCGTCTGCGCGAGCGCGAAGCCCTGCAGGGTCGACTGCCAGCTGTGCTGGTACGACCCGGTCGCGTCGAGCCCATCGTTGAGCTGGTTGGCGAGGTCCGCGTACTCATCCCAGGTGATGGCGCCTTCCGGGTGCGCGATGCCGGCCTCGTCGAACAGGGACTTGTTGTAGTAGGTGAACCAGGTGTCCTGGCGATACGGCACCGCCCACGTCGCCCCGTCGACCTCGTAGAAGTCGAGGGCGCCGTTGCCCTCGCCCACGCCGTCAGCGACGTCGCTCACGTCCACGAGCTGCTCGCCGTCCTGGAAGGTGGCGAAGTACTTGAGGTTCTTGAGGATGTACAGGTCAGGCGCCGCGCCTGCGGACAGGTCGGCCGTGATCTGCGTGTCGTACTCCGCGGCGTCGTACTCCTGGAGCTCGACGGTCACGTTCGGGTTGATGGCGTTGAACTCGTCTGCCAGCAGCTGGAACTCGGGCGTGCTGTCCAGGCTCCAGGCCGACATGGTGAGGGTGACGGGCTCGTCGCCCGAGCCGGAACCGGTGTCATCGGGGGTCGAGCTCGAGCCATCGTCGCTCGAGCAGGCAGCGAGCGTGAGGGCCGCTGCGATCGCGACTCCCGCGCTTCTCATCACGTGGTGCTTCATTGCGCCTCCTTGGTGGGGGTGGTGGTCGGGTCAGATGCGACCCTGGTTTCACTGGAGAGGGCGGCGCCCTCTTCAGAAATGTGGTGGTCGAGGGTGAGCGTGGACTGCTGTCCGTCCGCCCAGACGACGGCGAGCACATCGCCGTCGAGCCGTACGCGCGGCGCCTGGCCGACGCCAGCGAGGCCCCCGACGAGTCCGACCGTCACGGCGATCCACTCGCCCGGCACGATGTGCGCGACGTCGATGTCGATCACGGGGATGTCGGTGGCGTCGCCGAGCGGTGTGGCGTCACGTCGATGGTGCACGTGCGCGTGGGCGTGAGGGTGTGCGCACTCGACGGTGCTGACGCCGTGGTCGCCGGCCACGCTGGCCTTGCCGCCGTTCACGTGCTCCACGCCCGCCGCGACGGCCCAGCCGCCGATGCGCATCGTGACGGCACGCTCGCGGCCCGCCTCGGTGACGTGGTCCATGCGCACGCAGCGCACCTCCCACGCGCCGCGCACCAGCGACAGCGTGGTCACGCTGGCCGCGACGACCGCGTCTCCGGTGAGCCCCGAGCCGTGACGCTGCTGGATGAGGTCAGGCGTGATCCAGTGCACCTGTGCGCGTGAGGCACCCACGGCCGCGATTCCGTCCGTGTCCATCTCGAGGGCCAGCGGCGTGAGCCCCGCGCGATGCGTGGACTCCTCGTCGGCGTCCACCAGGGTCACCGACCCGTCGAGCGGCGAGCGCCAGCTGGCTTCGTCCAGGAGCGGTGAGGTGCGGGTGCTGTAGGTGAGGCGTGCGTACAACGGCGAGTCGCCGGTGAGTGCGCCCTCCACCGCGTGGTCGGTGCCGTGATTGACGACCCGGACGATGCCGTCGTCTGAGGTGCCTGAGATGATCCAGCCGGGCGCCTGGGCAAGACGAATCACGTCACCCGAGTCGATCGGAAGCTGCGCCGCGGGAGCTCCCCACACCTCGTGATGCGCGGGAAGCGCCAGTCCGAGGAGTCCCTTGGCTGCCCAGTAGGGAGACCCGGGGCCGGAGTAGCGCTGGGCGAGCGCGGGCCACGGGCCATGCCACCCCAGGGTGAGCAGCCCGTCCTCGTCCGGTGCTCCACGGTCGACGAAGTGCTGGACGATGCGCATCGCGGCAGCCCGCAGCGTGCCCGCATCGTGCGACGGCACCTCCGACAGGACCCCGGCCCACATCGGCGCTGCGGCGGCGAACCGGTAGATGAGGCTCCGCCCCTGAATCAGGGGGGACCCGTCCGCACCGACGAGGCTCAGCGCATCCGTGAGGAAGCGGTCGAGCAGCAGGCGATCCTGCGCGGCACGGCCCGCCGCGAGGTCGCGTGCGCCCTCCATGCGGGACCACAGCGCCGGGTACAGGTGCAGCGCCCACCCCGAGTAGTGGTCGAAGGCACGCTCGGCGCCGTCGGAGAGCCATCCGCCCGGGCGGACGAACGTGTCGTGAGTGGCCAGATCCTCGCGCATCTCCGCCTCGGAGTGCGGGCCGCCCACGGAGCGCAGGAAGGTCTGGACCACCAGTCGGAACCACACCCAGTTGATGCGGGGATAGGTGTCGTCGCCGACGGCGGCGGCGAGGTAGTCGATCACGCGGCGCTGGACGGTGCTGTCGAGCCCCTCCCACAGCCACGGCCGCGTCATGTCGAGGATCAGAGCGATGGAGGCGGCCTCGACCTTGGCCTGGGCGTGCTCTTCGAGACGGGGCCACCGGTGGGAGCCAGCAGGGTCGGTGCCCGCGGACAGGCCGCGCCCGAACCGCTCCAGCAGTCCTGCCGGATCGTCACCCTCGCGGCCGGCGAGCACGAAGCCCGCAATGAGGAACGTCCGAGCAAACCCTTCGAGGCCGTCGACCGCGGCGCCGTAGCCACCGGTCGGTCCCGGCAGGCGCACGTGTGAGGCCGCATCGTCCGCATGCCGTTCCGTCGCCGCGAGCATTCTGAGCGCGAGCGCTTCCAGGTCATCGCGTGTGCGAAGAGGCACCACGCCGGGTGTGGCGTCCTCGGTGCTCCGGCGCATGTGCGGGCCTCTCGTCGATGAGATGGGGAACGGGTGCTGCGTGTCTGACTTCGCCCACAGTCAAGCGCTTAAGTTTCGTAATTGTCAACTACTGTCACCATTTCGAGACCAAAGGTGCTTGAAACGAACAAAAGCGCACAGTAGTCTGGGGCGAAACGAGGAGGACACCGTGGTCGCAGAGCCCCCACCCGAGGGCCCGCTGATGCAGGCGTGGTCGACCGTGCGCGAACGCAAACCCGCGCCGCTGCCGGTGGCGCCGGCATCCGACCGGTCGACCTGGGGCAATCCCCAGGCGCTGCACGGTCCCAGCGTGGACGCGATCATGGCGCGCGCACAGGACGACCTCGGTACGGACTGGCCCGTCGTCCCGGCCTCGCTGTACGCGCGGTACCACCGCGACGGCGACCGCACGCTCTACGAGGACTACGTTCACGCCCGCCACCAGCGCCTCACCCGCGCGGCGGTGACGGCAGCCGTGTCGCTCGAGCCCCGCTGGATCGACGAGGTGGTCGATGGCGTCACCGCACTGTGCGAGCAGTCCTCCTGGTGCTGGCCCGCCCACGACGAGGTGGGAGATCGAGGCGACCACGTGCCGGACATGACCCGCCCGTACCTGGACCTGGGCGCCGGTGAGGTGCTCGCGCAGCTCGCCTGGATCGATGCACTCCTGGGCGAACAACTCGACGCGCACGCGCCCGGGCTGCGCCGACGAGTGCGGCATGAGGCTCGGTCCCGCGCGTTCGCGCCCTTCGTTCGCCGCCGGGACTGGCACTGGATCGGCCTCGACGGCGACGTGCACAACTGGAACCCGTGGATCCATGGCAACGTCATCTGCGGTGCGCTGGCACTGCTGGACGGAGCAGAGCGCGATGAGGTGCTCGCGCTCGCGGTGGCCGGGCTCGACCTCTACCTCTCCCGCCTGCCCGACGACGGGGCGATCGACGAAGGCTACGGGTACTGGTGGAACGGAGCCTGCCGCGCGTTGGAGGCGATCCACCTGCTGCAGCAGTGCTTCGGGCCGCTCGACCTGACGGCCCTCGGCGCGCTGCGCGCCAGCATCGAGTTCCCCGCCGCGATGAACCTCGCGGGACCGTGGTTCGTCAGCGTCTCCGACTCGTCCGCTCGCCCCCACGAATCTGCGCCCTGGCACAGCCTGCACCGGGCGGCCTCCGAGTGGGGGCTCACGTCGAGCGCGCGCTTCGCCGCGAGCAGGGTCGAGGCCGCGACCGCAGTCGCCACCGAGGACCAGGGGTGCGGACGCACCCTGCTCGCCCTCACCGACACCGCGTGGCACCGCGCGATGGGCTCCGCGCCTCCGGCCGCGGCCGACGTGTGGCTGCCGTCCATCGAGCTCGGCATCCTGCGGCCCCGGGGGCATCACCGCCTCACTGCGGTGCTCAAGGGTGGGCACAATGCCGAGCATCACAACCACCTCGACGTGGGCTCGTGCATCATCGCCCTGGACGGCGTGCCTGTCATCGTGGACCCGGGCCGCCCCACGTACACGCGCGAGACGTTCTCCCCGCGCCGGTACGACATCTGGACGATGCAGGACGCGTGGCACTCGGTGCCCGCGATCGCGGGCATCGGCCAGGGGCAGGGCGCCTCCTGGCGGGCGGGTGAGGCACGGATGTCCAGCACCGAGGAGCACGGCGAGCTGTCCATCGACCTTGCTGGCGCGTACCCCGACTGCCCGGCCCCGTGGTGGCGCCGCACGCTCCGGGTCGACCACGCGGCCGGGACGGTGACCCTGGAGGACGCATGGCCCGCGTTCGCTGCGGAGTCGCCCACCCTCTGGCGGGTGATCATCGCGGGAGAGGTCGACCACGGCCACGGACGTGGCCCCGTCCGCGTCCGCACCCTCGCCGGCCGGACAGTCGTGCTCGACTGGGACGCCACGCTGACGAGCACGTGGGACCATCGAGTCATTGACGATCCCATGCTCACCCGTGTCTGGGGAGACTCGCTGTCGCGTCTCACCGTCCGTGTGCCGCACGCCCAAACGAGCGCGTCGTTCGCGCTGACGATCCGGGAGGAACCATGAGCGCATCTGAACGCAGATCCATGCTGGGCGAGGAGCGGCGGGCGATCCTCATCACCACGCTCGAGCGGGAAGGCGTGGTGCGGATCAGCGACATGGCCGAGCGCATGGGGGTCACGCAGGTCACGCTCAGGCGCGACATCGGCGCGCTGAGCGATGAGGGCGTCGTGCGGCGCGTCCACGGCGGCGCCGTGCTCGCCGAGCGCCGTACGGACGACGTCACCGAGCAGGTCCCGTCGACCAACGCCGCCTTCTCCTCCGACATCACCCTGGGCATGCTGGTGCCATCCCTGGACTACTACTGGCCAAGCGTCATCCGCGGAGCCGAGAAGGCGGCCGAGGCGCGGCACATGCGGCTCGTGCTGCGAGGATCGTCCTACGAGGCCGACGACATGCGTGCTCAGATCGACCGGCTGCTCGACGGCAACGCCGTCTCCGGTCTCGTGCTCGCCCCCAACATGGCCGCGGAGCACACCACCGAGACCCTCGAGTGGCTGGCAGGGACGGACACGCCGGTCGTGCTGGTCGAGCGCCGAGCCCGCAACGGCGCCCTCGCAAGCGCATTGGAATCGGTCACCACCGACCATGCCGAGGGTGCGCGCATCGCGCTGCGGCACCTCGTGGAGCTCGGACACCGCCGCATGGGCATGGTGACGTCCACCGCGAGCCCCACGAGCCAGCACCTGCGGCGGGGTTGGCACAACGCGCTGGCCGAGTTGAGTCTCGGATCGTCGCGAGACATCGACGTCGACGTGCCGGAGCCATCGGAGCCAGGCTGGGCCGAGGTCGCGGACGCGGTGCTCTCCGCCTGTCGGGAGACGGGCACCACCGCGCTCCTGGTCCACGCCGATGCGGCGGCTGCGGCGCTCGTGCAGCGCTGCGTCCATCACGGGATGTCCGTGCCCCGCGACCTCTCGGTGATCGCGTACGACGACGAGTTCGCCGACATCTTCACGCCACGCCTCACGGCCGTTCGCCCGCCCCGGCAGTCGATCGGTCACGGGGCGATCGACCTGCTGGCCGCGCGGATCGCCGATCGGAACCGCCCGCTTCACCGGGTCGTGATCACGCCGTCCCTGCGGGTCCGGGAGACCACGGTTCCTCCGCGCTGATCGCGCGGCAGAGCCCCGTCCCACACCGGCCTGCGGGCCGCCTCCAGCGCCAGCGCTCTCTACAGACCCTGGGCCAGCCGGTAGTAGGCGGCGTTCGCGCGCATCTCAGCGGCGAAGGCCGGCAGCGTGGTCGACTCGTCGATCACGAGCAGCTCGATCTCGCTCATGGTCGCGAAGTCGCGGAACACCTCGAGGCCCACCTGGTTCGACATCACTGTGTGGTGGGCTGCGCCCGCCTGGATCCAGGCCGTCGCGGAGGTGTGGAAGTCGGGCTGCGGCTTCCACACGGCGTGACCGACGGGCAGCTTCGGCATGGGAGCCGGGAGCGCCACGTTCTCGACGACGTTGGCGACCAGGCGGAACCGCTCGCGCATGTCGCTCATGGCGACCACGATCGCGTCCCCCGCATCGGCCGTGAAGACCAGGCGCACCGGGTCCTCCTTGCCGCCGATGCCGAGCTCCGCGACCGTGAGCCGCGCCTTCTCGCTCGACAGTGCAGGGTTCACCTCGAGCATGTGGGCGCCGAGGATCAGCTCGTTGCCTGGCTCCAGGTGGTACGTGTAGTCCTCCATGAGGCTCGCACCTCCGGGCAGGCCGGCGCCCATGACGGCCGCGGTGCGCACCAGGATCGCGGTCTTCCAGTCGCCCTCGGCGCCGAAGCCGTAGCCATCGGCCATCAGGCGCTGGACGGCGAGGCCGGGGAGCTGACGCAGCTCGCCCAGGTCCTCGAACGTCGTGGTGAAGGCGGTGAATCCGCCCTCCTCGAGGAAGGACCGCAGGCCCAGCTCGATCGCGGCGCCGTAGCGCAGCGAGTCCGCGCGCTCCGCGCCGGGACGAAGGTTCTCGTCGACGTCGTAGGTGTCGACGTACTCGGCCACCAGCGCGTCGATGTCCGCCTCGGACTGCGCGTGCACGACCTCGGCGAGCTCGTTGACGCCCCAGGTGTTGACCTGGACCCCCAGCTTGATCTCGGCCTCGGTCTTGTCCCCCTCGGTGACCGCCACGTTGCGCATGTTGTCGCCGAACCGCGCGAGGCGCAGGTTGCGGGTCGCGTGACGCCCGGCGGCGGCACGCACCCACGTGCCCACCCGCTCCTGCGTCGCGGCGTGTGACGCGTGACCCGCAACCGTGGTGCGCGGGATCGACATGCGGGTCTCGATGTACCCGAACTCGCGGTCGCCGTGCGCGGCCTGGTTGAGGTTCATGAAGTCGAAGTCGATCTGGTCCCACGGCAGGTCCACATTCGCCTGCGTGTGCAGGTGGAGCAGCGGCTTGTCGAGGGCGCCGAGGCCGGCGATCCACATCTTCGCGGGGCTGAACGTGTGCATCCAGGCGATGACGCCGATGACCTTGTCGTCAGCGTTCGCGTCGAGCATGGCCTGGCGGATGCCGTCGCGCGACTTCACGACCGGCTTCCACACGATGCGCGCGGGCACCGCGCTGGCGCCGTCGAGCGCGGCCGCGACCGTCTGCGACTGCTCGGCGACCTGTCGCAGCGTCTCGTCTCCGTAGAGGTCCTGGCTGCCGGTGAGGAACCAGACCTCGTACTGAGCGAGATCGGGGATGACGGAACGGGTGCTCACTTGGATTCTCCTTCTGCGGCGCCGCCGCGCTGTCCGTAGACGTTCTGGTAGCGATCGAACAGGGCGTCGATCTTGTCCTGCGGGAGGGGGATGAGGTCTCCGCCCTGGCGCGCGATGTGGGTGGTGCGGGCCACGTCCTCGCACATGACGGCCGCCTTCACCGCGTCCTTGGCGTCCTTGCCGATGGTGAAGACGCCGTGGTTCTGCATGAGCACGGCCTTCGAGCGGTGGCCGTCGAGGGTCGCGACGATCCCACGGCCGATGCTGTCGTCGCCGATGATCGCGAACGGGCCCACCGGGATGGGTCCGCCGAACTCATCGGCCATGCCGGTGATGTGGCACGGGATCTCTTCGCCGCGTGCCGCCCAGGCGGTCGCGTACGTCGAGTGGGTGTGGACGACTCCGCCCACGTGGGCCATGTGCTCGTACACGTATGCGTGCGCGGCGGTGTCGGACGAGGGGCTGCGGTCGGACCCCGGCGAACCGGGAACCGCTCGCCCGTCGAGGGTGCACAGGATCATGTTGTCCGGTGCGAGCTCGTCGTAGCTCACGCCCGAGGGCTTGATCACGAACAGCTCCTCGCCCGGCACGCGGCCGGACACGTTGCCACCGGTCCACACGACCAGCTCGTAGCGCGTCAGCTCGCTGTGCAGGCGGGAGACATCCGCGCGGATGCGGTCGATGGTCTCCTGGACGGCGGAACTGAACTGGCTCACTGGTGTGCCTCCCGGCGAATCTGCTTGAGACGCTTCATGACGTCGTTGCCTCCGCGGCCGAAGTAGTCGTGCAGGTGCAGGTACTCGGCGTACAGGGCGTCGTAGGCATCGGCCGATGCGGGGTTCGGGGTGTAGACGGCGCGGTTCACCTTGCCCATGGCCTCACCCGCGGCGCGCACGTCCGGATAGGCGCCGGCGGCCACGGCGGCGTGGATGGCGCTGCCGAGCGCGGGGCCCTGGTCGGAGGCGATCGTGGAGATGGGCAGGCGCAGGATGTCCGAGTACGCCTGCATGAGGTCGCGGTTCTTGAGGAGCCCGCCGGCGACCACGAACTCCGTGACGGGCACGCCGGACGCGTTGAAGGTCTCGACGATCACGCGCGTGCCGAACGCGGTGGCCTCGTGGAGCGCGCGGTAGATCTGCTCGGGGCGGGTGGTGAGCGTGGCGCCCAGCACCATCCCGGAGAGCTCGGTGTTGACGAGCACAGAGCGGTTGCCGGAGTGCCAGTCGAGGGCGATCAGGCCGTGGGCGCCGACAGGCTCCGCGTAGCCCAGGTCCGTGAGGTGCTCGTGGATCGACTTCCCCGCTGCCTCGGCATCCGCGTAGTACGACGCGGGCACCTGGTTCTTCACGTACCACGCAAAGATGTCGCCCACGCCGGACTGACCGGCCTCGTAGCCGTACAGTCCCTCGACGATGCCGCCGGGCACCACCCCGCACATGCCGGGGACCTCGGCGAGCTGCTCGCCATTCATCACGTGACAGGTCGAGGTGCCCATGATGGCGACCATCTGGCCGGGCTCGACGGCCTTGGCGGCCGGGGCGGTGACGTGTGCGTCGACGTTGCCCACCGCGACGGCGATGCCGGCGGGCAGCCCGGTCCACTCGGCGGCCTGGGCCGTGAGCGTTCCCGCGGCGTGGCCCAGCTGGCCGATGTCGCCCGTGAGCTTGGTCTCGGCGAAGTCGGCGAAGTCGGGGTTCAGCGCGCCCAGATACTCGCGCGACGGGTAGGCGTCGTCCTGGTAGATGGCCTTGTAGCCGTTCGTGCAGGCATTGCGCACGTAGGTGCCGGAGAGCTGCCAGATGATCCAGTCGGCCGCCTCGACCCAGTGGTCCATGCGGTCGTAGATCTCGCGGTCCTCCTCGAGCAGCTGCAGCGCCTTCGCAAACTCCCACTCGGAGGAGATGAAGCCGCCGTAGCGCGAGATCCAGGACTCGCCGCGCTCGTGGGCGACGGCGTTGATCCTGTCGGCCTGCTGCTGGGCGGCGTGGTGCTTCCACAGCTTCACATAGGCGTGCCTGCGGTCCTCGAAGCCGGGAACCTCGCACAGCGGGGTCCCGTCGGCGAGCACCGGCAGCGGCGTCGACGCGGTGAAGTCGGTGGCGATGCCGATCACGGAGGCGGGGTCGATTCCTGCGGCCTTCACGGCGGCGGGAACTGCATGGCGCAGGACGTCGCGGTAGTCGTTCGGGACCTGCAGCGCCCACTCCGGCGGGAGCTTCTCGCCGGTGGCGGCCAGCGTGGAGTCCATCACCGCATGGCTGTATTCGTGAACCGCGGTGCCCAGTTCGGCGCCGTCGGAGACCCGGACCACCAGGGCACGTCCGGACAGGGTTCCGAAGTCGATGCCGATCACATGGGCGTCGCCGGGCGAGGGGTCGTGTGCGGCGTCGCTGCCGCCATCATCGAGCGTCATGGCGTGAACGTTAACATGCGCTGTTCGACGGGGCAATCGGACACGCGGTGGACTGCCCTCTCCGGCGCGTCTGCGGCGCCCGTCAGGCGGGGAAGAGCGCCTCGATCAGCGTCACGTGATCCGGCGCTGGGCGCCACGAGGCGGAGGCGGCGTTCTGGCGGATCTGCTCGGGTCGGGTGGCGCCGGCGATCACCGAGGACACAGCGGCGCGTGACAGGAACCACCCGAACGTCGCCTCCAGCATGGTCACGCCCCACTCGTCGCACAGCCGCTGGTAGGCCTCCATCGCGTCCCAGTCCGCCTGCTCGGCGATGTGGGGGCGCTGGCGCGCGATCCGCGAGTCGGCAGGCATGTCGGTGCGCGTGAACTTGCCGGTGAAGAGCCCATTGGCCAGCGGGAAGAATGGCAGGAACCCCGCGCCGATGCGCTCAGCGGCGGCGAACCGACCATCCGTCTCCACGGCACGTGCGACCAGGCTCAGCTCGTCCTGGCTCGAGGCGATGGCGGGCACGCCGAGGCCCGTCGCCGCCGCATCGGCCTGCGTGAGTTGCTCCGCCGTGAACTGCGAGACGCCGTAGGCGCGGATCTTGCCCTCGTCGATCAGCTCGGACAGCGCACCGATGGTCTCCTCGATGGGCGTGGCAGGGTCGGGCTGATGCTGCTGGAAGAGGTCGAGACGATCCGTCTGGAGCCGCTCGAGCGACGCCTCGCACGCGGCCCGCAGGTACGCACGGGAGCCTTTCGCGCCGCGCTCGTCGAGCGGTGTGGCGACCTCGGTGAAGCCGAACTTTGTCGCGACGATCGCCTCGTCCCGGCGGCCCTTCAAGGCGTGCCCCATGAGCGACTCGGAGAGTCCCCACTCGCCGCCGTACAGGTCCGCGGTGTCGAAGAAGGTGACGCCGGCATCGAGTGCGGCGTGGATCACCGCGTCCGTGCCCTCCTGCGTCTGCGACGCCGTGCCCTGGCGGCCGAAGTTGTTGCAGCCCAGTCCGATGGCGCTGACGGCGAACGGGGCGGATCCGAGGGTGCGCTGTTCCATGCGTCTCACGCTAGCCGCCCGCAGCCTCGACGAGCGCATCGGCCGCTGGACCGGCGTGACCCGGGCGCACGAAAGGCCACCGCGCTCCGCAAGGGAGCGCAGTGGCCTTTCGGTCACCTACCAGGGATGAAAGCGTGGAGATGGCGGGAATCGAACCCGCGTCCGCGTGCACGACGACAGGTATTCTCCGGGCGCAGTCTGAATGCTCAGTATCTCGGACCCGCACTGTCTTCAGACAAACTGTGCGATAGCCCCAGTCACCTAAGAGTCCCCCACCCCCTGGTGACGAGGAGGTGGAGCAAGTTCCCTAAATGACGCCAGGAACCAGGACGGGAACAAGCCTGGGCTGACGGACTTCTAGGCTCGCTTAAGCAGCGAGGGCGAAGTCGGTGCGCTTGGAATCGGCACCTATTGGTTTGCCACGATCGTTAACGAGATAACGTGACGTCCTCGGCCCGCTTCCCCTGAGGAAAGCACACACGTCGAAACCGATCATCCCCTGTGCAGTTGTGCTTTCAGTGTACGCCGGTGCACCGACAACGATCAACGGCCGATGCGCGGGCGGCGCGCGGCCGGCATCGTCACCTCGTCGCGTAGGCGTCGGGCGGGCCCATGATGATGCGCCACACCCACAGTGCGGCGTCGTCGACGGGCGCGCGGGGATCGTGGTCGAGCCACGCCCCGATGACGCCGATGATCGACCCGGTCACACCTGCGGCGATCACGTCGAGGGGTACGTCTCGGTCCCGCTCGACCACGGTCGCGGCCGACGCGGACACCGCATCGTTGACGTGGTGGCGCAATCGCGCGAGCACCGCGCCCGAGCCCGGCTCGGAGAAGACCCTCCGGTACAGCTCTGCGTGCGCATCGATATGAGTGAGGAACGTCACCAGAGGCGCGGGCGGCTCCGTCGACCACTCGTTGATCCCATGCAGCTCGGCGCCTGCCTCCTGCGCGACCAGATCAAGCGCATCGGCCAGCAGCGTCTCCTTGTCCGCGTAGTGCTGATAGAAGGTCGTCCGGTTGACGCCGGCCCGCTTCGCGATGGCACTGATCGAGACATGGTCGAGCCCCTGCTCGTGCGCGAGGTCGAACAGCGCCTCCTGGAGGCGGCGCCGAGTTCTCGCGATGCGTGCGTCCACCATTCGATTGTGCACCCTCGTCCAGGCATTCACCAATCGATAACCGACACTTGTCGTGTAAATCACAGATGCGGGTTACACTTTTTTCAGGCATCGTCGCCGCTCAATCGTCCCCTCCCCTGAGAAAGGCACTGACGTGGCCAACCTCCTGTTCCGCATCGGCCGTGGCTCCGCAGCCAAACCGTTCATCGCGATCGTCGCGTGGCTGGTGGCGCTCGCCGCGGCCGCCGGCGCGTTCCTCACCTTCGGCGGCACGCTCACCGACAGCTTCACGATTCCGGGCACCGAGACCCAGCGCGTCTCCGACCAGCTCTCCGAGGAGATCTCCGGGCTGGACGGCGCATCCGCGCGGGTGGTGTTCGAATCCCAGGACGGTTCGGCGCTCGACGAGGACCAGCAGGGGCAGATCAGTGAGGCGCTCGCCTCGGCCACCGAGGTCGGCTCCGTCTCGGGCATCGTCGACCCCTTCGCCACGGCCGCGGAGCGCGCTGAGCAGGTCGCGCAGCTCGAAGCCGGCGCCGAGCAGATCGCGGGTGCCCGCGCGGAGATCGAGGCGGGTCAGCAGCAGATCGACGCCGGGCTCGCCGAGCTCGAGGCCGGTCAGGCACAGCTCGACGCCGGGCAGGCGCAGCTGGACGAGGGACAGGCGCAGCTCGACGCCGCCGTCCAGCAGGCGCAGGACGCGGGCGCCTACGAATCGCAGCAGGCCCAGTTCGAGGCCCAGCAGGCAGAGCTGGACGCCCAGCAGTCCGCTCTCGACGAGCAGCA
This sequence comes from Demequina muriae, assembly GCF_030418295.1. NCBI lineage: Bacteria > Bacillati > Actinomycetota > Actinomycetes > Micrococcales > Demequinaceae > Demequina > Demequina muriae. Next base: position 647,177 of record NZ_JAUHQA010000001.1, read on the forward strand.
GGCGCAGATCGACGCGGGACTCGAGGAGATCGCCGCCCAGCAGGGCGAGCTCGACGCCGGACTCGCCGAGCTGGAGGCTCAGTCGACCCAGGTCGAGCTGGGACGTGAGCTCGCCGACGCCGCGTCTGGCATCCGCACCGTGTCCGAGGACGGCTCCACCGCGCTGGGCGTCGTGCAGTTCGAAGAGAGCGGCTTCAACCTCCCGCAGGAGGACAAGGACGGCGTGATCGACGCGGTCGAGTCGACCCCGATCGACGGCGTGGACGTCTACTTCTCCGCCGAGATCGCCACGACCGTGGGCGGCATCCTCGGCGTGGGCGAGATCGTGGGCGTGGCCCTCGCCCTCGTGGTGCTGCTCGTCATGATGCGCACCTGGCTGCCGGCGATCCAGCCCATCATCACGTCGATCATCGGCGTGGGCGTGGGCGTCGCGACGGCCCTGTCCTTCTCGGATGTCACCGAGATGTCTGCTGTCACCCCGGTGCTGGGCGTGATGCTCGCCCTCGCCGTGGGCATCGACTACTCGCTGTTCATCGTCAACCGGCACCGCATGCAGCTCAAGCGGGGCATGGACGTCCACGAGTCGATCGGGCTCGCCAACGGCACCTCCGGCAACGCGGTGGTGTTCGCCGGCTCGACGGTGCTCATCGCTCTGCTCGCCCTCAACGTGACCGGCGTGCCGTTCCTCGGCGTCATGGGTTCCGTCGCGGCGTTCTGCGTCGCGATCGCCGTGCTGGTCGCGGTGACGCTGACGCCGGCGCTGCTGGGCCTCACCGGCATGCGGGCGATCTCCAAGCGCTCGCGTGCGCGCATCGGCCACCCTGAGGAGGCGGAGAAGCCCCTCACGCCCATGCGCACGAGCCGCGCCGTGCTCGCACTGGTCGTCGCCGCCGTGGCCCTCGCCGTCATCGCCATTCCCTCGGCGTCCATGCGGCTGGGGCTGCCCGACGGCACCCAGGAGCCCGAGGATTCGACGCAGTACCAGGCGTACACCACCATCGACGAGCGGTTCGGCGAGGGACTCAACGGCACCCTGCTCGTCACCGCGGATCTCCCCCAGGCAGTGGCCGAGGAGGACGTCCTCGCGACCCAGGTCGCCATCATCGACGTGATCACGGCCGAGGACGACGTGGCCGCCGCCGCACCCGCGGCCGTCTCCGACGACCGCGACTTCATGGCGTTCCAGGTCATCCCCCGCGAGGGACCATCCAGCGAGTCCACCGAGCAGCTGGTGAACGCGTTGCGCGAGCTGTCGCCGGTCGACCTCACGGTGGAGGGCGCCGACCTGAGCAGCACTCCGATCGGAGTGGCCGGCTCGGCCTCCGGCAACATCGACGTGTCCGAGAAGCTCGACGAGGCACTGCCGCTCTACCTCGCGGTCGTGGTCGGGCTGTCGCTGGTGATCCTGATCATCGTGTTCCGCTCGCTGCTGGTGCCGATCATCGCCACGGCCGGGTTCGTGCTGTCGCTGTTCGCCGCCTTCGGCGTGGTCACTGCCGTCTACCAGTGGGGCTGGCTGTCCGACATCTTCGGCGTCCACTCCCCCGGTCCGGTCCTGAGCTTCCTGCCCATCCTGCTGACGGGCATCCTGTTCGGGCTGGCCATGGACTACCAGCTGTTCCTCACGTCCGGGATGAGGGAGGCCTACGTCCACGGGGCGAACGCGCGCCAGGCGGTGGTGGCCGGCATGCGCAACGGCCGCGCCGTCGTGACCGCGGCGGCCATCATCATGGCCTCGGTGTTCGGCGGGTTCATCTTCTCGCACACGGCGATGATCCGGCCCATGGGCCTGGGGCTCGCCATGGGCGTGCTCCTCGACGCCTTCGTAGTCCGCATGGTCATCGTTCCCGCGCTGATCCACGTGGCCGGAGAGCGTGCCTGGTGGCTGCCCAGGTGGCTCGACCGGATCCTGCCCAACGTCGACGTCGAGGGATCGGCGCTCGAGCGCTCACACCCGGTGGTGCACGCGCACAGCGCGGAAGCCACGACGTCGGCGGCGACCGCCGACCGCGCCTGATCTCAGGGGCCAGGGCGTCTCGCGACGCCCTGGCTCCCCCTGACCCCAGACCGTCCTCGCGGCCGATGCCACGCCCGCGCCCGCCCGCCTAGCGTGGTGCGCATGACGCTCGACCTCGACCCCCTCCGCTCCGGACTCCACCACCGCCACGACCGCGTGCTGATCGCCGCCGTGGCGGGCGGCGACACCGCTCATCGCACCTACGGCGCGCCCGAGGCGGCCGACGCGGAGATCGGCTCGGTCTCCAAAGGCCTCACGGGCCTGCTCTACCAGGATGCCGTCGACCGGGGTGAGGTCACACCGGAGACCACGCTGGGAGAGGCGCTGGACCGGCCCGAGGGGGCCTACGCCCAGGCGACGCTCGGGTCACTGGCCACGCACGCATCGGGCTTGCCCCCGCAGCCTCCGTACGGCGGCCCCCGCACCATGCTCCGGCGCACGTGGCGCATGTGGCGACACGGGGAGAATCCCTACGGCGACTCGGTCGATCAGCTGCTCGACGAGGCGGCCGACGTCCGGCTCGGCAAGCCCCGCTTCGTGTACTCGAACCTTGGCTTCGCACTTCTCGGGGCGGCGCTCGCGAGGACGGCCGGCACGTCGTACGAGCGACTGCTGCTGGCTCGCGTCGCCGAGCCCCTAGGAATGACCGGGGTATCCGTCCCCTCGACTCCGCGCTGCCTGGGGCCCACTGCCCTCACAGGACGGTCCAAGGGCGGACGCCCCCACGAGCCGTGGACGGGCGAGGCGATCGGGCCCGCCGGCGGCGTCCGGGCGACCGCCGCTGACCTGGCGGCGCTGCTCGGTGGCCTGATCGAGCGCCGCGCCCCGGGCATCAGCGCGCTCGACCCGGCAGCCGATGCGCCCGGAGCGTCGCGCATCGGCGCCGCGTGGCTGACGACGCGCACAGGAGACGCGTCGGTGACGTGGCACAACGGGCGCACCGGAGGGTTCGCGTCGTGGGTGGGCGTGGATCGTGACGCGGGCGTGGGGCTCGCGCTCGTGTCCGCCACGGCCGCGAGCCTGGACCGCGACGGCTTCGCGGGGCTCGCGAGGCTGCGTGCCGAGGCCGATCGCTGCTAGACCGCCGCGAGAGTCACCAGCCCCCGCCACCGCCGCCGAAGCTTCCGCCACCGGAGAACCCACCGCCCGAGGAGAACCCCGATCCCCCACTGGCGCCCGCCGTCGGCGTGGAGATCGCGGCGTCCGCGAGCGAGGTGAAGTCCTGCATCTGAGCCCCGAAGTTCTGGTGGGCCAGCCAGAAGCCGCCTCCGTAGTACGCGCCGTACCAGGTGGGCGTCGGCACGTCGTAGCCCTCCTGGGCGAGGGCGGCGAACTTCGCCGACCACTTGTCGGCGATGCCGAACGCGATCGCGTAGGGCAGGTACTGGCTGAAGATGTCGTGCCCCTCCTCGAAACGGAGGCGATAGCCGTCGGCCGTCTCGAGAAACAGCTTGAAGCCCTTGGTCTGCGCCAGCACCTTGGTGCCCTCGGCGGTCCGCGCCGGCGCCGCGCCCGTCAGCGCCAGTGCGACGATCGAGACGATCACGACCGGCAGCCCCACGAGGGCCCACCGGGAGTTTGCCGCCAGCACCAGCGTGCCGATCACACCGACCACGAGCCCCACCACCGCGATCGATGCCCACGTCACCCGCGCCGTCTGCGGGTTCCGATGGAACCACCCTCGGTCCGTGACGTCCGCATAGAGCTCCTTCTGCACCTTCGCGAGATCGGCCGCGAACGTGGCCTTCAGGTCCGTGAGCGTCACCTGCTCGCGCCCGTCGAAGATCGAGTCGAACAGGGTGCGCCCGTAGGCGGGCATCGCGTCGTCCCCCTCGCGCAGCTTCACGAGCGTGTAGTCACGCGGAGCCGTGCCCTCCGGCTCCTGCTCGTCGCCGACGGGGTCGATGCGCAGGTAGCCGCGCACGGCCTGGTCCACGATCGTGGCCGTGACGTCGCGCACGTCGGCCTTCTCGTCGAGAAGGGTGCCGAGCTGACCTGGCCGCAGTCCCGCAGGGGGCTCGAACTGCACCGCCACGGGCTGGCCGCCGGCCACCGGTCGCGTGCCCGCATCGGCTCCTGACACCGGCCCGAGGCCAGGGGTGAGCTCCGCGTACTGCCGGTCCACGGCAGTGCGGCGGAAGTACAGCGCCAGCGCTCCCAGACCTGCCGCGAGCATGGCCACCGAGATGCCCACCGTCCACGGCGTGATCGCGAACGCGCGCACGATGTCGTTCTCGATGCGGGTGCGCGCAGTGGTGTCGAACGTGCCTGCGGGATACAGCGCGGCGATCGTGACGGGCTCGCCCGGCTCGAGGCCCGACGCTTCGAACGTGACCGACGGTGCGGGGTCGCCCACGGCGTCGCATGCGTCGGTGGTTCCCTGCGGCCCCGCGAAGCACGCGACCTCGGTGGCCGCGACCGGCGACTCGACCGTGATGGTCACGTCGCGGATGGGGGTCTCCCATCCCGTGCCGATCGGGTTCCAGAAGAACTCGTCACCTGCGATCCCGCTCTCGGTCTCACTGGCCTCGGTGGAGTTCATGGCGCGCGCCACCGAGTACGTGATGACGTAGGTCTGCGTGCCGGACACGTCGTCGACGTCCTCATCGCCGATCCGCACCACCAGGCTGCCGCCCTGCGCCTCGGTGGCCAGGTCGTCGGGCGCCCCGGAAGGGCTCTCCGCCGTGACGTCCGTGATGTCGAAGAGACGCTCGTACCCGTCCTCGATCGGCTGAGCGGTGGGCAGCGTGAACACCACGCCGTGGCCGGGGTCATCGCCGAAGTCGAAGTCGATCTCCGTGCGGACGTCGACCGAGCCGTCGACCTGGAGCGCGTAGGTCGCGTCCCACTGGAGCACCTCGCGACCCGGGTAGTCGTCTGAACCGGCACCGTCACCGGCCGATGCGGCGGCGGGCAGGGCGGACACGGCCAGCACGAGCGCGCAGACGCATGCGACCATCACGACACGAATGGCGGCGGCGACGGTCGACCGCGCCGTGGCGGCGAGAGCAAGGGAGGGCATGCCTCCATTGTGCCGAGGTCACGGCCAGCGGCGGGCCACTTCCACGGGGAGTCCTAGGTGTTGCGGCGCAGGCTCATGGCCCGCTGAGCCTCACGGTCGTCCTGCTTCTGGCGCAGCGTCTGGCGCTTGTCGTACAGCTTCTTGCCTCGCCCGATGCCGATCTCGACCTTCGCGCGGCCCTTCACGAAGTACAGCCGCAGCGGCACGATCGTGAAGCCCTTCTCGCGCGTCTTGATCATCAGCTCGTCGAGCTCGGTGTGGTGCAGCAGCAGCTTGCGACGTCGCCGCGGCGCGTGGTTGGTCCACGTCCCCTGCGCGTACTCGGGAATGTGGATGTTCTCGAGCCAGGCCTCGTTGTTGTCGACGTAGATGTAGCCCTCGCCGATGGCCGCACGGCCCGCGCGGAGTGCCTTGACCTCAGTGCCCTGGAGCACGATGCCGGCCTCGTAGGTCTTGTCGATGAAGTAGTCGTGGCGCGCCGACCTGTTGGTCGCGACGATCTTCTGCTCGTCTGCCATGACTCACCTCCTCGAGTGCCGTCTGTGTGGGGACAGGGACGTTCGAGTATAGAGGCACCGGGCCGTGGCGGCCGCTACGGGAAGTTCGGGAGCAGCGTCTCGGGATTCACGACACTGCCGCTCACGTACACCTCGAAGTGCAGGTGGCACGCCGTCGAGGAGCCGGTGGAGCCCGAGTAGCCGATCAGGTCCCCTCGGGCCACCCGCTGACCACCGCCCACGGCGAACCGCGAGAAGTGGTTGTAGTTCGTGATGACGGACTTGCCGCCGATGATCCCGTGATCGATCAGGACCTGGTTGCCGTAGCCCGGCTTGTAGGTGGCCCATTCGACGGTGCCGGCGGCGGAGGCGTAGATCGGGGTGCCGCAGTAGGCGCGCAGGTCGGTGCCGGCGTGCAGGCGCATGTAGTTGTAGATCGGGTGCTGACGCATGCCGAACGACGACGTCTTGTACGGCACCTTGGTGGGGAAGGCCAACGAGCCCTTGGTGAGCCCACTGCTGGGCTTGGAGTTGTTGGCCTCGGCGCGCTTGCGGGCCCTCTCTGCCTCCTGCTCCTCCGCCTCGCGCTTCTTCGAGTACAGCGTCAGGACCTCGTTGCGGAGCTGCTGCTGCAGCGCCTCGTTCTCCTCCTGCTGTGCGACGAACGCGGCTCGCTGAGACTCGAGATACGCACGCAGCTCCTCCTGCTCGTCGAGCAGCGCCTGCACCTCGTCACGCGCCTCCTGGGCGACCTCGCGCGCCTCGTCGAGCTGAATGACGAGCGCATCGATCTCCGCCTTGAGCTCGCCGATGTACTCGCGCACCGCGTCCTGACGCGCGCCGCGGTTGCGGTTGACGGCCGCGATCTCCTCGAGTTCGCCGAGCGCGTTGCTCTGCACCCGTGTCGCAGACTGCTGGGCCGTGTACTCGTCCACGAAGTCCTGGGTGTCGGACGAGCCGAAGACGATGGCGAGCCCCGCCGAGTTGTCATTGCCCTTGTAGGTCTCGCGCGCGATCGCGGCGACGAGCGCCTCGAGAGAGGCCGTGCGCTCCTCGTCCTCCGCGATCTGCTCGGAGATGGCGCGGTCCTGCGCCTCGGCGGAGTCCAGCTTGTCCTGGACGATGCCCTGCTCGATGATGGCGGCCTCGACGCGCCGTTCGGCGTCCTCGAGCTGCTCCTCGAGCGCGGGGAGCTCGCCCTCGAGAGCACGCAGCTCCTCGTCGGCCTCGACGATGCGCGCGTCGGTGTTCTCGAGCTCGTGCTCGAGCTGCTCGGCGCGACGCTCCGCCGCCCTGCGCTCGCGCTCGGTGGCATCGATGTCGTCCTGGTAGTCGTCGGAGGACGCCTGCGGGAGCCCCTGCGGGGACAGCGCCGATGCGCCCACGGCATAGCCGCCGAAGATCGCCGCGACGAGGATCGCCACGACGAGGGCCGAGAGCCTGCGAGTCCGAGTCATGCGCGCGTGTACCTTCCCAGCGTCGCCAACGAGGCGAGGGCAGCGAGGCCCACGGCGATCGCGAGCAGCCATGGCGCCACGGTCCAGACGTCATCGCGGCCCACGTAGTCGACCCACGCGATCGAGCCGTGCAGCCAGTCCTCGATGAAGTAGCGGGCCGAGAGATACAGCCCACCGATCGCGAGGACGGCCCCCAGCGTGGCGGCGACGGCGCCCTCGAGCATGAACGGCATCTGGATCAGGCTCTTCGAGGAGCCGACCATGCGCATGATGGTGGTCTCGCGCCGCCTGCTGAGCGCGCTGAGCCGGATGGTGGTGGTGATGAGCAGGACGGCCGCGAGCATCATGACCGCGGCCAGCCCGGCGGCGATGAACGTGGCGGCGTTGAGGAAGCGGAACAGCTCGTCGAACACCTCGCGCTGGTCGTTGACCTCTTCGACGCCCGGCAGGCCCTCGGTGGCGTCCGCCACGACCTGGAACTGCTCCGGGTCGGTGAGCTTGACGCGGAACACGGGGCCCAGGTCTGCGGGCTCCAGCTGCGAGTACACGCCGGTCTCATCGGCGCCGACGATGTTCTCGAACACCTCTTCGCGGGTCTCGTAGTAGACCTCGTCGACGATGTCCGCGACGGAGCCCTCCTCGAGCACGCCACGGATGTCGTCCTCCTGGTCAGGCGAGACGGGCCCGGCGGCGCACTGTTCGTACAGAGAGTTCTCGGGGCACAGGAAGATCGACACCTCGACCTCGCCGTACCAGGCGTCGCGCAGCTGCTGCACCTGCATCTGGGTGAGCGCGGCGGCGCCCACGAACGTCAGCGACACGAACGTCACGAGCACCACGGACAGCGCCATGGTCGAGTTGCGGCGCAGGCCGCTCGCGACCTCGCCGAGGATGAACCGGATTCTCATGCCGCGCGCCTCACACCGTCTCCAGGCCGTACACGCCACGGTCCTGGTCGCGCACGAGGTGACCGCCCTTGAGCTCGATCACGCGCTTGCGCATCTGGTCAACGATCTCGTCGTCGTGCGTCGCCATCAGCACCGTGGTGCCGGTGCGGTTGATGCGGTCCAGCAGGCGCATGATGCCCACGGACGTGCCGGGGTCGAGGTTGCCCGTGGGCTCGTCGCACAGGAGGATCGGCGGGTGGTTGACGAATGCGCGCGCGATCGCGACGCGCTGCTGCTCACCGCCCGACAGCTCGTGCGGCAGCCGGCGCTCCTTGCCCGCCAGTCCCACCAGCTCGAGCATCTCGGGCACGTTGGTCTGGATGTCGCGCTTGGACTTGCCGATCACCTGCAGCGCGAACGCGACGTTCTGATACACGGTCTTGTTGGGCAGCAGGCGGAAGTCCTGGAACACCGCGCCGATCTCGCGGCGCAGGTGCGGCACGCGCCAGCTCGACAGCTTGTTGAGGTGCCTGCCCGCGACGAACACGTCGCCCGCGGTCGAGCGCTCCTCGCGCAGGATGAGCTTCAGGAAGGTCGACTTGCCGGACCCCGACGATCCCACGAGGAAGACGAAGTCGCCGCGCTCGATCTCCACGGAGACGTTGTCGAGGGCAGGCCTCGCTCCGCGCGTGTAGACCTTGCTGACGTTATCGAGTCGAATCATGCCACCGGACGCGAGGGGTTGGACTCGCGCTTCTTGCAGGGTAAGAAAGCCTACGTCGGCGCGGCAGTAGGCGCGCCGGGGGCGCCGATGCGATATGGATCACACCCTGGGCCCCCGACGGAGCGCTTGCGCCCCGTGGCGACGCAGGGCGGCGCGGGGCGACGAGTCATGGCTAGCATCGAAGCACCAGGAGAGGGGGCACCGTGCCGGACAGCGCGCGGACTGAGGCACCACCGGTGCCTCCCGACGTCGAGGCGGCCATCGCCGACTACCCGGACGCGGTGCGCGACCGGATCCTCGAGCTTCGCCGCCTGGTGTGGGAGGTTGCTGCCGCCGACCCCGCGATCGAGCCCGTGCTCGAGACGCTGAAGTGGGGGCAGCCCAGCTACCTGCCCGCACGGCCGCGCATCGGGACGACGGTGAGGATCGACCGCATCGGCCGCGGCACGGACGTCGCGCTCTTCACCCACTGTCAGACGAGCCTCGTCGACGAGTTCCGCGCCGCTCATGGCGACCTGCTCGCTCACGACGGCACGCGCGCGATCGTGGTTCCCGCAGGCGGGCCGATCCCTCGGGACGAACTGCGGGAGCACATCCGCTCGGCCCTGCTGTATCACCGGCGCTGACGCGCCGGCGGGGCGTCCTCAGCTGTCGCTGACCTGCTGACGTCGCCAGCGGATGCCCGCGTCGATGAACCCGTCGAGGTCGCCGTCGAACACCGCCTGCGGGTTCCCCACCTCGTGTCCCGTGCGCAGGTCCTTGACCAGCTGCTGACCGTAGAGGAAGTAGGAGCGCATCTGGTCGCCCCAGCTCGCCTTGATGTCGCCTGCGAGCTCCTTCTTCTGCGCGGCCTCCTGCTCCTTCTTGAGCAGGAGCAGCCGCGACTGCAGCACCCGCATCGCGGCGGCGCGGTTCTGGATCTGGCTCTTCTCATCCTGCATCGACACCACGAGCCCGGTCGGCAGGTGCGTGATGCGCACCGCGGAGTCGGTGGTGTTGACGGACTGACCGCCTGGGCCGGAGGACCGGAAGACGTCGACCTTGATGTCGGTCTCCGGCACCTCGATGTGGTCCGTGCCCTCGATGAGCGGGATCACCTCGACGGCGGCGAAGCTCGTCTGACGCTTGTCGGCGGAGCCGAAGGGGCTGATCCGCGCGAGGCGATGGGTGCCGGCCTCGACCGACATGATGCCGAACGCGTACGGCGCCTGGATCTCGAACGTGGCCGACTTGATCCCGGCGCCTTCGGCGTAGGAGGTGTCGAGCACCTTGGTGGCGTAGCCGTGGCGCTCCGCCCAGCGCAGGTACATGCGGAGCAGCATCTCGGCGAAGTCGGTCGCGTCGTCTCCCCCAGCGCCGGAACGGATGGTGACGACGGCGTTGCGCTCGTCCCACTCCCCCGTCATGAGGGTGCGCACCTCCATCGCCGAGAGGTCGGCGCGCAGCTTGGTGAGCTCGGCGTCCGCCTCGGCGAGCGTCTCGGCGTCGTTGCCTTCGACCGCCATCTCCACGAGGACCTCGAGGTCATCGATGCGCTGGCGGAAGGAGCCCAGCCGGTCGAGCTCCGCCTTGGTGTTGCTGAGCTTCTGCGTGACCGCCTGGGCATGGTCCTGGTCGTCCCACAGGTCGGGCGACCCGGCCTGGTCCTCGAGCTCGCTCAGCTGCGAGCGCAGCGTGTCGGGGTCGGTCACGGCCTCGATCTGTTCGAAGGTCGACCGCAGCGCGGAGATCTCTGCAGGGAAGTCAGTAGCCACGACGGTCAAGTCTAGTGGCGACCCATGCGACCCGTGCCGCCGGGGCGAGGAGGCCCCGCTCCCGGCGGCACGACCAGGAGGACGCTAGTCCTCGTCGTTCGCCTCCTCGGAGGCCTCGTCGAGGCCCTCCTCGACGGAGTCCTCGACCTCCTCGGCTCCCTCGGAGATCTCTGCGGTGGTCTCGTCCACGACGTCGCCGGCGTCGGCGTCGCCGCATCCCGTCAGGCCCAGGGTCAGCACCCCGGCGCCGATGAGAACGGCTGCGTGCTTGCGATACGCGATCATGCTGCACTCCTCTCGTCGGTACGCCCCCGACAACCGCATCGGCCGTGCGAGCATTCCGAGCGAGCGCGGGCCGATGCGGGCACACGAAAGCCCCGGCGCGCAGGCACCGGGGCTCTCATGTGCGCCGGGTGTGTCCTGACCGGCGACGGTGGTGGGTCACGCTGGCGGGGCGGCCTCCCGCCCCGCCAGCGCTCCGATTACTTGGCGGCCTTGCGAGACCGCGACTTCTTGGCGGGAGCCTCGGACGCCTCGGGAGCAGCGGCCTCGGTGACCGCGCGACCCTTGACCTCTTCGTACTTGACCCCGTAGTACGCGGCCTCCATCATCACCTTCATGTCCGCGAGCATCGGCACGCGCGGGTTCGCCGGTGCGCACTGGTCCTCGTAGGCATTCATGGCCAGCGTGTCGAGAGAGGACATGAACTCCGCCTCGTCGACTCCCACCTCCTGGAAGGAGCGCTCGATGCCCAGCTTGTCGCGCAGCTCCTCGACGGCCACGGCATAGGCCTCGACGGCCTCCTCCGGGGTCGAGTGTGCGAGACCGAGCATCTTGGCGATCTCCTGGAACCGCTCGGGCGCCACGTAGGTCTCGTACTTGGGCCACGAGGTGGGCTTGGTGGGAACGCGACCGTTGTAGCGGATCACGTGCGGCAGGTAGATGGCGTTGGTGCGGCCGTGCGCGATGTGGAACATCGAGCCGGTCGTGTGGCTCATCGCGTGGACGAGTCCCAGGAACGCGTTGCCGAACGCCATGCCGGCGATCGTCGCGGCGTTGTGCATCTTCTCGCGAGCCTTCACCGCGGTGCCGCCTACGGTGACGGACTCCTCGATGTTCTCGAACACGAGCCGGATCGCCTGCAGCGCCATGCCATCGGTGAAGTCGTTGGCGTAGACGGAGACGTAGGCCTCGGTCGCGTGGGTGAGGGCGTCCATGCCGGAGTCGGCCGCGACGCGTGAGGGCAGGTTCGCCGTCAGCACCGGGTCGATGATCGCGACGGTGGGCGTGAGCGCGTAGTCGGCGAGCGGGTACTTGCGCCCCGTGTCCGTGTCGGTGATCACCGCGAACGGGGTCACCTCGGCGCCGGTGCCCGACGTGGTCGGGATGCACACCAGCTGTGCGAGCTCGCCCAGCTTGGGGAAGGTGAACGCGCGCTTGCGCACGTCGAAGAACTTCTCCTTCAGGTCAGAGAACACGACCTCGGGGTGCTCGTACATGAGCCACATCACCTTGGCGGCGTCCATCGGCGACCCACCACCCACGGCGATCAGGGTGTCGGGCTTGAAGGCGCGCAGCACCTCGGCACCGGCCTTGACCGTGTTGATGGACGGCTCGGGCTCGACGTTGTCGATGATCTGAACCGACACGCCGTTGCCGCGACGGTGGAGCACGTCCAGGATCTTGTCCACGACGCCGATGCGGGTCATGGTCGCGTCCGTGATGATCGTGACGCGCTCGACGTTCGGCATGTCGCGCAGGTACTGGATCGAGTTGGGCTCGAAGTACGTCTTCGCCGGCACCTTGAACCACTGCATGTTGTTGTTCCTCCGGGCGATGCGCTTGACGTTGATCAGGTTGAGCGCCGTGACATTGCTGCTCACGGAGTTCTTGCCGTAGGAGCCGCAGCCCAGCGTGAGGGACGGCATCAGGGCGTTGTAGATGTCGCCGATGCCACCCTGGCTGGAGGGCGAGTTGGTGATCACGCGGACGGCCTTGACGCGGCGGCCGAACTCCTGGATGAGATCCAGGTCCTCAGCGTGGATCGCGGCGGAGTGACCCAGTCCGTGGAACTCGACCATCTGCTCGGCGAGCGTGAGGCCCTGCTCCGTGCTCTCGGCGCGCAGGACGGCCAGCACGGGGGCCAGCTTCTCGCGCGTCAGCGGCTCGGCCTCGCCCACGTGGGACACCTCGGCGAGGATGATCGAGGTCTCCTCGGGCACCTCGAAGCCAGCCTGCTGGGCGATCCAGTTGGGGGACTTGCCGACGATGTTCGGGTTGAGCTTGGCGCCGGCGCAGTTCTCGCCGCCTGCCTGGACTCCGAAGATCAGCTCCTCGAGCATGACCTTCTCCTCCGGCGTCACGCGGTACGCGTGGAGACGGTCGAACTCGGTGAGCGCGGCGTCGTAGATCGAGGCGTCGAGGATGACGGCCTGCTCGGACGCGCACACCATGCCGAAGTCGAAGGCCTTGGAGACCACGATGTCGTTGATGGCGCGCTTGAGGTTCGCGGACTCGTGCACGTAGGCGGGCACGTTGCCCGCGCCGACGCCCAGTGCGGGCTTGCCGCAGCTGTACGCGGCCTTGACCATCGCGTTGCCGCCGGTCGCGAGGATCATCGCGACGCCGTCGTGGTTCATGAGTGCGCTGGTGGCCTCGAGGGAGGGGGTCTCGACCCACTGGATGCAGTTCTCGGGGGCGCCCGCCTCGATCGCCGCGTCGCGCACCACGCGCGCCGCCGCCACGGAGGACTTCTGTGCGCTCGGGTGGAAGGAGAACACGATGGGGTTGCGGGTCTTGAGCGCGATGAGCGACTTGAAGATGGCGGTCGAGGTGGGGTTGGTGACCGGCGTGAGGCCTGCGACCACGCCCACGGGCTCCGCGATCTCGGTGATGCCGAGGATCGGGTCCTCGTTGATGACGCCCACGGTCTTCATGGTGGCCATCGAGTGGGTGACGTGCTCGCACGCGAAGATGTTCTTCACGGCCTTGTCCTCGAAGACGCCGCGGCCGGTCTCCTCGACCGCCATGACGGCGAGGGCGCCGTGCTGGTTGAGCGCCGCGACCGACGCCTTCTTGACGAGCAGGTTCACGTCGTCCTGCGTCAGGGATGAGTAGTCCGCGAGCGCCTTCTGGGCGTTGGCGACAAGGCGGTCGATCTCGTCGGAGACCGCGGTTGCGGTGGCCGGCGACTCGGTGGTGGCAGTCATCTCGATTCCTTCCGAGGGAGGACGCGGGGTGCGCCCTGATGTGACCAAGGTATGCCCGTCCGAGGCGGTTTCTCAGGGGCGATGGTCCCGGGGACCAAGGGCCCACGGCCGATGCGCGCGGGGCTCGGGGACCGCGGCGGCGGCAGGGCACGCACAAGGGCGGCGCCCCCGCCTGCGGAGGTGCCGCCCTGGTGTCGTACAGGTGACTGTCGCCAGCCGATGGAGGCCTAGCCCGTGAAGAGCGCCGCGGCCTTGATGGCCGTCTGCGTCACGCCGTACACGAGGCCGGAGCCCACCACCACCCACAGCGCGATGGCCAGGGGGTTGGTACGGCGCGGGGCCGTGTTCTTGTCGGTCATGATCATCCCTTCGTCTCGGCGAGAGTGGGCAGGTCCGCAGCGTCCTCGACCGCATCCTGCGTCGCGTCGAGCTCGTGGTGCGGCACCGCGTCGACGTGCTCGTGCCACTTCGCGGCGACGGGCCTGATCAGCAGGTTGGCGATGAAGCCGACCACGAGCACGCCCACCATGATGAGCAGCGACGGGCGGTAGAGGTCGGCGCCCTCGAGCCCTTGCGCCTCAAGGTTGTCGAGCACCGAGTTCACGATCAGCGGGCCGGCCACTCCGGCGGCGGACCAGGCGGTCAGCAGCCGGCCGTGGATCGCGCCCACCTCGAACTCGCCGAACACATCCTTGAGGTACGCCGGGATGGTCGCGAAGCCGCCGCCGTAGAAGCTGATGATCAGCACCGCGAGCGGCACGAACACCACCATCGCCGAGGGGCCGAACAGCGCGATCGACACGTATGCGAGGGCTCCGACGCCCAGGTACATCACGTAGGTGATCTTGCGGCCCATCACGTCGGACAGGCTCGACCAGCCGATGCGCCCGGCCATGTTGGCCAGCGACAGCAGCCCCACGAACCCGGCGGCCGCGGCGGCCGTGATGGCGGGGAAGAAATCCTCGACCATGGGCTTGGCGTTCTCGAGGATGCCGATGCCGGCGGTGACGTTGGTGAACAGCACGATCCACAGCAGCCAGAACGGCGCGGTCTTGATCGCGTTCGTCGCGCTCACCTGGCCGCCGCTGGAGACCTTCGATCGGTGCGCCGAGGGCACGTAGCCCTCGGGCAGCCAGCCCTTGTGCGGCACTCGCACCACCGCGGCGCCGGCCAGCATGAGGAGGAAGTAGATTCCGCCGAGCGTCAGGAACGACGGCACGAGCGCATCGGCCGGGGTGTCCGCGTAGTTGCTGAGCAGGAACTGGGACAGAGGTGCGGCGACCATCGCGCCACCGCCGAAGCCCATGATGGCGAGGCCGGTCGCGAGGCCCGGGCGGTCAGGGAACCACTTGATGAGCGTCGACACCGGCGAGATGTAGCCCATCCCCAGGCCGATGCCGCCGAGCACGCCGTAGCCCAGGTACACGAGCCACAGCTGTCCGATGGAGACGCCGAACGAGGCGACTGCGAAGCCACCCGCCCACGCGAAGGCGGCGAGCACCATCGCGGCGCGCGGCCCGGTGCGCTCCATCCAGCGCCCGCCGAACGCGGCAGACAGGCCGAGCATCACGATCGAGATGGAGAAGATCATGCCGATCTGGGTGTGACTCGCGTCGAACCTCTCGATCAGCGCGTCCTTGAAGACGCTGAACGCGTACACCTGACCGATGCTCAGGTGGACGGCGAGTGCCGCGGGCGGCACCATCCAACGGTTGTATCCAGGCGGCGCAATGGTGCGCTCACGGCTCAGGATGGACATCATCGTTCTCCCTCCGGGGAATCGAGTTTCGATGCTGACTATCGTTCCGGGAGAAAGAACCCCTTCCCAGGGACTTAGGTCACCTCAGCGCAAAGTGGGCGGCCACGGCCCGATCGTTCCGCACCCGACACTCCGCGCGGATCGCGTGTCATGGCCTCCCGCTCGCCACGACCCTCGGGCGCATAGTCTGGGACTGGTCCCCACCCCGAACGCTCAGCACCGCACGCGAGGACACCCGATGACCGATTCACCCCGCCCGTCCGTCGCGCACCTGCCCGTGGGCGCCTTCGCCATCGTCATGGGCATCGGGGGGCTGTCCGCCGCCTGGAACCACGCCGCCGTGGCCTGGCCCGTGCCCAGCGCGGTGGGCGCCGTCCTGGCATGGGCCGCTCTCGCGGTGCTCGGCGTGCTGCTCGCCGCGTATGCCGTGAAGGCCGCGAGGCATCCTCAGGCCGTGGCCGCCGAGTGGCGACACCCCATCCGCACGGCCTTCACCGCCACCATCCCGATCGCCGCGCTCATCACGTCTGCGGCGCTGGTGCCGCACCACGGGCCGACCTCCGCGGCGTTGTGGTGGGCCGGCGCGGCCACGATGCTCACGGTCTCCGTGTGGGTCATCCGCACGTGGTCCACCGATGCCCAGCTCGAGCACGTCCACGTGCATCCGGCATGGTTCATCCCGGTGGTCGGCAACCTCGTCGTGCCCCTCGCGGGGGTGGAGCATGCGCCCGTGGACATCTCGTGGTTCTTCTTCGGCGTGGGAATCCTGTACTGGCTCGGGCTGCTCCCGATCGTGCTCACCCGACTGTTCGTCTACGGGGTCATCCCTCCGCGGCTGGCGCCCACCCTGGCCATCATGGTGGCGCCGCCAGCGGTCGCCGCGATCTCGTGGGTGCGCCTCGGAGGGCAGTGGTCAGACCCGCTGGGCCGCATCCTGCTGGCCGTGGCGCTGTTCAACCTGGTCGCGCTGGTGGCCCACGCCGGGGCACTCCGCGCGGCACCGTTCGCACTCCCCGCGTGGGCGTACACGTTCCCGCTGGCGGCGGCCGCGGTGGCGTTCGTCTCCGCCTTCCACGACGGATCCGGCGCGTTCTACGGGTGGGCGGGCGGCGTCACGCTGGCACTCGCGAGCGGCTTCGTCGTGGCGCTGGCGGTGCGCACGGCGCGCGGCTTCGCCACCGGCGAGCTGCTCCTGCCCGAGCCCTAGACCACGGCGCGACAAGCAGAGCGAGGCATCAGCCGGTCGCGACGTCGCCGGGCCAGGCGCCGATTCCGCCCTCGAGCCCGACCGTGCGGGTGAGTCCGGCTGAAGCCATCTGGTCGATCGCCACCCGCGACCGGTTGCCGGACTGGCAGTAGACCGCGTAGGCGCCGTCGGCGTCGAGCTCGGCGACCGCATCGGCGAAGGTGGGCGAGGACACGTCGATGTTGACGGCTCCCGGGACGTGACCCTCGGCGAACTCGCCGGAGGTGCGGACGTCGATGATGGTGACGCCCTCGGCCTCGGTGGCCTCGGTGAACGCCTCGCCGCCCACGTGGGCGCCATCGAAGGCGACAGGGCCGGCGTCGGCGGCGTCATCCTGTCCGGACGAGCACGCGGAGAGGGCGACGGCGGCAAGGGCAGCGATCATGGCTGCGCGAAGAGTGCGGATTCTCATGCCGACCACTATACCCCTAGGGGTATCGATAGGCACAACCCGCGGCGGGTACGGCGGCTAGGCCACCGTCACCGGCAGTCCATACGATTCCAGCTGCCCCTTGACCCGCTCGATGAGCTCGTCCGTGGGCGGCTTGGTGTCTGCCAGCAGGTACGGCTCCCCCGTCGCCTCCCACTTGTACTCGCCCATCTGGTGGAAGGGCAGGATCTCCATCCGCTCCACGCCGTCGAGCGTCGACACGAACGCGCCGACCGCGTCCACGTTGTCCTCGGCGTCAGTGAGGTCGGGGACGAGCACGAATCGCACCCACATCTTCTTGCCCAGGCGCGAGAGCCGCTCAGCGAAGTCGAGGGTGGGCTGCAGCGGTCGACCGGTTACCCGCTTGTAGGTCTCCGGGAGCCCCGACTTGATGTCGAGCAGCACCAGGTCGATGTCGTCGAGGTCCTCGTCGCTGAGCCGCGCGCCCAGCAGGCCCGCGGTGTCGAGCGCCGTGTGAATGCCGAGCGCGTGCGCCTGGTGGAACACGTGGGTCACGAACTTCGACTGGAGCAGCGGTTCGCCGCCGGAGATGGTGAGGCCGCCGCCGGTGACCTCCATGACCTTCTGGTAGCGGGTGACCCGCTCCATCACCTCCTCGACGGTGTGGCGCACTCCGTTCTTCATGCGCCACGTGTCGGGGTTGTGGCAGTACTGGCAGCGCAGTCCGCATCCCGCCATGAACAGCGTCATGCGGGTGCCAGGGCCGTCGGCGCCGGTCACGAGGTCCCACGAGTGCACCGAGCCTGCGGTGTGGTCGACGATTCTCTCGGACTCCGCCAGTTCGGCGTCGGCGATCTCCATGGGCGGACCGGGCTTCAGGTCCACCGAGACAGTGTGGTCGGACATTGTGCACCTCCTGGTGCGCGAGCGAACTCTCCGGGGCCGGGGCGCCCGTCCCCACGTGGGGGACGGGGCCGCCGGGTCGTGCGCTTACAGGCCGCCGTGGAACGTGCGCGACAGCACGTCGAGCTGCTGCTCGCGGGTGAGCCGTACGAAGTTGACGGCGTATCCCGAGACCCGGATGGTCAGCTGCGGGTAGTTCTCCGGGTGCTCCATCGCGTCCTCGAGCGTCTCGCGGTTCAGCACGTTGACGTTCATGTGGAAGCCGTGAGAGACGGAGTAGGCGTCGAGCACGCCGACCAGGTTCTTGATCTGCTCCGCCTTGTCGCGGCCCAGGCCCGCCGGCACCACCGTGGTGGTGAGCGAGATGCCGTCCTGTGCGTCGTCGTAGGGCAGCTTCGCGACCGACAGCGCCGAGGCGACGATGCCGTGAGTGTCGCGCCCGTTCATGGGGTTCGCGCCCGGGGCGAAGGGCTCGCCCAGACGGCGACCGTCGGGGGTGTTGCCCGTGTGCTTGCCGTAGACCACGTTCGACGTGATGGTCAGCACCGACTGCGTGTGCTTCGCACCGCGGTAGGTGGGCTGCTGACGCACCTTGGCCATGAAGCGGTGCACGAGCTCGATCGCGATGTCGTCCACGCGGTCGTCATCGTTGCCGAAGGTCGGGTACTCCCCTTCGACCTCGTAGTCGATCGCGAGGCCGGTCTCGTCCCGGATGGGGCGAACGGTCGCGTACTTCATCGCGCTCAGCGAGTCGGCTGCGACGGAGAGCCCGGCGATGCCGCACGCCATGGTGCGCAGGATGGAGCCGTCGTGCAGCGCCATCTCCAGACGCTCGTAGGCGTACTTGTCGTGCATGTAGTGGATGCAGTTGAGCGCGTCGACGTAGGTCTCGGCGAGCCAGTCCAGCAGCCCGTCGAACGCCTCGAGGGTCTCGTCGTAGTCGAGCACCTCACCCATCAGCGGGGCGCTCACCGGCGCGACCTGCGCACCGGACATCTCGTCCCGGCCGCCGTTGATCGCGTACAGCATCGCCTTGGCGAGGTTGACGCGAGCCCCGAAGAACTGCATCTGCTTGCCGACCTCCATGGCGGACACGCAGCACGCGATGGCTGCGTCGTCGCCACACTGGGAGCGGATCAGCTCGTCGGTCTCGTACTGGATCGAGGAGGTGTCGATGGACACCTGCGCACAGAAGTCCTTGAACCCCTGAGGCAGCTTCTCGGACCAGAACACGGTCAGGTTCGGCTCCGGTGCGGGGCCCAAGTTGTACAGGGTCTGCAGGAAGCGGAAGGACGTCTTGGTGACCAGCGGGCGGCCGTCATCGCCGATGCCGCCGATGGACTCGGTGACCCAGGTCGGGTCGCCAGAGAACAGGGCGTCGTACTCCGGGGTGCGCAGGAACCTGACGATGCGGAGCTTGATGACGAAGTCGTCGACGACCTCCTGGATGTCGGACTCGTCCAACGTGCCCTCGGCGAGGTCGCGGGCGGCGTAGACGTCGAGGAAGGTCGAGGTGCGACCCAGCGACATCGCGGCGCCGTTCTGCTCCTTGACCGCGCCCAGGTAAGCGAAGTAGAGCCACTGCACGGCCTCGCGGAAGTTGCCTGCCGGACCCGAGATGTCGTAGCCGTAGCTCGCCGCCATCTGCTTGAGCTCCTGGAGCGCGCGGACCTGCTCGGCGTTCTCCTCGCGGTCACGGATCACGTCTTCGGTCGAACGCTCCATGTCGAGGATGCCGCGCTCTGCCTTCTTGGCGGCGATGAGTGCGTCGACGCCGTAGAGCGCCACACGGCGGTAGTCGCCGATGATGCGGCCACGGCCGTAGGCGTCCGGCAGTCCGGTGACGATGTGCGAGCGACGAGCGGCGCGGACGTTCGGCGGGTAGACGTCGAACACGCCGGCGTTGTGGGTCTTGCGGTACTCGCTGAAGATCTTCTCGAGCTGCGGGTCGACCGCGTAGCCGTAGGTCTCCAGGGCGTTGGCCACCATGCGCCAGCCGCCGTACGGCATGATCGCGCGCTTGAGCGGCGCATCGGTCTGGAGGCCGACGATGACATCCTCGCCCTCACGCACGTATCCGGGGGCGTGGGCGGTGATCGACGAGGGGGTCGTGGCGTCCACGTCGTAGACGCCCTTCTCACGCTCCTCGGGGAACAGTGCGGTGATGGACTCCCAGGCGCGTACGGTGCGCTCGGTGGGGCCTTCGAGGAACGAGGCGTCGCCCTCGTACGGCGTGTAGTTGGCCTGGATGAAGCCGCGGACGTCGATCGCATCGGACCACGGGCCGCGCTCGAAGGAGCGCCATTCGGCCTCGTGGGCGGCGGAGTCTGCGGCTGAGGTGGTGGGGATATCGGTGGCGGTCATGGGTGTTTCCTCCCTGGTGGGGCCGTCTCCGTAGGTAGCGGATCGAGCCGAGCCATGTACTGCACCGTGGCGACCTGATCAGGTGCCATCGGCGATAACTCGACGCTACCCCCGGGGAAAGGCCTCGCCATGGGACCAATGACCCTCGTCACTGCCCTCTGGGGTCAGTCTGCCGTACCCGGCTTCGACATGCCAGACTGTCGCTCGTCCCCCTGCTCGCGTCGACCCTTTCCGGAGCCGCCGTTGTCCGCCGTCACCCTCGTCGCCAATCCCATCCACGAGGGCTGGACGCTGACGCATGCCGGGGGCGATGCACCGTCCCAAGTCGAGCGCGCGACCATCCCCGCACAGGTGCCCGGGTCGGCCCCGCTGGACCTCGACCGCGCCGGGCTGCTCCCCGACGGCCCGCGCGAGGACGGCACCGCCGCCGACTGGATGGCGTGGTGCGAGTGGCGATACGCCACCGTCTTCGCGGCCACCCCCGCGACGGAGGGCGAACGCGTCGACCTGGTGTTCGACGGCCTCGACACGGTCGCCACCGTGAGGCTCAACGACACCGAGATCGCCCGCACCAAGAACATGCACCGCTCCTACCGGTTCGACGTGCGCGAGCTGGTGACCGGCGGCGCCAACAGGCTCACCGTCGACTTCGCCTCCGCTCTCGCGTATGCACGCGGGGTGGACGCCGATGCGCGGCGCGGCGACGTCACGCGCGCCTACCGAGGCGTGCGCAAGATGGCGTGGGGCTTCGGACCCTTCGGAGGCGCACCCGCCCATTCGGCGGGCATCCGCGGCGGCGTGCGCATCGAGCGGTGGCGCGTGGCACGGCTGGACGAGGTGCGGCCACTGGTCAGCTTCGACCGCGACACCGGTCGGGTGCAGGTGCACGTGCGCGTGGAGCGCGCCTCGGGCGAGCCGCTGACGGTGTGGGCCTCCGTCGCGGGCGCCGAGGCCAGCGCGCAGATCCCGCCAGGCGAGGTCACCGGCGTGGTGACGGTCGAAGCGCCCCAGATCGAGGCCTGGTGGCCTCACGGCCACGGCCCCGCGCGGCTCTACGACCTCGTCGTGGACCTGCATTCGACCGACGAGCGCCTGGACACGCACGCACGCCGGGTGGGCTTCCGCTCGGTCACCTTGGACGGCGCCGTCAACGCGCTGCCCGCCACGGAGCACACCACGGCCGATGCGGGCGAGGAGTTCGCGGATCCACCTCAGGTCTCGCCGCGCACCGAGCGGGTGAGCGTGACGGTCAACGATCGGCAGGTCGACCTGACGGTCGCGCTCTGGACTCCCCTCGACACGGTGCTCGCTCGCGTCACGGTGGAACAGGTGCGTGCCGTCGTCGAGCGGCAGCGCGATGCGGGCGTGGGAGTGCTGCACGTCGACGGCGTGGGCGTGTACGAGTCGCCCGAGTTCTACCAGGTGTGCGACGAGCTCGGCATGTTCGTGGTCCAGGACCCGCCGTTCGTGGGCGACGGTTACCGCACGGGAGCTCCCGTGCAGGGCGAGGCCATCGAGGAGACCCGGGAGCACGTGGCCCGGCTCGCGCCGCACCCGTCGCTGCTGACGTACGGGACCGTCGAGGACCGTGCGTACGGATCGCTGGTCTCGGGCATCATCGCGGTGCTCGACCCGGCCCGGCTCACCACCTGACCCGTCTCCCGCCTTTCCACCCGCACCCGGTTGCCCACCCGCACCCGCGTCCCCGTCAGCGCAAGTGTCGAGACGTGTGCGCTTTCGACCCGCTCGGCGCACGGCAGCTGACACTTACGGGATCGCAGCCGGCCCGGGCATCGTCAGCCCGCGCGCGCCCGACCCTCGGCCGTGAGGGTGATGCCGTCCGAGAAGGACGCGAGTGCGTCGATGTCGAACAGCGGGAGCACACGGCGCGCAATGGTCACGGTCGCCGTTCCGTCCGGCGCCGCCGTCACCTGTACCACGGCCACCTCCCCCGCCCACTCGCGTGCGTCTGCTGCCAGCCAGGCGGCGACGGCCCCGGCCATCGCGTCGTCGTCGAGCGCCACCGTGTCGTCGAGAGTCACGGTGTCGCCGCCCGCGGAGTAGTACTCCCCCGCATCGAGCTCGTCGGCGGCCGCGAGCGCGAGCTCATCAGCGAGGCTCGTCAGCCGCATGCGGTCGAGGTGCACCTGGGTGGCTGCCGCCATCACGAGCAGTGCCAGCAAGGTGAGCACCACCCATCCGAGAGTCAACAGGGTGATGTTCCCGTCGTCGTCTCGCACGTCCGTCCTGAGCCACGCCCGCGAGCGCCTCACGGCGAGAACCCCTCGACAGGCGAACGCCCGGTCGCGGAGACGTCGACGGCAACTGGCACCACCTCGACCACCGGTCCGGGCACACCCGCCAGCGGCACCGCCACCACCACCTCGGCCGTGACCGTGGATCCGGGCTCGAAGCACGGCGACGAATCGCACTCGAGAGTCACTGAAGGCTCGCCGCGCACCGAGAAGTCCTCGAGCGCGAGCGCCACCGCCGCCTGCGCCCGAGCGACCGCCGCCTCCCGCGCATCGGCCGCCGTTCCCCCGCTCTCCAGCGCGTCGAGGCCTGCCACGACGGCGCCACGGGCGGCCGACCGACTCGCGCCCTCCACGGCGAACGCCGCAGCCTGGAACTGGGCGGCCGCGATCACGAGGTAGACCACCGGTACCAGCACCAGCACGGTGACCCCGAGGAACTCGACCATGGCCGCGCCCGCGTCGTCACGACGCCTTGCCGACACGTCAGCCATCGCTGGCCTCGTCGAACGCCCTGGCCTCCACCCGCATCGTGCCCGGACCCCAGAGCCCGACGATCGGCACCGCGGCCTCGAGCGTGACCACCACCACGCCGGCGCCGTCCACCGAGTCGCGAGAGGCGCGCGCGAGGATCTCCCGGTTGCCGAGCGCCGAGCGAGCGACCTCCTCGCTGCGCGCGACGCCGTCGTCGAGCGTCCTGTCAGCGCGTGCCCCGTGACGTGCGCCCTCATACGCGCTCGACACCAAGATGTTGCGCACGTGGAGAGCAAGCACCAGTTGCAGCACCGCGAGCCCGATCAGCACCACCAGAGTGCCGACGAGCACGAACTCGACTGCCGCCGACCCCCGGTCGTGCTCAGCCCCCCGTGACGGAATCGATCGCATCGGTGAACAGGCCCTCCAACGCCGGCCCGGCGAGCGCCCAGATCGCGGCGACCAGTCCGGCAGTCATCAGCGTGATGAGCACCCAGCCAGGCACGTCACCGCGCTCCGGTTCCTCAGCCCCCACGCGTGTCATCAATCGTCGGATCATCGTGCTTCCCCCGTCTCATCGTGATGTTGCGCCATCGATTAACCCCCGAGGTCGATTGCGACCAGACCCGGGAAGACTGCGAATGCCACCGTGACGGGGAGGATCAGGAACACGACGGGCACCATCATCGCGATCTCGCGCCGCCCACCCTCCTCGACGAGTGCCTGCCGCCCCTGAGACCGTGCATCCTGCGCCTGGGCGCGCAGCACCTCGGCCAGTGGGGTGCCGCGCTCCACGGAACGAGTAGATTACTCACCATGGCAACTACCAGGCGCGCGATCACACTCGGCCGTCAGTCACGCGAGCGCGAAGACAAGAGCGCGGGCTCGCCCGAGATGCAGAAGCGGGAGACGCGAAGGTTCGTCGAAGAGAAGGGGTGGGACTTCGTCGAACACTTCGAGGACCTCGGCCGGTCCGGCTGGGACAAGGAGGCACCGCGCCCCGGCCTGGACGCTGCCCTCGCGGCGATAGAGGACCGGACGGCTGACACGCTCGTGGTCTACCGTCTGGACCGCCTCACTCGCCAGGGGCTCATGGAGGCGGCGTCGCTCCTGAAGCGCATCACGGATGCGGGCGGACGCCTGGTCTCCGCGACCGAGTCCGATATCGACGTGTCGTCGTCGATGGGCGCCATGCAGTTCGCGATGCTCTCCGCATTCGCCAAGCAAGAGTCTGAGAACATCTCGACCCGAACCCGCAAGACCAAGGCCGAGTTGCGCCTCGCGGGCTCCCACATGAGCGGCCAACCTCCGTACGGTATGCGCGCCGTTCGTGCTGCGAATGGCCGACTTGTTGTGCGGATGCTAGAGCCCTACGAGGCAGAAGCGAAGCACGTTCGCGATGCCTTCAGCGCGGTACGCGACGGACGGTCGATAGCCGAGGTGGCGCGGGAGATGAACGCTAGAGGCCTACGCACGCGGCCGACGTCCAAGCGCCCTGACGGCGCCGAATGGACGACTTCGGCGCTCTCACGTCTGCTCCGAAATCCGACCATCGCGGGCTACATGCCCGAGACGCGTTCCCAACCTGCGGGATCGGGTAGGGCCTCGCGCGACGGCGCCACGCCGCGCGACGAACGTGGACGTATCGCTATCGCGCGAGACGCGGACAACAATCTGTTTCAGCCGTGGGCGCCCATCGTGGACCCCGGCCAGTGGCATGAGTTGCAGGATGCCCTCGACAAGAGACCCCGGCTGCGCGGCAAGACCAAGACCCCTTCATTGTTGGGTGGAAACGGTCTTCTGCGCTGCGCTGAGTGTGGCGGCCCGATGTTCGCTGATCGGGCAAGAACCCGGGCGGCGTATCGGTGCAGTTGGCACCGAACGGGACGTACTCGCCTCGAATGCCCGGGCGTCTCCGTGGCACTCGATCCCACTGACGACTTCGTGGCGCTGGCGGTCTTCTCACGCCTGGCGACCCTCGCGCCTACGCCTATGGGCCCAGACGATGACGATTCACTTCGCGATGAAGATGCGGCGCTCCTGCTCACGCTGACGGAGCGTTTCGCGGCCCGGGAGGAGGATCCCGAAACTACGGCGCTTCGTGCGAGGCTTCGCGAGACGATCGCACAACTCGAAGGTGCGTTGTATCGTCTGGATGATGACCGCCAAGAGGGTTTCTACGACGGCGCTCTCGGTACGGAGAGATACCGCCGCCAATCGGCGACGCTGAGCGCCAAGTATGCCAAGGCGACCGAGGCGCTAGAGCAGGTGCCGGTCGCGACTGGAAACGGCCTGGTCCCTTGGCTGGACGCGCTCTCTACGACTCAGGACCCCAACGAGGGACCGTTAGGCGATGGGTCGATCTGGGCGAAGTGGGACGTAGCAGAGCGACGGGACTTTCTGGCACTGGTGATCGATCACGTGCGGGTGCGCAAGGGAACGCGCAACGGCGGCGTCTTCGATGCCGCTAGCCGTCTGGAGATTCGTTGGGCGACAGGACCCTCCACGCCGTAGCGAGCACCTCGGCACACTCCTACTACGAGGGGCGGCTCCGGCTCTATCCGTGTCTGCTCTTATGGAGGTCCCCGTGATTGACCCTCGTCCCTGCGCCGTATGCGCCGCCCCGCTCGCGCCGACCAAGCGCTCCGATGCCCGCTTCTGCGCCACTCGATGCCAGGAGCGCGCCCGCTGGGCCCGGCGGCGCCGCGAGATGCTCGCTGGCCGCGAAGCCCTCTCCACTTCCTAGTTTCAGGTGCGCGCCCGCCCAAATCCCGTGTCGGGGTCCGAGCGCGCACCTGTCTCATCCTCGGCGCGTTGGTCCGCGTCGTTTGAGTGCCGTCCGCTCTCCTGGCGCGCGCGGCACGCCCCGTGCGGGTAGGGTCCGCGCGGTCGCGGCGATGGCTTCCAACATGCGCCGCACCTGCGCCTCGCACTGGTTCTACTGGTGCCCGGCGCGGCAACGCGTGGCCCCTCGGCTCGCCACGCACGCATAGGCCGCCCCTGCGCGCCGCCCGGCTGCGCGAGCAGCGCGGGGCGGCCTATGCCCCTTCTGTCTTTCCCCCGCTCACTCCGGCGCCAAGGCGCGCCCCGTGAGAGATCCCCAGAGCCCTCCGGAGCCAGTGGTCCCGGCTTGCGGCTCGCACCCAGGTGGTGACTCCCCCTATCCCTTCGGCTCCCCAAGGAGTACCCATGCCCAATGAGTTCCTCAACCCCGAAAAGGTCGCGGCCCTCGCTGCGACCCTCGCCGCCGCTGACCTCGGCCTGACCCAGCACGTCTACCGCGACGTCGCCTCAGACTTCGGTCAGGGCGTGTCTGGCAAGACCGTCCAGATCCGCGTGCCCGGCGTGACCACGACCGGCTCGCGTCCCGTGGGCTCGACCGAGAACTACGTCCAGGGCTCCCTGACGGAAACGTCGATCCCCGTGACCCTTGAGAACGAGATCTACTCCTCGGTCCCCATCACCCTCGACGAGGCAGACCTCGAACTGAAGGACTTCGGCGCCCAGGTCCTGCGCCCGCAGGGCCAGTCCGTCGCCCACCAGATCGATAAGGCCGTGGCGGACGCCATGGCAGCGACCTCGCCCGAGGCGTCGATCGTCTACGACAGCACTAATCCGCGTGCCAGTCTGATCCGTGCCCGTGCGGTCCTGCGCGCCCGTGGCGTGAATGCGAACCGGGCCCTGACCGCGATCGTCGGAGCGAACGTCTTCGCCGACCTCGCCGAGGCGAACGTCCTCGAACCGGCCGCGAACGGCACGTACCACGTCGCCGGTATGGCGGTGGTCGAGAACACTCTCGTGAGCCCTTACGCCCTTTACGTGATGGTCAAGGAGGCCTTCGTGGCGGCTGTCCGTGCGCCGGTCCCCCCGCATGGCGCGGTCACGGCTGCCAGCGTCACTGCCAGCGGCATGGCTCTCACGCACATGATCGGGCTCAACATCGCCAATGGCGTCTCGTCCTCGGTCCTGACCGCCTTCGTCGGAGTGGCGCCGCTTCCGCTTGCGGTGGCGAACTATGAAAGCGGCTCGGTCGACCTCGTCGACGGCGGCGGCGTGGTGGCCGTCAACACGACCGGCGCGTGAGCCTGGCTCTCCCCCCGGACGTCGACGCTTTAGCGACGCGCCTGGGCCTGCTCCTCTCGGATCTGTCCGGGGTGGAGCGGGCCCGGGCCTCGGCCGCCCTGGCCGATGCGACGGCCCTCGCGCTGGATGAGGTCGCGCCGCACGTCGCGGCGGACTGGTCTCTCGGCGCCCCGGCGAGCGTCCACGTCATCATCCTGAAGGCGGCCCGCCGCGAGTACGAGAATCCGCAGGGATTGCGCTCGGAGACCGTCGGCGAGCATGGCGTCACAATCGCGTTCGCGTCCGGCGTCTACCTGACCGAGCCCGAGAAGCGCTCGATCCGTCGCGCCGCGACCGGTCGTGTCGGCGGCTTCGTCGGCACGGTCCGCACGCCCTCCGCTTACGCCCCGGAGACCCCCAGCTGAACAAATCGTGAGCGCCCCTCACAAATCTTGAAAGGCCCTGGCCCTACGTCGCCCTGCCCCGGCCGATTGGCCGCGCGAGAGCGCCGCCTACGCGGCAGTGAGCAGATCCGCGAACGCTGGCCCACTCCTTCCACATCACAAGAGATCGACCCGCTGCCACCGCCCCGGCGCGGGTCGTTCTCTTGGCCCTCTCACTGTGACGTCACGAAAGGAACCACGATGCCCCTCACCCCCGCCCCGCCCTCGCGCTGTCTGACCTGCGACCGCGCGCTACCGCAGGACGCTGACCCCCGCCGCCTCACGTGTTCCGATGCGTGCCGTGCCCGCCGCTACCGCGAGCGCCGTGCCGCCGAACTGAAGCGCCTTCGCGCCCTCGTCGGCGAGTGAGTGTAGGAAGTGTAGTTCTGAAGGTACTTCTGATTCAGGTCTCCAGTTCATCTCTCCCTAGCGTCACCGGCTCCCTGCCTCCCTAACAGCGATCTAGCAGGCCTTGCCAGTGCGCCTTTCCTCCCTGGAGCCTCACTGAGCGTCCCTATGTAAATGGCGCTGAAGTGCTGTGTAAGCGCGCCGGGAGAGCCTCCGGCTCTTTGATCGGCCGGAGGCCGTTTACACGCCGCTGAGCCACTGCGCGCCGTATTACAGCGCACTTGCAACTCCGGGCACCGCCCGAGCCCCACACCTCCCAGAGCCCGCCCACGGGCCGCCGAAAGGATCCGCGCCATGACTCGCCCCGCCATGGCCGACGCGCGCGAGCGCCTCGGCCTCGACCCCCTGCCTACCGGCCCCGAGGACGGCCTCCTCGCCGCTCTTCACGCCGACCCCGTCGCCGCATTGCCTGAACCATCGACCGCCCGCCGAGACGGCGCTCTCCCGGTCGCCCTGCTCCCTGTGGGACACCTCACCGCCGACGCCCGAGCCCGGGGCCTCTCCGGGGGCGCGGGCCGCGCCTACGCAATCGACGGTCGCGCCGTCTCTGCCGCGTCCGCCGCGTCGCTCCTTGCCGACGTGCTCGACGACGCCGCTGCGATCCTCCGCGCCGAGGAGGAGACCGTCGAAGCGCTCAACGGGGAGCGGCGCATGATCGCGGGCTACTTCTTCGACGTCGCAGAGCCCGACGAAGACGTGCGGGAGACCATGCGGCAGATTCACGAGGCCGTCGGCTGGACCACGGGCGCCGAACGCGCACTCCGATCTCCCGGCTCGGCAAGACTCATCGAAGACCGCGCCGACACGATCGCGCGCCTCGCCCGCGCCCTCGACGCGACGGCGCTGTCGCTGCGAACGTCGGCCGCCGCTCGGCGCACCTTGCTCCCGCTGGTCCGCGACCACCTCGCACCCGACGCCGCGCCCTCGCCTGACGAGGCGGCCGCATTCCTGGCGCGCTTCGACGGCGAGGCCACAGTCCGCCGCTCAACGGTCTGGGACGCATACGAGACCGAGGGCTCGCCCGGGGCCCTCGATCGACCTGCGCTCTATGCCCTCGCGGATGACCGCTGGGGCCGCTCTGTGAAGTCCTCCGGCTACCCGCTCTGGCGCCCGATCTCGGGCACCCGCTCACGCCGCCCGGCGCTGCGCCTGTCCTGAACCCCAAGCCACAAGAGAGGAACCGACATGAATGGCAAGAAGGGCCGTATGAAGAACCGAGGTCACGGCTGGCTGGCACCGACCATCGCCCACGACCGCAAGGCGGCACCCTGGCGCAACAAGGCGAGCGAAGCCGCTGCGCTGGCCGCCCACGATCGTCCTCGCAACCGTGCCGAGCGGCGCGCCCGATGACCGAGCCCGACACGATCGAGATCCGAGGCCACTCGCTCGACGGCATCGGTTGGGCGGTGCGCGTCCCGGCGCACTCGCCGCAGGCGGCCCGCCTATCTCGCGCCGCCGAGTGCACCAACGCCCGCCGTGCGGATCAGCGCCGCCTGTCGGCGATCGTTGACGACCCTGACCGCGCGAACGAGGCCGCCTCGATCGCTGCCCGCCTGGCGGCGCCGACGCTGGATCGTCTCGCAGCACGGCGCCCGGACTACCTCACCGCTCGCTACTACTCCGGCCCGCTTGCCCCGCTGGCGGCCGATGCCCGCGACCACCTGCACCACTCAACCCACCTGGAGGACTGACCCATGCCCATGCTCGAACCCAAAGACCAGACCAATGCGACCAATGCCGAGTTCATCGCGACCGTATGCACAAAGTGTCCATTACTTCGCGACTGGCCCCACGCGGACGTGTTGGGCCTGGCCGCGAACGTGGCGACGCTCGCCTATGGTGACGATCTCCCGGCGGTGTGGTCACTGCTCGACGGCGTCGGCATGGACCGCCACCAGGGACGGGCATTCGCTCGCGAGGTGCTAGTCAGCCTGTACCCGGCCGCAGTGTCGATTCCCGCGCACTCCGAACCGGACGGCGAAGACACGTAGCGACACCTATGGAATCGGACGCCTTCCACGCAGGCGGCGCCACAGTCGCCCGGCACGTACGCGGATGCTGATCTGATCCTCCTGCGGCGCGAAGTCCCACACGAAACTCGCGGGGTCTTCGTGCACGCGCTCGATCGGCTCGGCTTCCTCGCGGAGCCACCAGCGTCCGGCCGCGTCGCGAAACACTACTTCGTGACAGGTCCCGATGACCATGAAGCGCGAGCGTAGTGGAGCAAGAAACTCAGCGACGGTCTCCGAGTGCGGCGGCACGATTCCGATCACGCCCGTTGCGGCGACATCATTGTCGAGGTAAATCCGGACGTTGACTTTGGAGACGAGTTCGTCGCTAACGTTGCACACTGCGACTGTATAGATCACCTGGTCCTCGGCGGCGATGAAGAGGTCCCGACCCTCTTTGTCTTGGACGTCGAGCGGAGCACTCCCACCTGCGGCGAAGGTACGCCCATCAAACCGAACCGTCGCACCGTCCGCGAGCGCCGGGAACTTGGCGCCCTTGATGACGGTCCTGACATGCCTCGTCTCGGAGTAGACCAAGCGCGCTTGCGCTTTGCGCCGTCGGGACACTTCGAGCGCGAGCGACACCGCAGCAATGAGGAAAGCGAGGCCCGTGAGGATCGCCGCTACCCATTCGGGCCAGGTTCCTAGTCCTATTCCGGCGCCCGCATCGACCGGCACCGTGGGGACGAACGAGGCTGCCGGGGTAGGCCATGGGTCGACTGGGGGCGAGATCACGTCCACAACCTAGCGGACCGCGCTCAACTGCTCGCGGGGTGGGGGCTCCCCCCTCCCCGGGGGTCGGCCAGTCTCCCGGAGCGCATAGCGGCTGCCGTGATGCGTGCGCACGGCCCGGTTCCCCGGCGAGTCCACCTTGACCCACTTCCCACACTCGCGCCCGGCGCTCAGCGTCGCGCTGCACCCTCATATCCCTGACACGGAGGACCCCTGATGACTGAACCAATATTCGACCTGCCCGACCACTGGACTACCGCCGCGCGCGAGACCGTCGAGGAGGTCCTCTCCGTCCGCCCGGACCTTGACGGCGCCGATCTCGGCGCGCTGGAGCAGGCCGCCGAACTGATCTCCCAGGCCGACGCCCTTCGCGACGTCGCGAGCGCCGCCGGATGGGTCTCGCGCTCCGACTCCGGCGCCGAGGTCCCGCACCGCGCGGCTGCCGAGGCTCGCCAGGCTCGCGCGTCGGCGGCGGCGATCCTCGGCCGCCTGGTCGACGTCAACGCTCAGACCGACCGCTCGGCCGCTGGCCGTG
The DNA here is from genome assembly GCF_030418295.1 of Demequina muriae. Lineage (NCBI taxonomy): Bacteria > Bacillati > Actinomycetota > Actinomycetes > Micrococcales > Demequinaceae > Demequina > Demequina muriae. The sequence goes on from NZ_JAUHQA010000001.1 coordinate 678,322, forward strand.
CCCTGGCCCGCAAGCGGTGGGCCCGATGAAGCGGGTTCGCTCTGTCCCGCTCCCGGCGCGCGCGGTGGAGATCTCGCCCCGTCACTGGCGTTCGGGCGAGACTCTCCCGCCCCTGACCCTCTCGCCTCCGCGTCGCGGCGGTTGGACTCTGGATCGTGCCGCGAAGGCCGCCCGCGCGTACGCGCACGAGAACGGGCTCGGCGAGAGCGCTGCCCGCTCGGCGTTCCGGGCGATCGCGGTGTACGCCCATCCGCGCCCGTCGTCGATGCCGCCCGATGCCCACTATGTCCCGCCGCTGGCGCTTGCGGCGATGCGTGCTCGTCTGCGCGACGGCCGCGATCCGCTCGCGCTGGACTGACACACCGAAGCCCCCGCCCTCCTCTGAGAGGGCGGGGGCTTTCGTCGTTTCTCGGACTATGCGGCGTCGCGTGCCGGGGCGGAGAGTAGGTCGACCATCTCGGTGAACTCCAGATCGGAGACGGCGTCTCCAAGGAGCGGGTCGAGGATGGCGGCGAGGGCTTCCTGGCGGTGTGTGTTCGGTGTGTTCATACCCCGAGCATGGCACGCCGCGACGATCCTCGCAAGCCTCGATGCACTACTTACCAGGCATTACGCGTGAGGCGCCTCACGCGTGGACACTTCACGGGAGGAGCGCGAGGTCCGCCGACTCCGCCAGGAGGTAGCGCTTCGCGGCCGCGAACTCGGAGATAGCGGCGACCTTCTCCGCGTCCGACGCTCCGGCCTCCTGGAGCGCGAGCACCGACTCATAGCAGGCGTGCGCGACGGCGGAGCCTAGATGGTTCTCAGGCCGCGCCAGGATCGCGCTCAGGGCCTCGTCTCGCGTCATGCCGCACAGAGTATCGGCGCGCTGGTAGCGTCCAAACCAGGCCAACGAGAGCGAGAGGTGCGAGATGGGGATACTCGATCGTTGGAGGCGGAAGGCCCGTGAGCCCCTGCCATTGCCTCAATCGACGGTCACGACCGGGAAGGCTTCACCAGACTGGCGCGACGCGGTCCGGCGTTACCGTGACCCAAGCCACCCTGAGCGCCCTCCGAACCCAAAGAAGGTCGCGCGGTCGATCCACTCGTCAAAGACACTGACACCCGACCGGGCAACAGTTGAACGCGAGTGCGAGATTGCGGGCATCCCCTCGGCGGCGGTCTATGCCGAACTAGACGCTATTCGCGCCCGGGAAGCAGGCGCGGAGAGGGATCGACGAAGTGGCTGGCGCGAGAGAACGCGCACCCTCGATATTGATCCCGAACGCGTTGTCGATCTGCGACCTCTCGGCGGCACACCGTGGAAGGTCGTCGGCGCGGGGCATTGGCTCAGTGACCGCGAGCGTGACTTGCTCCGCCCGGGCTGGTTTGTCTTGCACCGGGAACCGGAGAACCCCTATGACTCTGACGCAGTCGCGGTTTACCTCGACTGCCGCAAGATTGGCTACCTCACGAAGGCGAAGGCCAAGGCGCACAGCCCGATACTCGCGACGTTCCCGGCGGACGGCTTCGAAGTCGACGCCACGATCAGCGGTCGCAATGTGCTTGTGACGCTGCCTCAACCATCGGTGTTGCGTAGGTTCGCGAACCGCGCAGTGGCGTAATTCGAGACTCCGGCGCGTCACTGAGCCCCGCTTGGCCTACGCAGGCTCCGCCCGCGAGTGACTATTGCGCACGTTCGACTGCGGTGGCGATGCCTTCGGCGAACCGCTCGAGAGCTGGCACCCCCAGCTCCCTGGCCATCCGTGTGAGTGCCGCGGGCAGGCGCTGGCCCGCTCTCGCGTCGGCCAGAGCGAGCGCGATCTCCCCGGTGAGCTCCCCTGAGGTGGTGCGCGCCACTCTCTCGAGGGCGGCCAGCGCGCTCTCGCCGGCGCCCACGGACAGCGCGAGGAGCTCCGCGATGGTCGGCAGCTCGGCGACGAGCCGACGCTGACGGCGCTTCACTGACTGTGTGAGAACGGCGTCACGTCCGAGCACTCCGCCGATCGCGAGCACGAGCGCCAGTACGGTGGACGCGAGCACCGGTGCCCCTCTGGTGGCGGTCAGCACGAGCGCCAGCACCACGCCCACCGCGAGACCGACCGCTCCCCACACGACCTGCTGCGCGCGGAACTGCTCGACGGAGAGGCCTGACCCCGAACGCCGAAGCCGTCGCGCGACGTCGGACGACGGCGAGCCCCACCGGCTGATCACCGTCCCGATGTCGCGCACCACGGGCGCCAGGAGTCGTTCGAGCGCGGGCACCGGCGTCACGGAGTAATCGCGACGCCGCACCTCGTCGCCCAGGGTGGTCCGCAGGAACGGCGCGATGCGCGCATCGAGCGTCGCACGGCGCGCCCCAGCCCACGCGAGCACCAGCACACCGCCCATACCAAGGGTGCTTCCGAGGACGACCTCGACCCACGTCATCGCCGCCCCCCGTTCATCTCAGCACCCGCGCTTCCTCGGGCAGCTGTCCTACGCGCATCATCAGTCGGTATGCGACCACGGTGCTGGCGCCGCCCAGCGCGAGCACCACCACCCCCGCCGGTGAGTTGTAGGCGGCCGCGTTGGAGCCCTGAGTCGCGAGCATGGCGAGCACCGCCCACGGAGCGGCCACCGCGAGCCGTGCGGCGTTGACCGTCCACGACTGTCGAGCCTCGAGCTCGCCGCGTGTGCGGGCGTCGTCCCTCAGAAACTCGGCCAGGGTCCTCAGCACCCGCCCCACGTCCGTGCCGCCCACGTCCCGCGTGATTCTCAATGTCTCGACCAGGCGGTCCGCAACCGGGTCCGCGAGCCTGCCCTTGAGGGCGTCGAGGCAGTCGTGGAAGCGGCCAGACGCACGGTAGTCCTCCGCGAACAGCGCAAAAGGCTCGCGCAGCGCCACAGGGCCCCGGTCGCCGATCTGTGCCACCGCCTCGGGCAGCGCGAGCCCAGCGCGAATGCCCGATGCGAGCGAGTCCACCACCTCGGGCCACAGTTCGCGGGTCGCCTGGCTCCGTGCGCGGGCACGCGCTGAGACGAGTGCGAACGGCGCCCTCGCCGCAAGGACTGCGAAGCACGCGGCGATCGGGGCAGCGTCCGACAGGCCCGCCACGACGATGAACGTCACGATCCCCAGCCCCGCGGCGACTCCCACCAGGGCGGCCGGCGTGACTGACGGAGCGCCGGCTCGAACCAGATGGTCCTGCGTGCGCGCCGACCACCCGTCACGTGTGCGCTCTCGACGCTGAGGCGGCGGCCAGAACGACCACCACACCATGAACAGTCCCAGTCCGAGCACCGCCCCCCACAGCGCATCCATGTCACGGACCTCGCAGCAGCTCGTCGAGCCGGTGCCCGCGTTGCTCGAAGAGTTCCTGGTGCGGCGGATACCCTCCCGCGCGCTCGAGCCCCGCCTGGCCCCATTGAAAGAGGGTCGCAAGCTCGACGACGCCTCCCTCGGTGCGCCCGGAGACGCCCACGATCTCTCGCACACGCCGTACGCCCCGAGCATCGAGCCCCAGGTGCACGACCAGATCGATGGCCGATGCGACGGTGGGCACCACGAAGCGGTCGGAGACGTTCTCGCCCGCGAGCAGTGGCAGCGTGCACATCTTCGTGATCGCGTCGCGAGCGCTGTTCGCGTGGATGGTGCACATCCCAGGAACTCCCGCGTTGAGTGCGATCAGCATGTCGAGCGCCTCGGCTTCACGCACTTCGCCGATGATGATGCGGCTCGGCCGCATGCGCAGCGCTTCTTTGACGAGCCTGCGCAGCGGGATCTCGCCTGTGCCCTCGAGCGAGGGCTGACGGCACTGGAGCGCCACCCAGTCCCGGGTCGGCACGGCGACCTCGAACACCTCTTCGCACGAGATGACGCGCTCACGGGCAGGAATCGCTCCCGCGAGCGCGCCCAGCATGGTGGTCTTGCCCGCCTGAGTCGCGCCCGAGATCAGCACGTTCAGGCCCGTGTCGACTGCCGCGGCGAGGAAGTCCGCCGCCTGCTGAGGCAGCACGCCGAGCGCGACCATGTCGTTCACGTGACGCGCTCGCACCACGAACTTGCGGATGTTGACGCTCCAGTGCTCGCGCGTCACGTCCGGGATCACGACGTGAAGACGCTCGCCACCGGGGAGCGTCGCGTCCACGAACGGGCTCGAGAGGTCCAGGCGGCGGCCGGACTGCTTGAGCATGCGCTCGACGAGATCGCGCACCGTGTCCTCGCTCAGCAGCGTCGGTGTGAGCTCCGGGGCGCCGCGCCGCGAGATGTACACCTGCGTGGGCGCGTTGATCCAGATCTCCTCGACCTCGGGGTCGTCGAGGTAGCGCTGCAGGGGGCCGAGGCCGGAGACGTTGTCCATCAGCGCCTGCGCCGCCGCCCCGGGGTCCGTGATCGCGGGCACCGCCCCGGCGAGCGCGCGGTGCTCCCACGCGGACAGAGCGTCGTCGACTAGGCCGCGGACCGCATCGGCCTCGCGCACGGGATCGAGCCCGGCGCTGCGAATGCTCTCGCGCACCTGGGCCTCGATGCGCTCCAGGGTCCCCCCGCTCATGCGCCTTGAGAGTAGAGGGAAACCCGCGACCGCGGTACCCCCTGTGGAAAGACAACGGCCTCGCACACGGCCGATGCGGGGGCTCGGAGCGTCAGGTCGGCGTGCGCGGCCCGTCGCCGCAAAGGCCAGACCCGCCCCTGTGGGACGGGCCTGGCCTCCGTCTGGCCGGACGTGCACGCGGGTCAGCACGTCTACCCCTGGGTCAGGCCCGTGCCTCGAGGATGAGGTTGAACGGCGTCTCCGCGGCCACCCTCACCCGGCTGAAGCCGGCGGCGCGGAGCACCTCGGTGAGCGCGGCAGGCCCGGCCTGCGCGCCGAGGACGTGCTGCCCGCCCTGGGCGAGAGCACCGGGAGTGCACAGCAAGGTCGAGCCCGCGTAGTACGCGCGGCCGATAGGGCCGACGTTGTCCTCGAGCCGGTCACCTGCCCGAGGTTCGACCACCATGAGGACCCCGTCCTCGGCCAGCGCGCGGCGTGCCGCGGCCGCGGCCCCGATCGGGTCGCCCATGTCGTGCAGGGCATCGAAGAAGCAGGCCAGGTCGAATCCGCGTGCTGGAAGGTCGACGGCATCGAGCTCCTCGTACCGCACCCGGTCGGTCACCCCTGCCTGATGGGCGCGGTCACGGGCCGCCTCGATCGAGGCGCCGTGGCTGTCATAGCCGACGAAGGTCGAGCGCGGGAACTCCGCGGCCATCAGTGTGGTGGCCAGACCATATCCGCACCCGATGTCGGCCACCGTTGCGCCTGCCTCGAGACGCTCAGTGACCCCGTCGAGCGCGGGGAGCCACGCCTGCACGAGACTCGAGCGGTAGGTGGCGCCGTAGAAGCGCTCGACTCCTCGGTAAAGGCGAGGGTCATGCGCACCCCATGCGAGCGCCCCGTCGCCGCGGAATGCTCCCTCGAGCAGCTCGGTATCGGCCCAGACCGCGGCGATGATCTCGAAGAAGCCTCCGAGGAAATACGGCGATTCCTCGTCCGCGAGGGCTGCGGCATGCTCGGGAGGGAGGGTGAACCGGCCGTCCTCATGCTCGATGTAGCCGCCCGCCGCCTGGTTCCGCAGCCACTCGAGCACAAGCCGCTCGTGCGTCCCGGTGAGTGCGGCGAGCTCGCCTGCGGTCATCTGCCGCCCGGACGCCATCGCCCGGTAGAGACCGAGGCGGTCTCCTAGGTAGGTCGCGGCCGAGCTCTCCGCGGCGGCCAGGTCGGTCACCGCACGGCCCATGAAGGCCTCGAGCTTCGTCGCGTCGATCGTCTCGACTGTCATCATTCCTGCCTCTCTTTACTCCATGTTGGAGTATTTAGATTACTCCAACATGGAGTAGTGTCAACCCCATGCCCTCGCCTGCCTCGACCACCCAGCGGGCCCTGCTCGGCCTGCTCTCGATCCGCGCATGGACCGCCTACGACCTGACTCGTCAGATGCGTCGGGCCTTGCGATGGGCCTGGCCGCGTTCCGAGGCGAACCTCTACAGGGAGGTCAAACGCCTCGTCCCGAATGGGTTCGCGACGGCCACCGAGGAGGGGACTGGCCGCCGATCCCGCACCAAGTACGCGGTGACCGACCGCGGTCGTGAGGAGGTGTCGGCCTGGCTCGAGAGCCAGCCGCCCGCTCCGCCGCAGGTCGAGTTCGAGGCTCTGCTGCGCCTGTTCCTGGCCGACCAGGGCACGGTCGACCAGCTGCGTCGCACCATCGCCGAGACCCGCCAGCAGATCCTCGAGCGGCTCGAGGAGGGGGTGGTGATCGCGGAGGACTACCTGCACGCTCCGCCCTTCCCCGAGCGAGCGCACCTCAACGTGCTCTTCATGCACTTCTCCGCAGGCTTCGCGCGCCTCGTGCTCTCCTGGTGCGACGACGTCGAGGCCGAGATCGACACGTGGCCCGGGACGGCGACCGCGGTCGGACTGACGCCTGGGACGCGACGGATGCTCGAGGAGACCCTGGCCTACTACCGGACGACGCTCGACCAGTACAACGGCGAACACTGAGCCGAACCCACGGCGTGCGGAATGCCCGAGTGGCCGGCCTACGACTCGCGCGAGACCACCGCCGAGGTCCCACCGCCTCGCCCCGTCAGCCCCCTAGGATTCTGGCGTGACCTCCGAGGCACGGGACCGCCGCATCGCCATTCTTGCGATGCTCGCCATCGGCGCCGCCGGAACTGCGCTCCCGTTGCTCCTCGGCCCGGGGAACGCTGCCGCATGGGCGGGCGCGGCGACGCCTCTGGTCGCCTTCGGCGGACTGTGGGCGACGACCGCCGCGCTCCTGGGCCGCACCGGCTCGGCACGCTGGATCGCCGCCTTCCCGCGCGGATGGCAGGTGAGCGTGGCCGCTCTCGCGGTGATCGGGCTGACCGGGTTCGCCGTGCCGATCTGGTCCCTGTGGCTCGCACCACTCACGTGGGTGGCTGCGGGCGCGATCGTGCTCGGCGTCGCCGCTCAGGACGCACTCATCACGGCCGTCGCCGCCGCGTGCGGCGGGGTGCTGCTCATCGTGGCACCGTCATGGCCCCTGCAGCTCATGGAACCCTCGGAAGGCCTCGCCTACGCGTGCCTCGTGGCCGCCGCCCTGCTCGGGGGCCGCGCGGTCGTGCTCGCGTGGGGTGCTCGTGAGCTGCGCACACGCCCCACGAGTGCATGAGCGTACGAAATTGCGCGCAACGTGCACTGATGCACTCATAGGGCGGAAGGGCGGCCGATGCGCGGGCTGGCTGGGCGCACGTCGCTCCCCGGATGCACAATGGCTTCTATGTGCGGCAGGTATGCGAACTTCCTCGCGGAGCAGGACCTCATCGACCACTTCGCGATCGCGACGGTCGCGGACGACGTCCGGCTGCTGCCACCCAACTGGAACGTGGCGCCCACGCAGCTGGTGCCCATCGTCGCTCCCGGCAAGGCACAGGAGTCCGGCGAGGGCGACCCCGGCCGTCGGCTCGAGGCGGCCAAGTGGGGACTGGTGCCGTCGTGGGCGAAGGACCCCAGCATCGGCGCTCGGATGATCAACGCGCGCTCCGAGACCCTTGCCGAGAAGCCGTCGTTCCGTACGGCCTTCGCCAAGCGCCGGTGCATCGTGCCCGCCAACGGCTACTTCGAGTGGCACACCGAGGACGGCGTCAAGACGCCGTACTGGATCCACCCGGCGGACGACGCTCCCCTCGCCTTCGCGGGGCTGTACGAGTTCTGGAAGGACAAGGCCCTGGGCGACGATGCCCCGTGGCTCGTCTCGACCACCATCGTCACCACCGCCGCACGCGACGAGATGCGCGACATCCACGACCGCCAGCCCGTAATGCTGGTGCCCGAGGGTGTGGACGCGTGGCTCGACGGCGACAGCGACCAGGGCACGCTGTTCGACGTCATCGCCGCGCCGGCGCCCGAGCTCGCGTGGCACGAGGTCGCGAAGGCCGTGGGCAATCCCCGGAACAACGATCCCTCCACGGTCGAAGCCATCGACTAGCGAACGCCCGCACGAAGCCCAACCCCCGAGAGGAGCGACGACCATGGTCGAGGCAACAGGAACGGTGGCCGAGGGCGAGCACGGCCCCGAGCTGGTCTTCCAGCGGGTGTACGACGTGCCCGTCACCACGGTGTGGGCGCACGTCGCCGAGTCGGACAAGCTCGAGACCTGGATCGGCCGCTGGGAGACCGAGGAGTCGACCGGTCGCGTGCTCTTCTACATGACCGCCGAATCGGACGAGGCGGAGGCCGAGGAGTGCCTCGTGCGCGACTGCTCTCCCCCGCATCGGCTGGTCGTGGACACGCGCACGCCCACTGGCACCTGGCACCTCAGCCTCGGCATCCAGACCACCCCGCACGGCACCGTGCTCACCTTCGCCCAGCGCCTGGGCGCGGACGACATCGGGAGCGTCGGCCCCGGCTGGGACTACTACCTCGACCGTCTGTCCGCCGTTCTCGGAGGAGAGAGCGCGAGCGACATCGACTGGGACGACTACTACCCGGCGCTGTCCGATCACTACGCGGCGCTCGCCCCGGAAGGCGGCGTGGCTCCCAACCCGCCCCAGGACGGCCTGGAGCACTGACGGACCCGATCTCCTCCGTTCGACCCCCGTGCCTGCCCGGTTCTACCCGTTTATCTGTTGACAGCCCCGCCCTTCAGCGCTAGCGTGCGGAATTAGTTCCAACGGAACGGGCCCAAACGGGCACAGGATGGTAGTCCTCCGCAAAGAAGCGGGGGGGAAGGGTAGGACACTGATGTCCTTCAGCGACGCCCAGGCCAAGGCCAAGGCGAACAAGAACCGCACCGGAGCCGGATTCGGCACCCAGGTGCAACGACTCGGCCGCTTCATGTCGGCCATGATCATGCCCAACATCGGCGCCTTCGTGGCGTGGGGCCTCATCACGGCCCTGTTCATCGAGGCGGGCTGGGTCAACAAGATCGCGGAGGGTCTCAACGGGGCCCCCAATGACGGCGTCATGGAGTGGACGGCCACCGTCGCGGTGCTCGTCGGCCCCATGATCACCTACCTGCTCCCGCTGCTGATCGGCTACATGGGCGGCAAGCTCGTCTACGAGACGCGCGGCGCCGTGATCGGTGCCGTCGCCACCATGGGCGTCATCGTCGGCTCTGAGGTGCCGATGTTCCTAGGCGCCATGATCATCGGTCCGTTCGCCGCCTGGTGCCTCAAGCGCCTCGAGTCCACCTGGCAGGGCAAGATCAAGCCGGGCTTCGAGATGCTGGTCGACAACTTCTCGCTCGGCATCCTGGGCGGTCTGCTCGCGGTGCTCGGCAAGATGATCATCGGCCCCATCGTGAGCCAGCTCGTCGAGTGGGCCGGCGAAGGCGTGGACTTCCTCGTGGAGAACTCGCTGCTGCCGTTCGCCTCGATCGTGGTCGAGCCCGCGAAGATCCTGTTCCTCAACAACGCCATCAACCACGGCGTGTTCACGCCGCTGGGCACGGCGGAGGCCGAGGAGACCGGCAAGTCGCTGCTGTTCATGATCGAGTCGAACCCCGGACCCGGTCTGGGCATCCTCCTCGCGTTCATGCTGTTCGGGCCCCGCATGCTCAAGGCCGCGGCACCGAGCGCCGCCATCATCCACTTCTTCGGTGGCATCCACGAGGTGTACTTCCCGTTCGTGCTGGCCAAGCCCAAGCTCATCGCCGCGGCGATCCTCGGCGGCATGACGGGTGTCCTCATCGGCGTGATGTTCAACGGTGGCCTCGTCGCCCCGCCCTCGCCCGGATCCATCTTCGCGTGGATCGCGTTCACGCCTCCTGGCATCGGCAACTTCGTGGTGATGTTCGCCCAGGTGATTCTGGCGGCGACCGTCTCGTTCTTCGTGGCCGCCATGCTGCTCGGCTTCGGCCGTGAGGCTCGCCGCGAGGACGCACCCGAGGACGACTCCGCAGCCGACGCATCGGCCGCATCCACCACCCCCGCGACCGTCTGACGGCGACCGCACCTCCCCACGAAAGGACAGGTCCGATGCCATCGATCAACGGCTCAGACGTGAAGAAGGTCGTCATCGCGTGCGACGCGGGAATGGGCAGCTCGGTGATGGTCGCCAGCACACTCCGGTCCAAGCTCTCGCCTCTCGGCGTCGAGGTGGTCCACACCCCCGTCAACGAGATCCCCGGCGATGCGACGGTCGTGCTGTGCCACCAGGGCCTTGCCGCCCGGGCCCAGTCGACGGCCCCGCAGGCCGTGGTCGTGCCCTTCGCGATCTTCATGGGGGATCCCGCATTCACCAAGGTCGAGCAGGCTATCAAGAACGGCGAGACCCTTGAGTCCTGACCGGGCCCTGCTCGACGCTGGCGCCGTCCGCCTTGGCCTCACAGCCCAGGACAAGGCGGACGCGCTGCGCCAGTGCGGCGAGGTGCTCGTCGAGATCGGCGCCGCCACCACCGAGTACGCGGCGGCGCTACACGAACGCGAGAAGTCCGTCTCCACCTACGTGGGCGAAGGCGTGGCGATCCCGCACGGCACCAACGAATCGCGCGAGCACATCGCGCGGGCGGCGCTCGCCGTGCTCCAGTTTCCTGACGGAGTCGACTGGGACGGCAACGACGTGACCGTCTGCGTCGCGATCGCATCCAAATCCGAGGAGCACGTGGACATCCTGTCCTCCCTCGCCCGGGTCCTGATGGACCCCGAGAAGGCCGCCGCGCTGCGCGGCGCCACCACCCCCGAAGGCGTGCTCGACCTGCTGTCCCCCCGAAACACTGAGGAGTGAGCCCCATGAAAGCCCTGGTCTTCTACGCCCCCGAGGACGTGCGCATCGAGGACGTCCCGGAGCCTGAGCCCGGCCCCGGCGAGGTCAAGATCCGCGTGCGGAACTGCTCGACGTGCGGCACCGACGTCAAGATCTTCCACAACGGGCACCAGAACCTGTCCCCGCCGCGCATCATCGGCCACGAGATCGCCGGTGAGGTGGTCGGGTTCGGCGAGGGCGTCGAGGGGTGGGCCGAGGGCGACCGCGTGCAGGTCATCGCCGCGGTGCCATGCGGCGACTGCTACGAGTGCTCGCGCGGCTGGATGGAGGTCTGCCAGAACCAGACCTCGATGGGCTACCAGTACGAGGGCGGCTTCGCCGAGTACATGATCGTGCCCCGCGAGGTCATGAAGGTCGACGGCCTCAACCGGATCCCCGACGGCGTGGGCTTCGATGAGGCCTCCGCCGCCGAGCCCCTCGCCTGCGCCATCAACGCGCAGTCGATCCTCGGCATCGAGGAGGGCGACACCGTGGTGGTGTTCGGCGCCGGACCCATCGGCGCCATGCACATCCGCCTCGCCCGCGCCAACGGCGCGGGACGAGTGTTCCTCATCGACGTCAACGCTGAGCGCCTCAAGATGACGGCCGATGCGGTCCATCCTGAGGAGGTCATCGACGGCTCCGTGGTCGACGTGGTGGAGCGCGTGCGCGAGCTCACGGACGGCCGTGGCGCGGACTGCATCATCACGGCGACCGCCGCGAACGTGGCGCAGGAGCAGGCCATCGAGATGGCGGCGCGCAACGGGCGCATCAGCTTCTTCGGCGGCCTGCCCAAGACCAACCCCACCATCACGTGCGACTCGAACCTGGTCCACTACCGGCAGCTGCGGATCTTCGGCGCCAACGGCTCGGCCCCGCACCACAACAAGGAGGCGCTGCGGCGCATCGCTTCCGGCGAGGTCCCCGTCAAGGACCTCATCACGGAGCGAGTGCCACTGGATCGGGTGCTCGATGCCTTCGGTATTGTCAAGCGGGGCGAGGCTATCAA